>NZ_JBLZXB010000019.1:0-213244 GCF_056099025.1 Paenibacillus sp. TSM33
TCACCCGTCCGCCGCTAGGTTAGTTAGAAGCAAGCTTCTAACTAACCCCGCTCGACTTGCATGTATTAGGCACGCCGCCAGCGTTCGTCCTGAGCCAGGATCAAACTCTCCATTAAAGACCAACCGAAGCTGGTTTATTGAAAGAGCGATTAGCTCATGTTGAAACTGACGAGATAAATTATCTCATGTTTGATTTTGCGAACAAAATCAGTTTACTCACTCGTTGTTCAGTTTTCAAAGATCAAAATCTTTTACTTTAACATTCGCTTTGTTTCACCACCGCGTCTCAGCGGCGACTTAAATAATGTAACACATAGCCTCGTTTTTCGTCAAGCTTTTTTTAAAAAAATATTTTTCCGCTTGATACAACACCTTTTATCCTGCTTTAGACAGTTCTAAATTATTCGTGTTGCTTAATGGGGCGAGTTATAACTTAGCACATATTTTACATGCTCGTCAAGCTAAAATAATCATTTATATATTTTCATCTCCTGTATATTCTAAATCACGTAAGAAAAAAGGAAGAAAAGATCGTTTATCGATCTTTCTTCCTGATAAATTAACGTCCGCTCATCAAAGAAGGGAGTAGCGCAGTTCACGATTTTGTCCGCGATCCCTATATTCCCCGACGGCTGATTCTCTAATAAGTGAACGATAAACCAGTTTGCGGAGCACGACGGTAAGATCTAATTGTAGATTCTTAAGTTCAGGATGATTCATAAGTTCATCTATAGACCAAGGTTCCCGTCTGCTACCTAATATACGGAATAGCGGAGAGGAGCACTCCTCCATTTTTGACATGACTGAAAATTCACAAGCAAGCAGTACCAGTTCAACCCGTTGCTCCAGAGTCTCCGTACTTAATGTGAGCTCGTTATACAGTTTCTCAATTGTTCGATCCAGCGGCTGCACCTGTACCCATAAGTGAACCTTTGGATAAATCCCACGTTCAATGAGTTCAATAGACGCCCAATGATCCAGTGCCTTCAGAACACTTTGATAAGCGTCAATGATCCGCCCTTCCCGTACTGCTTTCTTACCCTGAACGTAATTGACTAGAAAGCGGGAGAACTCATGAAATCGCTTCTGCTCTCGCAGTGGATCGTTAAATTCAATAATTTCCTCTCTTAAAAGACGTACCCTGTCATCCCGTTCCCAGACCATACGACCTTCTAGCACATAATCTATAATGTTGGCTTGTTCACCTGCGATAATCCAACCCTTCAGACAACTAAGCGTTGTGTACAACACTTGGCATTTTAATCCATTAATAAATAAGTGTTGTATAGATCGAACTGGCTCCCGGCCTTCTCCAATAATTAGAATGAGTTCATCAAAGTCATACAACATCGAACCGTGAAAATATTCTCCCGGCTTTCTGTACGAAATAACACCTATTGAATCTTCCTGCAACAATTCATCATGCATCAGGTTTAATTTGGTTAGCTGCACTTCACCCTCCATACCTGCAAGGCGGCTATAACCGCTAAATTGGATTTTGGATACATGTGATCATTTCTACATAAATAAGAAACTTCCTTCTTCAATTGTATAATTTTTTATCTTATTTAATTATTTCTTTCAGTGTTATCCAAGCGTCTTCATCTGCAAAGCTCCGACTCCACACACCAATTCCGCCCAGGTTCAGTGATTTGGCAAGTTCTACTCTTGCCTTCAGGGATATCTGATCCTCTAGCCAAATCTTTTTGACCACACCGTCTTCGGTATATTCGACATAATTCTGACCTTCAGAAGCTCTAAATTTGGGCTTCAACTTAAATCGGGCTACAATATCGGCTGCTGACTCCATACCAATTGATTTGGAGGTGACCTTAATCTTCCCTTCTTTGGGAGTCTCGGACCAAACGCGGGTATATAACGGAATACCTAAAACTACTTTTTGAGGCGGCACTTCGTCTTCCTGAATAATTCGCTGAATTGACGCTTCTGTCCATGGTAACGAGGCGACGGAACCAGCTTTTGGACTAGCCGCCCAATGCTCATCATACGCCATTACCATGAGATAATCTGTTATAGCTCCCAATGACTTTCGATCCAAAAAAACAGACCACATCTCACTTTGAGATTTGGGCGTAACATCAATGGACAGTATCAAATCATGTTCCCGAGCCATCGGTTTAAGTTCCCGCAAAAATTGGGTGACGTTGGGGCCATCCTTTGTATGAACATTTTCAAAGTCAATATTAATACCGTCCAGATCATTTTCTTGAGCAAGTGAGATCATCTGATCTACAATCGATTTTCGACGTTCAAAGGTAGATAGGGCCTCAGTTGTTATTTCGGGATTAAAACTGTTGCTCAACAAGCCCCATACCTCTATCCCCTTACGATGCGCCCAGCTTACATATGCAGGGTCCGCCTTGCTTTCTACAGTACCCTCATGATCAACGACGCTGAACCATGTAGGGCTCACCACATTTACTCCAGGCATAGGATCAAATTTGGAAGGATCAGGCTTACGATTATAGACGGCTTCCCAAGCGAGATTCACAGGTTTACCCTGCCAATGCTTCTCCGAGATTGACAAATCGTCCTTAACCGAAGGTATCACAAGTTCTTCTCCTTCAGAGATACAGTCTGACTTAATGTATCCTGCATAACCATTGTCTAACTGCACAAAATACCAATCGCCCTGTTGAGACCAGATGCGTACTTTCGTCTGCTGTGATACATCTGCCAAAATAAAAGATAGACTAGAGGCTTCTTTGCGCAAAGCAATTCTAGCATCCTGTTGTCCATCTTTCTTTTCTACACTACCTAGCCTGACTTTTTCTCCGGCTTTCATCAGAATGACGGCACCTGTTACAGGGTCCTCGTGGATGGATATACCATATACTTCACGTACAGCCTCAATGGGAATATATACTTCTCCACTGATTATCTGAGGGGCGGCGCTAAGGGCATATGTTTTACCATTCAGTTCCCCTTGTGTCTTTGAAACATTCATATGGAGCAAGCTTTGTCTCGTTGCCATAATGACGGTTTGGCTGTCATCCTCATAACGAATTGAAGGGTCAATTTGACCTTGTATCAATTTAAGCGGCATCAGCATGTTCTTACCGGAGCTTTGAGCTTCATATCCGGTCAACTTGCCCTTTATAAAAATAGGTCGGACACTCCCCTGCCAATCGGGTTTCTCGTGAAGAGGATTACCATACCATACGACAGTAATTGCGCATATAATCGCTGCGAATAATAGCAGGCTTGCCGCTCCTTTGAATCGAGAACGTTTACGGCGGCGTCTGGAATGATTTCTGGCCAATATTGAACCTCCATTGTAAGAAATTTTGATTTCTGTATTTTGTAACTTTACAGATTACCTGAGACCAAAAACAAAGTGATTTAAACAAAAAAACGCGGTAAATCCCCACTTATGGGGAATTCCTCACGTTTCCAATCCATTACAATATATACATTCCGCACAAAAAACTTCAATTCCTTGTTTCGTTACGATTGTTTGTTACTACAAGCTTTGCATACTCCGTGTAACTCCATACGATGTCCATGCACCTCGAAGCCTGTTTCCAACGCAGCATGGCGTTCCACATCTGCCAAATACGGATAACTGAAATCTTCAATCTTTCCGCACTTTTCGCAAATGATGTGATAGTGCTCCGAAATATTGGCATCATAACGACTGGCGTTATCTCCATAGGTCAACTCATGTACCATACCCGCTTCTATAAACATTTTTAAGTTATTATAAACCGTAGCCACACTCATACTTGGAAACTTGGACTCCAGCGCACGATATATTTCATCTGCAGTCGGATGCCCCATAGATTCCATCAAATAGTTTAATATGGCATGGCGCTGGGGTGTTATGCGTACACCTGTCTTCTTCAGAAGTTCCAAAGCATGCTGGACGCGTGCTGCCATATATGTCCACCGCCTTATCCCTTACTTGCAATCCTATCAATTACCACGCATCTATTTACAATTTACTTCTAAAGCTACTCACATTGTACGGTCTACTCAAGAATCTTGTCAACGCGCCGTATTGTCGCCGGATGTTCCTATCGAAGTATCGGTCGCAGGAACTTCAGGTTCATCGGGAGAGCTTCCAGATGCATCGGGTGCAGTCGATTCCCCGGAACCATTCAAGTCGGGTAACGACGGAATCAGTAACTTTTTAATGGTTAAATTGCTGTTACCCTCTACATTAATCACATATTTGCCATCTCCGTTTTGGCCTGAAATGCTTTTACTGTCTATTTTAAACGGAAAATCAGATTGAAGATTACCATAACTGCTTGAACCCTCTAGCTGAAAATCTCCATTTGACGGAAGATCCAATACGATATCACCGACAGCACTGTATATTTTCCAATCTCCACCTACCTGCTCGCTATGCACTTTGATAGCGCCATTAAGCGAATTTGCATTCAGCTTGGCTGTAGAATTCAGCACATTCATGTCACCATTTTGAGTATCAACGGTAATATCCCCTTCCGAACGAGCGACCTGAATGTCACCTACCATAGTGTGGAGTGACACGGCCCCTTCAATATCCCCTGCCTGCATATCGCCACGGTTCGTGCGTACATCCACATCTCCGGAAATCCGATGCAATTTAATCTGACCGTTCAGGGTGCCTCCTTTGACATTGCCGATAGCGTCATTAACTGTGAGGTTCCCATTACCACTCTCAAGCCGGATGCTGTCGATAGCGTCAACTCCATTCAAGGTAATATTCCCGTTGGAGGTTCTAATCTGCATATTGAAGCGCCGATCCTCTGGTACGGTGATCAACATGTTCATTCGAGGCTGACGTTTACTTGATGCTCCGTATGACTGTACCTCCGGACGAATCTGGATGGTCTTGCCGTCGGTAGAAGTCAGTGAAGAAGCTTGAGCAATCTTGTCCGCTTCGGCAGCAGGCGCTTGATCCACCCATAGAGTCCCACGCACCTCAATATTGGACACAGGCCTTCTGATCAGTGTTATATCCCCATTCACTGAATCAACTACTAAATCGGATGTCTGCATAGTTACAGGTACCAGCACACCGCCCATATCATACCGATTCTCTTTAGCCTGGCTAAAATCCATAGAAGCCGATGTCAGATTGAGACTAACCCGGTTCCACAGGTACATATAATGGTTTTGCTGGGTCACGATAAAAACCGAAGCAGCCACTACCAAAGCGGACAGAATCCCCTTTAAGTCAGGTCTGAAACGTCGTCCGTTGTCAGGCTTGCCCTCTTTGCGATAATACACACCAAAAAAAATCAGATACTCCAGACCCCAAAGCACAAAGATTACAGGCCACCACACAAGGAGCTGCAGCATATATTCCGTGTTCTGAAGCACATCTACAATCAGCAAAATGCCTACAGCCATCAACAGAAGCGAAGCGGTGTAGCGGCCGACTCTTATTTTACGGTGCACGCCTGCTTCACCCTCTTTCTTTCAACTTTTTTACGTTTAAAGGCTAGAAAGGCTTCCCTTAGAAAAAGGAATAAACCGATCATCATTAATATAATGGCCAGCGTCAGGAACCCATAATCTTCGAAGAAAATGCTTAACCAGCGAGGTTTCATGCGGAACAGAATCATAAGTCCACCGCCTGCCACCAGTAGCACAGCAAAAGCAAAGCCTCTTTCCCACGCATAAAATGGACTGCTTTGCTGACCTCTAGCATCCATTCGTGCATATTGATCTGGCTTGCGCCGATAACGAACCATGTAATCCGCTGACTGTAAGACATCATATACATTATAAAAATATAAAACGGGTATGAACAAGCCAAGCAAAATTAGTAATGGGATGTTAATCCTCAATCCATCGGAGGAAACATACAGCATCGCAAAAATATCTAGCAGGAGCAATACAATAAATGTAAGCCCCCTAATAAATAGTCCTAAAAAAAGATGTCCCATTCCAGGTATCAGCGCTGCCATGATAATGGCAATTACTTTGCGAAATTTAGCGTATTGCAGACGCCCCCGCTGTTTCTGTCCATGTGGCTGTTCAGCCTGTCCGGACGCTCCCGACGGTAACGGTTGTTCCGAGTTCATGCCATCCTCCCCTTTGAATTCCATACGTAGCTCCGCTGTAAAATACTTTGATGGTTACATAGTACCCCAATCAGATTTGATAGTAACTGTAAAAAAAAGGGTTATGCTCACTCGACGGAGACGGCAGCTATATCTTCCCATTGTCGTAAATCAGCTGCAATACGTACCGGATTAAAGTCATGTCGGGCCAGCACCTCCAGGGAAACCTCCATACTCTGACGATCCGGATGCAATTCATGAAATGGAATGTTTTCATGTTCTTTAATCATGATTTTACGTATTTCCACTTTTTCTTGCTCTAAATAAGTCGAAATTTGATCAAGCAATCCGTGAGAGGACAATCCGTACAGTGTAATAAGATGAGGCTTGCGTCCACGCATATACCGAAGTTCTAATTTGTTGAACACCCATAAATTTAAAAATACGAGCACAGTTGCCGCTATAGAGGGTAAATAGAAGCCTGCTCCGACCCCAAGGCCAATGGCAGCTACGACCCAAATGGAAGCCGCCGTTGTGAGTCCAGTAATCGATTTACCTGTGAACATAATCGTACCTGCGCCCAGAAAGCCTACGCCAGTAATCACCGCCGTAGCCAAACGAGCTGGATCTATACGCACATTAGCTTCTTTAATAAAATCAGCAAAGCCGTAAATGGAGAGTAACATAATCAGCGCCGATCCAAGACTGACCATAATGTGAGTCCGCAAACCAGCAGCGTGATTGGAACGTTCTCGCTCAAAGCCAATGAATCCACCGAGAAGCATGGACAGTAATAGCCGTAAAATGATATGTGAATCATCTATAATCCACGGATTATTCATTCGAGTCTCTCCTCCCGGTTATGTCGTGCTTCCCTGTCCGGGCATGCGGTTTGTGAGTATTATTCCACGTTATGCAAATGGTAGGTGGTTAATTCCACGCCTGGGGCCACTTCTGCCGCGGAAACGGGGCGAAAACCATGTTTTCGATAAAGCGTCACTGCAGGAGTGTTTAAAGTTCCTGTGGTGACGATAAACAGGGGGACATTACGGTGTTTATTCAAAACATGCTTCATTAAGGAGTCCGCAATCCCTTTGCGAAAATGATCTGGATGAACCATCATACGTGTAAGGGTAAGCGAACCAGATGACTCAGACTGCACAGCTAGTGCTCCTAGCAGTTCATCATCCTCCAGCCACCCATAAAAAGACTCCCCGCAGCTTCTCAGCGTCTCCAATGTATCCATCAGTGGAGGAATCTCATCAAATCCAATCAGTTCAGCTTCCAGCCTATAAGCGACGTGCTGAAGACGCCATATCTGACTGACAATATCATCATCTTCCAATGAACATAGGGTAATCATACTGTTTGCCCTCCTAAGGAAACTCATCATATGTCATCACGCTATTTGTTTGATGCCCCATTCGTGTCTTTGCACCTATGCAAAAGGGGCCTGTCCCTATAAGACAAGCCCCTGTCATAACTATGCCATTAACGGTTCAACACTTCTGTCAGCAACTTATTGGCCAGGCCAGGGTTAGCTTTGCCCTTGCTCTCCTTCATCACTTGACCGACCAAGAAGCCGATGGCCTTTTGCTTGCCAGCTTTGTAATCCTCGACCGATTGCGGGTTAGCTGCTACAACTTGTTCGACAATTGTCAGAATTGCACCTTCATCACTGATTTGCACAAGTCCTTTTTCTTCAACAATTTGCTGTGGCAGTTTATCACTTTCCAGCATTTCCTTGAAGACCGTTTTGGCAATTTTACTATTGATCGTCCCCTTCTCCAGTAGTCCGATCATTTCACCCAAGCCCCGACCTGTCAATTTAACCTGCGACAGTTCTACATTGGCACTATTCAAATAGCCGAGTAAATCCCCCATAATCCAGTTGGATACTGCTTTGGCATCCTTGGTGTACTGAAGACTATCCTCGAACAAATCAGCCAATGGCTTGGAGGACGTAATTACCTGTGCATCATACTCAGGTAATCCATATTCCGAAGTGTAACGTGCTTTACGCTGGTCGGGTAATTCAGGAATCGAAGCACGGATACGCTCTTTCCACTCCTCATCAATATGCAGTGTAACCAGATCCGGGTCCGGGAAATAACGGTAGTCGTGCGCCTGTTCCTTACCACGCATGGACAAGGTTTTACCCTGTGCCTCATCCCAGCGACGTGTTTCCTGTACGATCGTGCCACCTTCGTCCAGCGTCTGTTCTTGCCGGAACTGCTCATATTCCAGTCCGCGCTGTACGCCACGGAAGGAGTTCATGTTTTTCAGTTCCGCTTTGGTTCCCAGCTCTTTTTGTCCATGCGGCCGAAGACTGATATTCGCATCGCAACGAAGCGATCCTTCCTCCATCTTCACATCGGATACGTCACAATACTGCATAATGGCACGTATTTTTTCCAGATAAGCCTTGGCTTCTTCCGGCGAAGATATATCCGGCTCCGAAACGATTTCAACCAATGGTGTGCCGACCCGGTTAAAATCAACCAAAGAAGCATAGCCACCATCAACGTGGGTTAATTTTCCCGCATCCTCTTCCAGATGCAACCGGGTAATGCCGATACGCTTGGTTTCACCGTTCACTTCAATATCAATCCAGCCATGCTCACCAATCGGTTGGTCATATTGCGAAATTTGGTAAGCCTTCGGTGAATCAGGGTAGAAATAGTTTTTGCGGTCAAACTTGCTCACATCAGCGATGGTGCAATTGAGCGCCATTGCCGCTTTCATCGCATAATCAACGGCTTGACGGTTCAATACCGGTAATACTCCCGGATGTCCTAGACAGACCGGACATGTATGAGAGTTTGGTGGCGCTCCGAAGGATGTCGAGCATCCGCAAAATATTTTGGACTTCGTATGCAATTCCACATGGACTTCAAGTCCAATGACCGTCTCATACTTCGATGTAGTTGTAGACATGAATAGGTTCCCTCCTTTTTGGCAAATTACAGCTGCGGACGCAGCTTGTGAAATTCAGTATTTTGTTCGAATGCATGCGCTACACGCAGTACAGAAGACTCATCAAAGGCTTTTCCGATAATTTGTAGTCCGACTGGCATTCCATCTGCAAGACCACAAGGAATACTGATCGCCGGCACGCCAGCCAAACTCACTGGAATCGTCAAAATATCGTTCAAATACATTGTCAATGGATCGTCCACTTGGGAGCCGATTTTGAAAGCGGTAGTCGGTGCAGTGGGTCCGATAATCACATCATATTGTTCAAATACACGATCAAAATCCTGTTTGATCAGTGTGCGCACTTTTTGAGCTTTCAAATAATAAGCATCGTAGTACCCGGAGCTGAGTGCATAGGTACCGAGCATAATCCGACGCTTCACCTCAGGACCAAACCCTTGCGTACGGGACTGATGGTACAGATCAAGCAGGTTATCCGGATTATCAGCGCGTACACCATAGCGCACGCCGTCAAAGCGGGCCAGATTGGACGATGCTTCGGATGAAGCCAACAGGTAGTAGGTCGCAACTGCATATTCCGTGTGTGGAAGAGATACTTCTTCCCATACAGCGCCCAATCCTTCCAGTGTTTTCAGTGCATCGAGCACCTTTTCCTTGACCTGTGGATCTACGCCTTCACCAAGATACTCTTTAGGCACAGCGATACGAAGTCCTTTTACATCTCCGGTTAAAGCGTTCAAATAATCAGGAATGTCTACCTTCGCAGAAGTGGAGTCCTTCTGGTCATAGCCTGCAATGGCTTGCAGGACATAGGCTGAATCCTGAACATTTTTTGTAATCGGACCGATTTGGTCTAAAGATGAAGCAAAAGCCACCAGTCCAAAACGGGATACCAGACCATAGGTTGGTTTTAGGCCAACTACGCCGCAATAAGAAGCGGGCTGGCGAATGGAGCCCCCTGTATCGGAACCGAGCGTGAAATAAGCTTCACCCGCCGCAACAGCTGCAGCCGAGCCGCCACTGGAACCGCCGGGAACACGTTCCAAATCCCAAGGGTTACGCGCAGGGAAAAAGCTGGAGTTCTCGTTCGAACCGCCCATGGCGAATTCGTCCATGTTCATTTTACCAAGTGTCACGGTTTGCGCTGCGCGTAACTTGCCAACCACTGTGGCATCGTAAACAGGATCAAAATTTTTCAAAAACTGACTGCCACATGTGGTGCGTAGCCCTTCCGTCACGATATTATCCTTAATACCGACCGGCAGACCAAACAGCAACCCTCGTTCCTCTCCCGAAATCAGCTGATCATCCAGCTGACGTGCGGATGCCCGAGCCTGTTCCTCGTCAACAGTAATATAGGCTCTGATCTTCTCTTCCCGCGCATCAATTGTCTCCAGAGCGTGTCCCACCAGATCACTCACGGAAATTTCCTTTTGATGCAGCTTGTTATGTATTTCCGGCAATGTGTTATTAAACAAGCTCAATTTGCATCCTCCTTTCAAATGTGAAATCTATTCCAGAACAGCAGGAACTTTAAACTGTCCATCTTCTTCTTCAGGTGCATTACGCATCACTTGCTCATGCGTCAAACTTTCGCGAACTTCGTCGTCCCGCATGACATTGCTGACGTGCAGCACATGAGTGGTCGGTTTTACCTGCTCCGTATCCAGCTCATTCAGCTTCTCCGCATAATGGAGAATGGCGTTTAATTGCCCTGTCATCGTTTCTTCCTCAGTCTCGGTCAAATTCAACCGGGACAGCCTAGCTACGTGACGGACATCTTCCTTGGAAATGTTCATTCAAAACCCTCCTCATGTATATATAAAAATCCAATAAGCGACTGGAATCGGATTTTGCAAAATCCTGGTATCAAAAATGTTACACCGAACTTTGAAATAACGTTTTTAATTATAGGATAGAACCCTATACAATTCAATCTTTGACGCAGTACAGAAGCAGACTGTACATCAATGAGGTAAATGTTACTAAAAGAATATAAAAAAAGCACCTCTCGGTGCTCTTTCCAGAAAACTATAGCAGCTGAAATCGTGCCCATTATATATTGTTAAAAAGAGTCGGCAACAGCCGATTCCTATATCCAAGCACGCAAATTAACTTGTTTGATAAAATCAGCCTGTGACAATAATTCTGCCGCGGTTTCTTCTTCCTCAGTCTCTACTGAATCATGACCACCGTTCATCACATGTCTGAACAGCTTCTCATTATGAGTAGCAAGGGCGTAATCTATCAGCGCTTCACGCTCAATCCGCTCGGCTTCCAGCTTGAGAATACTTTCTTCCAGCTCAATGTCCCCGGATGGTACGAAAAAATTGCGATTCACCTTCGGTACGCGAATGACATAGTCAAAAGCATTGTCCGCATTACGGTCGTAAGCAATGATATAACCATGTTCGCCCACAGGAAGATTCTGCTCAAAAGCATCCGCGACGATCATAATTCTAGCTCCTAAATGATGCATCGTTAGCCCCCCCGTTTGTCTGAACTTATCTGCTAAGTCTACTAAAAAAAAGGTAGCTTGTCTATATCATCTATGTATCTTCATAATCTACCGTCTCCACGTCCAAATCTATGTTCATTAAGCCGTATATGCCAGTTTTGCGTAAGGCTTCCGCCCTGCCGCTTTACCTTTTTCCAAGTTATGATCTTCGGTTCGGAACCTACCACAGCATCTTCAAAATCTATTATTTTGGGAAGACGGAAACTGCCTTCGTTCTCTCGGTGTACCCCATATATATGTTTTCTTTTCATGCTTGCTCCCCCTTGTGATCTGACGGCCTCATGCCTCTTTATCCTCTTAATGGGCAAAAAAAAGAACGCAAACCGGGATTCATCCACAGCTTGCGTGCTTCGCGAGTTTAGTATGTAACTTCAATAAATGTATGTTAACAAAAATAAAAACCTTTGTCTATACATAATTTATATTTTGTTGTCGAATTGAGGCAAAACCTGTCACTTCTTTGATTTTGCCTCAATTAATTAACGTTTATCAAATTTACCGGATATACGGATTGTTAGCTTTCTCATAACCTATAGATGTTTTGGGGCCATGACCACAATAGACCGTAACGTCATCTCCGAGCGGAAACAATTTATTCTGAATGGAATCGTACAAATCCCGTTCCCGCCCCCCCGGCAGGTCGGTACGTCCGACACCCTGACGGAATAGCACATCCCCGGAGAAAAGATCTTTGCCACACAAGAAGCTAACACTTCCGGGTGAATGTCCCGGTGTATGGAACACCTTGAACGTGTGCCCGATTAGATTTAATTGCTGACCTTCCGCCAAGTCATATTCGGCAGGTCCTGTCGAGATCGGTGGAGATGCCTCTGGCCACATTAGGGAGCCATTCAGCTTAGGAGATGTGAGCCAGTCTTGCTCCAAGTCGTGCAGATACACCGGGCATCCTTTCGCATTGCGAATCTCCTCCACTCCTCCAATATGGTCAAAATGGGCATGGGTCAGCAGGATAGCTTCAATGGTCAGGGATTCAATCGCTCTCAGCAAAGGTCCCGGATTCATTCCTGGATCAATAATAACGGCACGCTGTGGATCATCCCCTTGAAGCAAATAAGCATTCGTTTGAAGTGGACCCAGATTAAAGCTGCGAATGGATAAGGTCATAAGTTAAAATCCCGAGATCAGCTCGCGTAATTCCTGAACAATCACAGGATGAACCTCGGTTCCCTCCCCATATTTTGCAGCCATTTCTTTGCGAGCAACTGCGATTTTTTCTTGATAATCATCGGCTTCCCGATCTGGATTTTCACGTTTGAATTCGATCATAATTTGTTGGACATGTGCAGGACGTGGTCCCCAGTGACCAAGTACGTGGCCCCCAGTATCCGCAAAAATCACAATCGGCACAGCACGTCCGCCCATCGTCAGGAAGTCGTCCATCAGCGCCTGGTGATTTTCCAAAATTAATACTTCGGTTGGAATACCGCTATTCTCCAGCGCGCGGAACACAACGGGCACATTGCGCACTACATCCCCACACCAGTCGGCAGCTAAAATAAGCACACGCAGATCATCACGATGGTTCAGGCTTTCAAAAAACTCCCGATCCTCTTCGCTGTTCCACACAAACTGATCGTATCCGGAGCGGAAGGCTTCTTTGTTCTTTTCCATGCTCTCCATAAACTGCTCAGGACTCAAGCCCTTGCCGAAATATTGCGATACGTTAGTACGGCTCATGTTATACACTTCCTTTTTTGTTTTTGGCTACAATCCATTTGATAACAAAATAAATGATCAAGAGCGCAAGAGCAACTAGCAAAATGGGTTTGATGTAAGGTGCTGCCACTTCGTCAATTTGCTCCCACTTGTCTCCCAGCAGCATACCTAAATATATAAACAAAACAGACCAAGGTATAATCGCCAGCGTCGTCAAAATAATAAAGCGCCATACGTTCATTCGAGCCAACCCGGCAGGGATTGAGATCGCGTGACGCACAACAGGGATGAAGCGAGCTGTAAAAATGACCCCCGTACCATATTTATTGAACCAGGCTTCAGCGTGGTCGACATGGCTTTTTTTGATGAGTATGTATTTCCCGTACTTATCCAATACCGGTCTGCCGCCATAGCGTCCAATCCAGTAAATGAACAGTTGGGCCAGCACCCCGCCAATCGTTCCAAACACGACTGCGCCAAAAAAATTAATATGACCCGAAGACACTAAAAAACCGCCATAAGCGAGAACAATTTCACTTGGAATAACCTCCACCATCAAGCCTAGCATAATACCAAAATACCCCAGACTGCGAATGATCTCAAACAAATAATTAATGATACTAGATATCTGGTCCATTTTTCTTCCCACTCCCTGCCTGTTTCTCTATTTTCATTAGTGTATCACAGCGGCAGAACAAGTCGCCACTTCGCTCAATTAGGGTGGCCAGTGACCCCAGCTCCTGTGCCCGCATAAGTTGAGAGAGAGAGGAGGGGGTACAATATGCCTCCCGGCAAATTCCCCAAACATGACAATCCACATTCCCGTTTACCCACGGCTCGTGGTATCCGCCGAGCATGCTGCAAAGAGCTGTACCGAACCTGCAAACGTCTACCTGTTCACATTGCTCCTGATCTGGTCAAGCAGGGTGAGGAGCTGTACTGCCGCAAGGTCGTCGGACACCTCATCTGGATTGCGGAAAACCATAGCAATCGCAAACTACTGTGCGACTGGTGGGACGAAGATGTCAGCGAGGAGCTCGCGGCATTGTGGAAGGTGGATCGCGATGTCCTGTGCACCGCTTTTAGAAGTGCTTATGGCGGGTAGAGGTTTTGCGTACAGCAACCATAACTGTAAACTACAAAAAAGTGGAGCCACCCCGCAGTGGCTCCACTTTTACTATATGATTAGCTGTGTGTCTGCTTCTGCCCCGCTCCTTCGGGAAGCAAATCCGCACAAGCAAGTTCCAAATACGGGTCAGCATGTATAAAATCCCGAAATGCTGTGTACTCACGCCACAGAACGGACCGTTCTCCCGCTTGGCCTTTGACAGCACGAATCAGAATATTTTTAGGCGTATGCTCCATGTCGATAAATTCCAAGAGCTGTGTCCGATACCCCATCATATCCAGCAGCTTGGCCCGGATTCCATCCGTTGCTAGTGCAGAAAAACGCTCTTTCAAAATGCCATGGGAGAGCAAAGGCTCCAATACCGGATTTTCCAGTTGGCTAAACAGCTCATGCTGGCAGCACGGCACTGATAAAATGACAGACGCTCCCCAGCGTACAGCCTTTTCCAGTGCTGCATCTGTTGCTGTATCGCATGCATGCAAGGTAACGACCATATCCACCTGCTCCAGTTCGTTATAGTCGGCGATATCTCCGACCAGAAACTCCAACTGTCGATATTGCAGCTTTTGCGCCAGAACATTACAGGTTTCAATGACATCTGCTTTTAAGTCCAAACCGACAATCTGCAAAGGTCGTTTTTGCTGTACTGCCAAGTAGTGATAAAGAGCAAAGGTCAAATACGACTTGCCGCAGCCAAAATCCACAATCGTCAATGGGCGGCCTACCGGAAGGCTGGGCAATACATCCTGCACCATTTCGAGAAAACGGTTGATTTGACGGAATTTATCGTATTTGCGGGCCAGCACCTTGCCGTCCTCATTCATAATCCCCAGCTCAATCAGGAAAGGAATACGCTCTCCTTCCTCAAGCACATATTGCTTTTTGCGATTATGAGACAGATCGGCTTTACTTTTGCTCGGTGACTTTGTCAGGATGGATACTTTATATTTTTTACTGATCAGCACCTGATAGTCTGCATCCTTGGCACATAGAAGTCCTTGGCGGAATGTGTCCTCAAACAAGGCAGTCATGCGCTCATTAGCTTCGTCAGGGGTCAGATTTTCATGAATGACTTTGTTGCTGTAATGAAAGGCAAACTGATAATGCAGTTTGTTTTTCAATTCCACAGGTTTGATTTGCACTTTAGTAAAAGAAGCATCCTCACGTTTGCGCAGCTGACTCAGCGTTGCTGTTATGAGGGAGCCTCCCGTGGTCAATTGGTATACAAGTTCGCGCAGTGAATCCAAAAGGTACATCTCACTTTCTTTCATGTAATTGGGTGATCTCGGACAAACCCTCGATGATTTCCTGGCGTGAAATTCCACCCAGCTCCAGCTCTGCATCGGTCTTATCCAGTAACTGACTGTAAAATGCCTCTGCTTCCGATCTCAGGTCCGGCTGCTCCCATGCCAGTCCAAACCAGACATCGGCGGCTTGGTTCAGTCTGTTTTCCCGCTCATAATGAGCAGCCAACAGCTTGCTGGTTTCAGGAGAAAGCTCATATTCATGAACCAGTTTTACGATACATGCTATTCGTTCAGGCAGGACCTGTAGATCACGAGTCGCGCCATTCAGATCGCTGTACAAATATAGATGAAGAGATTTCATTAAAATTCGTATGCCCTCGTCTATTTTTCTGGTCTCCATGTATATAACAGCTTCTTCTTCCAGAATGCGAGCCACTTGCTGAAGCTCATCCGCTTCCATCCCAGGACCCATTCGAAAAAGCTCAATAATTTGTTCCGGCGGCAATCGTCTGAGCAAATCTGAACGAAGGCGAAACTGCTTGTTGAGTAGGTCATCTAGTTGTTTTAGCGCTTCGATGTGTTTATTTTCACGCCTCAGACCGAGCACCGATGCTACTGCTGATGTCAATTCTTCCATCATACTAAGCAAATAATCTTTTCTAAGCAAGCCGTTCCCTTCCTTTCATCCTGATGCTTAGAGAACCAGCAACACTGCCCCTTCTGATTGTAAGACATCCTTGTCTAAAAGCCAAATGTCGCAATCATGGCGTATCCCATTTAGCACGATTACTAATGTAGAGGATCGTAGAGGATGAATGATAGATACTCAGAAAATCACGTATGGCATATAACATTCCAGTAATACAGTGTTTTGTGTCAAATCATGTGACTAGCGAAATACAAGCATTCGAAAATTGGATATTGATTCTCTGTCACTCTCGTGTTATTTTTGTTTCATAAGAAACAAAAATAGTTGTTATGTTTTATGTATTTATATAAAAATACAATATATTTATTTTCATGAGAAACAAAATTATGCCATGATATTTTACGAAAAGGAAGTTGGAAGTATGGGAAAACAATTTAGTTCGATATTACCGGAATATAAGGAGTTCATACAGCGACAGCATATTTTCTTTGTAGGATCAGCACCTGTATCTGAGACGGGGCATGTGAATATTTCCCCCAAGGGATATGATTCCTTTCGTATATTGTCAGATCATAAGGTAGCCTATCTCGACCTGTCGGGAAGTGGCAACGAGACAAGCGCACACATTATAGAGAACGGCCGGTTAACCATCATGTTCTGTGCATTTGAAGGCGAGCCCTGTGTATTAAGGCTCTTTGGTACTGGCACAGTCGTGCTGCCTAATACAAAGCGTTGGAATGAGCTGTATCCTCTCTTCAATCCACTGCCTGGGGCCAGACAAATCATTGTTGTTGATGTTCATATGGTGCAACATTCATGTGGTTTTGCAGTTCCCTTCATGACTTACACGAGCGAACGGGAAAAGCTGAAGGACGTGGCGATTCAGATGGGCGAAGAAGCACTTAAAAAGTATGCATACGAGAAAAATTTAGAGAGTATTGACGGTTTGCCAACGGCGTTTGCCTTGAACAAAAACAATATGACTTAGACATTCTGCACATCAACCAATAGGAAGCAACAAGTCAGCAAAAACCGGAACCCTCTGATACCACATCAAAAGGTTCCGATTTTTGAACTTACCTTACTCTACTTTTTCAAGTTTAGCTCCAAAAATGACAAGATGGCATTCGCTAATAACTGCGGTGCTTCGAACAAGCTCATGTGTCCAGACTTCGGTAGGGTAACCTGAGTTACTCCGGCTCGATCTGTTGTAAACGTCCGTGCTGGAGGAACCGCATGATCCTGCTCCCCTGCCACTAAAAGTGCTGGCAATGCAGATGCCGACAACACATCCCGACGGTCAGGACGCTCGCGCATAGCCAGTGATGCTCCTACGGCTCCTTGTGGAGGTGTTTTGTAGCCAATTTCTTTGACTTTGAGTAGTTGGCTCGGCATCGACTCCACATGTTCAGGAGCAAACAACCCCGGTACGAGTCCATCTACAAAGGTTGTAATCCCTTCCGTTTGAATGGTGGATACCGCCTTGTTCCGCTTTTCTTTACCTTCGTCCGTATCTGCATGAGCCGTTGAATGAATCAGTCCAAAGGCTGTAAGACGCTCTGCATGTCTCTGTACCGCGGAAAGGGCTAAGTAGCCTCCTAGGGAGTGACCAAACCATGCAGCCTGAGGAATGTCCAATTGTTCCTGCAGTTTAAGCACATCGTCTGCCATTTGATCAATCGTATAGGCTCCGAGTGGAGCATCGCTGCGTCCGTGTCCACGCAAGTCCGGAACAATACAACGATAGCTTTGGGATAGCAAGGGAACAACCTCATCCCAATAGGAGGAGCTTCCGCAAAATCCGTGCAACAGAATGATCGGATCTCCTTTTCCTTGTTCGGCATAGCAGATCGTCGTTCCTTCGCATAATACCTTTTCCATGTGGAACCCTTCCTTCTCTGTATATAATCTATTGGTTCTGAATATATTAGTAAGTAGAACATGCTGATGTATATTATTAAGCAGACCATCAATATCTGAAACGGTAGCCCGCTGGAAAATCTTGCGAAGCTGTTTTTAAACCAAATTCACAAGCCACTGCATCTGCAATATATGCGGCCATCGTCATCACCAGGTGAAGTGACGTCATCTGGAGTGTCCAGTAGGGTTTGGGACTGCGCTCGTTCACAATCGCGGCCACGCTATAATGCCCGACGGACGGCAGAGACAGCCCGACCGATCGCGCAGGGGTTAGCGGTTCACGGGCAACAAGGAACATTCCCGTTGAGCCATGCTGTCCAAGACAAGCATCTATGGCGATCACATGATGATCTTGGGGAATACGCTCCAAGTATGAAACCAGATGATCCGCATCACAAGGCTCTGTCATTGTGCCAATCACATGAGGAAAGCCTTGCTCCTTGAGCATGGTGCCTACCAGAGGCCCGAGTGAGTCACCCGACGAGCGATCTGTACCGATACATACAAAAGTCAACTTATCTATAGCATGCTGATGTTGAATTTCTCGAAAAAACGGTGCGAGTCCGTCGCGATCTGTTTTCTCTACATTAGATTCTACGGGCGAGCGACCAGATGTGGAAGCTCGATTATACAAAGACAACTTTGTCCATCCTCCTTCATTCAGTTATATATCGGTAATCTGGCTATCAGTACATTCTACAACAAAAACATGATACAATACAGGCAACTTCCCCTGTTATGAAAGGATGGAACATTAACGATGGATTTGTCTGTACCTTCTCATGCCAACATTGAGTATATGATTGAGGGCATTAAAACCAAGCTTCGTATGGCAAGTGGTGCTGCTATGCAGGCTTCCGCTTTCTCGCTAGAGCAATACGAGGACATCCATGATGTCTACGATATGGTAATCAGCAAGCCTAATCTCAGCATTTCAGAGGTTGAAGCCATTGTCTCCGAACTGGGTAGATTGCGTAAGTCCTCGTAAATCAGCTTGTAGACAGACAGCTTGGCTATTTTAAGTGTGTCACCACAAATAAAGCTCGTATCTCCGGTCGTCTTATCAGACGCGCAAGGAATACGAGCTTTATTTTTTCGATGCATATACGTATTTTCATCCACTTCTTTCTTTACCCATGGATGCTTCAAGGCAAATCTACTAATACCAGTTCAGATATTTCCTCATTCCCTGTAGCTAGTATCTTTAATGTACAGTTATTCTGAATTCGCGCGGCATCCCCAGGTCTTAACTGAAATTCCCCATCCTGACACGTAACTTCGACATGACCGCTAATGATATAAATGTGACTGCGGCGCTCCTCTTGCTGTGGATACTCAAGCTGCTGTCCCTTTTCCAATCTGCTCAGATACAGATTTAAATCCTGTGCAATCGATAGGGCTCCCTCCACCTCTGAACCAGACACTACGGGCTGAAGTCGATTTAGGCGTTCACTGTGCTTGAATCTCTGTACCTGATAAGAAGGCTGAAGGCCAGGACTCTCGGGTAGAAACCACATTTGCAAAAAACGAACCGGTTTTTCATCCCCAAGATTTCGCTCCTCATGTTCAATTCCGGTGCCTGCACTCATAACCTGGATCGAGCCGCTTTTCAGATCCTGTTCGTGGCCCAAGCTGTCGCTATGATGCAGAAGACCTTCAATTACATAGGTGACGATTTCCAAGTCGTGATGCGGATGTCTTTTGAACCCTTGCTGCGGTTTAAGCTCATTATCATTATGGGCTAGCATACATCCAAAATGGGCATTGCTCGGATCTTCATAATCTGCAAACGAAAAGCTAAACTCACTATGAATCCATCCCTTATTTGAGGTATGTCTCTCTGCTGATGTCACTATTTTAATCATCCTTAACACCTCCATGGATTTCAGTTCCGTAAAGCAGCCCTTACTTCGTGATTCCTAATCCACTTCCGGCCCTGGCATTACAAACGCTGTAATACGATCCCTTTACCCCGCACTTATATGCGTCAATCAGCCTATTGTCTCTGTCTAATTTTGCTCTCCAGTTCATTATTCGTTAAGTTAATAGTACACAAAATCAATCTATCACAGCCATAAGGAGGCGATTTACTACATATGCTATCCCATGAACCTCAACGATTCCGATTCTTACCAAGCTATTTGCGTCGCAGTCTATCCGCATCTATGATCATGATCGCTGTCTTACTTCTCATTGCCTATTCAGTAAAATGGATTGGCACAGCTCCTTTTCTATATTGGGATGAGCGCATTCAAGATATTGTTTTTCCAGACACAACTGCTGCTCATTACCAACTACTACCCGTCGCCATCTTCATTACATCGTTAGGCTCATTCCGCATATCATTACTGATAGCAATCGGTACCGCAATCTTGTGCTGGGTCTATCTCCGCTCAAAAGCGTATTCCTTTGCCATCCTAAGCAGCTTTACGGAGATGTGGGTGCTAAATACGATCATAAAGGAATTTTTACAACGGGAACGCCCGTCTCTTCAACATTTGGTTGAAGCAGGAGGTTACAGTTTTCCCAGCGGTCATGCGATGATTTCCATGGGATTTTACGGAATGATATTTGCCATTTGGGCTATAGAACGAAAGGTTCATAAGCGTACATTCTTCCTTCCGTGTGTTCTTGGTGCATTGCTCATTCTCTTGGTTGGCCTCAGCCGTGTATATTTAGGAGTTCATTTTCCCACCGACATTGCAGGCGGCTATATTGCAGGTATGATCTGGCTGGTATTTACCGTTCCCGTGGTCTATTGGCGAGCACGTCTGTGACGTTCTCCCCTCTCTCTCCCCCGTCTATAAGCGCTCTAAGATGGCTTTTTGTTTCACTCACGGTCACAACGTTTATATACGAAGTAAGCAAGGCGAAGAAATAACGAAAGCTCAGCATTTATCAAAAACATTATCGATGTGTGAACTCAGGATAAAGGAGGCGATCCTTGTGTGGGGAATGGTCCTAAGTATTGTAATGGCTATTATTATCGGATTGATTGGCGACGCACTAGCGGGTCATGAAATGCCTGGCGGCATTGCGGGCTCTATGATTGCTGGATTTGTAGGAGCTTGGCTTGGTGCTACGGTCCTAGGAGACTGGGGCCCAGTCATCGGAGATTTCGCAGTCATTCCAGCCATACTTGGAACTGCATTGTTCGTGTTCTTGCTCGGACTTGTGTCCAGGCTATTAAGAAGGGCTACCTAACATTTATATATATTTTTTATTCTATAAAAGGAGTGATATATCATGAGTAACATTGACAATCAAAATATGGCAAGCACTTCAGGTTTTGCAAAGGGTTTATTCATTGGAGGTTTGATTGGTGCTGCGGCAGCCCTGCTGTTCGCTCCAAAGCCAGGCCGTGATTTGCGTAGCGATCTGTCCGAAAAAATGACTGTTGTCTCCGATAAAACCAAGGATGTTGCATCCGTAGTCAGCAGTAAAGCGACGGATTTGGCCAAAACCGTTTCGACCAAAACAGCAGATGTAGCCAAAACGGTAGCCGAGAGCAAAGACAACATCGTATCCAGCGTAACTAAAGCCTCTGCTGATGTTGCTAATGAAGCGGCTAAAGCAGATAAAGAAGTAATGGATGCAACCGCTCAGGCAGCCAAGGACACTCAGAAACAATTAAACGCAAATTCATAATAGGAACACATTCTCATTATAACCATAATAAGCTCCAAACACTGAACAGCCAGCAGGCAAGAAGCTGGCTGTTTTTAAATGATAGAAAGGCTGGGATGACAATGAACAAAACAAACTCCTATGGAGATGATCTTGCTCGGAACAACAAGAGAACCTTTCACCCCCTACAGACACAAGATCAACCAGACGAGGCTTCATCCAAGCAGACCTCATCTACTCATGTTAAAAAGCATGATCATGAAAGAGATTTTGATGTGGATGAACATCCTTTTGAGCTACGTCATGAGGTCAAGCGGCTTAACAAACGTCTAGATCAAATCGCAGATACATTAGAAAAAGCAGAATTCAAAGATATTATAGAGAACTACTCCAGCACGAAAAGAAGAATTATTAGTAATCTGACGGCTGGGATTTCAAGGGGTCTTGGCCTTACACTGGGTACAGTGGTCGTACTCGCCTTACTCGCTTGGTTGCTCAGCTTCCTGGTGCAGTTAAATCTTCCGGTTATCGGAGATTTCATCGCCGAGTTGTTAGGATATATCAAAATGAGCCAAGGTACTAAGTGATTGCCTTCTATCTCATATAAAAACGATCCATCGAACCGGTAATGAGCTCCTACAATGCCCCCGGTTATGATGGATCGTTTTTTGAATGCACATTATAACTGCCGTAAGCAACCGCTACAATTTGTTACGCTTATTCGTTTTTAATAAATCTCCTGTCCATCCCTTCATCATCAGCCAGCCGTACATCCCTGCCATACTTAGCAGAGTAACGACAATCACGAAGGTAAAACCCCAGCCTGTTTTAATCCAAGGCAGATTTTCAAAGTTCATGCCCCAAATAGCCCCCACTACAGTGGCCGGCATAAATACAGCGGTCACAATCGTGAGCGTCTTCGAAATCTCATTGCCCCTAAATGCAGAAATGGCGTCATCAATAGAGATCAGTGTGTCGATTTCCTTTTCATAATGGCTGAAAAGTCCCTCCATTCGAGTGACACGGTACAGCAACTGCTTAAAAAAGCGATTTTCCTCCAGCTTATCCAGGTATGCTTCGCGGGAAGCCGTGACCAGCTCTGAAAAAGGAATGAACATATTGCTCCAATACAACAGCTCGAAACGCGCGTTCAATATAGAATCCATCAGCGTACGTGCATTCCTTTTCTCCATGTCCTCTTCCAGTCTTCTCAGGTTGATCTCAAACTTATCCATACCCGTATGAAAATAATGAAGCACGGCTCTCGCCAATACGAACATGCCATCTGCTGCATCCTCACACTGTTGCAGCATGGTTTGACGTTCTGGGGTATGCATAATTTCACGGGTATTTTGATCCAAATTTAAGGTCACTAGCTTCTGGTCTAGAACTAGAAAATAAAACTTGTTGCAATTGCGCTGACTGTCGATCTCCTCCTGAACGGAGTAGATCAACGATCCGCACATCAACGGCTGATTGCCATCTGGAAAGCGTACAGAAATAAAGCTGGATGGAATGTCCTCTACCTTATCCAGCCACTCTGCGGCCTTTGGGAGCTTCTCCTTCAAGTGCTGTATGACCGAATCCTGCCAGTCCGCAGCACAGATGTCCCACCATTCCCATCCTCCACGGAAGGTAGAAATCTGTTCAAATGCTGTCATGGATTCCATCCTTTCTTTGTTTTTTCCGCTTTATAAAAAGGACACGCTTCCCTATTGGAATAACGTGTCCTTACGATGGGACGTCAAATATTATGAGCCACGAATTCAGCGAGCTTGTTGTCATGAAATAGAGGAATTAGACATAATCTGCTTCAACTTTTCTGTTGCCCTCTTCTGAATACGGGAAACGCTCATCTGAGATACGCCCAGCGTCTGCGCTATCGCACGTTGAGATTGACCGTCCTGAAATGCCAGAAGAAGCACTTTCTGTTCCTGCTCTTTCAGTTGGCTTAAAGCCTGCTGAAGATCCATCCGTTTTTCCACCGTGTCAAAATCATTAGCATCTGAGCTAATGAGCTCACCTAACGTAGCTGCACTCTCTTCCTGGGATAATGGCGAGTCCAGAGAAACATAGTGGTAGCACTCGCGACCAGCAAGCACCTCGATCGTTTCCTCAACGGTAAGGTCCAAATACTCCGCAATCTCGTTGACATTGGGTGAGCGTTCTAAATTGACGGTCAGCTCATCAATCGCATGTTGAACAAGCGCTCCCTTTTCCTTGATACGGCGAGGAACCTGTATGTACCAGGATTTATCGCGTAAATAATTTTTCATATGTCCCAGCATACTTTTCATAGCATACGGCTCAAATGGGATACCCAAGCTGATATCGTATTGCTGGAGCAGACGTATCAAAGCCATCTGACCGGTCTGATATAAATCCTCGTATAAGTCCGGACGGTTACGGGATATCTTCCCGGCAGCCATCTTGACCATCGGCTCATACTTGCGGATCAGCACGGTAGCAATTTCGTTATCTTTGGTTTGCTGGTACTCCCAGATTAGACCAACGGCTTCATCCATCGACTCCGGGGGAGTTACCTTTTCATTCATACTCTTTCCTCACTTCTGGTCAGACGCTTTACCAACACCACTTCGGTGCCTTTTCCTGTCTCATTCAAGATATGAACATCGTCCATAAGCGCCTGCATGAGATAAAAGCCTAATCCGCCGATCTGTGCATCATTCAACTCCTTGTCATGCAAGGATGCGATACGAGACGGGTCCTCCACACGTTCAAAGCTCTCCCCTTCATCTTTGACACGAATGGACAACGAAGCTTCGTCAAATTCGAATGTTACTTCCACGACTCCTCCCTCATGACCATATGCATAAAGGACAGAGTTATTACAGGCTTCCGATACAGCCACTTTCATGTCTTCAATATCCTCATAAGAGAATCCCATTTTCGCGGCAATACCGTATAAATTTAATCTTACAATATCAACAAAGTCAGCTGTGGCCGGCAAATTAAGAACTACTTTTTGAATTTGAGCATTCATTTCTTTTTCTTTCCTTTCCTATTGGGAATTCTCCTGGGGGGCAAAGAATTTAGCAATACCGGTCATATCAAACAGTTTTTGAATCTGAGGCGGTACCTCTTGAACCGTAAACCGGGACTCCATCCCATGCCTTGCTTTTAAAATGGATAACAAAATACCAATGCCTGTGCTGTCAATGTATTTAAGGTCTCTCAAGTTAACAATCAAATCCTGGCTGGATTCCCCCACTAAAGGCTCCATGACCAGACGGAAATCAGGTGCTACCGAAAGATCCAATTCTCCACTCAGATAAACGGTATTTACACCATCAGCTGTTTCTGTGATCGCATTGAACTTCTCATTTTTATTTGTATTCATAGGCCTACTCTCCCAAAAAAAGATTTCCCTACATACTAACCCAATATACGAGTGTTTGAATCACCTTATAACTTTTTATCCACTTGTCAAATACAACCAGCTAAGCTTCATTGATTCGATCTTTACCTGGCTGCATTGGAAAATGATCCGGTGAATGCCGGAGCAACGCCTGTTTTACACTGCTGATTTTAACGGGCTTACTAATATAATCGTTCATTCCAGCTTCAATACATCGGGGCTGAATCCCCTCCATAACGTTAGCTGTCATAGCAATGATGGCTGGTTGAGATCTTCCCGCCAATTGTTCACGTACTCTACCCGTACACTCCAGGCCGTCCATAACAGGCATCTGCAGGTCCATAAAGATATAGTCGTAATCCTGATTCGCAGTGACCATGTCAAGCGCCTGTTGCCCATCTGCTGCCACGTCTGAAGCCAAACCAAGCTTATCCAGTATATTCACCATCAGCTTCTGGTTGATGGGATGGTCATCCACGACCAGTACAGGTCTACGGGTTGGGGACTCCTGTTGTGGAATTTCCCAATCGTGGCTGGGCTCCCCCTCCAGTTCATTTTCCTTGGCAACTCCAAGCTTCATTGTGAAATGAAACACCACACCCTGTTCTCCACTCGTATCTACACGGATATCTCCGCCCATCATATTCACTAAGGTTTTGCAAATAGCGAGTCCCAGACCCGTACCACCATATTTGCGTGTCATTGAAGAATCCAGTTGGGAAAAAGGGTGAAATAGCCTTCCAACCTTGGCGGGATCAATACCAATGCCTGTATCCTTTACAGAAAACTCAACCGTAAGCCCATTGTCGCTACGCTCTTTGACCGATGCGAAGACATATACCCCGCCCTGGTCTGTAAATTTGACGGCATTGGACACCAAGTTAATCAGTACTTGACGCAATCTGCCCATATCTCCATATAACACGGGAGGCAGCTGTTCATCGAGAAAATAAACCAGCTCCAAATTCTTGCGGTTCACCTCTACTGTAAACAGGCTGAAAACTTCCTTGATACAGGAAACCAAATCAAATGGATATTCCTCAACCTCCATCTTGCCTGACTCCAGCTTGGTAAAGTCCAGAATATCATTAATGACCGCGACCAGCGCGTCTGCACTGCGGCGGATGATATCGGCATATTCCTGTTGATCGTTTTGCAGCTCTGTCTCCATCAGCAGATCAATCATACCAATGACACCGTTCATAGGTGTGCGAATCTCATGGCTCATCATTGCCAAAAATTCGGTTTTGGCATTAGCAGCAATCTCTGCCGCCTCCTTGGCGGCAATCAGTTCGCTGTTCATCTTTTCCAGCTCCTGCGTCTTCTGATGAAGCAGCATGGACTGTGTTTTCAAGCGCTTGTTTGTCAGATACATTTGTACAAAGCCTTCAATTTTGGACTTGAGAATTTGAGGGATGAACGGCTTCACCATATAATCAATACCGCCCGCTGAATATCCCGCAAACAAATGCTCCGCTTCCTTGCTGTTAGCTGAAATGAAGATAATCGGAATATCCTTCGTCTTCTCTCTGGCCTTGATTAACTTCGCGGTCTCAATACCATCCATACCCGGCATTTGCACATCGAGGACAACGAGTGCAAATTCATCTTTTAATAGACATCGCAACGCTTCTTCCCCTGATGTGGCCTTTACCAGATTATATTGTTCACTCTCCAGCACTGCCTCAAGAGCGAGCAGGTTCTCAGGTCTGTCATCTACCAGCAATATATGAATCGGTTCATGAAGCCCCATGGAATCCTCCTAAGCATCTCTATTTAATCTTCCGGTATATTTTCTCTACCCGGTCCAGCGGCTCGTAGGAATCACTATAATCGGTGAAATGTATGGATTCCTTGGCCCCAAGCACCAACACACCAAAATGACTCAAGCTATCATAAAACAACCCATGTACATGGTTGCGAAGTTCATCGTTGAAATAGATCATAACATTCCGGCAAAAAATCACATTGAACTCGTTAAAAGACCGGTCTGTCGCTAAATTGTGCTCAGCAAAAATGATATTTTTTCGTAAAAAGGGATGAAACATCACCGAATCATACTTGGCTGTATAATATTCAGAGAACGATTGTGTGCCCCCAGATTCCAAGTAATTTTTGGTATACAGCTTCATTCGGTCGATCCCATATACGCCTTCTTTCGCTTGCTGTAAAGACAGGTTATTCATATCCGTCGCATAAATACGGGCCTTATCATATAAGCCTTCCTCATGCAGCAAGATTGCCATTGAATATACTTCCTCACCTGTGGAGCAACCTGCATGCCATATTCGGATATACGGATACGTTCGTAAAATAGGAATAATTTTTTGCCTAAAAATTAGAAACAGCTCCGGGTCGCGAAACATCTCGGTCACCGGAATAGAAAGACTCTGTACCAGTCTATCGAAGGCGCTGCGATCATGCAGCACCTTCTCTTGAAGTCCTGATATCGTGCTTACATTCTCGGACTGCGCATGATAATAAATACGCCGCTTGATCGAAGGCAGAGCGTAGTTACGAAAATCGTAGCCGTACAGCCGATGAATACCTTCCAGCAACAGCTCAATCTCAATCATTTCCCGCTCATTGTCATTCGATTTCACTTCATTAGCAGCATTATCCGCCATATCCTTCGATGTCATAATCTCTCTCCAATTCCTAAATAGGTTTTGCCTGCACCGCTCTCAATCATGTGTCGTTTTATATTACCCATTTTTTTGGGTTACGAATACAACCACACTCGCATTAATGATAAAAGCTGTTCGGTTTGAATCGGTTTTTTTACATAATCGGAAGCGCCTGCCTCAATACACTTGGAACGATCATCTTTCATCGCCTTGGCTGTCAGGGCAATAATAGGCAACTTTTCGAATTGTGGCATTAACCGGATACGTCGCATCGCTTCATATCCATCCATTTCCGGCATCATCATATCCATCAGCACCAGATCAAAATCAGGTGTCTGTTCGAGCATTTCCAGTGCTTCTCTTCCATTTTCAGCAAAGGTAACCTCCATACGATAGCTTTCCAGCACACTGGACAGAGCAAATACATTACGAATATCATCGTCTACCAACAATATTTTTTTGCCTTCAAACAACTCTTCCTTGTTATAAAGCTTCTGCAGAATTTTACGTTTGTCCTCTGGAAGATTTGCCTCCACCCGATGCAGGAACAACGTAGTCTCATCCAAAAGTCGTTCCGGTGATTTGACATCCTTAATAATAATGGACTCTGCATATTTTCGAAGTTGTGTTTCTTCCTTACTATCCAGATCTTTGCCTGTATAAATAATGATCGGCAGATCGGTGAGCTGCTCATTTTCCCGAATGCGGTCCAGCAATTCAAAGCCTGTCATGTCACTCAACATCAGATCCAGTACCATGCAGTCATACCGCTGGGTAGCCAGCTCGTTTAGTGCTTCTTTACCTGTCGATACCGCCGTAATGGCCACATCATCATGGTCGATGAGCTCAATAATGGATTTGCGTTGATTATCGTCATCCTCAACCACAAGGAGGCGTTTTACCATTTGGTCCGTATACGACTTTATATGTGAAAATGCCTTATCCAGACTCTCCTTCGAGGAAGGCTTTTTGAGATAAGCAATTGCGCCCATCATCAAGCCCTGTTTCACATCATCTATGACTGAAATAACATGTACTGGAATATGACGTGTTGACGAATTGCCTTTCAGCTCGCCCAAAATGGACCAGCCATCCATCACAGGTAACTGAATATCTAATATAATAGCGTCGGGCAAATAGGAATGAGCCATGTTCAGCCCATCGTCTCCTTTGAGAGCAATCAACGCCTTAAAGCCCCGACTACGGGCCATGTCGTACAAAATATTTGCAAAATTAATATCATCCTCAATAATCAGCAGCACTTTATCCTGCGGGGTAATCTCGTTTCGGTCATCACCCGGATGTATGTCCTCCGCTCCGCTCTTCGCAGGTATCTGATACACAGGTAAGCGTTCAGCAGGCATGATCATTGGCAGATCTGCTTCCGCTGAAGCAGCGGCGCCTTCAAAAGCCGGATGCACATCTGCACTGTCAAGCGCCTCTCTCGAATGAGAATCCATATTCTTTTCGGTAGGCGTTTGTTCCGGCAAATACAGTGTAAAGCAACTGCCCTGTCCCTGCTCGGATTCGACTGTAATGGCACCGCCCAACAATTTGGAAAGCTCACGGCTGATCGACAGCCCCAGCCCTGTTCCCCCGTATTTTCGGCTAGTCGTACCGTCTACCTGCTGGAAGGCTTCGAAGATCAGATCTGTCTTATCTGAAGCAATCCCGATGCCCGTATCACGTACAGATAGAGCCAGATAGGATTTTCGTGGATTTAGCATACCCGGAAGCTGCTCTCCATTTGCCCGAGATACCTTGAAACTTATAGAACCTTCCGTGGTGAACTTGAACGCATTGGACAGTAAGTTACGTAAAATTTGTTTGAGACGATAACCGTCACTTATAATAGCATCTGGCAAATCCTCTTCGATTTCGGTATGCAGTTGAAGCTCTCGTTTGGCTGCGACTGGAGCAAAATTCTGTTCTACAAACAGCTCCAATTCCTTCAAATGGACCGTTTCATGGTTAATATCCATTTTTCCAGCATCCACTTTGGATAAATCCAGAATTTCATCAATCATTTTTAACAAATCTGCGCCTGACATATAAATGGTTTGTGCATATTCGACTTGTTTGGGCTTGAGATTGCCTTCCTTGTTCTCAGACAGCAGCTGAGAAAGAATAAGCAAGCTATTTAGCGGAGTACGCAATTCATGCGACATATTGGCCAAAAACTCGGATTTGTATTTGCTTGTGATCCCAAGCTGCATCGCCTGTTGCTCCAACTGGGCTCGTGCACGTTCGATCTCATCGTTCTTTTCTTCCACTTCTCGAACCTGTTCTTCCAGTGCTCTCGTTTTAGCAATCAGTTCAGTATTAAAATGCTCCAATTCTTCCTGTTGACGCTGTAATAATTCCTCGGAACGCTTAAGCTCCTCTGTTTGCTGCTCCAAATTCTCGTTAGAACGCTTGAGCTCTTCTTGCTGAGTTTGCAACTCTTCGGACTGGCATTGCAATTCCTCGGTAAGTGCTTGTGATTCGCGCAACAGTTGCTCAACCCGCATCCGTCCCTTGATATTGTTCAAAATGATTCCCAAGCTCTCCATTAGCTGAGCAAACAGCTTCGTTTCCAGATCACTGAAGCGATCCAGTGACGCTATTTCTACGGCACCAATGCATTCATCCTCGAACAAAATAGGGAAAATCATAATTCCCACTGGCTTGCTTTTTCCTAAAGCGGAGCCAATGGACAAGTAATCGTCAGGCGCCTCTGTAATCAAGATCGGCTTACGATCCAGAACACACTGTCCAAGCAAACCTTCGCCCACCTGGATAACGTCTCTAATCGAGCCTTCGCCAGTCACTTTTGCATAAGAGCCGTACAACTTAAATCGGTTATCTTCTACATCTTTTCCTTGCAGATAGATAGCTCCGTAACTACCTCCCAAGATTGGCGTAAACTCACTAATGAACATCTGAGCAACCTGTTCCAGTGAATTCACACCGCGAAACAGCTCAGTCAACCGAGCAGTATTGGCATTAAGCCAAGTTTGGTCCTTCTGCGTTTGAAGGACGGAATGCTCGAATTTCCTTTTTTCATCCAAGTCTCCAGCCAATTGTTGAAACACACGAGCAACCTCTCCGATTTCATCTTTGGAGGCCACACTCATCCGGCTGATAGCCCTGTACTTTCCCTTGCCAAAACCGTTCATCATGAGGTTAACGGTATTTAGACCTTTGGCAATGCTAGGAAGCACCCACAAAATAACCAGTAAGCCCATCATCAGACCGGCCGCCATCAGGATTGTAGTAATCTGCACGGATTCCTCATAAGCCAGATTGGCTTGCTTCATATCGTTATCAATTTCCCGGTCTTGAAAAACAGCAAGGGTATTAATGCTGTCCATTGCCTCCTCTTGAGCAGGCAGACCCGTGCTATTACGGAAAGCATTAGCTTCCTCAATACGATCTTGCTCCAATAAGGAAACGAGTCTCTCTTCATAGTTTAGGAAATCTTTCCAGGCAACAGCCACCCGGTCAATCTGCTGTTGCTCTTCACTCGTACCGGAATCCGTTTGCAGACTAGCCAGCACTTTTGTTCCAGTAGCAGAAATATCATCCATCTCGCGCTTGGCCTCGCCGACAGAGGAGCCTGGATTCAAGATCAGATTGGCCATCACTTTAGCCATATCGTTCACCTGTCCGCGTATAGCCGTTGTTTTGCGGACCTTCACATATCGTTCTTGGTAAACCTGGTTCAGCTGTTCATTCAAGCTCCCCATCCGGTCATAGCTGATTAGCGTCAGCACAAGGAGGATCGCCATAAGCGATCCAAAGCCAATCAGCAGTTTATTTCTGATTTTCATGCAAGCTCTCTCCCTCTTTCAACGAAATCCAGATCAGGCACTTATCATCATCGCGATCCTGCGGCCCCTCGTTACGAAAAAACGCATCCAGCATCGCTTCTTCATTCCATTCCTCATACTTGCGCAGACAGGCAGTCAGATACTCCAATTGTTCCTCATATTCACCTTCTACCGCCTCCAGCAAGCCATCTGTATACAAAGCGATATGCCCAGTTCCTTCGTAATAAATCGTGTGCATCTCTGCATCAATTTTATCAAACAATCCGACCGGGCTACACGCACGGTCTAATTTGGTTATGCTACCGTCCTGATTGAACAGCAAGCCAGGAGGATGCCCTGCATTTACATAGTCAATTCGCCGTGAACGAGTATCAACCACCATATAAATTGCCGTAAAATAATACTGTACCAGTTGCTTGCCCAGATCCAGCTGATTAAAACGACGATTCAGCTCTTGTATAACCTTCTCCGGCTCCACATACGTGGTCACCGTATCCTTGAGTACAGACGCAATGAACATGCAAAACAAAGAAGAAGAAATGCCATGGCCCATCATATCGAGCAAAATGATGGCATATCTCCCTTCTCCTAGCGGATACCATGAATATAAATCTCCCGCCAGTTCAAAGGAAGGCTGGTACAGTGCATTCGCTTGCAGCATCGGGTCCTGAATGGCAGGACTCAGTACCGCCTGCTGCACCATCGCAGCCAGTTTCAATTCATCCTGAATTCGCTGATCCCGGTCCTTATGCCAGTCCTTTTCCTGCTTAAGACGCAAGGCAGATCGAATTCGCGCCATTAGCTCTACCTTGTTGATCGGTTTTGTGACATAATCGACGGCTCCCACATCCAGAGCTTCGGCCAATTTTTTAGAATCGCCTACAGCGGTAACCATAATAATCGGAATATCTTTTAAATGTTCATATTCCTGTACAATACTGCAAGCTTCAATGCCATCCATTTCAGGCATCATCATATCGAGCAGCACCAAATCAATATCCGAAGGACGGGGGCGAAGACTAATGGTACGGTCGCCGATTCCCAGATGCTCCAGCATTTCTGCGGCCGAGCTGGCAGAGATCACATCGCGATAATTTTCTTTTTTTAGTATTTCACGAATAATAATGACATTCGTTGGATTATCATCAACAATTAGAATTCTCATTGCTCTCTCCTTATCTGTAACCCATGTATTATACTATACCTGCTTATGGGGCAACACCCTTGGTAATTAGAAATAGCGTTTCCGTAAGCAAGCATTCCAAAAACATAGATAAGGAATGAGGCTAAAACCCCATTCCTTATCTATGTTTTGGAGGACCCGCGAAACACTTGTGCTGCGGCCAACATCCTCTTTTTCGAATCTAAGCTTGTTTGATTCTATGATGAGCTGGAAATATCACGCTTTTTTCGCAATAACCAGCACTTTACCCTGATCTAATTCTTTTTCATAAAAATCTGCTTCCGTATCTGTAAAACCCAGGGAAGTGATTTTAGCACGAAGCTCATCACCACGGGAACGGAACAAATTCGCTAATGAGTCGAAAACGCCCTCTTCCTTAATCCCGATTTCCTTGGCAGCCACCGTGTCCGCGATACGATCCGTCCGATCCTGATCATGAGCGAGCACGAACACATCCTCATAACGATAGCCCGTGTTACGCAACTCATTCACAGCTTCAACGGCTTGTACACCGTTCTCTACCACCTTGGCATAAGATTTATGATTGGTCTGATTCATGTTTCTCACGCTCCTTTAAGGATTGACTTCTCTGACTATTACACTTCATTCAACTATTTGAAACTTCCATATGATGTCACGCCTCGAAAAAATCGATTACCACTCCGTTTCATCAAAAAACTCAACATACTTCGGCTTATCAGACGTCTTATCCGTAAATACTTTGATCGCACGCTGCCCGCGTACATACACCTCTCCGTCTTCTGCCGTAAATTGCGAGCCACCTAGCTCCTGATCCAGTGTTTTCCGTTGCAGTGGCAGCCACTTGTCATTCACTTTGATGCGACCAGCAGCAGGATCTACATGCACATAGGAGACGACGTCCTCACGCATACCTACGGTGACATCCGGGTATTGATATTCTGTAGAAAGCAGCAGCTTATCCTTCTTGACTCGAAGTGGCTTGCCCAGTTTTTTCAATACATCCGCACGAGTATCATCCAGAGATATGCCATTTAAGGTATGGAAATCAGTTGGCACAGCATGTGGAGCAGTTATCGTCTGAACAGCCCTTACCATATGCCCCGCTGTCTGCGGGGAGACGGTTTGCTGAACCGTATCCTGTCCGGAAAAGGGAGTGAGCAAACCAGCGGCTAGTAATAATGTCTTCATCATAATTCTCACCCTTTCAATGAATTTCCTATAGTTTACGGTTCAGCACTATACTACTGACGCATTTTCTGCCACACCCCAGCAGCGATGTCTACATAACCCAGCCAGTTTTTAGCCGGCTTGCTCGCAGGTTCCCCATAAGTGGCATTGTAGCTCTGAACCGTCCGCTCTGTTGCAGTCAAAGGTCTGTTCGATCCCGTTGACTTGATCGCCTTCTCCGTTCCGGAAGTGCTGCTCGCAGTGCTACGCGACTTTTGAAGGCGTGTCATTAACGCTGTTGAAGCCTGCTTGGCGGCCAGCGTCACTTCGCTGAGTACCTCCCCCAGGTTTTTAACCGACTCCATTACCGGTTCCACTTGCTTCAATTTATGATCAACGTCTGCAGTGATGTCATTTGCATGTCGAACCGTTTGTTTTACTTCATAACTCAATTCGTCGACTGTCTTTTGTACTTCCTGCAGGGTTTGAGTTACCTTATCCAGAGAACCTTGGGCTGCTTTCAAAGTCTTAATAAGGTAAATAACGAGAACGGCAAATGCGATAGCAATAATAAAAATGCTGACCTGTGTTAACATAGCGTAACCTCTCTTTCGTCTTTCACGATGATGTTTATGATTACTGCATAGTTACCCTCTACATTCGGACACGAAACAACGTCCAGACTGGTAGGTTCTTGTGATCCGAACGTTATGATTCACGGGCCCTCGCACCGTTTAAAACAACATATAATGATGGCAGAGCCACACTTAATCTGTAGAAGTCACCGTCATCTGCTATCACGCTCTATCGGGGCGCGAGTATGCCACATTATATACAATCAAAGGAGGATACAGAACATGCTGAAATGGTCGGCTTTATTCTTAGTTTTTGCTGTAATCGCCGGGATTTTAGGTTTTTTTGGTATCGTCGTCTCCGTAGCAGCTACAATTGCTAAAATGTTATTTGTGCTATTTTTGGTATTATTCGTTATTTCACTCTTTACCGGAAGAAAACGAGCTTCATAGACGTCGGAAGATAGCTACACCCAAAAGTGATATGTATCATATGCTTATCAAAAAAGGATGTTCCCACCCTGGTCAACAGAGCTGTGGAACATCCTTTTTTGATGCAACTTTTAACAGTGAACGGCTTTCTTATTGGATTACGCTCCCCCCAAACAGGAAACGATCCTGCCAAGGCTTGCTGAAATCCGTAACTTTTACACCGCCGGCCGCTACAGAAAACGTATGGAGAAGCTTGTTGTCCCCCAAGTATACAGCTACATGCGTAATCGTTTGGGAGGAATTATCCAAGGACGTGTACGCCCCGGAAGATGCATTATAATTTGTAAAAAAGAGCAGATCGCCACGCTTCAGTGTAGTCATATCTGTATTCGGCTGACTGTTCTGCTTGATCCACTCACCTTGTGAACGAGAATCTGCCGGAAGCTGGATACCTACAGCCTGACGGAAGATTTGGCGAGTGAATGCCGAGCAATCAAAAGTAGCCGTACTGTTGCGATCAGAACCATATTCATATGGTGTTCCGAGATACGTCATACCTGTGTCAATAACCTGTTCGATTGCAGCCGCTGCATCACCGGAAGACAAGCTAACCGTCGATATAGGAGATGCTACCGCAGCTAGAGCAGTAGTATCTGAAGCGGGTGCAGCCGAAGAAGCCACAGGCTGTTGCACAACAACCCCCTCACCAATACGAATATATTGTGGAGATGAGCTGACATAGCCTACTGTACCATCAGCAGTGGTGACCTTGAACCAATACGCGTTACTGGAATCGGTAATCGTAACGACATCCCCTGTATTCATATAGCCCAGAACCTCGGAAGAAGTGGATGCCTCCGCCCGCAAACGAACGGACGTTTGAATCGTAGCTTTCGTTTGACCGGCAGAACTATTCACTGAAGCCGGAGCCTCTTTAGTTGAAACATTTTTAACTGAAGCTGAAACAGTTTTAGCTGACTCTGAGGCTTCCGTTTTACGGCTGGCAGACGGGGTGACAGCAGCAGCGACGCTGGTAGCGCCAACTTTTATGTACTTGTCGGAGCTGCTTGTGTAGCCGGTTACTCCATCAGAGGTCTTGATCTTATACCAATAGCTATTCGTTTTCTCCAATACCGTTACGGCCTCTCCCTGCTTCATAAAGCTGACTACATTGCCCGTAGTCGAAGGATCGGATCTAAGCTTTACAGCCGCCTGAATAACCGCCTTCTGTCCTGTGGATGCTGTCGATGCCGCTGCGTCAACCTGACCCGGCGCCACATGAATTGCTGCCAACAGCGCGGCTGACGTCATGAGCATTCCCATCACGCGTCTTCTCAATGTTGCACCTCCTGGCTGTTTTTACGAATCTGAAGAGCATAATTCCGACGAATATAGCCGGACATGCCTTCATTATAGTAAAAGCAGCAGGAAGAGAGATATAATCCAAACGTCACAAAAGATAGCGCGTACACCTTTTTTGATATAGGTCTAAAGTCACTTTTTATACTAATTATTTAATAATTAATCTATAATTTAGGTTCTACATGGACATGAACGTGCATTGTATTATGAACCTCTTGTAGACGTTCCTCAATCCGGTCGCTGATCCGATGTCCTTCGATCAGACTGAGTTGCGGATTCACCTCAATGACCACATCCACCAGTGCGTGGTTACCGTGTACCCGTGCCTTAACGTCTCGAATTCCTTCTACTCCAGGTATAAGAGCAATCGTACTCCGTAAGTCGGATAGTTCTTGCTCATCAAATCCATCAGTTAAGCTATGTGTGGAATCCCTAAAAATCTCCCACGCCGTTTTGCAAATAATGAATCCTACCACGATCGCCGCAACAGTATCCAACCACGGCAACCCGAACTGTGCGCCAATAATGCCCACTGCTGCTCCAATACTGACGAGTGCATCGGATAGATTATCCTTGGCCGCAGCCAGCAACGCCTTGTTGTTGATTTGCCGAGCCAGCCTGTTATTGTACAGGTACACCCCGAACATAATCACTGCGCAAATTACAGCCACACCCGCAGAGGTAATATCCGGTATTTGCTTTCCTCCCTTGAAAATGCTTCCGATTCCATCAATCAGCACCTGCAAACCAACGACAGCCATAATAAAGGACGCCAGCAGCGCCGCAATCGTTTCGGCACGAAAATGTCCATAGGCATGGTCGGAATCTGGTGGTTTTTGCGAAATTCTCAGACCAATTAATACAGCAACCGACACCACAATATCGGTGACATTGTTGAATCCATCGGCCAGCAACGCGCTAGAGGCAAATATATATCCGCTAATCAGCTTAAAAGCGGACAGCAAGAGATAAGCAGCAATGCTTACCCACGCCCCTCGCTCACCTTTTCGTATTTCATCATAGACATTTACCACAACGGAGGACACTCCTTCAAATAGATAGTTCGCAGCGTAAAGATCTGCCCAGAAAAAAAAATAGCAGCATAGCTGCCCTTACACTCCCCCTCAAACAAGCAGCATAGCTGCCCTAAAAATAACAATTCGCCTGTGGAAAACTGTTATTTTTAGGATAACAGACGAACTTTGTGTGGGTCTAGAGAAACAGTCTTTCCACTCTACATCGCTGTAGGAACAATGAAAAAGTATTGCCAGGCCCCATCCCTGTGGGTTACACAAAACAATTTTTCCTTCATGCAAAAAACAGACATTTCTCCCCTTGCCTCACTCCAGCGATGTGTTATCATTGTTGCCCTTGTCCCTTCTTTTAAAAACGTATAAAATGAGGACACAGCCGCGTTTTTCTTCAATCCAGCATGATTGACATGAATCTGGCGGCAACAGGAGGAATTTATTCATGAGCGATGCTAAGGAACCACGTAAAATTAATCTCGCAGATGCCATTCGCGAAAAGCTGGCACAAAAAAAACAGCAGTCCGGCGCTTCACAGCAGGGCGGCTTTCAAGGCGGTTCCACCAAAACACTGAAAAGCCAAAATACGAAGAAGCCGAACAACCAACGCCGTCGTACAGGCGGATCATAAGCCACCCCATAGGCTATATAGGGTACCGAAGATCAGGCGAGATTTATCTTACCTCACTCTCGAAACCAAGTAAGCTGAGGGTCATGGCACAAAACGAAAAAAGAGGAGTCCCCCGGCCATGTCAATGGCCTGATGGAGCTCCTCTTTCGTTTATTTATTTGCAGAAACTAGCGGTTCGAATGTTAGCCGATTTCTACCGGATACATGCGTTCACGCAATTTAGCGATTTCTTCATTTTCCAAGTATTCATCATAGCTCATCGTACGGTCGATTACGCCGTTTGGTGTAATCTCCACTATGCGATTCGCGATGGTTTGAATGAACTGATGGTCATGGGAAGTGAACAAAATAGTCCCGTCAAAGTCGATCAGACCATTGTTCAGCGCTGTGATGGACTCCAGGTCCAAGTGGTTGGTCGGTTCTTCCAGAAGCAGTACGTTAGCACCGTTCAGCATCATTTTCGCCAGCATACAGCGAACCTTTTCTCCCCCGGACAGCACACTTGCTTTCTTAAGCGCTTCTTCGCCTGAGAAAAGCATACGTCCCAAGAAGCCGCGCAGGAACGTTTCATCCTGATCCTTGGAATATTGACGCAACCAGTCCACCAGATTCAGATCCACCCCTTCAAAATAAGTGGAGTTATCTTTCGGGAAATACGCTTGGCTCGTTGTAATCCCCCAGGAAAATTCACCATTATCCGCTTCCAGTTCGTTCATCAAGATCTGGAAGAGCGTCGTTTTAGGCAGCCCGTTCGGACCCACAAATGCAATTTTATCGCCTTTGTTCACGACCAGACTGAACTCGTTCAGCACTTGCTCGCCTTCCACGGTTTTACTGAGACTATCTACAGTCAGCAATTGTTTACCCGCTTCACGCTCAGGCTTGAAGTTAATGAATGGATATTTACGGTTCGATGGACGGATGTCGTCCAGCGTAATTTTATCCAGTTGCTTTTTACGCGAAGTTGCTTGTTTGGACTTGGAAGCATTCGCAGAAAAGCGCTGAATAAAGGCTTGCAGTTCTTTGATTTTTTCTTCCTTTTTCTTGTTCGCATCGCGAGCCAGTGTAAGTGCAAGCTGGCTGGACTCGTACCAGAAGTCATAGTTGCCGACATACATCTGGATTTTACCAAAATCAATATCCGCAATATGCGTACATACCTTGTTCAAGAAGTGACGGTCATGGGATACAACGATGACGGTGCCTTCATAGTCCATCAGGAAGTTCTCCAGCCACTGAATGGATTCGAGATCCAAATGGTTGGTAGGCTCATCAAGCAGCAAATTGTTCGGACGACCAAACAACGCTTGTGCCAACAGAACGCGCACTTTGTCGTTGCCGCTCATCTCAGCCATTTTTTTGTCATGCAGATCACGCGGAATCCCCAGACCGATCAGCAATGCAGCCGCATCCGGCTCGGCATCCCAACCGTTCAGTTCTGCAAATTCGCCTTCCAATTCACCAGCACGCAAACCGTCTGCTTCGGAAAACTCCGCTTTGGCGTACAGTGCATCCTTTTCCTTCATGATTTCATACAGACGCGTATGACCCATAATAACGGTTTCCAGAACCGGAAATTCATCGTATTCATAATGGTTCTGCTTGAGGACAGCCATCCGTTCGCCCGGTGTCATGTGAACCTCACCTGAATTGGCTTCGATTTCACCGGAAAGAATTTTCAAAAATGTGGATTTACCCGCGCCATTTGCCCCAATCAGGCCATAGCAGTTCCCAGGAGTAAATTTAATATTTACGTCTTCAAAAAGTGGGCGTTTACCATAACGAAGCGTTACGCCGCTTGTACTGATCATATAAGCATACCATCCTTATCATTAGTAAAGTGCTAAACACAAAATTACCGACGGCAATAGTATAACACACAAAAGATCGGATTCGAACCGTAGTCTAAGCAGAACTGCCTCTGAATCTCATCCAATATCTTATAAATAAAATAAAAAAATGCTTCTGTCTTCACGTTTGTCACCTGACAAACACCTGGACCAGAACCATTTTTATGTTTTAAATTCAGTGAGATAACTCAAGGACAGACACCTTATACCCTCTCTGTGTGTGCAAATGTTCTGAAGCTCCGACGCCTATTGGAATAAGATACATGCCCGCCTCGTCGTCCTGTCTTATGACTACCTTCACACCATAGACTCCCTGAATCAGTTCGGGTGTAACGACCTCTATCGGCGGACCATTCGCTATTATGCGTCCTTCCTTCATAGCGATCATCACGTCGCTATACCGAATAGCCTGATTAATATCATGCAGCACCATCACGATGGTCAGTCCGTGCTCCTGATTAAGCTGCCGAATCAGCTCCAGAATCTCAAGCTGGTAATACATATCCAGATAGGTGGTCGGCTCATCCAAAAATAAAATCGGTGTTCGCTGTGCCAAAGCCATCGCAATCCACACACGCTGCCGTTCTCCTCCTGAGAGCTGATCCAGTGTATGTGTTCTGCGTCCCTCCAGATTAGTGCAGGCTATAGCCCATTCGACTGCTTCCTCGTCCTCGTCCCGGCTGGTTGTGAACATGCTCTTATGAGGCAGTCTTCCGAAGCTGACGAGTTTTTCTACTGTCAGGTCGGAGGGAGCTTCGTTCTGCTGATGAACTACAGCCAATTGACGGGCCAGCTCCTTGGGCTTGTAGTGGGCTATCTCCTTGCCGTCCAGAACGACCTGCCCCATACGAGGAACAGCATTGTTAGACATCACGCTGAGTAGTGTCGATTTGCCACATCCGTTGGGGCCAATAATCGTAGTGATTCGTCCCCGCTCAATAACAGCATTAATTGCATGTAGACGATCTGTTTTTCGATCATAGGAGAAGGTTATATCTTTAATGTCCATAGGTGCGATCCGCCTTTCTGATCAGGAATATCAGGAATGGTCCGCCAATGACTGCCATAATAATAGAGGCTGGAATTTCATTGGGAGCAAGCACCGTTCGCCCCAGTGTATCCGCAAGCAACAACAGCAAGCCTCCGCATAAAGCAGAGAACGGAATCAGCCACTTATGATCGGAGCCAACCAGGTAGCGGGCACAATGCGGAACGAGCAGGCCGATAAAAGCAATTACTCCTGCAATGGCTGTAGCCGTTGCTGCAAGCAGCACCGCTATCACAGATATTAATAGTCGTGCGCGCGTCACATTAAAGCCCAGATTTTTAGCCGTTTTATCTTGAAGGGACAAGAAATTACACCAAGAGAAGACGAGCATGGCTAAAATTAGCCCAATCCCGCCATAGGCCACGATTACCTCGACATCTACCCATTTTTTCATAGACAAGGTTGAGGTGGTGACCTGGTTAATGCTGGTGACCGCATAACTGCCCCGATAGTTAAACGACTGACCTAGGCCGGAAAAGATGGCGTTTACTGCCACCCCAATCAGAATAAGACGAATGGGATGCAAGCCGGATTTCCATGAAAATCCGTAGACCATTAGGCAGGCCAACGCACCGCCAATAAATGAAAAGAACGGCATCCAGAAATAAAGCGCCGGAAAGAGGGTCACCGCGATCAGCGAGACCAAGGCCGCTCCCGAAGAAATGCCGATCACCCCGGAATCTGCCAGCGGGTTTTTCATGACGGCTTGCAGCAAAACGCCCGCCACTGCAAGGGCTGCACCCGCCATCACAGCTACGATAATTCTCGGGAGTCTGAGATCCTTGACCACATTTACCTGATCATCTGTTCCTGTCCACAATCCGGCCACCAACTGACTCAAATTCACCTTGAGGCTGCCTGTCATCGCTGAGTACAGCATGACACCGACGAGTAAGACAATTACAACAATAAGGCTCCATAATTTTTTGGACATGTCATCAGCTTCCTTTAATTCGAAGGATACAGCATTTTCATCAGCTCATCCAGCGCAGAGCTTGCCGCTAAATTCCCAGTGGTGCCAAACAACGGTTCAGGCAAATCATAAACATGCCCCTTTTTCACAGCGTTGAAATGCTTCCAGATATCGTTAGTTTTGAACTCTTCATCGAACATTTTTACAACCTCATCCGGCATCCCGTGTGCAGCACGCAAAATGATATCAGGATTGGATTGCTGCAAGGCTTCGGTATTGTGGGCTATGAACTCCACCTTCTCACCTTGAACCACATTTGTCCCGCCTGCAATTTTAACCAGATCCCCAATATAGGAATGTTCGGTAGCCACCAGATAGCTTCCCGGAACACCCAGTAGAATTAGTACTTTAGGAGACTTCTTGCCTTTAATTTTTTGCTGAATCTCAGTAACTTTGGCATCCAAGGCCCCATTAATCTCTTTCGCCTTTTCAGCTTTATCAAATCGGTCTCCCAGCTTTTGAATTTCCTTTTGCATATTCGCAAGGCTTTCAAAATTCAAAAACTCAGCATTAATGTTCAGGTCCTTAAACTTAGGCTCCAAATCATATTTGAGTGTGGTCACCGAAAGCACATCTGTAGGTTTCAAGGACATTACTTTTTCCATATCAGGACTCATCGGATTTCCCACATCAGGGACATCCTTGTAACGATCAGGCAATACTTTGGTGCTTGTCGGCTTGCCAGCCAAATTCAAGCCCAGCGCATCCGTAATTTCAGAAATGGCTACTGTAGTCGCCACAATACGTGGAGTTGCCGTTTTATCATCAGACGACTTTCCGCTTGTACCTGATGCCTCTGTTGAAGTCGAACCATCGCTATGGTTCTGTCCGGCCTGTGCTCCCCCGGAACATCCGGCCAGCAATAAGATCATGATGCCGATTAACATATAGAAAACAAACGCTTTCCTTTGAGCCAAAACTGCATGCTGTTTCATGAAAATGCAATCACCTCAATTCAAAATATAGAGCAACAGCGTGAGTCCCAATTTTTTCGGGTAGATTTTTGCAAATTCCTCCGGTATGTAAATGCTGACAAGTCTTGATGCCGGGGCACCAAGACTTGCTCGCATACAAACTTTGCTGTTATTCAAGCTTCAGTGATGTCCTAACCCGAGGTTATTTCACCTTTAGGCTGGCTTCATCAAATTGGAACTGGACCGTATACCAGTGATCATACGGTACTCCGCCAAGGACCAAACCAGGCACAATGACGTGTGTGTAAGCACTGATTTTCTTGGACAAGTCCCCTACCTCAAATTGAACAATACGTGTATCACCGGATGTCGAGATCACTTCCACATCTTTTAGGGTACCGTTTTGCTTCACTTGTAGAGTCGGCATCCAAGAGCTGTTTTTCAAAGTGACTTGGATATAGCGCTTGTCTCCCTTTTCAATCAATGTGGCTGGTTTATCGAGATAACCATCCATAACGGACGCTTCATTCGTTTTGTCTTTAAATACGTTGTAATTGATCGTGTATTGCTTCTCGGAAGCCGTTTGAACCGGCTGTTCAACTGCTGGTTTTGCTTCAGCTACCGAGGTGGTCGTTTCTGCTGCTTTGTCCGTAGAAACTGCTGTTGATCCAGTAGCGGTTGCGGTTGCGGTTGCAGTTGTAGCTGCATTAACTCCCTCACCTTTGAGCGATGCACGGTCAAATTGAATCTGTCCGCCGAATTTCTCATTAAAAATGTATTTCTCAGGCAGATATACCTGTGTGTACACACTCAGCTTTTTATCCAGATCCGGTACTTCGAAGGCAATTGTGTGTGTATCACCTTTTGTGTCGGTACCCACAATCGTCGGATTCGCATAGCGGCCCTCAAAGTCCGTTTGGAATAATTTCAAAGCTTGATTGTCTGTTACGGTTACATGGGCCTGGACCTTACCATTTTTCACTATCAACTTCGCCAGACTCAGTACAAATGGAGCCACCAAAGCATCCTTGTCCGTTCCGTTTGCAAGCACACGGAAGTTCGCAGTGTACTCTCCATCGGCTAAGTTATTTTTCCCCTCTTCTACTTCGTCTGCTTTGGTTTCGTTGTGATAAGATACATTACTGGTATCGAATTTAAATTCAAAATCATATACCTTTTCTACTCGATCCTCCGCCTTGAAAACCATCGGAGCGCTACTTGCCACTTTTGGAGCTTCGTAGACAACCAGTTGACCTTTTACGTTGTTCTTAAAGTCACTTACACTGAAACGAACGTCCTTCGTATTACTTGCTGCATCTTCCCGGGTCACTTCTGCATCCTGATAACCTCCACTTACGTTATCCCAAATGCGCAGCGCCTTAACTTCATTGCTGTTTTGTAGCTTCAGACCTACAAACCGTTTGTCGCCTTCCACGACCAATTGCGCTGGTTCATTAGTGATGAAGCGTTGAGCCGGAGATTCAGATCCTGTGATACCATCTGGCAGCACAATGCTGAATTTCAATGCATATTTCCCATTGGCAAGCTTGTCAAAATCCAGTTTAACGATAGGATCAGCCGCCCCTGAAGAGGTAGGCTCAACAAAGCTGCGAATGGTGGCAGGCTCGAATTGGAACTGCACATCATATACGTGGTCATATGGGATGCCACCCAAATCTAATCCAGGTACGATGACATGCGTGTTCACTGTAACTTTATCTGACAGATTAGGTACTTCAAATTGTACTGTTCTTGTGTCTGCAGAGGTGGACTGTTCAACCACCTGAGCTTCAGAACCATTTACTTTAAACGTTTTAATCCAGCTGCTCTTGTCCATTTTAATTTGAATGATATTTTTACCTGACTGTTTTAACAGTGTGGCTGGCTTTTGCATATATCCATCCATCACAGATATTTCATTGCTTCCGTTTTTAAATACGGAGAAATCAATGCTGTATCTGCCATTTTCCACTGGAGTTGTGGTTCCGTTATCCGGACCTTTAGCCGTAACGCTACTGCGATCAAATTGAAGACGAAGCTTATGATCCATCTCATAAACCCCACCTGGATAGGTCGTGCTCACATGTACCTGTGCATTCAGAATAGCGTCCAAATCGGCCACCTTGAATTTCACAACACGTGTATTCGCATTCTTATCCTCACTTACGATATCTGCATCTGTCAACGTCCCGTTTTGTTCTGTTTTGAACTCTGTCACGGTGGTGCTGTCTTTAATCGTAAAGGAGGCTTCATACTTGCCCTTCGATACCGTCAGCGTAGCCGGAGACAATAAATATTGCGCCATGGCCGATGGCTGATCTTTGGTTGCGTGCAACGCATCAAAATTAATTGAATACGTTCCATCAGCTAAATTCTTTCCAGGCGTGCCTGGTGTACCTGGCGTCCCAGGATCAACCGGGGTTGGAGCATTTGTAATGCTGTTTTTATCAAATTGAAGACGAAGCTTATGATCCATTTCATAAACCCCACCTGGATAGGTCGTGCTCACATGCACTTGTGCATTCAAAATTGCGTCCAAATCAGCTACCTTGAATTTCACAACACGCGTGTTGGCTGTCTTGTCCTCGCTTACAATATCTGCATCCGTTAATGTCCCGTTTTGTTCTGTCTTGAACTCTGTTACGGTAGTGCTGTCTTTAATGGTGAAGGAAACTTCCTTTTGTCCTTTTGCTACCGTTAAAGTCGCTGGAGACAACAGATATTGCGCCATTGCGGATGGCTGATCTTTGGTTGCATGCAGGGTATTAAAGTTAATAGCATACGTTCCATCTGCCAAGCTAGGTGATGTAGGTGCAGAAGCCAATTGAAGATCTACATTATAAGTATGCACGTAGCCCAGTTCAGGCCAGTTGATACTTACCCATGCGCTTAACTTAGCAGGTATTTCTTTAACCTCGAATTCAATAACTCGTGTATTCGCAGTTTTGTCTTCACTTACTGTAGCAACATTAGTTAATACTCCGTTTTGTTCTACCTTAAAACCATCAATTTGTTTACTGTTTTTCAAGGTAAAACGAACATACTTCTTGCCATTACGTTCAATCAAGGTGCCTGGTTTCCCCGTATACCCATCCATCATAGAAACTTCATTCGTTCCATCCTTCAAAAGAGTGAAGTCCAGATTGGATGTCGTTTCTGGAGAGCTTCCATTTTCTGTGATACTATTTTTATCGAACTGAAGACGAAGTTTATGGTCCATCTCATAAACCCCACCTGGATAAGTCGTGCTCACATGGACCTGTGCATTCAAAATTGCGTCCAAATCAGCTACCTTGAATTTCACAACACGCGTGTTGGCTGTCTTGTCCTCACTTACAATATCTGCATCCGTAAGTGTCCCGTTTTGCTCTGTTTTGAATTCTGTTACGGTAGTGCTGTCTTTAATGGTGAAGGAAACTTCTTTTTGTCCCTTCAATACCGTCAAAGTCGCCGGAGACAACAGATATTGGGCCATGGCCGATGGCTGATCTTTGGTTGCATGCAAAGTATCAAAGTTAATAGAGTAGGTTCCATCCGCCAAAGTTGTTGGTACAGGTACAGAAGCCAACTGCAGATCTACATTATAAGTATGCACGTAGCCCAACTCAGGCCAGTTGATGCTCACCCATCCATTCAGCTTGGCTGGTAGTTCTTTTACTTCAAACTCGATAACTCGTGTATTCGCATTCTGATCTTCACTTACAATAGAGGTGTCAGTTAACACTCCATTTTGCTCTACCTTAAAGCCATCAATTTGCTTACTATTCTTTAACGTAAACTGGGCATATTGTTTGCCTCCACGCTCAATTAGCGAGCCTGGCTTCTCCGTATACCCATCCATCATGGACTTTTCCTCTGTTCCATCTTTCAAGAGGGTAAAGTTCAAATCAGTTAATTTTTCTCCTGTGCCAGGAGGCGTTACCGGCGGTATCACTGGTGGAACCGTTGGATTCTCGGTTGAGTTTTTAAGTCTCAAACTGGAAGGATCAAACTCAATCCATTCCTTCACTGAACGGTCCGGATCGGTATCTACATACCATGGAGAACTGCTGTTAAATCCAAACTCCGTATTTACATTTTGATGAAAATCATAAACATCGAAGCTTACCGTTCCCGAAGCTTTTCCGGAATCTACTTCTATTTTGGCGGGAACCGTTTCCCCGTTTTGTTCAACTAGAAATTTCGAAAGCCCTTGAGCCTCTGCAAATTTAAATGAAAAATGGTATTTTCCATCTTTAATAATCAAATCTCCAGGGTAGGTATAATTTGTTTTAAAACTCGAATCCTTGGTGCTTCCACTGACTGTCTTGCGCAAAGGCTTATAATCAATCAGGTATTCTCCATCTGCATAAGTCGCTTCAGTTGTTGTTATAGCATTGGTAGGCTCAACATATGGACCGGGCAGTTCTACCGGATACTCATAAGTAGCATACGTAGCACTAGTCACTGTAGTGCTTGAGTCAGGCAAATTCGACGAAGTGGATTCATCCTCGGGTGTTGCTCCTGCGTATGGTGAAAATAAAGAAAACAACATTAGAATAGCAGCGAATGTCGTAATATATTTGTTCAATCGGCTTTTCAAGGTGATGTATCCCCCTACTTAAAATATACTCATTTGGAGCTTTGGAACTAAGCTCCAAATGAGCATTCAGTTCAAAATCATTATCTCAAAAAGAAACCCTTAGATATCACTGTCGTCGAATTGGAATTGAACAACATAGTCGTGATCGTAAGGAATGCCGCCAGTGTATTCTTTTGGTACACTTACATGCAACTTAACGTTTAATTTTTGAGCAAAATTACTTACAGGAAACTCTACTATTCTTGTATCACCTGATGTACTTACCACAGTCGCATTCACATACTGGCCGTTTTGTTGCGTTTTGAATTCAGTAACCCAAGCACTTTTAGTAATAGCTACTCGCACTTTGTATTGACCATTCGTAACAATCAGTGTGGCTGGTTTTTTTACATAACCATTGGTATCCATGTAAGAAGGCTCAGTGGTTCCATCTTTATAAACGGTATAAGGTAATTGATACGTTCCATTAGGCAAAGCCGCGTTCGCTTGATTAGCTGAGAATGGGGCTAGTACCACAAAAACAAGCGCAGCCATCAATACAGTGAGCATTACTTTTTTTAGAGACAATTTCTCCATACGATTCATAATCATGTTCATGTTTTAATCTCCTTTTACGTTTTATTTTGGATTAGATTTCGTCGAATTGCAGTTGTACATCGTACTTGCCTGTGTAGCCAATCACTGGGATGGTAATTTCAGCGTAAGCATTTACTTTTGCATTCAGGTCAGCCACTTCGAATTCCACGACACGAGTGTTGTTCGCCGTATTTGTGCTTACTACAGTCGCATCTTGCAGTACGCCATTTTGCTCTACTTTGAACGCCGTAATCAGATTACTGCTTTTCACAGTCAGACGAACAACATTTTTGCCATTAGCTACCGTAACCTGAGCAGGCTTCGTCAGATAGCTGTCCAATCGAGAAGTTTCATTGGTTTGATCCTTCAGAACGGTATAATCTACGTTATACGTGCCGTCGGCTGCTGATGCTTTAGCAGAAAGTGGAGCCATCAGTGCAAAAACAAGTGCTGTCATGATCAGTGCTACGAATGCCTTCTTGAAAGAAAATTGCTCAAAGCGATTCATTACCATATTCATATCTACACACACTCCTCATTTTTTTATGCTTGAATTTATGTTGATTTTATGAACGATAAAGATAGCTTCAATTTACTTTTTGGAAGATTTGGCTGATTTCGTTGACTGGACGGCTGCAACTTTTTTGATGCTTTTGGAATCAAAAGCGAAGCGGATCGTATAATCATGATCGTAATTGTATGCAGGGACAGTAACATGGATTTTAGAGATCAACGGGCTGTTGACACTCGCAATGGGAAATTGCACGGTGCGAGTATCGGCTTTGGCATCCTTTTGGATGACCTTGGTATCGATGATTTTGCCTTTGTAATCCACTTTAAAACCGGTTGTCCATTCACTATGATTCAGCTTAATTTGCATGGTCATTTGACCTTTCTTTACATACAACTTAGCTGGTTTTTCAAAATAATCATTTGCCATGGACACCGAATCATTTTCTGCCTTGAGAATATTGTATTTGAGCGTGTATGTACCATCCGCCAATTTTGGAGAAGCCGCAGCGGCTCCTACAGATGACGAAGTTGGCCAAAAGCTCAGCACACTCACCAGCAGAAACACAGCAATAATTGCAGAATACCCCTTCTTCATTTTGACAGCAGTTCCTCCCCACGAGAATATAACTAATTGATTATCATTCTCAATTAATAATTTAAAAAAAATAGCTCTTTTCGAGCTTGTCTCCCCACCTCTCTATTCCATAATTTCGCAAAATCAAGTAAACCCATCACCAATATATCTTACACTTTTCGAAAATGTCAATATGTATTTGTGTGTACGTAATCCCTTGATATATGCTATTTTTTAATAAAAATTTGTAGTTCTTTCTTCTATAATTCGAATCACTACTTTTTATTTTTAGTTCAAAATTTATTTAAAAATTTGCTTTTTTCAATTGACAATCCTCAGTGATATTCATTATCATTCTCTTATACATAAATGAAAATGATTATCATTATTGTTTAACTTGAAATTTGCAGGAGGAATAACATGAAATCTTATGTGTTGTGGTCGTCCGCAGCGCTTTTATTGGCAGTTACCGGATGTAGTAATGGTACCTCGACCGCAGATCACAAACCAGCCAGCGCTTCCGTATCTACCGCCTCAAGCACGACAAGCGGCGCGACGATTCAAGTTACTGATTTTTCAAAACGGACGTTGGCGTTTCAAAAGGTCCCTCAACATATCGTTGCGCTCAGCAATGGTGATCTGGATATTATTTACGCATTAGGCGGGACAGCCGTGGGCAGACCCAACTCCAATGGAGCTTCCGTCGTCCCTGCTGCTGAAAACGTTCAGCAAATAGGCTCCACGCATGAAGTAGATCTGGAGAAAATTACGATGCTCAAACCAGATGTCGTGCTAGGCAATTATCCTATGAATGAAAAAGACATTCCAGCTATTGAAGGAGTCGGTTCACAGCTGCTGCTGACTGGAGCCAATTCAGTCCAGGATATCCAATCACAAATTACGCTGTTCGGACAATTACTGCAAAAGCAGGCCGGAGCCGTAAAGCTGAACCAACAAATTGACCAACAGGTAGCCAAGCTGCAAAAGGAAACAGCCTCTACCTCCAAACCGAAGGTGTTGCTGGTATACGGAGCCCCGGCCACGTACATGGCAGCGCTGCCGAATTCTCTAGGCGGAAACATTCTGGAAGTTGCAGGTGGCTCCAATATCGCCGCTGATTTTCCGGGTCTGCAAAATTTCCCGCAATATGCGCAGTTGAACACAGAACGCATCGTACAGGCTGACCCTGACTACATCTTTATTATGACCCATGGCAATACGGAAGAGGTTAAAGCCGCATTTATAAAAGAAATGCAGGAAAATGCAGCTTGGAACAGAATCCGCGCAGTCCAAAACAATCAGGTCGAGGTTCTACCTTCAGATTTGTTCGGGACGAATCCGGGAACACGGGTCACTAAAGCGCTGGATTTGATGCACCAAAAGCTGTATCCGGCGAAATAGGCGATGTCGATGAACAAACTACAGCGCACCAGAAGACGCACCATCGCCTGGATTACTCTTCCGATCTTACTGCTATCCGTCTCTGTGTACGGTCTGGCCTACGGTTCGGTGTCGATTCCACTTCAAGAAATCAATCAGGTTTTGCTACATAATGATGAATCCACATATCGCACGATCCTAATGGATCTCCGACTCCCCAGAGTATTGGTAGGTTTACTGGTAGGCGCTTGTCTGGCAGCTTCTGGAGCGCTTCTTCAAGGTGTCATGAAAAATCCATTGGCTGACCCAGGCATTATTGGGGTATCGGCTGGAGGTGGACTTGCAGCCGTCTTTACGATGGTGATGCTTCCACAACTGAGTTACCTTCTTCCGGTAACGGCCTTTTTGGGGGCCTTTCTGAGCGCGATCGTCATTTACCTACTGGCTTGGGACCGAGGGGCTTCCCCTGTCAAAATTGTGCTGGCTGGTGTTGCGATCAACGCGTTGCTGGGCGCGCTCACCAACGGCGTAATGGTCATGTACAGCGACCGCGTACAGGCTGTACTTCCTTGGCTATCCGGCGGGTTAAATGGACGAAGCTGGCATCATCTGGAGTTCATGGCTCCTTACGCTATCATTGGCTTAATCGCCTCTTTGTTTGCCATTAAGCCTGCAAATTTGTTGCTATTGGGTGATGATTCAGCACAGCTGCTGGGCCAGCGGGTAGAGCTTCAACGGATGCTCATTATTTTGCTCTCTGCCCTGCTCGCCGGCACGGCAGTCAGTGTAGCCGGGCTGATCGGGTTCGTAGGACTGGTCGTCCCCCATGTTATAAGGCTGCTCATCGGGGAAGATTACCGTTTTCTCCTCCCCCTTTCCATTGTGGGCGGCGGAACACTGGTTGTCCTGGCGGATACGGTGGCACGCTCTTGGTTTGACCCAATTGAGCTGCCTGTCGGTATTTTGCTGGCCGTCATTGGGGCACCGTTCTTCTTAATCCTGCTCAAGAAACGGGGGAATTTTGGATGACAGCCATTCAGGGTGAGCATCTTTCCTTACAACGCGGATATTTCCAGCTGGACGATGTGAACATTACCTTGCCCGCTGGACAACTCACTGCCATTGTCGGTCCCAACGGCTCGGGCAAGTCTACACTTTTGCGAATTTTGACCCGTCTGCTCAAGCAGGATCAGGGCAAGGTTTCCGTACTGGGCAGGCCCATAGAGGAATACAAACGGCGTGATTTTGCCCAGACGATTACAATGCTGCCACAAATGAGGGATATGCTGCCGTTATTAACGGTTCGTGAGCTGGTCGCTTATGGAAGATCTCCTCATACCAAGGGCTTGAGTACAAGTCCTACCAGACAAGACCAGCATATTATCGACCATGTCCTAGAAATCACAGGCATCAAGCCCTATGCAGATCGGATGTTCCATACTCTATCGGGAGGTGAACAACAAAAAGCGCGAATTGCAATGGCCCTGGCCCAACAAACGGGTATTCTTTTACTCGATGAACCGACTACTTTTCTGGATATCGCTCATCAATTTGAAGTTATGGATATGCTGCGGCGTATCAATCACGAGTCCGGCTTGACGATTGTTATGGTACTGCATGATTTGCAGCAAGCTGCGGCCTATTGTCATCATATGATTGCGCTTAAAAAGGGACGAATCGCCGTTGCTGGCGAACCCCGTCAAATTTTGACGTCTGCTTTTCTTCGCGACATTTATGAAATGAACGCTACCATCAAATTTGAGGATGGCTATCCGGTTATTATACCGACCATACCACATCATTCAGGAGGAATTTAATATGGTTATAGTTACAAATACATCTAAAATTACACCGGGCAATGCCCACCTGCTCATCGAAAGGTTTAACAAAGAAGGACAGGTTGAAAAAATGGAAGGCTTCCTCGGTCTGGAAGTGCTGCTGACGGAAAACACGAAAGATTATGAGGAAGTAACGATTAGCACACGCTGGAAGGAAAAAGAGAACTTCCAAGGCTGGACGAAAAGTGAAGCGTTCCGCGAATCCCACAACCACCGTCAAATTCCAGACTATATTATTGAAAACAAAATCACGTTCTATGAGGTTAAAATCGTTCGTCATCCCATTGCGAACCATGATTCCTCTTTGGCGAGTGATATCGAAGCCGTTTAAGTTCTGGACGGTAGCCTAAAACCAAAAAAAGCGGCTCGGCAGGCAAATTCATTGTCCACTGAGCCGCCTTTTTTATCGGTATTTGCAAAATTCCCTTATATACGTTATTGAATCCCTCAGATTCTGGTTGAGCAACGGCGCCCAATTTTCAGCGTCTCTCCGTGCCCCAGTACATGGATGCGTTCCTTTGCAATCCCCAAGCGTTCTCGCTCCACTTCGAGACGATCCAGCGCCTCTTTCGGCGTATCATCTGCCAGCTTAAAGGCTCCATAGTGCATTGGGATCATCTGCTCTGCGCCGCAATCCACAAAGCCCTGCAACGCCTCCTCCGGTGTCACATGCTGCGAGGTCATGAACCATTCCGGTTCATACGCACCAATCGGCATAAAGGTCAGATCAATAGCAAAGCGCTCACCAATCTCCTTAAACCCACGGAAATATCCGGTGTCTCCCACAAAATACAACGTAGGCGTCTCCGCTGAATCTGATTCTGCGTGAGCATCTGAGCCTACAGCAGACGTGGCAGAACCGATCACCTGCTGCTCACTTTGCAGAACGTATCCACCCCAATGTGAAGTATTGGTATCAAACGGCGTACGCCGTGTCCAGTGCTGTGCCGGAACAAATGTAATCCGCACTCCACCTACCGTAAAATGCTCCCACCATTGCAGCTCATGGCAGTTGCGAAAGCCTTTGCGGATCATTTTCGACTTTAACCCCGAGGGTACGAGCATCAATGTATCTGCACGATATAACTTCCGCAACGATGCCAAATGTAAATGATCATAATGCGAATGTGACAGCAGAATGATATCCAGCGGTGGCACATCCTGAATGCGAATGCCGGGCGGAGCCAATCTTTTATCAAAAGCCATACGCTCTGCCCACACCGGATCGGTGACAATATTCAGTCCAAGGTACTGAATGAAAAAGGTGGAATGGCCCACCCAGGTTGCCGTCGCCATTTCCCGATTATGATGCAGAAACTCCAGCTCCGGGGGATGGTTGGGCACAACGAACGTATAATCCTTTATTTTGCTGCGTCGCTCCTGCCGCCATTGTCTGAATTGCTTGATGGTTTTATCGGTATTTACATGATCCATATTGTTGAAACGCACTTTAGGCATGATGCAGCCCCCTCCCTGACAGACCCGCTCTCCAAAAACACAACGGTTCAATTTAACTATATATTGTTACTCAAATGTGATCATGAAATGATGCAACATCCTGATATATGTAAAGTATAATTCAATCACATCTGTAAAGGAAATTTTGCGATAATACAGCAAAAAACAGACCTCCCGGATCTATCAGAAGGCCTGCTCCACATGTTATTGTCAGTCCTGTGGATTTTTAAAGCGTGCCACATAAATAAACAAAAACACAATAGCCACCACTATTATGATTGGCGACTCATACATGATCGTAAAATGCTCGAAAGCAACCACTTTAGCTCACCCTTTCTTTCCCGCTTGTCCTCGTACATACTTTGCATCGAACAGAAACAATCTCAATATCAGGATCAGCGAAGGAATCAGCACCAGCAGACCCGCAACAAACGCCGTAATTAATGCATACGCCATCGTAGAGTTCGTAAAGCTGTCATATACATTAATGTAGGGATACAGAACATACGGAAGATGTGAGCGGCCATAGCCATACCAAGCAAATGCAAATTGCAGCATCACCAGGATGAAGGAGATACCCAAATGACGACGCTGCCAGACCAGATATACTGCTCCGACAAAGCATATGAAGGATGCGACAAACATCCAGGCCATACTAAGCATATTGGCAAAATGGTCTGGATTTTGTTTGTTAATCTGAAAAAATGCGAACAAACTCGCCAAAATTGTAGGGGCACTCCATAGCAACGCGTACCCTCGTACGATTTCGAAGGCGACCTTGTCCCCTGCCCTTTTGGCATAAAAGGACAAAAACATCGCCGATATATACAATACACTCACCAGCGCCAGAATAATAACTGCCCACGTGTAAGGGTTGCTTAATAGCTGGCCCCATTGCAGATGAACACCTGTGCTGTTCTCTACAATAATGCCGCCTTCTGAAATAGCGAGGACCGTCGACAGTGCTGCTGGAATCAGTAACCCAGTCGCACCGTACAATGCCATGTAGACGATATTATTTTTACCCGAATGTCCATACGTATTGTAAGCATAATATACTCCCCGGATCGCAAGCAGCACAATCGCAATACTGCCCGGAACGAGTAACGCTGTACCATAGTAATAGGCGGCATCCGGGAAAAACCCGTTTAATCCCACCACAAAAAAGATGAGAAATACGTTCGTTACCTCCCATACCGGAGACAGATATCGTTGAATGATATTGTGGATTTTGTTCTGGTGGCCTGTCAGCACACTGTAAAAGCTGAAAAAGCCTGCACCAAAATCAATGGATGCCACAAGCAAATATCCAAACAGGAAGGTCCACAATATGGCGATACCTACAATTTCATAGCTCAATTGCCTTCAGCCCCTTCCAGGCCCAGCTGTCTTATCTCTTCCACGGCATCCTTATTACGGAATAGCTTGCTGAGTACCTTGATGGCCGAGAAACACAACACCAGATACAAAATAACAAACAACACCAGCATCCACCCAACACTTGTAGAAGTGGTTGCTGCTTCGGACACCTTCATATATCCGCGTAGAATCCACGGCTGTCTGCCGACCTCTGCAAACATCCAGCCCAGTTCAATAGCTACCATAGCCATCGGTCCGACCAAAATGAGCGCTAACAGTAGCCATTTGGGGTAGGGTTTGCGACCTGGCAAACGCTTACGGATCAGATACAGCAGTGGGATGACGAGAATCAGCACTCCTGTGGTGATCTTGAGGTCAAACATATAATGAATAGACAGCGGCGGACGCTCCTCCACCGGATAGTCATTTAATCCCTTAACCTCCGTACTAGGCAAATTCCCGGCCAACACACTAAGTGCATAAGGCACTTTCAGAGCATATTTGATTTCACCGTTTTCATCCATAAAGCCACCATATACAAAGGGGGCGTGCGTCATCGTATCAAAATGCCATTCGGCGGCAGCCAACTTCTCCGGCTGATATTTGGCCAGAAATTTACCGGATGCGTCTCCAATCATCACGGTGCTGATGGCAAACACAATGGTACAAGTGGCCGTCAGCTTTAGCGCCTTTTTGAAATAAGGGTGATTACGCCCTCGCAGCATGCTGTAAGCAGCCAGCCCCATCAGCACACCAGCGCTCAATGTATACGAGGAGGCTAGTACATGGGACACTTTGGTCGGTGTGGCCGGATTTAGCATAGCCTCGATAGGATGAATATTGGTCATGACTCCATTTTTGAGTGTAAAGCCTTGAGGTTGGTTCATGAACGAGTTCACCGTTGTAATAAAAACCGCTGACGCAGACGAGGCAATCGCTACCGGGATGAGCAGAATTAAGTGGAAATATTTACTTTTGAATCGATCCCAGGTATACAAATAGATGCCTAGGAATATTGCTTCGATAAAGAAAGCAAACGTCTCTAAAAACAGGGGCAGCGCAATCGCTTGTCCGGCCACACGCATAAAGGTAGGCCAAAGCAAGCTGAGCTGCAGACCAATGGAGGTGCCTGTCACGACGCCCACGGCAACAGTAATGACGAATCCCCGCGCCCACCGCCGGGCCAGCAGTGTATAATGCGGATCACCAGTTCGCAGCCCGCGCCATTCAGCAAGTGCAATCATTAAGGGTACGCCAACGCCGATGGATGCAAATACAATATGTACAAACAAGGTAATTCCGGTCAGCATCCGGCTTAGCAATACAGGGTCCAGTGAAGACAAATGGGTTTCACTCCTTCATTTCACATTTTTAATAGGGAAAACTTCGATTTCACTCTTGATTACCAACTAGGGAGTCAAGCGAGCTATGCTTTTAATTACGGCATATAGCATGATGGCCGCAATGACTATACATACAATAATGAGCGTTCTTTCTTGCTTGCGGAACATAGCAACGCCTCCTTCACTTATCTTTTGGCGCATTCTGGTAACCTATTTACAGTTTGGTTCATTCAGCTGATTTTTAACCCTGCTTCTGTATGGAATGTAGCAGTATTTCTTTCTAGATATTGTTTTATTCATGACAATACGTTATATTGGAATATAGTTAGATAACCTAATTACATGAAAAGAGTGAACTTATGCCGCCAAAACAAAGTAAGCGGGACTCCATCCAGCAATCTCTTCCTCGTCTGGGACCAGAACCTTATCTAGAGTTAATGGATCAAACTGCCCTTGCAGAAACAGACCGGCGACTTGCCCGTATTGGTCTCTTCTTGCTATGGACAGGTGATAATGTGCTCGATGCGGTAGATTTGGATCTAGCTGCTTACGGCCTGACAGAGAGTAAGCTAGATTTATTGTTGCTATTGACATTGCACCAATCCCAGGCTCAGATGAGCCCCTCTATGATTGCCGACCGTCTAGGCATCCGACGTGCATCTGCAACATCCCTCCTGGATTGGACTGAGCAACGAGGATGGATTATCAGAGAACATAATTCTACAGATCGGCGCAAAATTCATGTACGCATTACAGAAACGGGTTCTCGCCTTGTACAGCAGGTGCTTCCTGTATTTTGGTCTTCCTGTGCTTCCCTAGCGAGTATTTTGGATCCCGAGGAGCAGATTATTTTCTCGCGAATTATAGAAAAAATCCATCATCATATGGAAGATAAACTGGGGGTGGGCAGATAATTTTTTTTAAACATATAATTAGATTATCTAATATATTAAATTGTTTATATTTAATAAGTTACTTATTTGAAGATTAAGGAGTGTTCCATTGATGAGTAAATTACGAACTAATGATAGCGTTATACAGAAGGAAAATGTTGCTCTCCCTTATGCATGGATGATTGTAATCCTATGCTGGTCAGCGGTTGCCGTGATGTCCAGCCTGTATGTAACGATCCCTTTGGTCCCTCTCTTTGCTAAAGTATTTGGAAAAACGCTAGCTGAAGCAGCTCTGCCGGGAAGTATCTTTTCCTTAGGATTTGCCGCGGGATGCCTTATTTATGGAGGATTGTCTGATCGCTTTGGACGCAAGCAGGTTATCGTTGCCGGACTGCTCGCATTGACGATCCTTTCGTTATCCCTCGGCTTAACCAATCAGTATTCTGTATTAGTTGTGCTGCGCTTGCTGCAGGGTTTGGCGGCAGCCACCTTTTCCCCTGTTGCTCTCGCATACGCCGTAGATATGTTTCCGACTGAAAAACGGGTAACGGCTATCGGTTTTATCAGCACTGGTTTTCTAGTGGCAGGTATTGCCGGACAGGTATTTAGTATTGTTATCAGCGAACAAATCGGATGGAATATGGTATTTCGGATGCTAGGTGTTTTGTACGCAATCACCTTCCTGATCGTTCTTTTTTTACTGCCTAAAGCTCCCTCCCCGCAACGAGGGATTCGCATTTGGGCAGCCTTCGCTCAGTTGGGGACCGTTCTGCATTCGTATCCTTTATGGTTAAGCTACACGATCGCTTTTGTTCTTCTGATGTCATTTGTGAGCATGTATACGGTTTTGGGAAGCTACCTTGGCAGTCCCGAATTCGGCCTGAATAGCACACAGATGCTATATGTCAGATCCGCTGGCATCATCGGTATGCTTCTCTCACCCTTCGCCGGAAAACTGGCCCTGAAATTCGGTGTTCACCTTTTATTACGTGTAGCTCTTCTTCTTTCCATTCTCAGCTTGGCGCTGATGGGGATGACGCATTCTCTAATATCTATCGTGGTATTAAGTGTATGTTTTGTCAGCGGCATTGCCCTGAGTGTCCCTTCACTTATTGCAATAGTTGGCCAGCTCGGCGGTACAGCAAGGGCCATAGCGGTTTCACTCTATACCTTCATTCTGTTTGCCGGTACGAGTCTAGCTCCTATGCTTTCCATTCGTTTGATGGGGAATGGCGGCAATCAGATGACTACATTTATGCTGTTGGCGGCTGTTCTGTCTGTGGGACTTATCGCCTCCCTGCTCATTCGCCGCCGTCAAAACGATCCACTGAAGCGGGATGCATAATACAAACATCAAACTAAAACCGAACTTAAAAGTACCTATAGTGCCACTGTGCAGTCGGATGGTACTTCCCATCGCCACTGCCCCCGGATTTCTAGAATAAAACCTATGAATAGGGTAAAAAACCGGGGACAAAAGCGACCGCTACGCTTGTACAATACCATTCCGCTTACTCCGTTTTCATGTTCATTTTTTCGAGTTTGGCTTATATAGCATCCTGTTTTCATTCAAAAATACTCCTATTTAACAGGTATACTCATCTAAATCATGTGATATATGTCATTGTGTTTTCTCTATAAATGAAAACTCTCTCTTTGGAGACCTACGCAGAATGAGGTACAATACAGATAAGCTATATATGATATATGGAGAACTTTTGAACAGGAGGCTGTACCGAGCTATGAAGATAACATCTATCGAGCCAACTCCCAGTCCGAACACCATGATGCTGCATCTGGATGAGCGACTGGAAGCGGGTATCCGCAGAACATATACACGGGACAATGAGCGTTCCGCTCCCCCATTTATCCGGCGTATGCTGGCGATTGAAGGGGTCAAAAGCGTGTTTCACACGACTGATTTTGTAGCCCTTGACCGTAAAGGAAATGCCGATTGGTCTACTATTTTGGGTCAGGTCCGGGATCAACTAGGCGAGGAAGGTGCTGACGCGAATTGGGATTTACCAGAGGAAACCTCTGGGGAAGCGTTTGGCGAAGCACAGGTTTTTGTACAATTTTTTCGCGGCCTTCCCATGCAGATTCGAGTTAAAGCGGGACAGCAGGAGGAACGAATTTCCTTGTCCGACCGCTTCGTGCAAGCCGTTACTCGTGTAGCAAGTGCAACGCTGATCAAGGAACGCAAGCTGAGTGATTACGGCGTCCGCTATGGTGAACTGCCGGATATTGCCCGCGAGGTTGAGCAGGAATTAGAGGCAGCCTTTCCGCAGGATCGGCTGGAACAAATTATCCAGCAGGCAATTGCCCACGGCGCGGACAACAGCGAATTCGTGGAGGAACGCCGCGAGTGGAGCGATGCCGAGCTGAAGCAGGCCCTCCAACACGAGGACTGGCGCACACGCTACGCTGCACTGGATCGGCTGGAGCCGACGCCTGAGCATTTGCCGCTGATCCGGCAAGCGCTGCATGACGACAAAATGCAGCTGCGGCGGCTGGGAGTCGTCTATCTGGGCGATATTCGTACACCGGAAGCGATGGAACTGCTGTTCGAGGCGCTACGCGATCCTTCAGCGGCAGTACGCCGCACTGCTGGCGACACGTTGTCGGACATTGGCGATCCCATCGCTACCAGCGCTATGATCGGGGCCCTATCGGACAGCAGCAAGCTGGTGCGCTGGCGTGCAGCTCGTTTTTTATATGAGGTTGGAACCGAGGATGCGCGTGATGCGCTGGAGAAGGCCGTCGATGACCCCGAATTCGAGGTCAGTCTGCAGGCTAAAATGGCGCTGGAGCGCATCGAATCAGGAGAGCAAGCCGCAGGTACGGTTTGGCAGCAGATGGCCAAACGGAACTCCTGATTTAAGAATGGATAAGTGGATTTCAAAAAATTGTCGATTGTCAGAAGGTGTACAGGTACGATATACTGTAGTTCGCTATACAATATAATATCATGTCATACACCTCATCAACCTGTTTTATGATGAGGTAGAGGTCGCGGATGTAATCAGTACACTGGAGGAGACGCCAAGAGCCGTCTGAGATTCCAGTAGAAAGGTACACCCGCCGAAGTATGCGGAGCTGACTCTTTGTAAATACTCCGTATGCTGGGGCTGCTAACCGAAAGGAGCAGAACTGTCACGCGATGTCCTAACACAAACACGCGTGTTGAGCTATCTTGTTATAGAAGAAGGTATGGTGCGGAATGCATAGACAAGACCGCAGGCGTATTCCCTGTGGTCTTTTGATTTATATACTCCCCCTCCTTCTGGCTCTTGCCCTGACATGAAATACAATTTCATGAAGGAGTGTTTGAACATGCAACACAAAGCAACATCTAACGCAACCTTGCGTAAAAGTCTCAAAGCCCGTCATATGACGATGATCGCCCTCGGCGGCTCGATCGGAACAGGGTTATTCCTTGCCAGTGGAGGCGCGGTCGCCGAAGCTGGACCTGGCGGTGCCCTGCTGGCTTATGCAGCAGTTGGCCTCATGGTCTACTTCTTAATGACCAGCCTCGGTGAGTTGGCTACGTTTATGCCTGAATCCGGCTCTTTTAATACCTATGCAGGTCGCTTCGTTGATCCGGCTTTTGGTTTTGCCATGGGCTGGAACTTCTGGTACAACTGGGCAGTAACGATTGCTGCCGAATTGGCAGCAGCGACCGTGCTCATCAAATACTGGTTTCCGGAAAGTCACTCTGCCTGGTGGAGTCTGTTATTCTTGGCCATAATCTTCTTGCTGAACGCGTTGACGGTCAAAGGCTACGGTGAGTCCGAATACTGGTTCGCGATGATTAAAATTGTGACTGTAATCATCTTTTTGGCCGTAGGGGTGCTGATGATTTTCGGCATCATGGGTGGTCCTGCGGTGGGCTTTGCCAACTTCACGGTAGGAGATGCCCCGTTCCATGGTGGATTCTTCGCTGTATTGGGCGTATTTATGGCTGCGGGCTTTTCCTTTCAGGGAACCGAGCTGATTGGGGTAGCCGCTGGCGAAAGCGAAAATCCGCGTGACAATGTGCCACGTGCCATCCGTCAAATCTTCTGGCGTATCTTGTTCTTTTATATTCTCGCGATTCTCGTTATTGGTTTGATCATTCCGTATACGAATCCGAATCTGTTGCGAGGAGATATCAGTGATATCGGAGTCAGTCCGTTCACGCTTGTATTTGAAAAAGCGGGGCTTGCCATTGCTGCCTCAGTCATGAACGCCGTTATTTTGACCTCCGTATTGTCGGCAGGCAACTCGGGTATGTATGCAGCGACTCGGGTACTGTACGCTTTGGCGCGGGAAGGTAAAGCCCCCCGTTTCCTTGGGCGTATCAATCGACGCGGCATTCCTATGAATGCACTTCTGATTACGACTGCTGTTGGTATGCTGGCTTTTCTCGCCTCCCTGTATGGAGACGGTGTAGTCTATAACTGGCTGCTCAATGCCTCTGGAATGTGCGGATTTATTACGTGGGTTGGGATTGCAGTCAGCCACTATCGTTTCCGCCGTGCCTTTACTGCACAGGGTCACAGTCTGAGTGAACTTCCCTACAAAGCCCGCTGGTTCCCGTTTGGACCGTTGTTCGCCTTTGCTCTATGTATCATTGTCATTATTGGGCAAGGGACGGATGCTTTCACCGGACAGGAGATTGACTGGAAAACGATGATCGCTACGTATATGAGTGTGCCGCTGTTCCTTCTGTTATGGCTTGGATACAAATGGATTAAACGTACTAAAATCGTTCCATTAAAAGAATGTGATTTGAGTTCAAATCCATCTTCGGATAAATAACAGAACACAGTGATAAAAAGCCCGTCTCCACATATCAGGGAAACACGCTGGTACACCTGGTCCCAAGACCGTTATCCGCATGTTCCCCTGTATATGCCCGGAGACGGGCTTTTTCTTTTTCTGTTTATTTGGAAGAAGCAGCTACTTCAGCTGATAAAGACATAGATAAGGCACGACGACTAAAAATACCATATATGACAGCAATCAGCGTCAACACTGCTGAAAACAAGTACAAATTAACAATACCCAGATGATCTGCAATCCAGCCCATTAAAAGCAGCGAAATGCAAAACGTCAGGCTTGTCAGCGTAGCCTGGGCGGACAGCACCTTAGGCAAATCATGTACCGACACACTCATTTGCATCATCGTGCGGCGGGAGACGACCGACATTTCCGCAGGTAGCCCCATCAACAGCACGATAAGCAGCGTTAGTGGCGGTAATGTGTTCAGTGCATACCAAGCTGTCAGCAGCCCGTAGCCTGCCATCCCTGCCAGCATGGCGGGCAGCAGTCTGCGCTGCAACAGCTTGACGCAGGCAAGGACTACGATGCCGCCACCAATCGCCCCCGCAAAATACGCGGCATTGATGTATCCCCACCATGCTTCGCTCTTGTGCAAGACCTGCTGAGCGAAGGCAAGCGTGAACGCACCTACCCAAACGGAGCCTCCTAGCAGGTCGATCATATCCATAAAAATAAGAGCCTTCAGTCTGCGACTGGATCCGATGAGACTCCAGCCTTCACGCAGTATTTCCTTTTTACGTTTAGGAGGCACCGCCGGGCTTTCTGATTCCGGACCATACAGCTTATCTTCCATTTGTGCGGGTGGCAAGTCATAGTGTCCTTGTCCCGGCTCGGTTACACCCTCAGAAGCCAAGACATCTCCATTTTGTACCCTTGTTCCAGGCTGAAGCAAATAATGGGCTTTGCCCTCTAGGGGGTCTCGAATCAAGCTGGTGAAGATCAGTGCTATCATATACAGACCGCCAGCCACCAGCAATGTTTTTTCCGAGCCCAGCATAGCTACGAGCACGCCACTGAGCCCCCACCCCGCTAATTGCACCGTCTGATCGCTGACTGATACCAAACTGTTTGCCCGCATGAGCCCTTCCCCGGAAGCAAGACGGGGAATCAGCGCATTGCGCGCAGGCGTGGTCCAGCCGTCCAGAAAGGACATGGCTGCCACCAACGCAAACACAACAACCCACATAGGCTCTGTGCCCGCTGACCATAAGTGGCCCAGCAGTACAGCGAAGAAGGCCAGTTGTCCGAACTGGGAAACAAATAAAATAAATGGAAGCTGGAATCGGGCCAAAATGAGCGGTGCCAAAAAGCCGCTGATCATCTGTGCACCCATTCGCAGCAACGGAACGAGTACTGAAGAGAAGATCGAGTCTGTTTCATGAAAAACCAAAGACACAAGTGCCATAATATAAAGAATGTCGGCCGCATTGGACATCGTCTGCGTGCCAAGCAAATAGGTAAAGGAACGCTTGTGCATATAAGTTAAAATACTCCTTTGTTAGTCTAGCTTTTTACAGCAAAATCATTAGGTCCATTTCAGAGTTACCCGAAGATTGCCGGTACTTCCGAGATCCGTAATCTGATAGGAAATGGATTTCAAGCCGAGTTGATATAAGGACTGTAAATCCTCCTTGAGACTTCGCTCCGTTCCCTGATAGCCGAAGGTAAGTGACGCCTCTCCCTTATTTATCATCTTACCAACCTGTTCCTTGATGTCAGCAGATGATTTGACCAGCCCCTTGCCGTCTTGCAATGGATATTCCAGGTTATTGTACAGTTTTTGATACACGACAGCCTTTGATCCTCCAGCAGCTATCAATGCTTTTAAGGTTTCCCGATACGATGTATTCGCCAGAGGGTATTGTTTCACCCATGAGTGATCCCGCCGCATTTCTGAATCGGTCAGCAGATAATATGAAGTGCTTACCTCGTTTGCACGATCGGGGGTCGGGTCATCCCATGTCGTATCCATGTGATACCATCGACCATCTAATAAAACAAGATTCCATGCATGCAGCTGTCCCCCTGCTCTACCTTCCACTATCCGGTTCGTAATCCCTGCTCGTTCAAGCATTTTATAGGCCAACAGCGAATAGCCCTGGCAGACCGTGCTTCCCGTTTTCAGCCCATCGTAGGCTGTATACTTTTGCTGTGCTTCATCATACTTCAGGCGAACGACGATCCAATCATGAATGGCCTTCACCTTTTCGTGATCCGTCATTCCCTTCGTAATGATATCCCCCAGCACAGCTTGAACTGTGCTATCCACATATGCCGTCTGTTCCTTCGTCTCCCGGTAGCTTAAACGAATCGTAACCTGGGCGGAGGTGGTTGTGCCTGTATAGCTGAATGCGTAGCTTTTGATTGTATAATTCACATACGGATCGCTCTCCATCGCCTGTTGGATGGCTGTCTGTAACTGCTGCTTGAGACCGTTCACTCGCCCTTGATATGTAAAGGTCAGCGTTTCACTCCGCGTAGCCATTGCCTGTAAAAGCTTGTTCTGAAGCTGCTGCGAGGATACGGAGGAAGCCGGCTTGACCGACGACGCATACACATTGCTGCCCCACTCTACAGCCTGCGGCAGCAACACAGCCAGCGCCGCACCTGCAACCAGACATTTTACAAGCCTAACCCCGATTTTTCTGTTCATACAGAGCGTTCCTGCCCTTCTTAGCATAGTTGTAAACAGCTCTATCTTACCATAAAAACAGTTGCCCCAAACGCTCTAGTTTTGTCGGTTGCAGACGAGTAAGAGTGCAGTTAATGACAGGTTGTGACACCATGATCTGCTATATAACAGTTGGAACCATAAGCAAACATGTCATTCACAGAGAATTTTATCACAGCAATCTAGTACTCCTCATGATATGGTACTGGCATCGGAAGTAAATGATATTGATTCTCATTCTAGATAAGAAAGGCTGAGCACCATGCCAGAATGTATTTCACTCCTTCGTACGCCACTAGGTCAGACTGTGCGATTGCAATCTCTTGCGCCTCTTCATCCCTCATTGCGCCGTCGCTTAACAGACATGGGCATCAACGAAGGCTCCATCATACGCTTAAAAAAAATCAGTTTATTGGGCGGTCCTATTGTTATTGAATGCAACGGCCAGCTGGTCGGCCTCCGTCAAAATCAAGTGAAACAACTGGAGGTTGTTCCGACATGGACATGATCGCTCTTTTTGGCAATCCCAATACAGGGAAAACCTCATTATTCAACAAGCTGACTCGTACGTATGCTGAAGTAGGCAACTGGTCTGGCGTCACCGTGGAAAAGAAAACAGGAATTCTGCGTGACAAGTCTGCCGTATTGGTGGATTTACCGGGTGCCTATTCTTTACTCCCTCTATCGCTGGATGAAGGTGTCGCTACCCGTTATTTGCTGGAGGAACCGCCTGCGGCGCTGATTAACATCGTGGATGCATCCCAGCTCCAGCGCAATCTTTATCTGACCTTACAACTATTAGAATACGGCCGTCCGCTTGTACTCGGCTTAAACATGACTGATGTAGCTGATGCCACCGGTCTTCGGGTAAACAAGGAACTATTAGCTGACCAATTGAACGTTCCCATTATTCCTATGGTGGCACGTACAGGTAGCGGAAGTAAGCAAATGCTTGCGTCTCTTCGAGAGGTCAGACATACATCCAATGTTTTTCAACTGGATTACGGTCCTGCTGTCGAAGCTGCTATTACGGATATTTGCAACTTGCTGCCGAATACAATTGTACCGCAGCTCCGGTGGGCTGCATTGCAATGTCTGGAAAACAATCCAGTCGTCATGGAATGGATGGCGAATGAGACACAGCGTGAACAAGTAACTACACGCATCCAGCGTTGCGAAGAAGAGCTTCTCAGGGAAGGTAATGCCGTCACTCCTGCTCAGTATATTCGTTCTGTACGAACAGCATGGATTGCTGAGCTGTGCAGCAAGGCAATTGACACATCCAAACTCAGACCTCACAACCTGACGGATAAGCTGGATGCATTGCTAACTCATCGGTATTTGGGGATTCCGATCTTTTTACTGCTGATGTACGCTACCTTTAAGTTCACCTTCGATTGGGCGGGTACAATTCTTTCAGATATGCTGGATGAATTTTTTTCTGGGACACTCAGCAGCTGGATTTCTGAGTTACTCGTCCACTTGAACGCGTCCGCTTTTACGCAAAGTCTAGTCGTGGATGGCATTGTGGCTGGGGTCGGAGGTGTGCTTGTTTTTCTGCCTCAAATTGCGATCTTATTTCTGATTATCTCAGTGATCGAAGACTCTGGGTATATGGCACGAGTTACGATACTTATGGATCGCCTGATGCAAGCCGTGGGCTTGAACGGGAAAAGCTTCATTCCCTTCATCATCGGATTTGGCTGTAATGTTCCAGCAATTATGGCAGCACGAACCATTGAACAACCCAGAGAACGTCTCATTACAACGTTGCTGGTACCCTTTATGTCATGCTCGGCCCGCTTGCCAGTCTATGCGTTGTTTGCAGGTGTGTTTTTCCCATCACATGCGGCAAGCATCATCATGCTGATGTATGTGTTAGGGATCACCGTATCGCTTATACTTGCCAAAATTTTTTCCAAAGTTTCTATTTTATCAGGCGAGCCCTCCCTCTTCATCGTGGAACTCCCTCCCTATCGGGTGCCGCAGGCTCTTACATTATTTCGCAGCACATGGGAAAAGGTCAAAGGCTTCGTCCGTAAAGCCGGAACGATTATTCTTGCAGGCTCCGTTGGCATCTGGCTCTTGTCCAATTTTGGTCCGCAGGGCTTCGGCGCTGAAATGGATGACAGCCTGCTCGCTACGATTGGAGGATGGTTTGCACCTCTATTGGCCCCTCTCGGTTTTGGCACCTGGCAAGCAGGCGCGTCCCTGCTCACAGGTTTTATGGCCAAGGAGGTAGTCGTATCGACTATGAATATCATTTACCACGTTCCCGATATGCAGGGATTGGAACTGCAAGTCAGTCAGGCCTTTACACCGCTTGCCTCATTTAGCTTTATGGTGTTCATTCTGTTGTATGTGCCGTGTCTGGCTACGGTAGCGGTTATTCGCAAAGAAACACTCTCCTGGCGCTGGACCGCATTTTCTGTGGTCTATCCGTTGATCGTTGCATACATCATCGCCATCTTGATCTATCAGTGTGGCAGATTATTAGGTTGGGGTTAAGGCAGACCCTAGAGCATATAGAAGGAAGTGGATTCCATGATCAATGTAATTATTTTATTGGCGATCCTTGGTTATAGTGCGTGGGTGTTGGTACGATTTTTGCGAAAAAGCCGCCAAGGCGCCTGTGCCGGCTGTTCATCAAGCAAGTCATGTCCTGGCTGTGCCGTGAGCTCAGTGACTGAGGATCATTCGAAAATGAAGAAGAGCCTTTAATTCAAACTTTATCGTCCATGATAAAAGCGGCTTCGGAGGTTTCCACATCCGAAGCCGCTTCTCATTTATGCGCAAAGCTCACCATATTACCGATAAACCGCCAAATGCTCACTTAGCTCCCGTGTGTGTAGATACACTTCACGGTATAACTCGTGTAAGCCTTCATACTGTGCCACACGTTCCGGGTTCGGCGAATACCTTGCTGCTTCACGCAGAAAAGCTTCAGCGCACGCTTGCAGCGATTCAAACCACCCGCTACCATAAGCAGCCAGCATGGCCGCTCCCAAGGCAGGTCCCTGCTCACTTTCCAGCTTGACAATATCCGCGTTAAATATATCTGCCTGCATTTGCAGCCATGCCTCATTACGCGCACCGCCGCCGATGGAAATCACTTCATTTACCGTTTTGCCTGTACCTCTGAGAATATCAATGGATTCCTTAAGCGAAAACGTAATTCCTTCCAGCACTGCCCGTGTAAAATGCACAAGCTTGTGCCCCGCATCCATCCCGATAAAGCTGCCTCGAATAGCTGCATCTGGATGAGGGGTACGTTCGCCCACGATATAAGGCGTGAACAACAGCCCTCGGCTGCCCGGCTCGATCGAGTTCACATCCTCCAACAGTGCATCAAAAGAATGCTCCGGCGCAAAGGTATCCTTAAACCAGGTCAAGCTATATCCAGCCGCGAGTGTAACTCCCATGATATAATAAGCATCCTGCTCACTATGATTAAAAAAATGGGCTCGCCCCTGAACGTCGATATCCTTGCGTTCCTCATAGGACAGCACAACTCCCGAGGTGCCGATGCTGCACAAGGTGCGGCCTTCGCTCAAAATGCCGGCGCCAATCGCGCCACATGCGTTATCTGCTCCGCCTGCATAGACCTTGATTTCAGACGAAAGCCCGCTCTGCTCCGCAATCTCCGGCAATAGTGTGCCCGTCTGGTCAAAGGACTCCACCAGCGGCGGGAACAGCGACAACGGCAGATCAAACGCTGCTGCGATCTCTTCGCTCCACTGCTTGTTCGCAATATCCAGCAGTAATGTGCCCGCCGCATCCGAATACTCCATCGCCAACTCTCCTGTGAGACAGTAGCGCACATAATCTTTGGGCAGCATAAAATGGGCCGCATGAGCCAGCACCTCTGGCTCATGCTCCTGCACCCACAGCAGCTTGGGTAGCGTGAAGCCTTCCAGCGCGCGGTTGCGTGCGATACTTAGCAGCGCTGACCCAAGCCTTTCTTCAATACGGCGGCATTGTGCCGTTGTGCGCGTGTCATTCCACAGAATAGCCGGACGAAGCACTTGGCCTTCCTTGTCAGTCAGCACAAGCCCGTGCATCTGCCCCGAAAAGCTAATGCCATCCACAGCATCTGTACCGCCGATTCCGGCCTTCTCTACAAGCTCTTTCAACGATGTTAATGTCCCACGCACCCAATCTTCAGGTTGCTGTTCGCTATACCCTGCCTTCGGCTGATGAAGAGGATAGGACTGGGAGGTTTCATAAGCCACTTGCCCCTTGCGGTTGACCAGCACCGTTTTAACTGCGCTGGTACCCAAATCCACGCCGATGACATAACGCTCCTGCTCCTGATTTAGCTTCTCCTGCATTGAAGTTCCTCCTTCCCTTTATCGTGCAATTCTTATTTCATATATAAGCTCTGGCATTAATCAGCCAGAATGTATTGATTTAATGTTGCTTTCAGGTATTCCTGACGACCGGACACGTTTTTGCGTGGTGCTTCGTTCGCCAGAGCATATTCAGCCAGGGAAGCAAGCGTTGCTTTTCCGGATACGATGTCAGCTCCAATGCCTTCCTTAAAGCTGCTGTACCGCTTCTCAATAAAGTCTTCAAACACACGATCCTCGATCAGTTTGGCGGCTACCTTCAGCCCTTTCGCATACGTATCCATACCTGCGATGTGGGCGAGGAACAAATCTTCTGGCTCAAACGATGCTCTGCGCACCTTGGCATCAAAGTTGATACCGCCACGGCCCAGGCCTTCATTTTGCAGTACTTCATACATGGTCAGTGTAGCATCATACAGATCAACCGGGAATTCGTCCGTATCCCATCCCAGCAGCAAATCGCCTTGGTTGGCATCCAGGGAACCCAACATGCCGTTAACCCGTGCTACACGTACTTCATGATCAAAAGTATGACCCGCCAAGGTTGCATGGTTAGCTTCCAGATTCAGCTTGAAATGCTGATCCAGATCATATTTTTGCAGGAAGGCAATCGTCGTCGCCGCATCAAAGTCATACTGATGCTTGGTTGGTTCCTTCGGTTTTGGCTCAATTAGGAACTGAGCGTCAAAACCGATTTCACGCGCGTAGTCCACAGCCATATGGAACATCCGTCCCAAATTGTCCTGTTCCAACTTCAAATCTGTATTCAGCAGTGTTTCGTAGCCTTCACGGCCTCCCCAGAATACGTAGTTATCCGCGCCCAGACGTTTGCCCACTTCCAGGCCTTTTTTAATTTGAGCAGCTGCGTGTGCGTATACATCTGCATTGCAAGTCGTCGCGGCTCCATGCAAATAACGTGGATGGCTAAACATGTTCGCCGTGTTCCACAGCAGCTTTTTCCCCGTAGCCTTCATGTGCTCCTCAATCAGGTCCACGATGGTATCCAGATTGCTATAAAATTCCTTCAATGACGCGCCTTCTGGTGCAATATCCACATCATGGAAAGCAAAATAAGGTAAATTCAGCTTATCCAACAGCTCAAAGGCAGCTTCCACACGTGCCTTCGCCAAATCTAGTCCGGTAAACTTGGACCATGGACGCTCCGCAGTCTCTACTCCAAAAGGATCAGAGCCGCCTGCAACCAGCGTATGCCAATAGGCCATACTAAAACGCAGATGCTCCTCCATCGTTTTTCCCGCTACTATTTCCTGAGGATTATAAAATTTAAATGCAAAAGGATTATCGGATTGCTTGCCCTCGAATTTAATTTGAGATACTTGTTCGAAATAAGCCATTATAAGTTCCTCCTTTGTAGTAAACGTTTACAAAAACGATTCTAGCACAGCCAACAAACTTTGTCTATCGCTTAAACTAAGTTTATTTTTATGATATAATAACGGGAATTACATCAACAGGAAGTGAAAAAAACATGAATGTTACTGGCGATCAGGCGCTTGTCAAAAAGCTGAATAAATCCATTGTATTGGAGCGAATCCGCCTTCATGCCCCTTTATCCCGGGCACAGTTATCCAGTCAAACCGGATTAAACAAGGCCACCGTGTCCAACCTGGTTGCAGAGCTTATTACCGATGGATTGGTGTATGAGACGGGATTAGGAGAATCCAGCGGTGGGCGTAAACCTTTAATGCTGCTGTTCAACAGCCGTGCAGGCTTTGTACTCGGTATCGAGGTTAGCGTACAGTACATCAAGGGTGCTTTGACCGATCTGGCAGGTACCATTGAAACAGAGCTTACCCTTTCTCTAACCCAGCATGATCCTGACTTTGTCATCGAACAAATTCGTAAGCTTGTGCAGAAGCTCATGCAGGTCACTCCTCCCTCCCCTCATGGTATTGTCGGCATTGGGTTGGGGGTGCCGGGTATGGTGGATGAAACCGGAAATGTTTTATTCGCACCCAATTTGGGCTGGGAAGAGGTTCCGCTGCGGCAGCAGCTTGAGACAGAGCTGGGTCTTCCCGTAGTGGTGGATAATGAGGCCAACGTCGGTGCACAAGGCGAATTGTACTATGGTATGGACGCGGATCATCGTCAGCTGGTACGGGATCTGGTCTACATCAGTGCAGGCTCCGGAATCGGGGCCGGAATTATCATTGATGGCAAGCCGTATCAAGGGGCTTGGGGATACGCGGGCGAGAGTGGGCATATGTCCATTGACTGGAACGGGCGCTCCTGTTCCTGTGGCAGCCGAGGCTGCTGGGAGCTGTATGCTTCGGAGAAGGCGTATGTAGCATCCACATTGAAACTGCCCGCACATAATACAGCGGGATTACTCCCGTTTGCCCAGCAAGGTGATGCGAGTACATTAAGCGTCCTTGGTGATATCGGGCGATATTTAGGTGTGGGTATTACCAACATTGTGAACAGCCTCAACCCCGGCATGCTTATCATTGGCGGTCCACTCGCGGAGGCGAGACCTTGGTTGGAGCAAAGTATGCGTGAAGTGATTGATGAACGTGCCCTGCCCTATCACCGTCGACAATTACAGATTCGTTTCTCCACGCTTGGTAGCCGTTCGACGATGCTAGGTGCCGCCTATGCGGCAACAGCTCCTTTTCTCGGGCGTGTACGTGTATCTTTATAAAAGACCAAAAAAAACAGGCCCCCGTTGCAGCAGTATGTAACTGCGGCGAGGGCCTTGTTCCAACGATTTGACGATCACAGGATCGCCAACTGTTTAGGTTGGATTAAGCGTTCAACACTTTTTCAAACTTGGTTTTGTTCATCCCGGAAATACGCTCTTCTCCGATCAAAGTCAATGGAACAGCGCGAATGCCCATATCCCAAACCTCTTGCGCAAAAGCTTCATTGGTTTCAATGTTGCGTTCTTCATATTCGACACCTTTTTCAGCCAGGTAACTTTTTACTTGACGGCAATGCGGGCAGTTTGTAGATGTGTAAACTATTGCTTTTTTCATGAATATCACCTCATCATTTATTGTTACATCATATTTATTCACACTTGCAAGTATTACAGCGCCAGGGCACTGTGCTCCAGACTTTCAATGTATTTCTCGCTGTCCATAGCAGCCATACAACCACTACCTGCTGCGGTAATCGCTTGTCTGTAGCGTGTATCCTGTACGTCGCCACAAGCGAAAACGCCAGGTACGTTTGTTTCGGAAGTACCCGGATTGACGACAATATAACCGTTCGCATCCGTTGTAATTTGTCCCTCAAGGAAGCCTGTATTCGGATGATGACCAATTGCTACGAATACGCCGCTCACTGTAATGATTTCCTCTTCACCTGTTGCGTTGTTCAGCACTTTCAAGCCAGTTACTCCGTTTTCGTCTGCAACCACTTCTACAGGAGTACGATTGAGGGCCCATTCAATTTTGCTGTTTGCACGAGCACGATCCTGCATAATTTTGGAAGCTCTCAATTCTTCACGGCGATGAACTAACGTTACTTTGGAAGCAAAACGAGTCAGGAAATTAGCTTCTTCCAGTGCAGAGTCTCCACCGCCGATAACAACGATTTCTTTGCCACGGAAGAAGAACCCGTCACAGGTAGCGCAAGTGCTCACGCCGCGTCCGATATTATCCTGTTCACCGGGAATCCCCAGGTATTTGGCAGTCGCCCCTGTGGAAATAATCAGCGTATCGGTAACCAGTTCACCCAAACCTTCTACATCCAGTGTAAAGGGACGAGCGGTTGTGTCTACCTTGTTCACCCAGCCTGTGCGGAATTCAGCGCCAAAACGCTCCGCTTGCTTACGCATATTATCCATCAAATCGGGTCCCATGATTCCTTCAGGAAAGCCTGGAAAATTCTCAACTTCTGTAGTCGTAGTTAATTGTCCGCCCGGTTGTGGTCCTTCGATCACCAGCGGGTTCATATTAGCACGTGCCAGGTAAATAGCGGCGGTCAAACCGGCAGGGCCGGTACCTATAATAATGGACTTGTACATATCTTGGTTCCTCCTAAAATATCATAAGTATTATATAGCGAGTTTTTCGGTACCGGGCGCTGGGCTGCTGCATATACTCTAAAAGTAGTGCTGGCAGAAGCTCATCCCAAAAAGTGGACACCCGGATGTTGTTAAAAACGAATCACTTGTTTTGTAGCTTCTTATGACTTAGACTGATTCTAAATCCTAATTTCATTATGCGGAAAGAGCTGTAAACAGTCAAATGAAGTTTTCATGAAGCGAAGCTTAAAGATAAATGAGGTATGGAGGGATTATCCCGATTATGAATGACGTTTTCGTAGGTAGCTTAATTTCTGCCTTGTCCACTGGACTCGGCGCCGTGCCTATTCTGTTTATGCGTAATATCACACATCGGCTTCGTGATGTTCTGCTGGCTTATGCCGCAGGAATTATGACCTCTGCATCCGTGTATAACCTGATTCCAGAAGCGATACAGCATTCCAATTGGTTCGTGCTGACTGCGGGGATTTTGCTCGGTTGCCTCGTATTACTGGTGATGGAAATGTATATTCCCCATGCTGATTTGGAGGACCCGGATTCCAAGACTTTTCAATTGGAGTCCAAATCTTTTCTCATCATCGCAGCTATTACGTTGCACAACTTGCCGGAAGGACTCTCTGTCGGGGTCAGCTACGCGAGTGAGACTCAGAATCTAGGCAATCTCATTGCCTTCTCTATCGGTCTGCAAAATGCCCCGGAAGGCTTTATTGTAGCGTTATTCCTGGTGAATCAAAACATCGGGCGTTTCAAGGCATTGGGCATTGCTACCCTAACCGGGGCTGTGGAAATCATCACTAGTCTGATCGGCTTTTATTTGAGCAGTTGGGTGAACGGACTGGTGCCGTACGGTCTTGCTTTTGCTGCCGGGGCTATGATGTTTATCGTCTACAAGGAACTGATTCCCGAAAGTCACGGGGACGGTAATCAGCGAATCGCCACATTCTCCTTTATTCTCGGCTTGATTACGATGATCGGGCTAACCGAATGGCTATAGCCGTGCAACACAAAAAGGCTGTATTCTGCCTGTATTCCAGACAGTAAAGCAGCCTTTTTGTCATGTTCAAATGAAGGGTTCTCATTTTTTTTGATTCATGGAACGCAGTGCTTCACGGTACTGCTCGTCCTCACTTTTGGAAGTCTCCTTCTCTCCATCAGAGAGTCGGGAACGTTCATGCTTTTCTCCGTCCTTTCCAGCAAAACCACGCAAAGCCGCACGATAATCCTGGTCCCCGTAAGCACCTTCTGTATTCTCGCGATCTTTTTCCACCCTTATTTCCGTCTGGACATCAGTCAACTTGTGATGCTCCTCGGCATGATGTTCTTCAATGCCGAAATCCTTAGTCTGGATCTCTCCCGTATGCTCCGTCAATTCATTCGCCTTGGGTTCCACTTGCACAGGATAAGGACGTCTGCTCCTTTGCCGAGATTCCTCTTGATGGGGGCGATTCTTGGCCGAGGACTTGCGCGTCATCTTCGTATTAAATACTAGCAAAAAGATAAAGGCAACCACAGCTACTGCGATAAAAGCAATGGTCATCGGCGGCCTCCTATTCTCTTTCGGCGTTACGGTACCGTCCCGCTATCGCAGCGACCCGTTTGCCCAAAGATCGACCTAGCGCAAGATCATCGCCCGTTGGAAGGTTGGGCGGTCCATCGGGATCTGTCTCTACCGGACATGTTACCCCTACGCCGTAATAGGAGCCGTAGAGCGCATTTTCCGTGATGCTAGCGGGCAGGCCTACAATAATCATACCTTGATGAAGCATTGGAGTAATCAAATTCAGTAGCGTTGATTCCAATCCACCATGTACGGTAGCGGTTGTGCAAAACACTGCACCGATTTTGTCCACTAGCTTGCCCTGCGCCCACAGATACCCCAGCCTATCAATCCAACTCTTCAGACCGCTACTGATGGTACCAAAATGACCCGGGCACCCCCATATGATCGCATCCACGCTTACAAGCTCATTCACATCGGCTTCATTTACATTTTTTAGCAGCACTTCTGTGTGATTCAGGCGTGCCCCTTCTGCGATCGAGCGAGCGAGACGTTCCGTATGTCCATTTTCACTGTCATATACAATCATGATTCTGGTCGTCATTGTGCGCATCATCCTTTGTCAGCAAGATCATCCTTTTGGCATACGCTCTTAACCTTTCCCAACATTCATCTGAATATTATGAATCGTTTGACGCATACTTTGAACATCCAAAAACACTAGGGAGGCATGCACAATATGAATTCGCGCGCCATATTAGTTAACCTGCTGGTAATCATCATTATTCTGGCAGGAGGTGGTGCCGCCGCCTACTACTACAATCAATCCGCCAACTACATAAAAACCGATAATGCCCAAGTGAGCGGACAAGCGGTTACCGTTGCCTCTCCAAGCGCGGGCAAGCTCACAGGTTGGAATGCTGAAGTTGGTAAGACGTACACCGCTGGCAGCACGCTGGGTAGTGTTGAAGGAGGCGGAAGCCGAATTAGCGTTACGATTCCAACTGATGGTACTGTCGTACAGCAAACGGCTGTCAACAACTCAATTGTCGGGGCGGGTACACCTTTAGCAAAGGCTTTTGATCTGAACAATCTTTGGATTACTGCCAATATAGACGAAACGGCTGTGCAAGATCTTCAAGTAGGCCAGACCGTAGATGTGTATATTGATGCATACCCGGATACGTCCCTAAGCGGTAAGCTCGAAAAGATCGGCCTAGCGACCGCTTCCACCTTTTCACTGCTGCCTACTTCCAATACCACTGCCAACTATACCAAGGTGACGCAGGTCGTGCCTGTCAACATATCCATTCAAGGTTACAAGGGTCTGGGTATTATACCAGGAATGAGTGCGACGATCAGAGTTCACAAGTAGGAGGCTGTCATGGATCAAAAAATGTCCGTCGGACGCATTCTGTCCGTGCTGCTGCTAGGCGCCTTCATTTCCATTTTGAATCAAACGCTGCTGAACGTGGCGATTCCGCACTTGATGAATGACTTCAATGTGTCTGCCACAACCGTTCAATGGCTATCCACTGGATATATGCTGACCAACGGGATTTTGATTCCAATCACCGCTTTTCTCATTGAGTCATTCGGGACACGTGCACTGTTCATATCCGCGATGGGGTTATTTACTGCCGGGTCTGTCGTCTGCGCTGCCAGCACCGGGTTCGCCCCTATGCTGGTTGGACGCGTGATTCAAGCTAGCGGTGCGGGCATCATCATGCCTGTGGTGATGAACGTTTTCCTGACTGTATTTCCTCCCGAAAAACGGGGCGCTGCTATGGGGACCATGGGGATCGCTATGATGTTTGCTCCGGCGGTAGGACCCACTTTATCTGGCTGGATTGTAGAGCACTACAGTTGGCGGCTGCTATTTTTGTTAGTAATTCCGCTGGCAATCATTGATATTCTGTTTGCTGTGCGCTGGCTCAAAAATGTGTCCAAGCTGACAAAACCACATTTTGATCTGCTGGGAACCATTTTTTCGACCCTTGGTTTTGGTCTTCTGTTGTATGGCTTTAGTTCAGCCGGAGACAAGGGCTGGAGCAGCAATACGGTAATACTCTCGCTCGCTTTTGGAATCGTGTTTATTGTGTTTTTTGTCGTGCGTGAGCTGAACATGCTGGAGCCTATGCTGGAATTCCGTGTATTTAAATACAATATTTTTACGGTATCTACGCTGGTTGGGGCTACCGTCAATATGACCATGTTCGGCGGGATGCTGCTGCTACCGATCTATTTGCAAAATATACGCGGTTTTACTCCGCTGCAATCGGGTCTGCTGCTGTTGCCGGGTGCGCTGCTGATGGGTGTGATGTCACCGATATCAGGGGCAGTATTCGATCGTATTGGCGCGAGACCGTTGGCGATCATCGGGCTAATCATTACGGCAATCACGACATGGGAATTCAGTCTGCTGACCGATGCCACCACCTACGGACATATTATGATCATCTATACGATTCGCAGCTTCGGGATGTCATTGCTGATGATGTCCGTTCAGACGGAAGGACTCAACCAGCTGCCTCCACATCTCGGCAGCCATGGTACTGCCATGTCCAATACAGTACGGCAAATCGCCGGATCTATCGGTACCGCTTGGCTCATTACTGTAATGAGCAGCCGGACTACGGTTCATATGGCAGATTATGCGAATGTCGCTACCACAGCCAATGCCTCTGTAACGGAAGGGGTATTACAACTGGGACAAACCATCGCACAAACAGCGGGTATTTCTGCGGAAAGCGGCTCTGCACTCGCGATACAACAGGTATACGGAAGAGCTGTTACAGAATCGACGATCCATGGTATTAATGATGCCTTCATCATTGCAACCGGAATTGCACTGGCGGGATTACTGTTTTCCCTGTTCTTGCGGCGGTCTACACCGCGTCGTAGATAGGCGCACTGCAATCGTGATTTAGAGGTATGAGATTGAACTAGCCTTGAAATACAAAAAAGGATGACACTGCCAAAGAAGGAGCATTCATCCCCCTTGCATGTAAGAGGGTTGAATGCTCCTGACTGTTTGTAATCTTATGTTTGTGAATTGGTTTATAGTCTTATGATCGCAATAAGCGCAGGCCGTTCAAAATGACAAGCAGTGTGCTACCTTCATGCCCAATGACCCCGAATGGCAGGGCTATATTTTGCACAAAATTACTAATCACCAGCAGCACAATGACACTTACCGCGAAGATCATATTTTGTTTGACCACTCGCTGTGCCTTGCGCGCCAGTGCTATCGTCGGCGCAATCTCCTCAATTCCGTCGTTCATTAGCACCACGTCTGCGACCTCCAGGGCTGCTCCGCTGCCATGCATCCCCATGCCTAGCCCTACGGTTGCTGCGGTCAAAGCCGGAGCATCGTTCACACCGTCGCCGACCATGACGACATGTCCGTATTGCTCCCGCAACATGCGAATATGACTGACTTTGTCCTCTGGCATTAAGCCGGCATATACGGCGTCGACTCCAGCCTGTGCCGCGATCACGGCTGCCGTTTCCGGGCGGTCTCCGGTCAACATGACGACCCGAATCCCCTGTGCTTGCAGGCGTTTCACAGATTCTCGTGCCTGTGGACGCAGCTCGTCACGTAGCGCCAGCATTCCGACAATCCGATCATCCGCGAGAATGATGGATACGGTTTTGCCCTCGGCTTCCAGTCGTGCTCGACTCTCCACCCACTCTGGCTCAGTCAGAAGACCAGGTTCATCCAGCACGTTCGTGCGACCGATTTTCCATTTCACCCCGCCTATGATGCCTTCCATTCCCCATCCGGTAAGGGCCTGCACTTGCTCGGCTGTGAGCAGCTCTCTCTGTCCCAATTCAGCTTCGGCTTTGGCTACAATCGCTCGCGCCAGCGGATGTAAGGAATAGCTTTCGATTGTCGCGACAATGTGCAATAGCTCATCAGCATCGTAATCTGGGGCGACAATCCAATCCGTGACCACAGGTGAGCCCTTCGTTAACGTGCCCGTTTTGTCAAAAGCAACAACCGAAGTTAATGCCATATTCTCCACATGCGCGCCACCTTTGAACAGGATGCCCCGCCGGGCACGATTGGAAATGGCCGATAGCATCACCGGCATAATGGATGACACGAGCGCACAAGGTGAGGCTACGACAAGGAACACCATCGCCTTGTAAAAAGCCGCTGCCCACGTCCAGCCTAATGCTAGGGGTGCACCCACAATGACGATCAGCGTGACGGCAACAACAATTCGGGCGTATACCGATTCGAATGTTTTAATAAACCGCTGGGAATCGGGAACCTCGGTCCGTGCCTCTTCTACCATACGAATGATTTTTGAAAATAAAGTATCTTCCGAGGACTGGCTGACCTCTACATATAGCACGCCTTCTCCATTAATGGTGCCTGCATATACTTCGTCACCTGCCTCTTTGTTTACCGGAACAGATTCCCCGGTAATGGATGCCTGATTCACCGCCGACACCCCCTTGAAGATTCGACCGTCCGCCGGAATTAGTTCGCCGGGCTTAACCAGCAGCAGGTCGCCTGGTAACAGCTGCTCAATGCCAACCGTTTCTGTTCCGTCGTGAGACAAGCGCAAAGCCGTTTCCGGTTTCAACGCCATGAGCTCGGAAATATCCTTACTGCTGCGCTCGGTGGTATAGCTCTCCAGCGCACCGCTGAGTGCAAAAATAAAGATCAGCATGGCTCCTTCATTCCAGTAGCCAATGGCCGCAGCTCCTAAAGACGCAGCGATCATAAGTAAATTAACATCCAGATCATGTTCTCGGATCAGGGTTTCAATCCCTTCTCTGGCTTTGGACCAGCCTCCAAGGGCATAAGACACCACATAGAGAATGATGGATAGCCATTGCCACCAATGTGAGACCCCCCATGCTATCAGCATTAGCATTCCACTGCCTAGAGCAGCCTGCATCTCCTTATTTTTCAGCATGCTTTTGAGCTGAAATTGCGGCTTGCGATTGGGACCGGGTCGTCCGCTGCCACTGTTTTTTGAAAGTGCTCGGTTAGAGGGAGACAATGTATCTTGTAATCGTTGAACTGCTTGCATCTTGTCACGTTCCTTTCCATTTTGGTCCTTGTACTTGCGTCTCATTGAGAATGATATCCATTGTTAAGTGCCCTAAAATAGCACATGCTGCTTCGGGAAGCCCGAAGCAGCATGTCTGGCAATGAGAATGATAATCATTTTTGCATCTATACAATTATTTTGCTTTAGAGAAACTTTTGTTTTATTATATACCCTTCCTTTTCCACTTGTAAACTGCTAATAGCCTAAATAAAAAAGATACCCGCGCAAACAACGCAGGTATCCTCTATATTTCAAAGCGTTCTATTCAGGATTTGCAAAATTCGATTCCAGTCGCTCCAAAGTGCAATATATAGACGAACTAGACCATTTCGATCTATATATTGTTCATTGAAAGTCGCTTACTGGATTTTTGCAAAATCCTCTATCACATGAATTCAGGTTATCTTCAGGCTATAGTGGAAACTTCCACGCATGGGTGTGTGCAGTTTCTGAAGTGTGTTGACGATTGGTTTGCTGTTGCAGTCTCCAACGCGCAGCCGCGAGGCGTACAACAGGAACTGCTGGGTCCGAGCAAATGACCCCCGTCAGTTCGTTCTCCCAAATCCAATTCCCATCCAGGGACTGGTGAATTTCATCTATCGCCACCCATATAGGAAGCTCGGGCTTTACACGCCGAACAGCTTCCATTATGCGTTTTATCGTATCATTAGCATTCTCATGACCGTCAACAACGGATGGAATCAGTGGGCCCCCAGCTCTGTTGTCATCAGATGGAGTTGGTATGACTTCTAAAATGATCATATCGGCAAAGCGTGCCAAATCTGCAGCTTGAGCCGCCTGCTTGGTCTGTCGTGCGCTCACTTCGAACATGTTATCGGCGTTGGCCGACTTCTCGGACTGTGCGGATTGCTCACTCCATGTATGGCCTGCATCAGGCACCAAACTTGCATCAATCGTCAAAAGTACGCCTACCCGATATGGAACGCACCGCAGGCGCCCGCACAACGTTTGCTCGGCAACGCCGTCAATCCAGTCTCGGATAGTCTGAAACTGGTTTACGTCAGCCGGATTGCGCACCATAATCTCCAACCGTGGTTCTCCCCCTTGTCGCATACTCCGCAACGCTGCACGCAGTAATGCCTCCAGCTGCATATCCTGCAGGCTTCCGATGCCCACTGCATTGTTTTGCTCAGTCAAAGCTATAGTCAGCGGCAATCCGTCCAGCAACTCAAACAAGCCCTCGTACTCTGTTTCCAGCAGGCCAATGATTCGTCGGGACAGGTGCTCACACAATCCCGGCAAACCAGATGCTTTATTAAATGATGTGTACGTCTCGGATGCACGGGAACCAGGGACAAGGATGGGATCGGGCTCCCCGTCAGGAGCATGAATCTTTTGTCCAGACTCTGCCGCGTCCAAATAGGCATAGCATAATTCCCTCACGCGGCCGGATGCCAGTGACAATGGACCATGCAGCAGACTATAACCGTCAAGACTACCTATTCCTAATGCTTCCTCTGAACTTTTACGACTCATACTTGCAGGAGCATCAGCATAAAGCCGTATGGAGGTGTGCCTGTATTCATCGCTCCATTTTAGTAGTGTGTCCATGGCTTGCACTGTATCATTGCCGTTACTCAGCATCGGTTCTCCAAGTAATTCCGGGTTTGCAGCCAGCAACGCCTCCGCTCGACTGATTGCACCCTGCTCGGCTAAACCAACCAGCCAGCCCAATGGATCTTCCTCCTGTGCAGCAGATACTTGATGGCTTCCTGCTTTTAGCGTCTCCATAGCCAATCTCCGTGCAGCAGACTCCATACCTGGCTCTGGAACGTTGCAATCCCGGCTGTTTATGCCACCCAACAGCTCTGCGAATACCTGCATCAGTTTAGCCTCCATGCTATTAATCCATCCTTTCTTTCGTCAGCAAGTTGGCACACACGAATTCGAGTACCCCTTCAAACAAAGAAAACGCTTACTCATTACTGAGCAACCGAATGTGACATGGGCCTTACTTATAAAGTCCCTACCTTAAACGTATTAGGCCCTCCCCACATTTATACATCTCTGCACAACTACTATATATGAGAAAATAGATCTCTATACTGCTGAAAGCACATGTTACACAAAAAAGGCAGCTATAAAAAACACCCCCTGTTTTCATAGGATGTCTACATCCAATGTTAACGGGGGTGTTCCCTTTTTATTCGTCAGAACCAACCTTCAGTACACGCATCACATTTAATACGGCTAGCAGTGTTACACCTACATCGGAGAATACAGCCTCCCACATGGTAGCAATGCCAAACGCGCCCAATGTCAGAAATACTGCTTTGACACCTAGCGCAAATATAATGTTTTGCCAGACGATACGGCGTGTGCGTTGGGCAATGTGAATTGCCGTCACCAGCCTCGAAGGCTCGTCGTTCATGATTACGATATCTGCTGCTTCAATTGCAGCGTCTGAGCCCAAACCGCCCATCGCTACACCGACATCTGCCAAAGCAAGTACAGGTGTATCATTGATTCCATCGCCTACAAACAAGATTTTATCGCTCGGTTTCTTACTTGCAGACAACTGCTCAATGGCTTCGGCTTTATGCTGAGGCAACAGTTCTGCCCGTACTTCATCCAGACCCAACTGACGTCCTACAGCCTCGGCAACTGTCCGATTGTCACCTGTTAGCATGATGGTTTTGACCACCCCCAGCTTTTTCAGCGAAGCAATCGTCTTGGCCGCGTCCTCCTTAACCTCATCCGATATCAGAATACACCCGGCATACATTCCGTCTACAGCCACATGTACGACCGTTCCTTCATCCATTGGCCCTGCTTGCTGCGCCACATTAAAAGCAATACGCTCCCGCTCCATCAGCTTAGCGTTTCCGGCCAATACCAGGCGCCCATCGATTTGAGCCTGAATGCCGTGGCCAGATATTTCGCTATATTGCTGCACTCGCTCCGTTTGGAGCTCATTGCCATATGCTTCACGCAGGGAAGCTGCGATCGGATGCGTGGAGTGCATCTCGGCCAATGCAGCAGTCTCTAGCAGACTTTCCTTCGTAAAAACTTCGGCAGGATAGATCCCTGTCACGTGGAAAACCCCTTTGGTGAGCGTACCTGTTTTATCAAAAACAGCGTATTTCACATGATTCAGGGCTTCAAGATAATTACCACCCTTGATCAGCACACCTGAACGGGAGGCTGCCCCGATCCCGCCAAAGAAGCCTAGTGGAATGGACACCACCAGCGCACACGGACAAGAAATAACGAGGAAAACAAGCGCACGATATAACCAATCCGCAAACTGTGCACCCGGCACAACAAGCGGAGGAACAACCGCCAGCAACAACGCTACAATAACCACTACAGGAGTATAATATCTGGAAAATTTCGTGATAAACTTTTCAGTCGGCGCTTTTTTGGCACTCGCATTTTGTACCAGTTCCAAAATTTTGGAGACCGCCGATTCACTAAATTCCTTGCTGACCTCTACCGTCAGAAGTCCGTTCGTATTCACAAATCCACTCATCACACTGCTTCCCGGCTCAACGGTACGCGGCACAGATTCACCGGTCAATGCAGAGGTATCGACATGCGACTTGCCTTCTACAACCTTACCATCCAGCGGAATCTTCTCACCCGGCTTGATTACGATCAAATCTCCAACGCGAATCTCTTCTGGAGACACCCTCCGTACGGACTCAGCGGTCTTCAGGTTGGCATAGTCTGGCCTAATATCCATCAGATCGCTGATGGACTTGCGTGAACGGTTAACTGCAATGCCTTGGAATAGCTCTCCAATTTGATAAAAGAACATGACAGCTACGCCTTCGGGGTATTCTCCAATAGCAAATGCGCCCACAGTAGCCAGCGTCATCAGGAAGTACTCGTCAAAGGCCATTCCACGCACCAAGCTACGTGCAGCCTGCAAGACAACATCACCGCCAACGATGATGTATGCCACTAAAAATAGAGCCAGCTTGCCCACACCTTCGACAGGTAACCACCAAGCAACAGCCGCAATAACCGCTCCTATGGACAGACGCGCAATCATGCGGCGCATACCGTCCGTACCATGATCATGCGTATGCCCGGCATGACTATCATCATCATGCGAATGAGCATGGGTAGCTTCACCATGATCGTGCAGTGCATGGTTATTGTGATGCATGTGTGTATGATTACTGTGGTTGTGCCCGTCGTGCGCCTCATGTGATTCATGGCTGTGGCCAACGTGGCTGTGAGCAGCATGCTGTGCGGCACCAACGCTGCTTCGGCTGTCTTCGCGCAGGCGTCCACCGGCACTTTTGGCAACCATCCGAACATGAGGCTCAAGTCTATGAACCTTCCGTTCCGTTTGGCGAAAAACCTCTTCTTTTTGATCCGAAGTTGTGGTCATCGTCAACGTTTTTGTTACAAAATTGACCGAGCAATCCAAGACCCCTTCTATTTTACTGACTCCATTTTCAATTTTGAGAGCACAGTTGGCGCAATCCAAACCTTCCAAAATCCATTCATGCCGTTCATTTCTTTTTAGAGCATCCATAATAATTGGCCTCCAATTAGCTATATATGAGCAACTGTTCATATATTATTTGTTAAGGTCATTATATTCAGGTTTAGGGGTAAAAGTCAATGATCATAGCCCTTATTAACAAAAAAAATCGACTTCAATGGACAAGCACCAAAAGAGCGCCAATTGCTTGGCGCCCTGCTGTTGTTTTTTCAAAAATTATTGATGTGATATGTGCTGATGAGTTTGCAAAAAAATCTGCTCCACATGATTATCATCCAGTGAATAAAACACTGTTTTGCCTTCCTTGCGCCGTTTGACAATACGCAGGTTGCGCAAATAACGAAGCTGGTGGGATACAGCAGATTGGCCCATATTCAACACCTGGGTCAGATCATGAACACACAGTTCTTTTTGGGCCAGGGCATAAATCAGCTTGATTCGTGTCGGGTCACCTAGCGCTTTAAACAACTCCGACATTTTGTATGCGATGGAATCCTCAACAAGGGAAGATTTTATGCGCTCAATTTCCTGATCTGAACCGTGACAAGCCGGCTCGCAATCCAAAGCTTCCGTTTCAGAATTCATCCTTTTTCACCCCGTGTATTTCGACTTGATGCTCCTATTATAACAAATTCGTAGAATTTACGAATAGCTTATATTACAGCTTGCCCTGTAACCGAAACTTGCCTAATTCAACGTTTTTAATACTTCGTCATTGTAAGGAATTATTTCTTTTATCTGTTGATCACGCAATTTCACTGCAAATGCCGGATCCACCAGCAATGCACGTCCAACTGCAACCAGATCAACTTCCTCTCGTTCTACTAGCCCCACAAGTTGTTCTAATCTGGCCTCCACACTACTGGATTGATCAGCCTGACGATTATCATTTTTTTCCAGATCACTCAGGAAGGCCTTCTCCAAACCAACCGACCCCACCGTAATCACTGGCTTGCCTGTTATCTTTTTCGTCCAAGCTGCCAGATTCAGATCTGAGCCTTCAAATTCCGGTTCCCAGAAACGACGACTTGAACAATGGAATACATCCACACCGGCCTTCACTAATGGAGCAAGAAACTGTTCAAGTTCCTGTGGTGTATGTGCAAGCTTTTCTCCATAATGGTACATCTTCCATTGGGAGAATCGCAGTACAATTGGAAAATCCGGGCCCACTGCACGACGACAAGCCTCAATGACCTCGACCGCAAACCGTGTACGCTGGACCAAATCGCCTCCATATTGATCGGTACGCTTATTGGTTTTGTCCCAGAAAAATTGATCGATTAAATAGCCATGTGCTCCATGAAGCTCAATGCCGTCAAACCCTACCTGCTTGGCATCAGCAGCGGCCTGAGCAAAGGCTGCGATGATATCAGCAATTTCCGCCTCCGTCAATGGCTCAACTACCTTTTCACCGGCGGGAGAAATACCCGAAGGACCGACAGGCAATGCTTCGGGATTCGGTTGGTTATCCGCCCCTATTTTCCGGGCTGTACCCACATGCCAGAGCTGCGGTATAATTTTGCCACCTGCCGCATGAACCTCCTCTACTACCTTGGCCCATCCTTTCAACCCCTCACCATAAAAGTTAGGGATGCTTGTGTGCTCCACAGCTGCAGGATGATGAATAGCCGTTCCCTCCGTAATAATCAATCCAACAGCATTTTCCGCTCGGCGCCGATAATATGCGGCAACCTCAGGCCCCGGAATACCTTGAGGAGAAAAATTCCGTGTCATGGGAGCCATAACGATCCGATTGGGAAGAGATAAGTTACCTAGCTTAAAAGGTTTAAACAATATTTCGGTGTCCATGACGTTTTCCTCACTCTCGATTATTATTATCTTTTTCGCTCTTCTGTTATACAATTCCATTTTACACACATACAAACTTGAGTTCAAGAAGCCACAGTTTAATTCCCGCTTCCTCTTTACAAAAAAAGAGGAAGTGGCATAGAGCCACTTCCTCTTATCAAAATTAGTGTGTTATTTATTAGTGTGCTACCATGTTGTATTCCATAATCCATACAGAACCGCCAACAACAGTCAACAGGATCACTATGCCAAAAATCAAAGTCATAACATTCCAACGTGGTCCATTGCTTTCACGGATGTGCATGAAGAAGAATAGCTGAACCAGAAATTGCAGCACTGCCGCGGCTAAAATAACAACCATGGTCGAAGTGCGGCTCAACATATGATTCATAACCACGCCGAGAGGAATGATGGTCAGTACGATGGACAGAATAAATCCGATAACATAGGATTTCACTGAACCGTGAGAATCATCATGACCATGCGAGCCCGCTCCTGATTGATGCTGTGCCATCTACATCACCCCCATCAGATAGACAACTGTCAGCAAGAAGATCCAGACAGCGTCCAAAAAGTGCCAGTACAAGCTCAATGCCGAAACTTTGCCCTTCGTCTCTGGAGTAAGTCCGCGTTTTTTCAATTGGAACATAAGTCCAATCATCCAAACCAGACCTAACGAAACGTGAAGTCCGTGTGTTCCGACCAATGTGAAGAATGCCGACAAGAACGCACTGGTTCCAAAATTGGCACCTTCATGTACGATTTCAACAAACTCATAAACTTCAAAACCGATAAAACCAAGACCCAGGATTGCCGTCACGATTAACCAGTTGATTAATCCCTTCATGCTTCCTTTGTTCATAGCCAACACAGCCAGACCACTTGTGAAGCTGCTTGTGAGCAAGAGGAACGTTTCAATAATAACGCCCGTCATGTTAAACAGCTCTGCGCCACCTGGTCCTCCGGCTGTGTTGTTCCGAAGGACGACGAAGGTTGCGAACAAGGTACTGAACAGGATTACGTCCGTTACGAGGAAGATCCAAAAACCAAGCATCTTCAATTCTTGCGGATCGTGATGCCCGTGGTCATGATCATGGCTGTGATGTGCTGCTGCTTGTGCCATTATACAGACCCCCTTATTGCCGCTTCCGTGCGTTTTACTTCATCCGCAGGGATATAGTAGTCGCCATCATAGGAGAAGAACGAACGGCAAATCATACAAATTGCCACGCCGATCAGCCCTGGAATATAGAAGAACGACCATCCAAATACGAATCCGAAACCTGCAATGAAAAAGAATACCGACATAATGAATGGAATCGCCGAGTTTTTCGGCATATGAATCGCTTCAATTGGCGGTTGCTTTCTGAAAATACCTTTTGCACGTTTATCTTTTTCTGCCCACCAGTCATCGCGTTCTTCTACTTGCGGAATGGTAGCAAAGTTGTATTCCGGTGCAGGTGAAGGAATTGACCACTCTAACGTGTGACCACCCCAAGGGTCGCCAGTTGTATCCTTCAGCTTGCGGTAATTTTTGATACCCAGAAGAATTTGAAGAACCTGGAACAAGAAACCAATCCCCATCAGGAATGCCCCAACGGTTGACACCATGTTAAGCGGCTGCCAGCCAGTATCCCAGCCGTAAGTGCTTAGACGACGAGTCATACCCATCAGACCGAGAGAATATTGCGGAATGAAACATACATAGAAACCAATATTCCAGAACCAGAAAGCCCATTTACCAGGCGTTTCAGGCAATGTGAAACCGAACATTTTAGGCCACCAGTAATACAGACCTGCCAGGTAACCGAACACTACCCCACCAATCAGAGCGGAGTGGAAGTGAGCGATCAGGAAGTAGCTGTTATGGAACTGGAAGTCCGCAGGTGCTACAGACAACATAACGCCCGTCAAACCTGCAATCAAGAAGTTCGGAATAAACGCAATAGACCACATCATCGGAGTTTTAAATTCGATTTTACCCCGGTACATCGTGAACAGCCAGTTAAATACTTTAACCCCTGTCGGTATTGCGATAACCATCGTCGAAATCGCAAAGAATGCATTCACATCTGCGCCTGATCCCATCGTGAAGAAGTGATGCGCCCACGTGAAGAAGGACAGAATTGCAATAATGAACATGGCGTAAACCATGGATTTGTAACCAAACAATTTCTTTTTGGAGAATACGCTGATGACCTCGGAATAAATACCGAAGGCAGGCAATACTACGATATACACCTCAGGGTGACCCCACATCCAAATCAAGTTGATGTACATCATCGGGTTACCGCCGAAATCAAGGGTAAAGAAGTGTCCTCCTCCAAAACGGTCAAGGAACAGCAAAGCCAAAGTAACCGTCAGAATCGGGAACGCGAAAATGATAATAACACATGATGAAAATACGGACCACGTAAAGACAGGCATTTTCATCCAAGTCATACCAGGTGCGCGCATTTTAATAATGGTAACAATAAAGTTGATCCCCGTAGCCAATGAACCTATACCGGAAATCTGAATACCCCAGATATAGAAGTTCTGACCGACGCCGGGACTAAATTGCAGTTCTGAAAGCGGTGGATAACTCAACCAACCTGCATCTGGCGAACCGCCGATAACAAAGGACAAGTTGAACAACATCGCACCCATAAAGAAGAGCCAGAAGCTCAATGCGTTCAGGAAAGGAAACGCAACGTCGCGCGCACCAATTTGAAGGGGTACGGCGATGTTAAACAAACCAAACATCAACGGCATCGCCATAAACAAGATCATGATTGTGCCGTGAGTTGTAAAAATCTGATTGTAATGCTCAGGATGCAGGAGTGTCACATCCGGTGTAGCAAGTTGAATACGCATCAATAATGCATCCACGCCTCCGCGGAATAACATCAAGATGGCCGCAAGAATATACATAATACCGACTTTTTTATGGTCAACCGTAGTCAACCAGTTTTTCCAAAGCCAGCCCCATTTTTTGAAATAAGTGAGCACAAACACGATCCCGATCGTTGCTAGTGCGATGGAAACGTCCGCTCCATAGATCATCGGGTCTCCAGTAACGAAGAAAGTGGATGCAAACTCTTTTATTTTGTCAAGCATTGGGGGCCTCCTTCCCTATAATCATTTTAATTGTGTCCGCTCATATTCATATGACTCATATCCATTTCAGCATGCTCTTCTGTACCGGTCTTGGACGAATCTTCTGTGGAGGTAGCTTCACCATGTCCAGCATGGGGGTTAGAAGAGCCTTCCACTACATACTTGTTAACAATTTCTTTGAACAAGCCGTCTGGAATCGAAGAATACTCATCAGGCTGGGACAAACCTGGTTTTGCAAGCGCCAAATAGCCGTCCTTCGTCAGCGGCTTAGACTGCTTCTTGATGTCAGCGACCCAGTTTTTATACTCTTCATCCGACTGGACTTCTACATCAAAACGCATTTGTCCAAAATGCTCACCGCTAAAGTTTGCACCCGAGCCAAAGTAAGTTCCTTCGTGATCGGCCTGCAAATGCAGTTTCATAGCCATGCCTGACATGGTGTAGATTTGACCGCCCAATTGCGGAATCCAGAAAGAGTTCATCGGGGCATCAGCAGTCAGTTCAAAACGGACTGGAACACCTTTAGGAATATGAACTTGGTTAACTGTAGCTATACCTTCCTCTGGGTACATAAAGAGCCATTTCCAGTCCAGTGAAGTCACTTGGATGGTTACTGGCTTTTGCGTACTGGCCAAAGGCTTGGAAGGCTCTAGCAAGTAGGTATATCTCGCAGTGATGACCGCAATAATACAAATAACGATAATTGGAATAGCCCACCATGTGGTCTCCAGCTTTTTGCTGTCATCCCAGTGAGGTTGATACTTCACCTTGTTTGTTGGGGTATCGCGATACCGCCAAATGATGAAGAAAGTCAAAATCATAACCGGTACAATTATAAGCGCAGACAATGCCGTCGTAAGAATGATCAGCTCTTTTTGTGCTTGCCCAATTGGTCCTTTCGGATCGAAAACAACGTATTTTCCGCCAGCATAAAAACACGTCCAGATGAGCAATGCTACCGTGAGCACGGTCAAAACCAACGCAATAATCGCTTTTGGTTTTTTGTTCATGTTGTTCCCCTCTCCTTAAAATAGTAAATTACTAAAACTAACGAACTCCTGTGATGTTGCCCTTATATAAGATAGCAGAAAAGCGGCCACTTTTTTTATTGTTAACAGAATTGTCGATTATTTGTCCGATTTTTGTGAAAAACCTCTCTAAAAATAAAATTTCTCTTGCAAATTCAAAATTTCTTTTTAATTCAAAAATGACATATAAAAACGTTAATTGTGCATCTTAAAGTATCTTAAAAAAGCTATATTAAAGCAAAAATCGGGACTCCTTACAGTTATCATCCTACACTGCTCGAAGCCCCGCGCTGTTGTTTTCGTCATCCGTTTTCTGTACAGCATTTTTCGATTATATTAACGACGTCCGTTCTCTTGGTCTTCCTTCTTGCGGGCAATGACAAATGATTTCCCAATTAGAAAAATAAAAATTCCGGCAGCAAAGGCGCCAATGCCTGTCATTAGATATATATTACGATCAGTTAAATTCCCTATATCAAGCAAAATAAGAATAATACCTACAATGCAAGCGATCAAAGAAATAACAGATACCGTACGGCTCATTTGGTTATCCCTTGATCCTGATTTTCTGAAATTCGAAGCCATACCCTCCACTCCCTCTAGTCTAAAATGGTTTAAAAAGTGCCCTCGTCAGGTATTTTTTTCAGTATGCACAATTTTTATTTTTTCATTCCTGCGGTTTCTACATACTTAGAACAATTTGTAATTCATCTTAGCTATTATTACCCCAGAGGACCTCCTATTTAAACAAAAGGGAGTAGAGACAGGCCTATATCTGCTTTATTTTTAATAATATTTCTCTTCGTTTAACGTCTAGTTTCCAACCAGTTATTACTTACTACATTTCGATACCAATAGTAACTTTCCTTCGGGGTGCGGACCTGTGTGCGGAAATCGACATGAATCATGCCGAATCTCATATTATATCCCTCTGCCCACTCAAAATTGTCCATAAGTGACCATGCCATATAGCCTTTAACATGAAGACCGTCATGAATGGCCCGGTGTACCTGCACCAAATGCTGCTGCATGTAGGAAATTCGACGGTCATCCTGAACCTTTCCGTTTACGACCTCATCATTGATACAAGCCCCGTTCTCTGTGATGTAAATATCAATGTTACCGTATTTTTGCAGATAGTGCAGTACCTCATACAGCCCTCGTGACTCCACCGGCCAGCCAATATCTGTGACAGGTAGTCCCATATTGATTTCTTCAGATTGGAGAAAGCCTGCTTCCGGATTAAAACGATTAACCGACATACTATAATAATTGATACCAATCATATCTATAGGCTCACCGATAATATCCATATCTCCATCTTGTATAGGTACGGTGGCTCCCTGCTCCGCAAACCAGTCTACCAAAAACTGAGGATACGAGCCTTGATAAATAGGCTGGAGAAACCAGTCACTGTGCAGGGAAATCGTGCGCGCACAAGCCGCTTTGTCTTCCTCAGAGGTGCTGTAAGGAACAGCCCAGGAGACATTTGGAGCGATGCCGATCTGGCCACTGGTGCCAAGCTCGCGGAATCGGCGTACAGATAGGCCATGCGCAACCAGCAGATGATGTCCTACATCAATCGCAGTCTGGAGATTCGTCAGACCCGGGGCATGAACTCCCAGCATATTGGATAAAAAGGCGATACACCACGGTTCATTAAATGTCAGCCAATGCTGTATTTTACCGTGAAACTCACGGAACATCGTTTCCGCAAACTGGACAAATGCCTGAATTGTGCGACGGTTTCCCCATCCTCCGGCATCTTGTAGCGCCTGAGGCAGATCCCAGTGATACAGTGTACAAAACGGTTCAATTCCGTTGTCATTTAACAAATCAACTACACGATGATAATAATTTAATCCTTCTTGATTGACTTCGCCGTCACCATTAGGAAAGATACGCGGCCAGGACACCGAGAAACGATATGTACGAATGCCCAGTTCCTTCATGAGGCGGATATCTTCTTCGTAGCGATGATAGCTGTCACAAGCCACATTGCCGTTATCCCCGTTAAAAACTTTACCAGGCGTATGGGCAAAGGTATCCCAGATCGACAGCCCTCTCCCATCCTCCTGATAAGCCCCCTCGATTTGGTAGGCTGCGGTTGCGGTACCCCACATAAAGTCCTGCGGAAATTGAAAAATAGTCATTGTGTCTCTCCCTCTCCCTCAATTATAATCGTATGTCCAATCGTAATTTCCTGCTTTTTGGTAAAAATCCATGACAAAATAAATCCTCCGTGCTTGGGATCAGGCTGAGCCTGACGATCATCAGCGCTAAACGGATGTGCACTGCGAATCGTGCAGCTTCCCGTCTGGACCGATGCGGTAAGCTCCGCACGGACAAGCCGCGAACCGGACCACTCCATGCTGACTGTAATCCCGCCACGCCCTTTCAAGCCGCTGACCCGTCCCTCCGACCATGCCGATGGCAGGGCAGGCAATAACGACAGCTCACCCGGGCGGCTTTGCAGCAGCATTTCTGCGATGCCTGCCGTCGCACCAAAATTACCGTCGATCTGAAAAGGCGGGTGAGCGTCGAATAAATTAGGGTAGGTCGATCGCGACAGCAACGTGCGAACATACTGATGCGCAGTGTCGCCATCTTCCAGCCGGGCGTACAGGTTGATCAACCAGGCACAACTCCACCCGGTATGCCCGCCACCATGTTCGAGCCGGCGACGTAGCGATATGCGGGCCGCCTCAGCCAGTTCTGGAGTATCACGGATATGGATCTGTCGGCCGGGATAAACCCCATATAGATGTGATACATGTCGATGCCCAGGCTCTGCTTCCTCAAAGTCGACCATCCACTCTTGTAACTGACCGTGACGGCCGATTTGATAGGGTATTAATCGTTCCCGTGTCTCTTCGCAGCGTCTACGGAACTCATCGTCTAACTCCAACAGATCCGCGGCCTGAATACAGTTGCTCAATAGCTCCCGAATCAGCGTCATGTCCATCGTAGAGCCCATGGATATACTGCAATCCTCGCCTTCGGGCGTGATGAATTTATTTTCAGGCGAAGTGGATGGGGACGTGACGAACCGACCATCCGGGCCTTCCATGAGCCAGTCTAGGCAAAAGGCCGCCGCCCCCTTCATAAGCGGATAAGCCTGTTCTGCCAAATAGGTTGTATCCAAGGTGAACAGATAACGCTCCCATAGATGAGCAGTCAGCCATACACCCCCAAGTGGCCAAAATGCCCAACTGGCATGGCCACCTGATGGTCCGGCGTTTCTCCACACATCTATATTGTGGTGAGCTGTCCATCCTTGAGCCCCATAATTGATGGAAGCGACCCTGCGTCCCGTCCGCCCGACTTCGCCAACCATGTGCAGCAATGGCTCATGGCACTCGGCAAGATTACACACCTCTGCGGGCCAATAGTTCATCTGTGTATTAATATTGGTTGTATAGTTACTGTTCCACGGCGGCTGTACCCGATCATTCCAGATGCCCTGAAGATTGGCGGGCTGACTACCCGGACGCGAACTACCCATAAGCAAATAACGTCCGTATTGAAATAACAGCACTTCCAGCCCCAGGTCTGCCTGACCTTTCTGATAGCGTTCTAATCGCAGATCGGTCGGGAGAACGGACTCGTCAGTTAGCGTGTCACCTCCCAGTTCTAATGCAACACGGTCAAACAGCTTCCGGTGATCCTGCTCATGGCGTTGCCGCACCTGCTCACTTCCCAGCGAAATTGCACCGTCTAGAATGACTTTGCATACTTCTGCTGACTCTGTTGCATCACTATTCGGCATAGCCTGAAATCCCCGAAATCCGGTAGCCGCTGCCAAATACACTGTGATTTTATCCGCACCCGAGATGATCAACGCTCCGTCATCCCTCGTCGTCAAGGCTCCTCCCTCGGGAATAACCCTCGCCTGAACTGCAAAAGCCATCCCCAAATCATTTTCGTAAACGACAGACTGCGGATGATCACCGTGATAATTAGATTCCACATGACTGGGCGCTCGTCCAGTCAACGTAATGAAGTCCCTGGTCGGTTCCTCGGACGGATCGTTATCGATAGCCCATTTGGAGGAATCACCAAGCGCATCCTCTCCAACTTCATCTTCACAAGGATGGGGAGTAGTAATGCGCACAGATGCATGGATTTTTCCGACCTTATTCGCAGTCAGTGACACCATAATGACTCCATCGGGTGCACTGGCGATAACTTCACGAGTATAGTGGACTCCATCACTCTGAAAAGTGACCGCTGCCGTTCCGGTCTGCATATCCAGTTCCCGTTCATAATGCGCAATCTCGCCTAGGTTCTCCTGCGTAATCCACAAATCTCCCAAAGGCTGGTAGGCTTCTGTATCGCGGCCCAGCATGTTTGAAGTAATCAGTTGTTCGGCTTCTTTGTATTTTCCATCTGCAATCAGCTTTCTGGCAGGTTCTAAATATCGCAACGCATCATACTGAACGCCATCCCTGGGGAATCCGGACCAGAGCGTATCCTCGTTTAATTGCAAATGCTCCTCCCTGATTCCGCCAAATACCATAGCTCCCAGCCGTCCATTGCCGACTGGCAATGCTTCCTCCCATACCTCAGCAGGCTGACGATACCATAACCGCAGGGACTGTGGCCTTTCGCCTTTCGTCAAGTCAAACCCTCCCTCATCAAGGTCAGACAAAGCGCTGAACCCCTATTGCTCATGGCGCATGCGCTCTGTCACACCGAGATTTCAAAGTTTGGAAAAATGGACTCGTTATTTAGCAGCCTTCCCACTCCATAACTCCACTCTGTCCTTCACCAGTTGCGTGTATTGCTGTTCCATTTGGACAGCACCGGCGGCATCCAGTTCTTTAATCATGTTGTCGTATACCGTATCAAAATTGGAAGCCGGTGTTAAAATGGCTTCCGGTATACGTTTACGGATTATGTCTGTCGTCTTTTTGAAAGTAACGTTATAGTTGGATTCATTGTCTGTCGTTATGTTATAGGCTGCGCCCCAAGGCTTCACATCAAATTCTTCTTTTCCTGGAAACAGTTCCTTCCACGTTTTTACGCCATACGCTTTAAGTGATTCTTTTTCCGGCTTCGAATAAGCCGCGATAATTTGTTCCGGGAATTTGGCAGTGTAGTAGTTACCCGTAGTATCCTTCACTCCATCACCATAGTGTCCGCTCATTAATGTGTACAAGTCTATTCCAGTGGATTTATTGAAGCTGGTTGTATTGTTTGTTTTTTGATCCAATACGTCGGCAGGAATGACACGTTTGCCGTCTTTGATTTCATAATGCTTGCCTTCGATCCCCCAGTTCACTAGCACCTGTCCTTCATCGGAAGCTAAATAATCCAGGAATTTAATAGCCCGCACCGGGTCCTTGCAACTTTCCGTAATACCTACACCATAACCGGACGCGAAGCCCGTATCCTGGAAGGAATGATCCTTGTATTCTTCTGAGAGTGTAACTGGAAAATGCGCGTAGCTGGCATCAGCCTTGCCTGACGCTTTTAATGCATTTTCGGCATCCTGATAACCCCACTCCTGGTCGATCAGACCCAGGACACGACCGCTGGCAATTTTGGATTTGTATTGATCGCTTTTTTGCACAAACGAATCTTTATCGAGCAGCCCTTCATTATACATGTGGTTTAACCAACGGAAATATTCCTTTTCTTCCGGACGTTTGTAATGAAGCTTGGCTTCAAATGTTTTGGGATCAATAAAATACTCACCATCATCCGGCGCTCCAGTTGTCTGGAAGGCAGGGTTCGTTACCGTAATCATAATTCTCCAGTCATCCGCATCCAGCGTGAGAGGGATCGTTTTTTTGCCATTAATCGTCGGATGCTTGGCTGTATAGGTTTTGAGTACGTTTTCAAAATCCTGTAATGTTCTTACCTTGGGGTATCCCAGTTCCTTGAGCACCTTGTGCTGAATTTCAAATCCCCCCGTCGCGTCAAAACTCTCCTGTCCTACACCTGCATACGTAGGAATAACATAGATGGCTTGATCCTTATTACTGTATTTCAGCCGATCCATATAGGGTCCGTATAGCTTTTTGAGATTCGGTGCGTGATCGTTGATCAGATCGGTCAGATCAATCATAGCCCCCGCATCCACAAGCTTGTTAATATTAGCTTTAGGAGAGACTAGGTCTGGGTATTCACCACTTGCTGCCATTAAAGCAATCCGGTCATCCCCACCTCCGCCGCTGACATCAAATTCCGCATTTAAGGTTACACCTGTTTTCTTGGTGATTTCCTTGCCTATTTCATCCTTCATTCCATTCCATTGCGGACTTGTATCTGCTCCAAAGAAGCTAAACGTAATCGGATCTGTGCCGCTGGATGAGCCTTCTTTCGCTGTTTTATCGCTTCCACCGCAACCTGCGAGTGCGGCAAGCGATACGGCGAGCAAGGGAATTAGTGCAAATCTGGACCAGTGTTTTTTCATGTTCAAAACCTCCTGCATTCGTAAGATTTTTACCGTTGTGAATGGACTGCTACGATTGGATTGTTATGATTTAACAGCTCCCAGTGTCATACCACCTACAAAATATTTTTGCAGGAATGGATATACGAGCAAAATCGGAAGCGTGACGGTAATCGTGATTGCCATTTTAATCGACTCTGGCGAAATTTGAGCCATTTGCTTAGCCATATCGTTGCTATTCGCCATATTGGCGCCGCCTTGCTGCGTACTTTGCAGTATCTTCATCAGCTCAAATTGCAGCGTTGTCCATTGCGCGGCGGTTCCATTGTACAAGTACGTATCAAACCATGCGTTCCATTGATTTACCGCCAAAAAGAGAGCAATTGTCGCCAGCACAGGCTTGCACAGCGGTAAAATAACCTTCCAATATATCGTAAAGTCATTTGCTCCATCCAGCTTGGCAGACTCCTGTAGCGCATACGGTAAGCCATCCATGAAGGAACGAATGACAAAAACGTTAAATGCGCTGATCAGCCCCGGAAAAATATACACCCAGAACGTGCCCAGCAAATGTAAATCACGCATCAAAATAAACACAGGCACCATTCCGCCGGAAAAATACATCGTCAACGCCAGAAAGGTAGATATGAACTTGCGCGCGCGGAAATCGACCCGACTCAGCGTAAATGCAAGCATAGAAGCACAGATGAGTCCCAGCACCGTTCCAACTACTGTACGTAAAATCGATACTTGCAGACCTCGAAGCAGGCCATCGTATTGGAAAATCGTTTTGTAATTTTCGAGTGTAAACTGGCGAGGCCATATATAAATACCGCCACGAACCGTGTCCGTCGAATTGTTCAGGGAAATCGCTAGTACGTTCAGAAACGGGTACAGCGTCAACACCACAATCAGAGCCATGAGGACATAGTTGAATAGGTCAAATAGCTTTTCTGACCGTGTAGCATTAAATGCCTTATTCGTCATTTCGCTTCTCCCCCCTACATGATGCTTTCTTTGGTCAGTTTTTTGAATATACCGTTCGCTGTAAACAACAACAGAATGCTAACCAGTGAGTTGAAAATGCCTATTGCTGTCCCGTAAGAGAAGCGGCCCAGATTAATCCCGTAATTCAGTGCATACAAATCCAGCACTTCCGAATAATCCGTTACGAGACTGTTGCCAAGTAAGAACTGCTTTTCAAAACCATTACTGACCAGATGTCCAATCGCCATAATAAACAGAATGGCGATGGTCGAGCGGATACCTGGCAATGTAATATGCCACATCTGTCTCCAGCGGCTGGCCCCATCCACACGTGAAGCTTCATATTGTTCCTGGTCAATTCCGGTGATGGCAGCTAAATAAATAATCGTATTCCAACCTGTCTCTTTCCATATGTCGGAAGCGGTTACAATGTACCAAAACCAACTCCCCTTAGCCATAAACTGAATCGGTTCATCCACAATATGAAGCGCTACCAAAATATCGTTAACAATTCCACCGTCAATGGACAGCATTTTCGTCACCAATCCGGCCACAACTACCCAGGATACAAAGTGCGGGAGGTAGGATACTGTCTGTACAACTCGCTTGAACAGCATACCACGCAACTCATTTAGCAGAATTGCAAAAAAGATCGGTACAACAAAACCAAAAACAATACCCATCAGGCTCATTGCCAGCGTATTTCGTAATACCAGATAAAAACGTTCATCCTGAAAAAGCTCAATAAAGTTGTCCAACCCTACCCACTTTTGATCCCAAAACGATTTGGCTGGCTTATAATTTTGAAACGCCATGGTCCAGCCCCATAGTGGAAAATAACTGAAAACAAACACCCATATGACGAAAGGAATGGACATAAAATAAAGATACTTTTGCTGTTTCACACTGTTCCACAGGCCTTTTTCACCGCGTTCGGGCTTCGATCCGCGAGCCTTACGCGGTCTTCCCCGATTGGATTCAGGAATCACAGCATCAGTTCTGGAAGCGGTTTCAGTTGAAGATCCCATAACAAGCTCCTCCTCATCTCTAGATACTATTATCATACTTTGCTGGCTCGGAAGCGGGTACCCAACGAATTAGGAGAAAAATCAGTTCAAAATTAGATATATGGGGAGTGGATTAAAATTTACATTCGTGCCACTACGCATGCGGATGGTGCTTCCCATCGCTGTTGCTTGTACAGCACCATTCCGCCTGCTCCGTTCTCATGTAAATTCTCTGAGAGAAGTCTAGTGAAAGAAAAAAAGCTTTCTAGCATCCATGTGCTAGAAAGCTTTTTTGATTTATTTTACTGTAATCGTCCCGTAGTACATATACATGCCACAATTATACTCATATACGCCCGGTTTTAAGTCCTGGACGGTAAAATAATTATTTTCGTGATCCAGGTAAACGTCCATTCCGATCTTCAACGACTGTACTTCATCGATGCAAGTAAAGGAAGTCATTTTCTTGAAATTGATCTTGGTTGGAACGCCGGCTTTCACTTCAATATTTTTAGGATAGAAACCGTCTCCTTTTACACCCACTGTAACAATCTCGTATTTGGTTTTATCTGGCTCTTCCTGAGCTTGTTCAGGTTGAATGGCCGGAAACGACGACACGCTCCCCTGAAAATAAAACAGGACAAACCCGCCCATGATCAGGGCTACAAAACCAATCAGCATCAAATGCCAATATTTAGAGATGCATGTTTTCATTCATATCAGCCCCCTCCAGTTGAATGTCTACATGACATGTTACGCATCAACTCTAACCAGTATATAAAAGTTAATCTAAATTTTAAATACCTTGTTTCAAAGCCTCTAGCAAATGAACCATATATCCGATACGGTGATCATCACTATTTTTCCAGACCCGGATGATCCAGCTTATACAGATTACGGTACCGGGTATGATCTCGCCAAAGCTCATCATGACTGCCTCGCATGGAGATGGTTCCTTGTTCCATAAAGATCACTTCATCCATATGCTTCATTCCCGTGAGATGATGAGTGATCCAGATCAATGTTTTGCCTTCCAGCACGCGAAACATCGTTTGCATCAGTTCATGCTCCGTCAGCGGATCAAGCCCCACTGTCGGCTCATCCAGCAAAACAATCGGGTGATTTTGCAGCAAAATCCGCGCCAGTGCAATGCGCTGTCTTTCTCCACCGGAAAAGCGAAGACCCGTCTCCTGCATTCTTGTATCGTAACCCTCTGGTAAAGAATCAATCAGGGTTCCAAGCCCTACCTGCTCCGTCACTGCACGAACCTCATCCAGTGTAGCGTCGGGGCGTCCTAAACGAATATTGTTCGCTACCGTTGTATCGAACAAATACGGTTGCTGGTTCAACACCGCAAACAGACTGGAGTATGCTCCACCTGTAAATACGGGCACTCCTGCGACAGTGACGCTCCCTTCATCAGGCTGCAATGCTCCCTGAATCAGATTCAGCAGCGTAGACTTGCCCGCACCACTGCGGCCAAGCAATGCAATCTTGCCCCCCTGCGGTACGTGTAGGGAGATATTACGCACACTCCATTCCTGCGTTGCAGCATAGCGGTAGCTTACATTGTTCAGCAGCAGGGCTCCCCCGTGGCTTAATCGCTGAGCGGTAGCCTGTTCCTTTTTAGTATCTGCTACATCGTCTGCTGCTAGCTGTCCTGCATCCGATCGTGCTGCAAGTGCAGATGTATCTTTCTCGGAATCCTTTAGCCGTCGAAGTGAATCTTGATACTCCGGTGCATGAACCACCGCTTCCCCAGCGCGAACGAAAGCATCCAGCAACGGAAAAGTTACTAGCGCAAAGGATGCCAGCCACGTGGCTTCAATGCGATCCTGTGCCACCAACCCTCCGGCCCACACAGTCATAATTACAATTCCGCCGCCTACAAGGCATTGTGCGATCCAATGAGAACGCCACTCGTTCCGGCGAAGTGAATTTCCCACCATGTCAGCTCTCTTGTGCCGATGTGTAAAGGTGCTAAGGAAATGCCCAGTCCGTCCGCTCAGCACCAGATCACTCATACCGAACAAAGCATCCGTCAGTTCCTGATAAGATTTGCTCAGTTCCTGCTTGAACGTACGCCGTTTGGCAAGCGAGGTCCAAAGTGAGATAGCTGGGGCGATAAAAAGCAAAAATCCCCCATATAGCGCCATCAGCAAGGCAAATGTTCCGTCCATCCAGCCAAGCGCCAGGATGCCTGCTGCATAAATCAGCAAAGCTGATAACGCAGGCAGAACCAGCTTCAGATAGATATTTTGAAGCTGCTCAATATCCTCCGCCAGCAATCCCAATAGATCCCCTGTACGAAATTTGCTGCGAATCATCAGCGCTTGCGGTTCCACAGCGCGATACAGACGTACCCTCATACGAGACACAAGGCGCAGCGCAGCATCATGACCTACCAAGCGTTCCAGATACTGAATGACGGCTTTACTAAAACCAAACGTTCGCACAAGCACAATTGGCACATACACCATTAATATATTTTCAGGCTTTAAGGCCGAACGAGTAATCAGATGACCGGACGTAAAGAGCAGCGCGCCTGCACATCCAATGGACAACGCACCCAAAAGAGCCGCTGCCAGAAAGGCCCAAAAATAGTGTTTCAGATAAGACAAAAACCAGCCTTGGCTACTATTGTCCGTTGCTCTCATACCGTTCGTCCCCTCCTTCCGACATTCCCGTCAGCAATCGATAATATTCTCCCTTTTTGGCAACCAGTTGCTGATGGGAACCTACCTCTTCCAGACGACCTTGATTCATCATCCAGACACAGTCCATATCCGGCATCCAATGCAGCCGATGGGTGGCGAGAAACATCCTCTTGTGTTTCAATACGGACAAAATGGTCTGTTTTAATTCCCATTCTGTCTCAATATCTAAATGTGCCGTAGGCTCATCCAATAAAATAATCGGACGGTTACTGAGCAAAGCACGCGCCAAGGCAATCCGCTGCGCCTGTCCTCCGCTCAATGTCCGGCCTGCTTCACCAATAGGCTCATTCAACCCACTCGGAAGACCGTCCACCAGTTCACGCAGTCCAACGGCATCAATCGCCCACTCTACCTGCTGGTTGGATGCTTCCGGCTCATAAAAGCGAATATTATCGGCCAAAGTAGCGCTAAACAAGTAAGGATGCTGTGGAATATAGGCAATATGCCGCTGCCATTCAGCTTTGGTATCCGCAGATAATCGACATCCATTAAGGATCACCTCACCTGAAGTGGGGTCAGAAAAGCCGCCAAGTAGACTAAGCAATGTCGTTTTGCCTGCACCACTCGCTCCGACGATGCCGATCATGTTCATGTGCGGTTCAACACTTGCAGACACATGTTCAAGCCGGGCAGAGCCGTCTTCATTCAGTAAACACGCATCAGACAGCTTAAGGATGTCATGCCCCGTGATGTCTAATCCTTTATCATTAGCTGTCTGTACATTCGTCTCCGTCGCTTCTTCTTCTGCACCGAGAATCGAGCGTATCGCTCCCCAAGCCTCTTTACCATCCAATGAGGCGTGATAGTCTGATCCCAACTGGCGTATAGGCATAAAATATTCCGGTGCCAGAATAAGCACCGCAAGCGCTGCCTCCAGTCCCACTGAACCACTAATCAGACGCAGACCCAAGCCTACCGCTACAAAAGCGACCGACAGCATACTGAAAAAATCGAGGGCAAATGAAGAAAGAAACGCTACCCGCAGCGTACGCATCGTGGCTGTACGATACTGGTCGCTGACCTTCCCTACGGTTTCCCCATGCGCCCGACTGCGTCCCAAAAACCTTAGTGTCTGTAGTCCACGCAACGAATCCGTGAAATGATGTGATAACAGACGATAGGAACGCCACTGTTTGTCCGCCTGCTTCCGCGCCGCCAAGCCGAGTAAAATAAAGAAGCCCACCAGAATCGGCATCGTAGTTGTCAAAATCACACCTGAAATCATATCCAATGTGAAAACATACACTAGCACAAGTAAGGTTACAGCCATCATGTCTATCATACGAGGAATGGATATTTCCAAATAATTGCGAACCCGATCCACGCCATCCAGCGCTAGCGTCACCAACTTGCCGCTTCCTTCTTGCGCAGCAAAACCCGGGCCTCGCTCAAACAAACGCGCAAGCAGACGCTCCCGTAAGGAAGCGCCTGCTGCTTCGGCGAAACGACCGGCTGTCCGGCGTTGCAGCCAGATCATCGTATGCCTCACTGCAAAAGCCGCGAAAAACAACGCCAGCGATGGCCATGCCATTACCAGCGGATTTTGTTTAAATAAAATCGTAACAGCCTTTGCCAAAAAGATGGCTTGTGCAATTACCGCTGCTCCCTGGAGCAGAGAAAGGGCGGCCAGCAGCAGCATTACTGGCCGAATGCCCTTTAATTCAAACCAGGCTTTATCCATTAGTATTCCAGATGATCCTTCTCACTGAGACGCTTATGGAAAACAAAATAGCTCCACGCCTGATAAGCCAACACAAAGGGTAAAAGCGTTGCTGCAACAATCGTCATGGCTTTCAGTGTGTAATGACTGGAGCTTGCATTATATATCGTCAAATCAAAAGCACTGTTGATCGAGCTCACCATAAATCTTGGGAACAAGCCAACGAATAACGAAACGAAGCTTAGCAAAATGATGACACCGGTCATCCCGAAAGCCCATCCTTCACGACGCTGCTTCAGGAAATACCATGTTAGCACATAGGCAACCATTCCCACTGCAACCGCAACATACATAAAGGGACCGCGACGTGCAAATAAATCCGTTGCAAAATAAGTCCATACCACCATACCAGCAAGCAAAATCCCCAACACCGGAAGAAATTTGGACGCGATCACACGAGCACGATCCCTTACTTCACCAATCGTCCGCAGAGAAATGAACGTCAGCCCGTGCATAAGGCACATTCCGACCACGGTCAGTCCAATCCATACGGTGTATCCATTGAACACATCCAAGAATCCGGCTTTCAGATCCATGTTTTGCTGAATAGGTACACCCTTCACCAAAGCCGCAAAGGCCATGCCAAACAGCATCGGCGGCAGGAAGCTGCCAATCAGAATGCAAGCATCCCACGTTCCTGTCCACCCTTTCCCTTCGGCCTTGCCCCGGAACTCAAAGGAGACTCCTCGCAAGATCAAACCTAACAAAATAAACACAAATACCAGATAATATCCGCTAAACATCGTTGCATAAAAATGCGGAAAAGCGGCAAACATCGCACCTGCTGCTGTAATCAGCCACACTTCGTTGGCATCCCAGAATGGACCAATCGTATTGATCATCAAACGTTTTTGTTGGTCATTACGCGGCACTAATCCCGTAGCCATCCCTACGCCAAAATCAAAGCCCTCTAGAAAAAAGAAGCCTGTAAACAGCACAGCGATCAATAAGAACCATAAATCATTTAGCGACAATGCTGTCACCCCCTTGAGCAAATGGATCATGAATTACCGTATGCTGATGCGGCTCAATATCTGGGCCTTTACGAGCGGTACGAGCAAACAGGAATGCCAATACACCCGTTAAAATGAGATACAACGTCGTAAATGCAATCAGTGAGAACAACACTTCTCCTGCTACAACGGTAGGTGAAACAGAATCTTTCGTTTGAAGCAAACCAAACACAGTCCAAGGCTGACGTCCCATTTCTGTCATGATCCAGCCCGCAGTATTGCCAATGAATGGGAGCGATATCCCCCACAGCATAAGACGGAAGAACCAACGATGGGAGACCTCCAATTTTTGTCGAAAACTCAGATAAGCTCCGTACAGAGCAAGTGCAATCATGGCACAGCCTGCCGCAATCATAATGCGGAAGCTCCAGAAGGTCGTACGGACAGGCGGAATATAATCACCCGGACCGTAGGTCTTTTCATACTGTGCTTGAAGCTCCTTCATACCAGGCACAGAGCCAGAAAACTTGCTATACGACAGAAAGCTCAGTGCAAACGGAACCTTAATCTCAAAGGTATTTTCCTGCTTATCAGGATCAATATTTGCAATAACCGTCCAAGGCGCCGGATCGCCGCTGTTTCCCCACAGGCCTTCACTGGCTGCCATCTTCATGGGCTGTGTTTTGACCAAATATTGAGCCTGTCCATGACCAAACAAAGGAATAGCAATGGCACAGATTAATGCAACAATAATGCTCAATTTAAAAGAAGGTTTAAAGAAGTCCATATTCTTTTTATGCATCAGCTTCCAAGCACTAATCCCTGCTACGAGGAAAGCGCCAGTTGCGATGGCAGCAAAGATGGTGTGAGGATATTCCCACAGAAGCTGCTCGTTCGTTAACAAAGCAGCAAAATCCTGCATTTCTGCCCGGCCATTTACAACCCCATATCCTACGGGACGTTGCATGAATGAATTAGCAGCCAAAATCCACAAAGCCGAGAGCATTGTGCCGATCGCTACTAGCCACATGCACACTAAATGTACAGTCTTGGATAGTCTTTCCCAGCCGAATACCCATAGGCCAATAAAGGTTGATTCCAGAAAAAACGCAAGCAATGCTTCAATGGCTAGCGGTGTACCAAATACATCACCGACAAAACGGGAAAAGTCCGACCAATTCATTCCGAACTGGAACTCCTGCAAAATTCCGGTAACTACGCCCAGCGCAAAGTTAATCAGCAGAAACGTTCCCCAGAATTGAGCCATTTTTTTGTACAAGTCTTTTTTCTTAATAACATACATAGTCTCCATAATTGCCACCAACAATGACAATCCAATGGAGATCGGCACATAAACAAAATGAAGAATCGTAGTGGTTGCAAACTGCAACCGTGCCAAATCCAATACGTCCATGATGCTGCTCCTCCCCTGTACTTCCCTTAACAATGATTTAATGTTTGTGATCTGAAGTCTTTTATATTTGTGATTGTATTCACATTGTTACATATGAAACTGCCACTTTTTTAGGAAATGACTCACTTAGCTAACTTCCCCATGGTTGCCATAACCGGGCTTCAGATTATCCCCATTATATAGAATAAATTTAAATGAAATAGAATCAAAAATGTGAACATCGTGTCAAAGTTGTGTCATAACGATGTCTTTTCTATGAAAACTACCTAAATTCCATAGTAAATGTGACTTTTTCTATTGATCCACCCTTTTTTCACCATATAAAAAAGCCTTTCTTACAGATATCGGAGAACATGCATCCGGCATCTGCAAGAGAGACTTCATAACGTTAAACCTAGGGAATCCGATCAACAGCCTTCTGTTCCTCCGTTCTTTTGGACCTGATTACGGTAGGAGGAAGGTGACACTCCAACATACTTTTTAAATTTACTATGAAAATAATCTGCATTCGCATATCCCACACGGCCCGCCACTTGGTGCACCTTAATCCCCTGTGCAAGCAATTCCCTTGCTCGCTCAATCCTTACCTTATCCAGGTAGGCATTAAAGGGCTCGCCTGTATGACTTTTGAACAGTTTGCCCAAATACCCACTATTGTAATTGAACATATCTGCCAGTAACTCCAGTCGCAAATTTTCATCATAATGACCATGTATAAAGTCAATCATTTGCTTCATGATGATCTCCTTGCCACTCATATCAGTCTGGCCAATCCACTGCAACACATGTTCGAGCGAGTGATCCACCAGCTCGCCCAATGTTGAATACGCATATACATTGGTAATCAAGTTGGAGTGCTCCTCCAGCACAGTCCGGCTGTGTTCCTGTCCAGCTGCATACTTGTTCAGTGCGAGTGTGAATGTCTGAGCGAAGGCCGCCTTGATTGCAGATTCTGTACGATAAATCTGAGGAAATTGGACTTCCATGTCCTTAATGACACGGGTTGCCGCTTTACCATTAGCCATATCCAGCGCGTAGTACAGCTTTTCTGCATAATGCATGGGATCATCTGATGCTCTATCAGACGCTTCATCCATTTCAGCATGTGCTGTCTCCCATTCATGTAGGTCGCCGGGAAGCATGACTCTTTCTGCCCGGAACAAAAACGCACGCTCCAATAATCGTAATGCCTGCTCAAAAGATCTGGAGATATCCTTAAGAATGTCTACCGGAGCGCCGGCAGCCCCATAGATTTCATTTACCCACGGTTTTAGTTCCTGTCGCCATGCAGCCAGCAACTGAACAGCATCTTTTTCCGTTTTTAACCTGGCGGGAAGCAATAGGCCCGTATATATTCCAGCCTCAAACACAATGCCTCTACCCTGCTCACGACACAATTCGGCCAGCCTCTGCTTTGCTGCCAACTGCCGGGCTTGCCGATCCCAGTCAGGTATACGCAAATCTAGCAAAACCACCTGATAGCTACTCCAGTCCAAGGCTGGTAACGCTGGCTGTTGTCCGTGTTTTCCACCGCCGTTTTGATGTTCAGCCTGCTTGGATGCACGATGGCTGGGTTCTACAACATTACGAGCATGTTCTCCATGAATCGGAAACAGCAATGCTTCGATCCAATCGCGCTCATGCGAAGACGGACTCCCCCACTTTCCATCTCCCTTTTCATTTTCAATGCTTTGCCGTACTCGCTTTAGCTCCAGCGTCATTTCTTCCTCATCAACGGGCTTCAATAAATAACCATCGACCCCGAATCCCATGGCTTGCCTAGCATAATTAAAGTCTGCATATCCGCTTAAAATGAGAAAGTGGTACGGCTCCCCGTTCATTTGTCGTATGTTTTGTATAACCTCCAGTCCACTCATCCCAGGCATACGAATATCTACAATGACCAGTTCCGGTCGATGCTCTCCGAACTTTTCCAGCGCCTCGCGTCCGTTCTCAGCCGTATCGACAATGCGAAAGCCACAATCTCCCCAGTCAATAATGGAAGATAGTCCTTCACGAATCGCAGGCTCATCATCTACAATCATCGCTTTATACATTCGACGCTTCCTCCCTCGGTATGAAAAAGTATACGGTTGTTCCTACCTGTAATGCGCTTTCAATATGCAGACCATAACGTTCACCATACATCAATGTCAGACGTTGATGAACATTGCGCAGACCAATACTGCTCCCTTCCGGCTCTTCCGTACCCGTGATCCGAGCCAACAGGCGGGTCAGCTGCTCTTCCTCCATGCCAATTCCATCATCAGCCACTTTAATGTGCAGCTCTCTTTGTTCGATTGTAATATCTACCTTCACGGTAACTGGCTCTTCCTTATTTTCTAGGCCATGAATGACTGCATTTTCCACTAGCGGTTGTATGATTAAGGGAGGAATCGACATGTCCTTCGCGCTTTCTTCCAAATTCACTTCATAGACCAAACGATTCCCAAACCTGAACTGCTGAATTTGCAAATAGGATCGCACCATATCCAGCTCCTGTAATACGGTTGTTTTACCACTGCCAATCTCCAGATTCCTGCGCATCAACCTGCCAAGCAAACGTACCGTCGTTGCAATCTCCGCTTCCCCATTCAGATGAGCTTTCATTCGGATAGATTCTAATGCATTAAACAGAAAATGCGGATTAATCTGGCTTGCCATCATTTTGAGCTTGATATCCTTTTGTGCCAATTCAAGCTTGTTGTTATGCTCACTGGTCTCATAGACCTGTGCCATAAGCTGGCGGATACTGCTCACCATATAGTTGAAACGGCGGGATAAATCACCGATCTCGTCCCTTCCCTCCACACTCGATACCACATGAAAATCGCCCGCAGCTACCTGACCCAGTTCATAGCTCAGCCGCTGAAGCCGTTTGGTAATAAGCCAGGAAATGATGGTAATCAGAATCAGCGCCATGATGAGTACCGCTAGTACACATAATGCACCAATCAAGCTGACCCGGTTCGCCCCCTGCACGATATGTTCCGTTGAAAACACCGAAATAATCGTCAACCCGCTCACACTTGAGGTTGGCAGCAGCTCATCCACAATAATGTTTGAGGGCGTTCCGTTGATCTTTGCTTCATATATCCCCTTACCTGCACGCTGAACATCAAAGCCTAAATGTAAATCCGTCAACGTCCGACCTACCGATTGTGGATGGGTAGCTGCCACCACAATTCCGTTACGATCCGCAATCAATGTTTCAAATGGCTCCTTACTCAGCATATGATTCAACTCGGTCTGACTCAGTGCAATCATCAGAACTCCCTTGGAATTGTATTCGGGAAAAGGAATTTGCCGTACCAGGCTGAGGCGATTAACCGGGTTATCCTCCTTATCCTGAATGTAAAACCAATTAATCGCCGTCCCCTTCAAAGCCTCCTGGAACCACGGCTGCCGCTCAATGTTAGCGTCCACAGGAATAAACTCCAGATTGTTGACCAACGTCGGATTGTACGAATAGAACCGGATAGTAGCAACCTCTCTATATTGCTGGGTGTACTCATTAAAATCCTTGTATTGATGGTACGCATTCATGAGCTCCACCATGCCGGGATAACGGCGGTTCGCCATCTCCTTTAGCCTTTTATCGAACATCAGCCCATTTGAAATATCTGTTGGCACACGTAATAAATTTGCTGTTTGGCTCTTAATCTTTTCCACATTATTAACCGTCTGGGCAATCGCACTATCCAGTGCCTGCTCTCGCAAATAAAAAATAACGCAGCCGCCCACCACCAGCACTGGGATCATGACAATCAGTACGTAGGAGAAGAGCAGCTTATTCCGCATACGCATATTATTCATCAGATGCCTTACTCCACGATACATGCCATCCCTCCTGTAAGATAAGCGCTTACATGTTTTCAGTTTAAAGCTTCGCAACATTTATATCCATATTTTCTTGCAAAATAAAAAGGTGGTGAACGGAGTCACCACACTTTACGGATCACGAACTATTTACGTACAAAAGGTTCGATATGCACTCCCTGTGGCAGCTTATACGGATCTTCAGGATTGATACGGTCATAGAACATAATGCCATCCAGATGGTCCATTTCATGCTGTACGACAATCGCTGCATACCCCTTAAACGTTAACAGCTCCTGAGTTCCGTCCGGTAAATTGGCCTTGATGCGAATCTTCTCGTAACGTGGTACATATCCGGGTATGTACCGATCTACAGACAAGCATCCCTCACCCTGTTCCAAGTAAATCATGGATGTAGAGTGACTGACCAGCTTCGGATTAAATAGGCCATATTCTACCGTTTTGTCTCCATCTTCATAATAAATAGCACACATTCTTTTATTCAACCCAACCTGGTTGGCGGATAGCCCTACACCCGGGCGCAGCTCATAGCGGGTGGCCAGCTCTTCATTTTGGCTATTTTTCAGGTAATCCAGCATCCATTGCATCTGTTGAAGATCCTCTTCAGACAGCGGCAGACATACCGGATCAACCTTTGTGCGCAAAATCGGTTCCCCTTCACGCACGATATCCTTCGTGAGAAGCATGTCCATCGATTGATTGCTCATTCGTCAGCCTCGATTCATTTAAATAAATATTACGATCATGTGATGTACAGCAAAAGCTGGAGAATTCCCCGCTTTTCTGCAAGTTTTATCCCATAAATTATATCTATTCATGAAATGAATTGTCAAAATAGAGCGGTATGGGAGAGAGAAGCCATGATGCGTCCTCTGTATATAAAGCCATTAAATATTCACTGCCTTAATTGTTCATCTAATTAAATTATACTTATGTTCTTATAGCACTGAACCAAAAACCTCCTAAACTGAAGTGTTCAGGAGGTCTTTACATAGCTTTTCTTACGATTAAGACGGTTGCTCTAATGCTTCGGGTGCTTCACTGAACAGCTTCGCCTTCGGATTCGGCTGTGTCCAGGTATTATAATATTGTGAATTCTTGCCGTAAGAATTATCGATGACAACATGCGGCATATCAAGCAGGCAGGCCAGAATATGACCATGCAGCCGTGAAGTGCGAACCTCGCGGTAAGAGCTGAACAGCGTAACCGCCTTGTTCATGAGATGGTCGGTGTACTTGTACCAGAATGTACGCGTAGGCAACGGGCCGCCGATTTTCTTATTCAGACGGTAAAACTTTTGGAAATAGACGATCCCCTTCACTTCCAGCGGAGTGAATAAAGTATCCCAGTCCAGACGGTGAGAGGCATCAGCCTCGTCATCGAATTTCTTTTGCCCCCCCACCGTTTCAATATCCGTACGCAGGAAGTACAGTACATCCTTCACGGTTTCCGTAGTTGGCTTCAATGGCCAAAGCTGGTGCGCCATATCAGGACATAATGTGATGCTACACTGGTTCAGCTTATCCTTAGCCCACTGATAAGAGCGTGTATCCCGCACAAACATATGTAGATCCGGGTGAGCATTAAACAGGGCAGCCACCTCATTAGCCTTCTGTTCAGACTGGAAGTGGATCGTCTGCGGCATGATAACAATTCGGTGGTTAGGGAAATCACGAACGATGCGTTCCCGCAAATTTTGGTGATTTGAATATAAGTCGCCAAAGTTGCCACCACCGTGGCATACGATAATCCAGTCGCCCGGAATATGAAGCTGATCGGGAATATCCATGGCGCTATAACGGGCACGGACACGAATATCATTATCCTTAAAGAACGCTTCGGTGCCTTTCATGATCAGTACGTCTCCACCGTTATTATAGACGGGATAATCGACATAAATAATGTTCGAACCTTGAGGGACTACGTCGAGAATGACGCTCAGCTTATTTTTCAGTTTAGCCATGGGATGCGAATTCGGCATCTTTCAGTTCTCCCTTCCTGCGCTTCTTTTGTATAGTCTGCAAGACAAATGTAATATCACTTTTATCAAAAATGATCCGGGATAGCGGAACATTGAAAAACATTGGGAACGAGAACAGCGAGAACGCCAACCGTACACAAGCACCTACAAGCAAAGCAATAGCAATGCCGTCCAGACCGAAGATCGGTGTACAAATAAAAAACAGACCGACGGTGATCGCATAGGCTACAATTTGCCGGAACAATACCAGTCCCGGACGACCAAGTGCGTTAAAGGCCGAAGCCAGAATCCAGGAGCCGCCACCAATAATACATTCCAGTGACAGCAGGTAGAACGTTAGCGATGCTTCCAGAAAAGCGGGCCCGTACAGCAACCCCAGCATGTATCGGCCAATGAAGAGAGCCGGTACAATGACGACTAGCATCGCAGCCATAGAGATGCGAAAAGCACGCCCCACCGTTTCGACAATCTTGCTGTGCTCCATCCCTGTCACCTTTGGAAAGGTAACGTTAGTGACGGCATTTTGCACCACATTGAACACACGAGACAAGGCGTAGACAACAGAATACAGACCGAACGCTTTGGGTGACAGCAGCGCCACAATGACGATTTTGTCCGTTTGTGTAGACAGCGTCCCCATCAGCTCCATCCCATACACCCGCGCTCCATAGCTATAGTAAGGGCGCAGCACTTGGCGGCTGGTCAACGGACGAAATGTACGCAAATTCATATGCTTGCGCAAACGAAGGAACGCCCACATGAGCGCAAGGAAACTCGCAGCAAAATTCACTGCCCCCGCCAATTGCACATTGAGTAAGCCCATCAGCCACAGGGTCACTAGACCGATGAAATTCAGTAACGGATAGTAAAACAGCAGACCGTTATATACGCTAAACCGATCCAGTCCTTGCGATAATGCCGTCGTGAGTGCTGTAAGCACCGCTAACGGTACTGCTGCCGCACAATAAATCTGCGACAGTTGGATAATGTCTGCACCATAGCCATTCAGCCACAACGGCATACATATCCAGGCCACCGCTCCTGCCAACAGACTGGCAGGCAACTGAATCCAGAGCGACAACGCCAGCAGTTCTTCCGTCGTGCCTGTTTTTTTCTTGAGGTTATAAATTAACGAGGTTGGCAAGCCGAAGCTCAATACACTGCCGATCAGCGTAGGCCAGAACAGAACAGCCGCCAGTTCACCTTTCCCCTCTACTCCGAGCATACGTGCGGTCAGGATGGAAGTCAGGGTCGTGACGATTAGCACAAAAAAATTGTTAAAACTCGTGCGCATGATCGTTTTGGCGAGACTGTCACCCGTGAATACTTTCCTTGCTGCTGTCCATGTGCTCATGTTACGTCCAACTCCTGTTCCTTATTAAGCCTCTCGTCTCTATGCTCACATCGCGCCTTTTGACGCACCTCCATCAGCCCACCGTTTTTTTGGAATTGCGCTCAGACAACTGTCCTCCGCTAACAGGCTCCTTCGTACTTGAGAAAATCTCTTTCAGTGCTCTTCTATAGCCTTGAATGGCTTTATGATTTTTTTGGGGTCTTTCCCGCAAAATCTGATACAACGTCGTCCAATATAATGCTGCATAACCAATCGGCCCAGATCCCTCGTCACGTAGTAGATGAATATGATTCATCACCCGCATATAAGTAACCTGTTCCATATTGTCGCGCGAGGACGGCGATTCGTGATGAAGCAGCGTAAGGGCCGGATTAATATACAATGGACCGCTTTTCATAGCGATACGGGAAAGTAATAAATCCTCGCCGACGCTATAGCTTTGCAACCAAGGTACCGGCTCCAGACTTAGAATTGCATTACGGCGAAATGACATATTACAACCATGAAAAAACTGGGTCTTAAACGTCTTCTTAGCCTTATGCCAGTTGTACATCGAGCCGGACTGGCCGCTGAGGGACAATCTCCCTTTGGACAAAGATTGCTGAAACGAAAGCAAGCAGCGAATCGTACCCATGAAGCTGTTACTCATTCCCTGTGCTATGCCGCCAACACCAGCTGCCTGTGGATACGCCTCATAGGTGCGCATTAACTCATTCAAGTAATTGCTTGGCAGCTCAACATCATCGTCAAGGAACAAAATGATGTCACCTTGCACAAGCTCCACCGTCTTTACACGCGATAACCATAGTCCGGGCTGCTCCTTGCGATGATATCGGTAGGCAATTCCCGCTCTGCTCAACTGATGCTCATAACGTTCCAGCACATGCTTTGGCAGTTTTCCGTCATCAATAATCCACAGCTCGGTTTCACATGCCTCCGGTGCTCCCCCCATGGCAATTGAATTGATGCATCGGGTCAGATCGTCAACCCGATTGCGGGTGCACAGAGCAATGGACAAGCTTAACATCATACTCCCCCTTTATCCTGTCAATGGTATAAAACAGATTACTGAACCGCCGGGCCTAAATATTCGTTATATTTTTGCTTACGCGGGTTCAGAATGAACAACACCCCCTGCTTGTATCCATCTGCTGCGCTAAAATTACGGCGCAGCGTTTCTTTGAGCATCAAGTAGGTTAAGGTCCATAAAAGAGCTCCATACTGGATAAATCCCGCCTTTTTCAGGGCAAGAAAATAATAGTGGTTAATCGCTGTCGCCTTGGCTACTTTGCCTGCCTTATCGCGTGAGCTTGGAGATTCATGATGGATGATCGTTAAGTCGGGATTAATTACCAGTTTGCCGTAACGGCTCGCTAACTGGCACATGTACAAGTCGTCAGCCACCGCATAGCTGGTCATCCACGGATACGGCTTCATGTCCCGAAGCGCATCCCTCCGAAATGACATATTGCAGCCATGGAAAAATTCAGTGTCAAAAGTCTCGGTTGCTTCGCTCCAACGCAGTAAGGAACCTGCCAGACTACTGGGTGAGAGCTTACCAAGAGAAGAAGACATCTGAAAAGTCAAAACGCCAAGCAGCTTTCCTGCCCGGCTTGAATGTAGTCCCTTTGCAATCCCTCCAACACCTACAATCGTTTCATCCTGTTCGTAGGTATCGAGCAAGCGCCGGATATAGAGTTTATCGTCCAGTTCGGCATCATCGTCAAAATACAGCACAATATCATACCGCACGAGAGACAAGGCCTCATAGCGGGATAACCAAACGCCGGGACGACTTTTTTTATAATATTTAAGAACACCTTGAGGCAATCCGGATACCATGTGACGGTACTGTTCAATCTGTTGGTCGGAAATATCGCCGTCATCAACAATCAGCAGTTCTACAGCCGTATGTTCCAATTGCTGCTGTGCAGCAATAGATTGTATACAGCGTGTCAGGTCTTCGATCCGGTTGCGGGTACAAATGATGATGGAGACATCGGACATGCCATTACCTCCTGTGTGTGTATCCAGATGCTTTGGAAGAGATATTCAAAGTTTTTCCAATTGCTGGATTATATATGTTTATTGTATCTTTGACAGCGTTTGAGTGTATATACCTCTTTTGTATACTTTTTCAGTCTCCAAAAGGGTAGACAATCCTTAAAAAAGAGCAAAAAAATAGGATCGGCTTCTTATGCCAATCCTGATCTATCCTTGAAAATCCAGAAACAACGTGGCATTCACATACCGACGCGCCATCGACAAAAAATAACTATTTTGCACCGATACCGCTGCCACCAGCAAAGTATTACGCACTGCTTCACACTGGTTAGGGGTCAAATGCTGCAAACGACAAGTATATTGTTCTGCGGCTTGTACCAGCAGTTCTTCTGTGGCGGCTTCCTGACGCTTCTGTCCTGTAGCAGGATTTCCGTTGTCTTTTGCATACCCTGCTCCTGCCACATCAAGCAGTTGGTCTCCGTTCGCATCCAGTTCTTCAAATAAAGTTGAATATGCAGCGTACAAATCGACCGGCTGAATCAGATCATCCGTATCATCTTCTGGCTGTTGGAACAGGATATAAAATAGCTGACGGATAGATTCAAAATCAAGACATGATTTTAAATCTTCCACGATGAGTAATATGGCAGCCTGGTTGACTGAGTATTTTTTGCCGATCTTCGGAGCGCCGAGGAACTCCTTGAAATCACGTTTGACCCAATTTTGCATAGAGGCCAGTGAGACATGGCTATATTCCACCAGTTGGCCTAGAGAAACGATCTCCTGCAGCGAAAAGGCTGCGCTGTGCTTGCCCTTGATGATTTTATCCAGCACAGGCGTCACCTCGGTATATAGAAATGTCGGCATGGTGCTACCGGAACGGGCAAGATGGCTATGAGTTCGCCTCCAAGCGTCTTGAAGAACAGCCAAAGGCTGCAATTCGCTGCGACCTTCCATGGCCAGCAGCAAATGGGCCATATCACGGCGAGTGAGGGTAAAAGACTCCATCTGCTTTCCTCCCTTTATTACATTTCAAGTTCATTCGAACTCATCATACGCCCTTAAACAAGGCTTGTAAAGTGAAGCAATGAGCCGTGCGGGTTCTATTATGCCTTATTTTTCGTGTAAATTAGAGGTAGGTGACCTGCTACGATTCCATATGAACCTTGTATATTTTCTTTTAAGTTCTTAAAATAAGTTCAAGTGAACTCAAAATAGAGTTCCTTAAAAAATTGAACGAAAAAGGGATGAGTGAAAATTATATGGGTATAGGTGTCAGTCTATTTTTGTTTGCGGTGTTGATTTTATTTAGTGCTTTCTTCGTGGCTACCGAGTTTGCGATTATTAAAATCCGTTCCAGCCGGGTAGATCAGCTGGTGGTGGAGAACCGTAAAAACGCACTGGCGCTACAAAAAGTCGTCAATAATCTGGACGGCTATCTGTCTGCCTGTCAGCTTGGTATTACGATTACAGCGTTAGGACTCGGTTGGCTCGGTGAACCGACTGTAGTCAAACTGCTGGAGCCTCTCTTTCAACAGCTCAACATCAATGGGGAGTTTTCACATATCCTGGCCTTTATTATTTCATTTGTCATTGTAACTTACCTACACGTGGTGATTGGCGAACTGGCTCCCAAAACATTGGCGATCCGCAAAGCGGAAGCTGTCAGCCTGTTAACCTCTCCAGTCATCGTGTGGTTTAACCGAATTATGTATCCGTTTATCTGGCTCCTCAACGGCTCGGCCAATCGCCTGGTTCGTCTGTTTGGTCTTCAACCGGCTAGTGAGCATGAAGAAGCGCACTCTCAGGAAGAAATTCAGATCATTTTGTCCGAAAGCGTGGAAAGTGGTAAGATCAATAACACCGAATATGGCTACGTAAATCGTATCTTCGCTTTTGACGAGACCGTTGCCAAAGAAATTATGGTGCCACGTACAGATATGGTATGCTTGTTTACGAATCGCTCGCTCAAAGAAAACATGCAGACTATTCACGAAGAACAGTATACCCGTTTTCCGGTAGCGACAGACAGCAAGGATCAGATCATTGGTATGATTAATACCAAGCAGCTATTCCTTGAGTATGATCGCAATCCCGAGCTTGTTTTCGATAGCCTGATTCAACCGATCTTGACCGTTCCGGAAGTTATCCCCGTCAACACGCTGCTGAAACGTATGCAGAAGGAGCAGGTTCATATCGCTCTCCTGGTCGATGAATATGGTGGAACCTCTGGTCTGATTACCATTGAGGACATTTTGGAGGAGATTGTTGGCGAAATCCGGGACGAATTTGATAAGGATGAACGGAAGGAAATCGAGAAACTGACGGAGAACAGTTATTTGATGGATGGTAAAGTGATGCTTTCCGATCTGAGTGATCTGACGGGCTTGACATTGGACGATGAAGACGTGGATACTGTCGGAGGGTGGGTGTATAGCCGGGTTCCGGAACCGAGACAGGGCAAGGAATTCATAGAAGATGATGTGAAATTTATCATTCGTGAAATGGGTAAAAATCGTATTCGTCGGGTGGAAATTATTTTACACCACAAATCCCCGATCTCGGAAATGGAGTCGGACACTTCTTCCCAGGAGTGAACCTTTGTGATCTGAGCGACCAGCATACTGCACTTGGCACTTGCGTTCACTCCTACTGAAATGACATATTTTTAGGGCAAACGACTCAGGTTGTTTGCCCTACATGCGTGTAAGGAGGAGCTAGTAAATTGGATATTTTATCATCTATTATTATGGGTATTATTGAAGGGCTGACAGAGTTTTTGCCGGTCTCTTCGACGGGTCACATGATCCTTACGGCTGATCTTCTAGGGTTGAACACCGAGAATGATACGGTCAAAACATTTGAGGTTATCGTACAATTAGGTGCTGTGATGGCGGTCGTTGTATTATACTGGCGCAGATTCCTCAGCCTGTTTGATTTCAGACGTAAAATCTCATCCCAGCCACGTCTAAACCTGTTACATATTATTTTAGCCATGATCCCTGCGGGATTAATTGGTGTACTGTTCCGTGATGTAATCAAACAATACTTGTTTGGTCCTGAAACGGTTTTGTACAGTTTGGTCATCGGGGGCTTGCTCATGATCGCGGCTGAAAAATTCCATCCGCCTATTAGATCACATACGTTGGATGAGATCACGTATAAACAAGCCTTTACCATCGGTGTGTTCCAAGTCCTAGCTCTATGGCCAGGCTTCTCTCGTTCAGGCTCAACTATGTCTGGGGGCCTATTCGCACGTGTAAGCCATACGGCAGCCGCAGAATTTACATTCCTCGTATCTGTTCCGGTCATGTTGGGTGCATCGGGGATTGATATGATTAAAAGTATGGATCATCTGTCTATGAGTGATTTCCCGGTGTTCGCAGCCGGCTTTATTACTGCCTTTATCGTCGGTATGCTGGCAATCAAAACGTTCCTCGGCCTGCTCAAACGCTTGAGCTTGACTACGTTTGCCATCTATCGTTTCGTGCTGGCAGCTGTGTTCTTTTTCATTATTTTGTAATCATTGTTTGGTATCCTATAACCAAAAAGGGATATCCAAGTGGCCTTAAGGTCACCTTGGATATCCCTTTTGCTATTTTACGGGCTTGGGTAGATCGTCCTGATCTACCCACCATGCGTACTGATTACTGTTTGGATTCCAGCGTAGTCAGGTATTCCGAAACTTGAGCTGGCGTTTTGGCGTATTTGCTGTGCAAATGAGCAATTTTCTCGCCATTACGGAACACGAGCAGACTCGGAATGCCGCGTACTTGATTTTCTTCAGCAATCGGCTGAAACTTCTCGGCATCCAGCGCAAAGAAACGCTTATCCGCGTTCTCCTTCATAATGCCGTCCATAAATTTATCCAGCGTCTTGCAATCTGGACACCAGCTGGTATCAAATTTCACGACGGTTAGACCGTCACCGTTAATTAAATCCTGATATTGTTGCTCAGATTCAATACGTTCCATTCGTTGTTCCCTCCTAGAGTGAATTGATAATATCTTCACATTCACATATGAATGATAAATCAGGCTTATTCCTATATTGTAATGATTCTTTTATATATTGCAACTGGGATGAGTACATGTTCGAGCGTATACTTCACTTATACTATTGTGGCTCGGATCAGCGGTATTGCGCATCATAACGATTGGCTCGGCTGATTTGCTGTAGCATCTCTCGTTCGTACTCAGTTAGCGGTGCAATGTCGGCAGCAGAAATATTATGCTCCAATTGCCCCAAAGAGCTTGCACCCGGGATCACAGCAGCGACAGCCGGATGAGACAGGCTATAACGGATCGCTGTCTGCTCCATACTACGGTCCGCCCCTGCAAATGCCTTTAATTGCTTACGCACGTCCAGTAGCTCTGCTTCTTTGTAGTCTAGGTATCCCTTCGCTGCCTTTTCTTCGCCCTTGTCAGCCAATACGCCGCTCGCCACGGGTCCACGTGCAATCATACTAATTCCCCGCTCCTGAAGCAAAGACAGTACTTCTTCCTCTGCACGCCGATCCAGCAAGCTATACTGATTCATAACACTAACGATATTCGAGCGTTCCACATATTCACGGATGACATGCGGGCGAATGGAAGAAATACCATAGTAGCGGATGACCCCCTCCTGCTGCAGTTGCTCGAAAGCCTCAATGGTTTCATCGATCGGATCATCAATCGTCCCTCCGTGCAACTGATACAGGTCGATATAGTCCGTTCCCAGGCGGCGTAGACTCTCTTTCACGGCTGACAGGATATATTTCTTGGACGGGTCCCATTCCCAGTCCTCCTGCCCCGGTATACGCCGATTACCGACCTTGGTCGCCAGGATGACATCCTGGCGCCGTCCACGGATGGCTGCCCCCACAATTTCTTCATTGCGTCCATGCTGGTACAAATCGGCCGTATCCAACAGATTTACGCCCCTGTCTAACGCTTCATGGATCAAGTAAACAGCTTGCTGCTCCTCCGTACCGACCGACATACATCCCAAGCCAATCTCACCTACCAGCAAATCCGAAGCTCCTAGGCGGTTTTTTTTCATCGTTGTCTCCCCTCACTTCAATAACGTATAACTTTAAAATTTTAATATTTCTCTATTATACGAAAAATACATGCAAAAAAAACAACCCCAAAGACATAGAGACCCCACGCTCTCCAATCCTTTGAAGCTGTTGTATGAAATTCGCATTCCATTTTGGCTATCCGAACAGCCATTGTACAGCTTTAGGAAACTGACGCTGAAAACAATCCACACGATGCACCGCATCTTGATCCAGCTCAAGCAGCACATCTTTTGTGTCAAGTCCCTGTGTCAGGAGCACCTCGTGTGCCTGAAGGGTCAGCGGAACCATGTCTTTTTGTACATTCGTCTTCCCTTCCCCTTCACGGGTCCCGACAGATATATATATCCTGTGTGTCCCAGCCATTACAGTGGCAAATGATGCAGATTGCATATAATCGATCATACCGGGAAACCAATATGAGCCCGAGATCGAACCAATGCGTCCAAATATATGCTTATACTGGAAGGCCGCATACATGGAAATCAATCCACCCAACGAAGCACCGATCAGCCCTGTATGCTCCAGCCCAGTTTGCACTGGATATTTTGCCTCGACATAGGGTATTACTTTTGTAACCACAAACGCCAGATAGGCATCTCCGCCACCGCCAAAAGCAGGTCTTCCCTCTACTAAAGCAGCTGCCTTCCAAGGCGTATAATCGTCCAGCCGATTCACGGGCTGAATGCCCACCAGTATCACACGGGGCAGCTCTCCCGTAGAAAAACCTCTTTCCAGTTCATCCAACCCGCTTAGAAATAAAGAGCTGCCATCCTGCACATACAGCACAGGATACAGCTCATTATGATTCACAGATACGGGAGGTGTATAGATGTGTAGAAGATACCCATCTAATGAAATTTCATCTACATGACCTTTCATCTTACGCAGTCCCCCATGATGTGAATGTATGCATTACAGTGCAGCATCTATTTCCTTGATCATTTCAGATACGGATTCCAGACCATTACCTGACAGGTACCAGTAGTTAGGATCAAGGTATACAATATGTCCATTTTTATATGCATTGGTTTTCTTCACCAGTTCATTCTCAATGGTTTGTTTACCTGTAACCTGTTCCTTGCCTTCCTCGACCACCACAGCCCCACGGTCAACGACAAAAATATAATCTGGATTTTTTTGCTGTACATATTCAAAGGAAACCTTTTGTCCATGCGTGGATACTTTAATGTCAGGATCTACAGGAGTTACGCCAAAAGCATCATGAATGATACCGAAGCGAGATTGTGAGCCATATGCACTCAGACTTCCTTCATTTGTTAGTACGATCAAGCCTTTAGCCTTGCTCGCTACAGCCTTATCATGTACAGCCTTAATGGAGCTATCAATCGCAGCCAGTTCCTGTTTGGCAGCATCCTCTTTATCGAAGATTTGACCCAAGGTTTCAACGTTTTTCTTAAAGGAATTGATATAATCCTTGGTGTCTACAGCCATCGAAATAGTCGGTGCAATTTTGCTCAACTCTTTATATGCATCAGCTTGTCTGCCACCGATAATGATCAGTTCAGGAGAGAGATCACTGATTTTCTCATAATCCGGCTCAAACAGCGTGCCCGCACTTGCATATTTGGAATCTTTATATTTGCTCAAATACGTAGGAAGATCCTGCTGCGCTACCGCCGCAACGTCTACTCCTAGCTTATCCAACGTATCCAATGAACCAAAATCAAAAACAACGACATTTTTCGGATTGACTTTGACTTGGACTGGATTCTCATCGAGTGCGTGTTTGACCGAGACGGTTTTGGATTCCGTTGTTGCAGTCGAGGAGCCGTTCCCATTCGCTTCTTGTGTTGCCGGAGCCGCTTTACCACAGGCCGATACGATCAGTACCAATGCAAGCATCAGTGTTAAAAACATCAAATTTTTCTTCATTCTACATTCCTCCTAAGTGAAGTACACACAAATTTTATGATCACCGATCTGTTGAATCGGAATATCCATATCGTACAAATCTTTTAATACCTGACTATCAATCATCTCGTCAGCCGTTCCTTGTTTTAGCAATCTGCCATCCTTCATCCCGACAATATGGTCCGAATAACAGGAAGCAAAGTTAATGTCGTGAAGCACCACCAGAATCGTTTTGCCCAGATCATCCACTAAATTGCGTAGCGTCTTCATAATCTGAACCGAATGCTTCATATCCAAATTGTTCAGCGGCTCATCCAGCAGGATGTATTCCGTGTCCTGTGCCAGAATCATAGCAATAAAGGCCCGCTGCCGCTGCCCTCCACTGAGCAAATCAATATGCTTGTCCTTCATATCCTCCAATCCCATGTAAGCCATAGACTGCTCCACCATTTTGCGATCCTCGCTGTTCAATCTGCCCTTGGAATACGGAAAACGGCCGAAGCTGACCAGCTCCTTCACGGTTAAGCGGATGTTGACATCATTGGTCTGTTTTAAAATGGATATCTTCCGGGCTAGCTCCTCACTTTTTGTCAGGCTCACGGCCTGCCCGTCAATCAGGATTTCTCCCTCATCACTGTCAGTTAGGCGACTAATCATCGACAACAAGGTGCTTTTTCCAGCGCCGTTAGGTCCAATAAAGGAGGTAATGGTGCCTTTAGGTACAGTGATGGATACCTGCTCCACCACATTTTTATTCCCGTAGCGTTTGGTTACGTTTTTGACTTCTACCATGATTTATTTTCCCGCAGCAAAAGGTACAGGAAGTACACCCCCCCGATAAAGTTAATAATGACGCTGACTGTTGTCGACAAGTCGAATACTCTCTCTGCCAGCAGTTGGCATCCTGCCAATGCGATGACACTAACAAAGATGGAGGCCGGAATTATATAACGGTGCTGATACGTCTTCATCACCTGATAAGCCACATTGGCCACAATTAATCCGAGAAATGTGATCGGTCCAACAAGTGCCGTAGATATGGAGATGAGAATCGCTACAATAATCAGCAATCTTTTGATGATATAACTGTAAGGAAGCCCTAAATTAATCGCATGCTCCCGTCCGAGCGACAGCACGTCCAGGTACTTAATGAATCTCCATGCATAAGCAAATACGAGCACGAGCACGAATACAGAAAGCCATAACAGTTCGGTGTTTACATTACTAAAGCTGGCAAAGCTCTTGTCCTGAATTTTCGCAAATTCGTTCGGATCAATTAGCACCTCCATAAAGGTAGACAGGCTGTTGAACAATGTACCAAACACCAGACCGATCAGCAGAAGTACATAAATCCCCCGTCCATCCTTGCGGAAAATTAACTTGTATAGTAAACCTGCGAACAGCACCATCATCCCTACTGACAGCAAAAAGTTTAATTCTTTGCTAGTCGAAATCAGCGGGACGGAACCAAATGCAAAAATTATTGTCGTCTGAATCAGCATATACAGTGAATCCAGCCCGATAATACCCGGGGTCAAAATCTTGTTATTCGTGACCGTCTGGAAAATAACAGTTGCAAAAGCAATGGAGCCACCGGTCAGAATGAAGGCTGCGACCTTTTTCAATCGTCGTGGCAGCGCGTAATGCCAGGTGTGCGGAAGATCTATAAACACAAAAGCAGCAATTAACACAAGCGCGGTAGCGGCTAATATTCCGATTTTTAATTTAGGATTCATAAGCCCTTCTCCTCAGCAGCAAATACAAGAACAACGCGCTTCCGATCACACCAACCGTGAGCCCTACAGATATTTCATACGGATAAATGATCACCCGTCCCAAAATATCGCAAAACAGCACAAACACGGCACCCAAGATCGCTGTATGTGCCAGGCTTTTTTTCAGATTATCCCCCATGTACATACTGACCAGATTGGGTACAACCAGTCCCAAAAAGGGAATCGTCCCGACAGTTAAGATGACAACAGAGGACACCAAAGCTACGATCACCAAACCCACATTGACGGTGCGCTTGTAATGTACACCCAAATTGGCCGCAAAATCCTCACCCATGCCTGCAATTGTAAAACGGTTCGCATATATGTACGCCAACGCGACCAAAGGAACACTAAGATACAGCATCTCGTAGCGACCACTCATAATGAGAGAAAAATCCCCCTGCATCCACGAAGAAATGCCCTGAATCAGATTGTATTTGTAAGCAAAAAAAGTCGTCACCGAATTTAAAATGCCTCCAAACATCAAACCAACAAGCGGGATAAATACCGGGTCCTTAAAACGGATTTTATCCAGTATCTTCATGAAAACCAAGGTTCCCCCTAAAGCAAATCCAAAAGCCGTCAGCATCTTCGTCCAAAATCCCGCTGCTCCAAACACCATAATGGCCATCAGCACACCTAATCGTGCCGCATCCATAGTGCCTGCGGTGGTCGGCGAAACAAACCGATTCCGGGTAAGCTGCTGCATGATCAGCCCACAGATACTCATACTCGCCCCTGCGATCATAATGCTGATCAAACGTGGGAATCTGCTAATCAGAAGCACCTGCGCTTGATCGCTGGATAAGTGGAACAAATCAAGTGGAGTTACATCATGCACACCGATAAACACCGAGGCGAAGGCCAATACCAGAAATGCCAGTATTAAATAACGCAATTTCATCTCTAACTAAGGGAGCCTGTCCAATAACTTGTACCAAGCTTCGGCCCTGTCCTCCCCTCCAATAATGATAATCATTATCAAAATTAACTAGGATAAATTATAGCAGTGATATTGTATCTGTCAAATTCTTCGAATTGTTTTAAGCATGACCAAACAGCCGTGCGATAACCAGTGAGCAAATACGAGCAAAATCCAGTAAACTAGAAAGAGAGCCCGTGAGTCCAGCTATATTTAGTTGTGAAAGCATATAGGAGGAAAAAGATGAACCGCATATTAATCGTTGAAGATGATTTAGCTTTGAGTAATGGCATTACTCTCGCTCTTAAAGGACCTAACAACGAATTTGTGCAAACACATGACCTTAGTACTTCAAAAGAACAATTGGCAAGCGTTGCTTTTGACCTAGTGATTCTTGATCTAAATTTGCCAGATGGAAACGGACTAGATTTTTTAACCGATATTCGTAAAACAACAACTTTGCCGGTCATTATTCTAACTGCACATGATATGGAAACAGATATTGTAACTGGTTTGGAATTGGGCGCCGATGACTATATCACCAAGCCCTTCAGTCTGATGGTATTAAGGGCAAGAGTAGACGTCCAGTTAAAAAAGATCAAGCGTGTTCTTGCAGAAACCATTCAGATTGACGTCTTTTCCTTTTCATTTGAAAAGATGAAGTTTGCTAAAAATGCTACACCTGTGGAGCTAAGCAAAACGGAGCAGAAATTGCTCCGCCTCTTAATTGATCATCGTGGGAAGATCCTTACCCGTGATTATTTGGTAGACAGCATCTGGACAGATGGCGCTGAGTATGTGGGCGAAAATGCCTTGTCAGTCACCATAAAAAGGCTACGTGACAAGCTGGAGGACCTTCCTTCCTCTCCTCAGTACATTAAGACTGTGTACGGTATCGGCTACACTTGGGCGGTGAAATGAATGACGATCCTGAATTATGCGTGTTTTGGAATTGCTATTACTGCTCTTTTTATAGCCGGGGTTACCATTCTTCTCTATCGTAAGAACGTACATAAAACAATGATGACTATGGATCATATGATTGAAGCTGCAATTCGTGGCGAGTTTTCAGAGCGCATTTTTGACGAATCCGTCTTATCAGCAGTAGAGGCCAAGCTTGCGCAATTTCTTTCTATTTGCTCCGTTTCCTCGAAAAATTTGTTGGCAGAAAAAAATAAAATAAACGAGCTCATTTCTGATATCTCACATCAAACGAAAACACCTATTGCTAACATCCTCCTCTACTCACAACTGCTCAGTGAATATGATTTGCCACCGGAAGGTTCCACTTGTGTAAAGGCTTTATCCACACAAGCCGAAAAGCTTCATTTCCTGATCCATTCCTTAGTAAAAACATCACGGCTTGAAACAGGGATTATTAAATTGTCATCAAGGCAGGAGTCAGTTCAGAAGCTACTAACTACTGCACTGGAACAAATTATGCCGAAGGCAAACGCTAAAGGAATTTCGATTACAATGGAGAGTAAAGAAATTCAGGCTTCTTTTGATTTAAAATGGACGGTTGAGGCAATCTATAATATTTTGGACAACGCCGTCAAATATACAGAAATTAGCGGGAATATATTCATTAAAGTGAGTGCTTATGATTTATTCTGCCGAATTGATATTACTGATAATGGCATTGGAATTGCAGAGGAAGAACACAGTAAGATTTTCAAGCGTTTCTATCGGTCACAAACTGTAAACTCGCAAGAAGGTGTCGGGATTGGACTATTTTTAGCAAGAAAAATTGTTTTGGCTGGGGGCGGATACATCAAACTATGGTCACGCCGAGGCCGTGGTTCCACCTTCTCGATTTTTCTCCCCATAGACAAGTAATTCTTACAACACTGTTAGATTTCAGAAAGATTGTAGAAAGATTGATATGGTAAAGTCTGTATTGCGAAGTATTGGTGATACAGACTATTTATCATGGAGGAGAAATGAATGACTCTGTTAAAAACTCAGGAGTTGAAGAAGTATTATGGTAACGGGGATACCGCTGTTCATGCCCTAGATGGAGTGAACCTGGAGGTGGAAAGCGGAGAATTTGTGGCCATTGTCGGTACATCCGGGAGCGGCAAATCTACCCTTCTCCATATGCTGGGTGGACTTGATCGTCCGACAAGTGGAAACGTTACGATTGACGGTAAAGATATTTTCACATTGAAAGATGAAGAATTGACTATATTTCGCAGACGAAAAATTGGCTTCGTATTTCAAAATTACAACCTAGTGCCTGTTTTAAATGTCTACGAAAATATTGTGCTTCCTATTGAACTGGATGGTAAAGCACCGGACAAAACCCACATAGATAAAATTGTACATACCTTGGGGCTTGACCATAAGCTGAATAATCTGCCCAACCATCTTTCAGGGGGCCAGCAGCAGCGTGTAGCCATTGCCAGAGCACTGGCAGCCAAACCCGCCATTGTCCTAGCAGATGAACCCACCGGGAACCTGGACAGTAAAACCAGTCTGGATGTGATGGGGCTGATCAAAGTATCCAGTCAACAGTTCCGCCAAACGATGGTGATGATTACGCACAACGAGGAAATTGCCCAAATGGCAGACCGGATTATTCGGATTGAGGACGGTAAAATGGTCGGTGGTGAAGGCAAATGATTCAGGTTAGAAATAAAAAAACGATCCGTAATCTGGCAGATAAGAGCTTCAAAGTAAACAAAGCCCGTAACCTCTTTGCCATTGTTGCCATAGCTCTCACTTCATTGTTATTTACAACGTTGTACACCTTGGGGCTCGGTGCTGTTGAAAACTTACAACGGGCAAATATGCGACAGTCCGGTGGAGATGGACATGCCGTACTTAAATATATAACGGATGATGAATTTAATCATGTCAAGGATCATCCATTGATCAAGGAAATTGCTTATAACCGTATATTAAGCGACGGAGTTAAAAACGATAGCTTCCTAAAACGCCATACGGAATTCTGGTATTACGATGATGTAGGGTTGAAGCTCGGTTTAATTGAACTTAATGCGGGGCACAAGCCTGTGGCGAAAAACGAAGTAATTGCAGACTCCAAGACGTTGCAGCTATTGGGGGGTTGGAGCACCTTTGAGGCTAAAACTTGACTTGCGAGGTAAAGAAGTACAGCGTGATTTTATCCTCTCCGGCTGGTGGAAAAGTGATCCTGTGGTTAACATAGGGCAAATATGCGCTTCTAAAGCCTATGTCGATGCTCATGCCAAGGAATTACAAGGCAACTATAAAAAGGATCACTTCCATACAGGAACCATTAGTGCATATATGATGTTCGACAACAGTTTTGATTTGCGAGGAAAGCTCAATAAAGTGATTACCGAAAGCGGTTTTTCACTTGACGAAGATGCACCGAACTATATCGCAAATAATGTAAATTGGGCATACATCTCGACTAATTTTAGTTTAGATACAGAGACCATCATAGCGTTAACTTCTGCCCTGTTACTGATCATGTTTACCGGTTATTTAATTATATATAATATTTTCCAAATATCAGTGATGCGAGATATCCGTTTTTACGGTCTCTTAAAGACGATCGGTACAACTCGCAAGCAAATCCGCCGGATTATTCGTAGACAAGCACTGATTCTATCAGCGCTAGGAATCCCGATCGGATTGATAGCAGGTTTTTTTGTCGGTAAATCGCTCGTGCCTTTTATCATAAATATGAGTGTATATAACGGTACCGAGGTATCGGTATCCCCCAACCCATGGATTTTTATAGGATCGGCTTTGTTCGCATTCATTACCGTAATGATCAGCACTTTCAAGCCAGGCAGAGTTGCTTCGTCCGTATCGCCGGTAGAAGCAGTCAGATACACAGGTGGGATAAACAAGAGCAATGGCAGGCTGAAAAAATCAACCGGAGGTGCAAAAATCCACCTCATGGCTCGTTCCAATTTGGGGCGTAATAAAAAACGCACCGTTTTAGTGGTTATAAGTCTTTCTTTAAGCTTGGTCCTTCTGAACACTGCCTTCACACTATCTCGGAGCTTTGATATGGATAAATTTTTAGCCAAATTTAATGATACCGATTTTCTTATTGCTCATGCTGAATATTTCCAGATTCCCAGCAGTTTTAGTGGGCAAGAAAATGGGACCACCGAAAGTTTTATTAAGGCTGTACAGGCACAACCAGGCTTCGAAGAAGGCGGCCGATTGTACGGTGACCCAACAGCTTTCACGGCTGAAAATACAAAGGGAATTACGGATGATACCCAGAACACTGACGCTCACGGCAACTTCCTTATAGACGTGTATGGGCTGGAAGATTTGCCCCTGCATCGACTGCAATTGATTGATGGCGAGCTTGATTTTAAGAAACTGGCTTCCGGTAAGTATATCCTGGAGGGAGTCGAACTGAACGACAACGACAAGCCTTACATGGAAAGCATTCATCATAAAGTGGGCGAGAACGTTATTTTGCATAGTTATGTGAGAACAGCAAATGAAGCTCCATTGGGTAGAGAGTATATTACACAAAAGTTTACAGTGCTTGGTCATGTGGGTATCAAATCCACCAATTCGAATCGCCTTTCGAGCTATAATAGCTTTTACCTCCCTGCGGAAATATACAAATCACTTGTAAAAGAGCCTGCTGTGATGAGCTACGCCTTTAATGTATCCTCAAATCAGGAAGCGTCAATGCAGAGCTTTTTGAAGCGCTACACTGAAGCAATCGAACCGATGACGAACTACGAATCCAAAATTACATCAAGGGACGCTTTATCAGGTATGCAAACCACTGTTGAGTTGATCGGTGGCACGCTTAGCTTGATTATTGGCCTGATAGGTATCCTGAACTTTTTAAATGCAATTTTAACCAGCATACTGACCCGGCGCAATGAATTTGCTATGTTGCAGAGCATAGGCATGACTAAACGGCAATTGCGGGGAATGCTGATTTATGAAGGACTATATTATGTTTGTGCCACCAGCCTGACCTCTATTCTATTGGCAGCCTTATTTTCTCTTTTGATTGTAAAACCGTTTTGCAGCTTGCTATGGCTTTTAAGCTATCACTTTATACTTTGGCCACTTCTAGTCTTGTTGCCTTTACTCTTCTTGCTTGGGATACTGATACCAGTAGCAGTCTATTCTATGAATAACAAACAAAGTATTGTGGAGCGACTTCGAGAATCAGAGTAGTTGCACCTAAAAATAAGCAAGCAAAATACCCATGAGCGTCAAAAAAGATGACTTCTGATCCATTCAGAGGTCATCTTTTTATGCTTAGAAAGGTTCTTATTTGCAGAACAACTATCCCCTCCACTCTTCCCGTAAAAGCCCCATTCGGATCGAATCATAATACTTTCCATTATAATATCTGCACTTGAGAAGCCTGGCTTCGAGGGTCATGCCCAGCTTCTCTCCAACCTTCATCATCCGCTGGTTTCCTGACCAGGTTGTAAAGCCTACTCTTACTAGAGGCAATGTATTAAACAAATGGTCGATCCACAATCGAAGTGTTCTCGTACCATAGCCCCCGCTCCAATACCCCGAATCATAGATACCTATCCCCATTTCAAGCCATTGGGAAGGCTGATGCTCCCAATAGTAGCTTACTGATCCAATGATCTTGCCTTCCACTTCAATGATCCAAAAGTCATCTTGCCCGATTCGCTTTTCCTTCTCTTTTAAATACTCGTCAAAAGAAAGCGTCTTATGTTCATAGTAGGGTGCATCCCATCGCTTCCATTCCGGTGCTTCTTCCTTATAAGTTAACGTCCACAGCGCATGTAGGTCTTGTTCTGTAACAGGCCTAATCGTTAAATCCCTATCCGTATACATCGCGCACACCCCTTTAAATCATAAAATGCTCATTTCTATGTTAGGTTATATGATCCCTTATTGTATCTGCTTTTGCATTATTTCGAATTCAATTTTTGTCCATCAAGAAACTGTATTGTAGCAAGATCGCAATTCATGTTGACAAACAATCAAAAATAATATATCTTAATATCAAGATAATAAATATAAAGAAAAGTTTACAACGACGGTTTATTTTGCTTTGAAAAACCTAATCATATAAAAACCAAGGAGGGCAAATAATATGAAATTGTTAGGATTACATCACGTTTCAGCGATTACAGCGGCAGCGGCTAAAAATGTTGATTTTTATACTCAGGTATTGGGACTTCGGTTGATCAAGAAAACGGTGAACCAGGACGATGTTAGTGTGTATCACCTTTTTTATGGAGATGAACGCGGAACCGCGGGTACGGAAGTCACTTTCTTTGAAATTCCACATGCGGGACAAACGCGTACAGGGAATAACAGCATTTCAGCGCTCTCTCTGCGTGTACCGAACGACAAGTCTCTGGATTATTGGAAAAACCGCTTCGAGCAGCTGGATGTGAAGCATGGTGAAATTATAGATCAAGCAGGACGCTTGGCGCTTTCGTTCGAGGATTTTGAAGGACAACGCTTCTTCCTCGTTTCAGATGAGCATGACAACGGAGTGCGCGGCGGCACGCCTTGGGAGAAAAGCCCTGTCCCAGCAGAATACGGCATTGTTGGACTTGGACCGGTTCATCTGACCATTCCCAAAGCGGAGAATACCATTCTCATTCTTGAGCAAGTGATGGGCTTCCGCAAAAAAGGCTCCTACCCTTCCCCTGTTGCCGGACAACCGGATGTGGTTATCTACGAAACAGGTGAAGGCGGTACAGGAACTGAAGTCCATCTGGAAGAGCGCAACGATCTGCCACAAGAGCGACCAGGACGCGGCAGTGTGCATCACGTCGCTTTCCGTGTTGAAACCGAGGAAGAGCTCAAACAGTGGGTAGACCGTATTGGGCAGCTGCAAATTTCCAACTCTGGTTTTGTAGATCGCTTTTATTTCCGTTCCTTGTACTTCCGTGAGCCAAATGGCATTCTGTTTGAATTGGCTACCGATGGACCCGGCTTTGACACCGACGAGGAATTAGAGTTTCTGGGCGAATCGCTGGCACTGCCTCCATTCTTGGAGCCGCGCCGTGCATCGATTGAAGCCAATCTCAAGCCGCTCAACACCAAACATGAATAGGGTTAGCTCTAAAATCACACAAAGCCGGGACTTCTACATCATGTAGAGATTCCCGGCTTTTTTCGTGTAATTGCTCTGTTTTCATTTAAAAAAGCATCTCATCTACAAGCTTTCCAGCTTTGAGAGGCAAGCGAAATGCCCTTTTTGGCTGTACTTACAGCTTTTTATCATCCACGCTGTTCAGCCATGCTTCAATTTCTCCGATCACAGAGGCGATACAGCCGTCTTGGAACGGCGAGATCAGTCCAGCCAGCTCAACTAATCCGGTAAAGGATCGGCTTCCTCCGGCACGACACAGCTTCAAATAATCTTCCCATGCTGCCGCTCGGTCTTCGCCCATACGCTTCCAGAACTGGAATGCACATAATTGTGCCAGCGTATAGTCAATATAATAGAACGGAGATTGAAAAATATGGCCCTGCTTGTGCCAGAATCCGCCCTTTTCGAGGTACTCGTTGCCTTCATAATCCAGATGCGGTTTATACTTGCGTTCAATGGAACGCCATGCACTTTTACGTTCGGCCGGGGTCCAGTCTGGATGTTCATATACGGCATGCTGGAATTCGTCTACGGCTACGCCGTAAGGCACGAACAGCAACGATGAAGATAGATGTTCAAAGTGATATTTGTCCGTGTCTTCCTCAAAGAACAGCTTCATCCAAGGCCATGCGAAAAACTCCATACTCATCGAATGGATTTCAGCCGCCTCCATGGTCGGCCAGTGGTACTCGGGAATTTCAAAATGTCGGCTTTCATAGACCTGGAAGGCATGACCTGCCTCATGAGTCAATACGTCGATATCACCGGATGTCCCATTAAAATTGGAGAAAATAAATGGCGTGCCATATTCGCTCAAAAATGTACAGTAGCCTCCGCTTTGCTTGCCTTTTTTACTGATTAAATCCATCAGTCCACGCTCGACCATAAAACTGAAAAATTCATGTGTTTCCGGTGAAAGCTCTTCATACATACGTGCTCCATTACGAAGAATCCAGTCCGGATCGCCTTTGGGCGTAGGATTGCCTGACAAGAAGTTGAAGCCCTCGTCGTAATAGCGAAGCTGATCTACTCCGATCCGCTCGCGTTGGCGCTCTTTCAGCTTGGTTGCCAGAGGAACGATGTGCTTCAGCACCTGCTCGCGGAAATTGGCTACCATCTCTGCATTGTAATCTGTACGTCCCAAGCGGGCATAGCCCAATTCTACGAAATTGTCATAGCCCAGCTTGTGTGCTATGCGTGTACGCACCTTCACCAATTCATCATAAATCCGGTCCAGCTCGTCCTCATGCTCACTCATAAATTGATATTTGGCCTCGGAGGCCTGTTTGCGGGTCTCGCGATTGGTTGCCATTTCAAAAGGTAGGAGCTGAGACAATGTGCGTTCTTCCCCCTCGAACGGGATCTTCGCTGAGGCAATCAATTGAGCATATTCCGAGGTCAGCTTATTTTCCTGCTGTAAATCCTCAATGATATCCGGGTGGAACGACTTAAGCGCTACCTCGGCAATACTGAAAAGCTGGCTGCCCCATTGGCTCTCCAACTCGGCTCTAAATGGAGAATCTACCAATGCACGGTAGTAATCGGTTACATACTCCTGAATAACCGGCATGAAATCATCAGCGTACTCTTGCTCTGCTTTGTAAAACGCATCTTCCGTATCAATGGAGTGCCGAACTTCCACCAATTGCAATTGCGTATCTACGTTACTGCGCAGCTTGTTAATTGCATGAATAACTTCATTTTGACGTTCTACACTGTCCGCTTCACGAAACTGCTGCAACAGGGTTTTAAACCGCTGTTCAATTTCAGGTTGCTCTGGCCGGCTGTAAGCCATTTCGCTGAATAATGTCATTGCTTCGTTTCCCCCTTTAATGTAATAAATCTGATGCCTATTATACAGTACGATTAGACCAAACTGGAAGCTGGAATACCAAAATAATACAACCTTAAAAGCCGCAATACCATGTATTGCGGCTTTTAAGCCTAGGCTAATTCTATATATCATAGCTGTCATTATCTATATTAACCTAAATATATATACAGTAATATATATACAGTCTGGTGGAGATTTATAAGTCTCCTTAATATGGCAGACTTTCATGCTTTAATGATTTTGCAAACGATGTGCTACATGCAGGGTCGGACCGACAAATTCATTTAACTTGAAGCCACCTTCAATGGCCTGTGTAATGAATTTCTTGGCCTGGTCCACAGCTTCACGCACAGTCAGCCCTTGTGCCAAACCAGCCGTTACCGCGGCCGAAGTGGTACAGCCTGCACCGTGGGTAAAGTTGGTTTGTACAACATCCGCTTCAAACCAGTCAAAAGTGATTCCGTCATACAGCAGATCCATTGCTTTACCTGCACGAACTTTGCCACGGTCCTTGATCAGTACATGCTTAGCACCACGCTCGTGGATAATAGCAGCCGCTTCCTGCATCTGCTCCAGTGTGGTAATCGGTCCATTCTTCGCCAACTGCGAAGCCTCGAACAAATTTGGTGTTACCAGATCAGCGCCAGGAATCAACAATTCCAGCATGGCCTCTGTATTTTCTGGCTGGAGCACTTCATCCGTGCCTTTGCAGACCATAACCGGGTCAATCACAATCCGTTTCAAATCATGCTTTTTCAAATGGCTGGCAACCAGTTCGATGATATCTACGGAACCCAGCATACCAGTCTTCATCGCATCAAAACCGATACCTTCCAATACAGTACGTAGCTGCGCCTCAACCACGTCCAACGCAACAGGATATACAAGATGGTTCCAAGTTTTAGGTTCCATCGCAACTACAGTAGTCAATACAGTCATGCCATATACGCCAAGCTCCTGAAAGGTTTTCAGGTCCGCCTGAATACCTGCTCCACCGCTTGTGTCGGAGCCGGCTATCGTTAGTGTTTTGGGAATCGTCATTAGTACATGCTCTCCTTCACTTTCTGTGCTGCATTTATCCTAATCCTGCATGCGAAACTTGTCAACGCGCAAAACAGTCCTTTCCATACGAAAAGTCACATGAACCAGCAACAGCTAAAAAACGAGAACATCCCCCTTTGAAATGAGAACATCCTCGTAAGTACGTGTTATATGAAGAATTTGAATGAATTATAGAATTATAAATACCCACTAGCACTATGATCATAGGCATGGTTTTTTTCGTTTGCCCGTACGCCGAGGCAAAGACTCTGATACAACTGCTGCTGTTCTGGGGTAGCAAAATTCCGATGCTGCTCAAATAAAGCCATACAACCAATGATATGTTCGGTATAGCTGTTGTCGACAGACAATTGCAGGCAATGCAGTGTTTGTCCTAAGCCCTTGGGGTAATCGCCTTTTCGAAAATAATATTCCGCATACACCTTGCAAAAGGAGGCAAAGCGAAATGAATTAAAGTGCTTACGATAATGTGTGTCCCATTGTTCCGGTGCAAGCTCCCAGAAGCTCTTGAGTTGCTGGTTGAACAGCTCCAGCTCGGCATCCACAAAATAACCAAACCGATTCGCTGATTCAAGCAACGTATTCAAGCCTTCCAATGTCTCATCCGGATGCTCGCGCAGGTAAGTAATATATTCATAGATTGCAGAAGTGTTGCCCATTTTGATTTCTATACAAAGTCTGTTGCCCTGTGCATATACACGATGCAGGTTAACTACTTTCCAGCCTTCCTCGTCCAAACCCTCAAACCAGCTCAAATCTGCATAACCTTCAATCCATTGCTTGGATTCCTCATATCTACCCTGAAGCTCATAGCAGCTGGCCTTGAGCAGATGTCCCTGAGCATAGTAATAAACGAGCGGCTTAAGCAGCTCCAGGTGCTCATCTCCAAAGCGGTTCCGATTGCGGTACAATGCCTGCGCCAGCTCTCTCAGCTCGTCCGCATACATTTCCATCTCGGCCCATTGCATTTTTAAAGCAAACACTTGAGCTAGCATATGTAAGCCTTCCAGTGCATAAATTTCCGGCAGACGACTACGGTACAAATGGAATTGTACAGCAGCCTTCAAGTTCCGTTGGTTATCCTTAATCTGAATCTGGAATATGCGAAAATAGCTTATCGCCAACCGTTCGGAGTGGGTATACTTCTCACTTTCAATGACACAATCATACAAAAGCATGGAGGCTTCATGTCGGCCATCCTCAAACATCGCTTCTGCGGTCTCAAAAATGGCTGGAATATTCGATAAATCGTCCATCAAATAACCAAGTACTCTGCGTATACAGTCCAGCTTGTTCAACTCTGAGCAACGAAGAAGAAACGGACGCAACCTCCTCCAGTGTGGCAAGGAATGAATAAAACACTCATCTACATACATCTCGAACAAAGATCCTTCTTCCAATCCCATCGCCTCAGTAATCAGATCAAGCTGATTCACTGAAATAGGGCGGGGCGGGTTTCGGTTAAGTATACCGCTAAGTGTACCAGGATTTACTTTAGAAGCATCTGCAAAACATTGCATCGAAATGCCTTCACTTTGAATATACTTTTCTATTTCTGCGCGGATCGTGGTGTTTTTTTCCAAAGGGACACCCCCTCAAACGAATGATGGTGACTTTTTCATTACCTTTTAAACCAAAATTTGTTTAATCAAAGTATATGTCTATTTATACGAGAGGTCAATAACTTTAAAACGCGACCCAGGACATACAAAATCACGAATTTCGTACGATTTTAAATCATTTTTATGAAAAAAGGCCGTCCTCTGAGAGACAGTCTTTTTCTATTATTTTGATGCTGTGGACTTAGAGGACAATAACTTGCAAAATATTTTAAAATTGACGAAAATCTAGAGCAAACTTAGCGTATCCTTCTGCCGTCAGTCCTTCATAGAGCAATTCAGAATAAGCATGGTCAACATTCGTTGCTTGCGGCGAGGTTAGGAAGGTCACATGTGGACGACCCGACCATGGGGCGAGGGACCAGTGACCGTCGGCCTTTGGCGTCAACGTCTTCATATGCCGCACATACTCAGTCAGCACATGTCGGTTCTCATCCGGTGAAGCCAGTATAATTCGCTCTCCACCCGGATTAACCAGCGCAGAGGAGAATGCGCGATAGTTATTCGTAACAACCAGATAATTCCGCTGCATATCCATTGGTTCTCCATCAAAAGACATATGAATGATTCTGTGCGCATCTAGGTCCTTTAGTTCCCCGGCAGCATCATATCTGGCTGGCTGTGTTACATCAATCTGGTACTCGATGCCATCGATGATATCAAAATTAAAGCTTGGAAACTCAGAATTAATCAGCTCTTGCTCCTCCTCTGCCGAAGGATCAATTTGCCTGAATTGACCGGCCGACCACTCAAGCCATTCCCGAATTTCTGCCCCGCTCAGTCGAACGACATGCAGCGTATTCGGAAAATTGTACAGGTCGGCGATATGCTTTATCGCCAGCGTCCCTGCGGGAATATCGGTATAATACGCCGGACCATATCTGCCACCTGTTTTAAAAGGAGCTGCTGCCGACAGAACGGGCAGCCCTTCATACTCGCTCCCTTGTAGCTGCTGTTTCACATACCAAATTTGTGCATCATTCACGAGCTGAACCGAAGCATCATCCATCACCTGGGCAAAAAAGCTGTTCACCGCTACCGTCGTTCGACCTACAGGTGCACGAATATATTCCAGTGTTCCAGCATGTTCATCTGCTACCGCCTGCTGAATAGCAGTATCTGGTTGGACGAGTGCTTCCTTGCGTATCGGGTCATACACCGGGCGTACCTCGGCAGCAGATGCAGCCACTTGCCACTTCCCTCCAATAAGGGCCAGATCCAGATCAATGATACCCAGATGATCTCCCCAGAAGCCCGGCTCTACTGCTGGAATGCCATGGATGGTGCCCTGCTCTGTATCCACACCTGTCATACCTATAAACGAAGGGCCGGGAAATACTTTATGGGCATGACCAAACACAATGGCATCGATCCCTTCCACCCTGCTCAGATGCAGCACCGCATTTTCCATATTGGGGATTTCGGGAATATCCTCAAAGCCTGCATGGGGCATCGCAATGATGAGATCAGCTCCCGCCGCCTGCATTTCTGGAATAAACCGTCTGGCGGTTTCCAGCATATCTTTGACGATAAGTTTCCCTTCCAACCATGCCTTGTCCCATTGCATAATTTGCGGAGGCACAAAGCCGATGACTCCCACCTTCAGCAGATGCTTAGCGCCTGTTTCATCCTCTACCGTCTTATCCAGCAATAGATAAGGCGTGAAGTAGTTTTGTTCTTCCTCTCCCGCTATATAGATGTTGGCATTCACAAAAGGAAACTGGGCTCCTCGAAGGCAGGTCTGCAAATATTCCAACCCATAGTTAAATTCATGATTACCAATACTGCCTGCCTCGTACCCCAGCAGATTCATGGCTTTATAGGCGGGATGCACCTCGCTTGGGTTCTGTTGGAGCCGCTGTACAGCATAATCTCCCATCGGATTCCCCTGAATTACATCTCCGTTATCCAGCAGCAGGTGATTGGGCACCTCTGCCCGAGCTGTGTGAATCAGACTAGCGGTTTGCGCCAGACCGTAATACAGCGTTTCCTGATCTGTATAATAATCATAATTCCACAAACTGACATGCAGATCGGTTGTAATCATAATACGGAATTTCACCCTTACAGCACCTGTATTCTCCTGCCCTGTCTTATCATTAATGTCCAATTGGTCCAATCTTGTTCTCTCCCTCAGCTTCGGTCATAGAGCTTGAACAAGTCTAACAGAGCACTGTTAAGAGAATGTTAAAATATGCAATTCGCATAAATACCGCATATCGTCTTTGGCAAATGATAAATTTTACATCATTTTTACCAAAGTCAGGAGTGGTTTTTACCCTAGCTGCGGGACTAGCTGTTAAGATTTGGTTTGTCACTGAATTTACAGGTTTTTTTAATTTTCGTTATTACGATGTTTAGGGGGAAATTATTTTGTTCAAAAAAGCACTGACCTTGTGCATGACCTTCACACTGGCAGCGGGTTTAGCCGCTTGTGGCTCAAATGCAAGCAATAACAACAGCGCCTCCACTCCAGGTACAGATGGCTCTAAAAACGAAAGTACAGCCTATGTTCCTAAGGAGTTAAAGGTACAATTCGTCCCTTCTCAAAATGCAGATACGCTCGAAGCCAAGGCAAAACCGCTCGAAAAGCTGCTGGGGGACAAGCTCGGAATTCCGGTAAAAGTAACCGTATCTCCTGATTACAATACGATTGTGGAAGCCATGTCTTCCAAACAGGTAGATGTAGGATTCCTTCCGCCGAACGCTTATGTACTGGCACACGATAACCGTAAAGCAGCCGACTTGCTCCTGCAAGCTCAACGCTATGGCATTGAAGATACTACAGGCAAGGACACGACTGAAAAAGTAAACTTTTATAAAGCAATGATCGTGGTGAAAAAGGACTCTCCGATTCAAAGTCTGGCTGATCTGAAAGGCAAGAAGGTTGGCTGGCAAAATGTAACCTCCTCCGCAGGCTATGTGTACCCCGCAGCAGAGCTGAAAAAAGCTGGTGTGGACCCGGACACAGATGTGCAGGGTGTGACGATCAAAGGCCACGACGCTGCTATTTTGGCACTGCTGAACGGTCAGGTTGATGCTGTCGCTGTTTTCCAGGATGCACGTAACACAGTGAAGAAGGAAATCTCGGACGTATTTGAAAAGACACGTGTCATTCATTACACAGCTAAAATTCCAAATGACACCGTCAGCGTACGTTCCGATATGGATCAAACGTGGAGAGACAAAATCGCCCAAGCCTTTATGGACATTGCCAACGATCCTGAGGGCGGCGAAATCATTAAAGAAATTTACACCCATGTAGGTTATGAGAAGGGCGACGATAAAAACTTCGATTCTGTGCGTGAATACGCCGAAGCTGTCGGCCAAGCGGTAAAGTAACAGCTACGAAACAGGCTTTAAGAATGACAGGGCAGCACCGTCCATGTATTCATGGCGGTGTTGTTTTCATTCCACCCCATCGGGGAGAAAGTTGGGAGCATATGATCGAATTTCGAAACGTATCGAAAACATACCCGAACGGCACCAAAGGGTTGAATAATATTAATTTGACGATTCAGGAGGGAGAAATGGTCGTCATTGTCGGCTTATCCGGTGCAGGTAAGTCCACTCTGCTGCGTTCCATTAACCGACTGCATGACATCACGTCCGGCGACATCGTTGTAGGCGGCAGGTCTGTCACGTCTGCTGGAAGCAGCGAGCTGCGGCGCATTCGCCGTGATATCGGCATGATCTTTCAAAGCTTCAATCTGGTTAAGCGTTCGACGGTGCTTCGCAACGTACTTTCGGGCCGCGTCGGTTATCATTCGACGCTGCGGACCATTCTTGGTCTCTTCCCGAAGGAAGACATCGAACTGGCACTAACGGCGCTGGAACGCGTGAATATCCGCGAAAGAGCCTATAGCCGAGCCGATGAGTTGTCCGGTGGCCAACAGCAGCGTGTATCCATCGCGCGTGCTCTGGCGCAGGAGGCTAAAATCATTCTGGCAGACGAGCCTGTCGCGTCGCTTGATCCGCTGACCACCCGCCAGGTGATGGACGATCTCCAGCGAATTAACCGGGAAATGCAGATTACGACCATTGTCAATCTGCATTTCATTGATCTGGCGCGCGAATATGCAACACGGATCATCGGATTACGCGCAGGAGAAGTCGTCTTTGATGGCACACCGGAGGAGGCTACGGATGAAGCCTTTGCGGAGATCTACGGCCGGGCCATCAAGCATGATGAACTGCTGGGAGTGGGATCATGAAGCCCGACTCTACTGCCCAGCCGCTCTCTTCGACGCAACCGTCACCATCTGCTGGACCACCGCAGCCAGGCAAACCGCCCGTAGGGCCACCTTTGCCAGGACGTTATAAGCGTTACGCTACCTGGATGATTTTTATCGTGGTGCTGATAGCCTGCTCCATTCATACGGATGCCACGCCTTACCAATTGATCCTTGGCTTACCGGAGATGGGCAATTTGCTGGAAGAAATGTTTCCTCCTGACTGGAGTTACCTGCCTATCATCTGGAAACCGATGCTGGAAACGATCCAGATCGCTATTGTCGGTACGACACTGGGAGCCATATTGGCAATCCCTGTCGCGTTGCTGTGCTCCTATAATGTGATGCCGCGCAAGCTAATCTCACTGCCGATGCGCACGATTCTGAACCTGGTACGGACGATTCCCGATTTGCTGTTTGCCTCAATCTTTGTGGCTGTATTCGGCATCGGACCGTTCGCAGGAATGCTCGCCTTGCTGTTCTTCTCCTTCGGGATCATAGCCAAGCTGACCTTTGAGGCGATTGAAGCCATTGATCCCGGGCCACTGGAGGCCATGACCGCTGTTGGCGCAAGCCGCATTCAAGTCATCGCCTTTGGTGTGGTTCCGCAGGCACTGCCTTATTTTGTGTCGTATCTGCTATACACCTTTGAGGTTAATGTACGCGCAGCTTCTGTTCTGGGACTGGTCGGCGCGGGTGGCATCGGTCTGCTGCTTGACCGTTCCCTTGGGCTGTTCCGATATGACCGGGCAAGCATTATTATTCTACTGACCCTCGTCATCGTCCTTGCGATTGATTACGGCAGTAACCTGCTACGGAGGAAGTTATTATGAATGATCCTACGCTTCGCAGACCTATTGGCTCCCGCCTGCGCTTTTGGGCGTTAGCTATTCTGCTAATTATCATTTACATTTGGGCTTTTCGCGGGATGCAGTTTGAAGGATTACAAGGGACGGCCAAAAGCGTCTCTGTCGCAATATTGGACGGCTTTCTTCATCCCGACTGGTCATTTGTCTACATCCCTGAGGGGGAGGACTTGCTGCGTGGGTTGCTGGATACACTGGTCATTTCAGTGCTCGGAACCTTCGTGTCCGCATTTGTCTGTCTTCCGTTTGCCTTTTGGGCATCCAGCAATATGACCCGTCTACGCCCCTTATCAGGCAGCGGGAAGTTTGTACTTAGTATCATTCGGGTATTTCCCGAAATGATCGTCGCCATTCTATTCATTAAAGCCGTAGGTCCCGGCTCGTTTGCAGGTGTGCTTGCCCTCGGCATTCACTCCATTGGCATGCTGGCCAAGCTTTTCTCAGAAACGATTGAAAGTGTCGATCACGGGCCGCAAGAAGCTTTGATCGCGTGCGGTGCCAACCGTTGGCAGGTCATTTTCTTCGCCGTGCTGCCGCAGGTGATTCCACAGTTTCTTTCCTATTCGCTCTATCGTTTTGAAATTAACATCCGGTCCGCAACCACGCTCGGTCTGGTTGGTGCAGGTGGTATTGGAACTCCGCTGCTGTTTGCACTCCAAATGCGCAACTGGAACCGTGTAGGCGTCATTTTACTCGGCATTGTAGTCTTGATCATTTTGACGGATCTGATATCCGGCTGGCTACGCAAACGGATTGTATAATTAAACATCTCTTTCCTAACAAAAGCCTCTCCTGTGTAAAAGGGACATGCTATGCTCCCATTTACTTGGAAGAGGCTTTTGCTGTTCAACAACTCCCACCTAGTTCATCTAGGACCCGCCGGACTTCCTCTGCCGTATTGTAAAAATGCGGAGCCACACGAATAACATCCTTTCGTGCTGACACAATCATATTTCGGCTCCGCAAACGCCTCTCTACTGCCGACACGTCGGCTACTTCAACAGCAAGCAGACTTGGTAAAGTGCCTCCTCCATCAGGTATACGTATGTGCAACCCTTTGTTGCGTCCATATTCAATAGAAAAGTCCAACAGCTCATTCATATAGGTCTGAATGTTCGTGACCCCAATTTCCAGCAGCAGCTTTAAGGCTGCATTGGCGGCAAAAATGCTAATGAAGGAAGGTAATCCTGTCTCAAAGCGTCGGGCGCCTGCCGCTGGAACCGGATGAGCAATATCAAACCGGGAGACGGACTCCTGTCCAAGCCAGCCCGTAAGACGGGGCTTGAAGCGTTCTATTCGCTCCTTACTTATATAAAGAAAAGCCACTCCCGGTATCCCCAGCATATATTTGCGTGCTCCCGCGACCAGCATATCTATGCCCATCGCTTTTACGTCTATCGGAATCATTCCTGCAGACTGATAGGCATCGACGAATAGTAACGCCTGATTTCGATGAGCTATATGTGCAATGGATTTGAGATCCTGCTGAAATCCGTTGGTATAATTCACATGGGATACCATAATGAGCGCAGTATTCTCCGTAACATGCTCCTCATACTGCTCTAGGGTCACTTCTCCCTCCGTAGAAGGGATACAGCAAATATGATCACGGAACATCTCCTGTGCCTGCCAGATGTGGCCCACCGTCGGAAAGTCGGTGTCTGCATAGACAATCCCTTCTTTTCCCGGTACATAAGGAAGGGCAGTGGCCACGCCAGCAATCGCCTCAGAGGCTGAGGACAGCACCGCAATTTCGTCAGGCTCCGCCCCGATGAGCTTGGCAAAATGTCCTCTGGCTTCCTCCAAACGTGCCATGGATAGATCGCCGTTATGACCGTGTTGCAGCAAGCTTCGATGATATTCCTCAATAGCAGCGGAAACCGGTCTCGATATCGCCCCCTGGGAACAGCTCCCTACATGGATATGTGAGGACAGCACCGGAAACAACTGACGGTAGGACTGAAACGGATGTTTCATATTTCCCTTCGCTCCTCCTGGACACACCAACGTGCCTTGATATGATCATTTTATTATCCATATAAGCCACCTTAGAACAAGGGCCTCTCTTCCCATCTTCTCGCCGTTAACAGACGATAGACACAAAGAGAGGCCCTGTTGGATCATATACACAATTATTAATTAATGCACGCGTTTGCGTCCAAACCAGCTTTTAAGCACCAAAGTTGCCAAAGCAAGTAGCAGCAACAACGAGGCCACCGCAAAAGATGCCGAGAACTGATACTCGTTATACAAAATCTCCACATGCAGCGGAAGTGTATTCGTCTCGCCCCGAATATGTCCCGAGACGACGGACACTGCACCAAACTCGCCCATGGCTCTCGCATTACACAGAATAATGCCGTACAGCAAACCCCATTTGATATTCGGCAGCGTCACTTTCCAGAAAATGCGCCAGCCGCGTGCGCCCAGTGTGACCGCCGCTTCCTCCTCCTGCTGCCCCTGATCTTCCATCAGCGGAATAAGCTCGCGCGCTACAAAAGGAAATGTAATGAACAGCGTTGCCAAAATAATGCCTGGCAAAGCAAATATAATTTTAATATCATGCTCGTCCAGCCACGGCCCAAGCCAGCCCTGTGCGCCAAACACTAATACATACATCAGTCCTCCGACGACAGGCGAGATCGCAAAGGGTAAATCAATCAAGGTGACCAGCACACCTTTACCACGAAAATGAAATTTTGTGATCAGCCAGGCGGCCGCTACACCAAATACCGTATTCAGCGGAACCGTTATCGCTGCCACCAGTAGCGTCAAGCGCAATGCGGACATGGCATCCGGGTCCCGTAGCGCTTCAACGTATACGCTCCATCCCTGCTTGAGTGCTTCGGTAAGCACAACGATTAGCGGCAATACCAACACCCAGAGCAAAGCTAAAAAAGCAGCACCAATGAGCGTCCACTTGACCCAAGGGGCTTCGGTTGTAACCCTATGGGGCGGTGCAGATGAAGGTACTGGTGCAGAAGCAAGCTCCTGCCCAGTTATCGCTTGTGACATGATGTATACCTCCTTGAATACGGGGTTTAATGCGCAGGCCTCTGCTGTCTGCGCATGCTAACGTTAGACTGCACGGCGCCGCGACCAGCGCTGAAAACTGTTAATCACGAATAACAGTACGAATGAAATGACCAACAGCATCAATGCCACCGCCGTAGCCCCTGCGTAGTCATTTTGCTCCAGCTTGGACATAATGAGCAGCGGAGCAATCTCGGTCTTCATCGGCATATTGCCAGAAATGAAAACGACAGATCCGTACTCGCCAATGCCGCGGGCAAAGGCAAGCGCAAAACCCGTCAGCAGCGGTGGTACCAGTTCCGGCACAATAACGCTGCGGAAGGTACGCCATCTGCCCGCTCCCAGCGTAGCAGCCACCTCTTCCTCATCTTTATCCAGCTCCTCCAGCACCGGCTGAACTGTCCGTACAACGAACGGAATGCCAATAAACATCAACGCGAGCGTAATCCCTGTCTGTGAGTATGCCATTTTCCACCCAAGCGGTTCGAACAGTGAGCCGATCCAGCCGTTCTGTGCATATAGAGCGGTCAACGCAACCCCTGCCACCGCCGTGGGCAATGCAAAGGGCAGATCGATGACCGCATCAAACATTCGTTTCCCTGGAAACTCATAACGCACCAGTACCCAGGCGATCAATAAACCGAGAAACAGATCGATCAGCGCCGCAGCTGCGGCACACAAAAAGCTCACCTTGTAGGAAGCCAGCACTCTGGCATCCGTCGCCACGTCCCAAAATTTCTCCCACGTCAGCCCGGTTGAATTCAGGAGCAGTGCTGATAATGGCACCAGCACCACCAGACTGAGATACAGCACACTATAACCCATCGTTAACCCGAAACCGGGAAGTACGCGTTTTCGGGTGGCTTGCATTTGACTCATGTTCTGTCCATCCCTCTCTCCATCCTTTGACTATGGCACTCGCGCCAACTGATCCTCTCGCCTTTACACTTCACTTATGTTATGAACTACCAGGTACATAAATCTGGTCAAAAATCCCCTTGTCGCTAAAATGCTTTTGCTGTGTCTCTTTCCATGTTCCGAATACATCCTTCAAGGTTACAAGCTCCAGGTTAGGAAATTGATCCTTGAACTTTGCCGTCACACTCTCTAATGTGGGGCGATAATAATTTTCAGCAGCTATGGTCTGCCCTTCTTCACTGTACAAATATTTCAGGTACGCGTCCGCCACCTCGCGTGTACCTTTTTTATCTACCACTTTATCGACCACCGCTACCGGAGGTTCAGCCAAAATACTGATCGACGGATATACGATATCGAATTTATCCGCACCTAGCTCCTTCACAGACAGCAGTGCTTCATTTTCCCAAGCGATCAGCACATCGCCAATTCCACGCTCTACGAAAGTCGTCGTCGCTCCACGTGCTCCGCTATCCAGTACCGGCACATGCTTATACAGCTCCTGTACAAACTGCTGGGCTTTGGCTTCATCGTTATTGTTTTTTTTGAGCGCATAGGCCCAGGCTGCAAGATAGTTCCAGCGGGCTCCGCCCGAGGTTTTAGGGTTCGGTGTAATGACCTGTACATCGCCGCGGACTAGATCATCCCAATCCTTGATCCCCTTCGGGTTCCCTTTACGTACCAATAATACGATGGTTGAGGTGTACGGGGAACTGTTATGCTCATATCTACTTTGCCATCCCTCTTTAACAAGCCCTTTCTCCTGTAACGCATCAATATCATAGCCCAGAGCCAGTGTAACCACGTCTGCATCCAGCCCGTCCTGCACAGAGCGGCTTTGCTTGCCAGATCCCCCGTGGGATTGCTTGATCGTAACCTTCTGTCCTTTCTCCTTCTCCCAATGGGCGGCAAACGCTTTATTATATGCCTCATACAACTCGCGGGTCGGATCATAAGAAACATTGAGCAACTCCACGTCCTTGGAGCCGGAAGCAGAGCTACCATCCGCCTGCGTCCCTTCCTTGCTTGCCCCGCAAGCACTTAGCACCATCGTTAAAACCAAAGATAGTCCGAGAATAAGCCGAATTTTGTGTTTCCTCTTCATCAAGACACCCCTCATTCTATGTAATTTGTAAATACACAATCATTTACGCCTGTTATTTACAGACATAATCAAAAAAAGAGCGGAGAATTCCCTGATGCAGCCCTGATAGGTCAAACCTGTCGCGTGTACAGTGTCTGCCTGCTGTTCCTAGAGGTTCTCCGCCAGAATGGCGAGGTTATACTTTAATACTCTAATTCCTACCTGTTTAATGAGTTATATGGATATAATACGAGAGTTTATGAGGGATGTCAAACCTTTTTTTGGAATGGGATGATCTATAAATTGCTTTCTTCAAGGGGGGGACAGTCAGAAACTTGTATACGTTTCCGACCGCCTAGAGGGCATGGCCACACGTGGAATACGACTTAGTTGGCTACCGTTTCAAGATTGATCGAAAAGACTCCAAAATGCTTCGGATTGTCCGTAGCTCTTCTCAGCCACAGCTCACCCGATCCCACCATAACGCCCTGATAATTAACAAACAACTCATCTGTCTTTTGGTTCACTAGCGCCTCACGAATCGCGTCCGTAAAAATCTGATCATATTTAGCCAGAAAATCTTTTTTGTTCGGAATCGTTAGCGACTTTTCACTATCATTGACACGCAGAGGGTACAAAATAAAATTGGCTACCTTCTCCTTATCATTGTCGGCAACAGCCTTCTGCAACGCTTTGAATGTGTTCAAAAATGCTTTAGGATCTTGAATACCTGCTACCTCAAAAGGATTTTGAGATGCATTGGAGGCTGCAGGAGCAGAAGATGTATCCTTTGAAGGAGCCGGGACGGAAGGAGCTGACTTTTTCGCATCAGTACCGCTGTTTTCTGCACTCTCGCTCTCTTTAGCTGCTTTGTCATTTTGGGCTGAACTGCTCTGATTGCCTCCAGCACTGTTCTCGATCATGCTTGTACTGCTTCCAGCATCACTCGGTTCAGCATTATTATCCTGGCCGCATCCAGTAAGAGCTACAAATGTAAGTGTAAGTAAAATGGCTGTAAGTGACAGCCTCCGTGACATTTTGTGATTATCGGATTCATGTTTTTTAGGCACAACGGGTCATCCTTTCTGCTTTCTACTCTGACCTATTCTGTTCATTAAGTCTTCAACCGTTCTATTGTAACATAAGTAGACTAATGACCGCATGTCGTGCCCATTCTGGAAGGAGCTTACAGTGTAATATATGCGAAGGTTTTAATGTCTCCTCGTGATCCGTCGTCCGTACTTACTTTCAAAATCAACTCTTTCAAGGAGCCATTCGCAGCTTCATTCTGCCCCTCTGGCTTGATAAACAGCAGATCGTGGCGTTCTCCCGGCTGTAACGTTCGGCTAGAAAACCCGCTCGTTGTGCCTTGCAAGTCTGATCCATTCGAACTGTTGAGCTTGTATCGTACGGGTTGCTTTCCTGTATTCTTGATACTGATATACAGCTTGCGCCCCTCTTCAAATCTAAATTCTGTTTGTCCTTGTCCTCCGAATTGCATTCTTTGGTCATGTACGATACGCTTCGCTGCTTCCCCTTGCTTATTCTGCATGCTAAGCGGAGCTGTCTGGTGCGTTGCACCCGTCGTTGATGTATAGGTGTTCGTCGAAACGCTCATATTGGCAAAAGCGGCATAACCTACGATCACCCCCGCCACACCCATCCAAACCCATTTTTCCACCATTTCATATCCCTCCTTCACAAAATATACTGAAGCTATGCTGTATGAAGTCAGTCGTCACCGTGATTGCACAGATGGAACGGCTTATCTTCTATAAGAAAGCGATCCAGCCAGGTCATGGTATATATACATTCGGGTGCCGATTCAATCAATCCGTTCACAATGTCTAAGGAGCGCAGATTTTTTAGGTTTTGTATCTCAGGGGGGAGCGTACGGATTCCGCTATACGAGATATCCAGATGCTCTAGTTGATGCAGCTCTCCGATTTCAGGCGGCAAATGCCGGAATGCCAATTTCTCCTTGGGGATCACCTTTTGGCCCGGTGCCGGGCGATCATAGCATCCACAGCTGACTCTTAGGCTTTTGAGTCGGGATAGCTTGGCAATGTCAGCAGGTAGCTCCTCCAAATCCGCCACTTGGATCGTCAGTGACTCCAAGGATTTCAATTCAAACAAAGCAGACGGTAGTGTTCGTATATCCTGTTCAAAGATAGTCAGATGCCTGAGAGAACGCAATTCTCTAATCCGTTCCGGGATCTCCGTCAAGCTATACTGCATGAGCTCCACTCGATCCGGTTGATGCCGAATAGCATCATTCAAAAACATATCTATATTGCCATGATGTTCAGGTTTATGAATAAAAACACCAGGGATAAGCTTTTCCAATTCATCTGCATCTTCTTTATCCATATTCAATCTACCGATTCGTTCGTGAGCAATGTTAATGATCCAATCCTCTCCATCGGCATTCTGGAAACACAAATCTTCTGGTAGTTTCGGGTGCACCCAGGAAAACAGGCTGGACGCCGCATGCTTTAATACTCTTCCAGCCTCAGGCGTGCATTGGTACCGGTAGAATATTCCTGGTGTGTAAGCAATGGAAAGCTCCCCCCTTATTTCCTCATAGGAGTGCGTGGACAGTAAAAAAGGATTCAATTGCTGTAACAATTTCTCGAACAAAACATCCTTGTTGGCGACTCCATTGTCATCCTCAGTTACCCAGTTATGTACGCCGAGCATAAATGTATCTGCCCGTTCCATAGCATAATCAATCAGTCTTTCATAAGCTGTCCCACGAACATCGCTGTATAATTGGAACATGTCTCTCCTCCTCTGTGCTGTCCTGCACCCTAACAATAAAAAAAGCCAAACTCATATCTATTATGAGTCTGGCTGTCATATTTTTCAAACTTGTTCAAAGGAATCCATACGGTGGCTCTCTATCTAGATCAGCCGCAAATACAGCTTACATATTATTCTGTCACCGTTCCATAGATCAGCACAGGTGCTTCCGCGTGATCCGCAATACGGATGTTTGCGTAGATTTTCTCCATCACTTGATCTACGTCTTCACGGTTGGCATGGATGGTAACCAGCGAATCGCCTTTTTGAACTGCATCGCCGACTTTTTTGTTCAGCATCAAGCCGACAGCCAAATCAATCTCGGATTCTTTGGTCGCACGACCTGCTCCCAGCAGCATCGCAGCGGTACCGATTTCGTCAGCCACAATTTCAGCTACCACACCGTCCTGCTTTGCAGGTACTTCAATAAGATACTGCGCCTGTGGCAATCGTTCTGGATGATCCACTACAGAAGCGTCGCCGCCCTGATTTGCAATAAACTCTTTGAATTTCTCCAGTGCTTTGCCGTTACGAATGACCTCTTTGAGCTTCTCTTCAGCGTCTTCGAGAGAGTCTGCTTTCCCGGCCAAAAATACCATCTGACTGCCCAAAGCCATACACAGCTCTTCCAGATCTTTGGGTCCTTCGCCGCGCAGCGTATCAATTGCTTCTTTAACTTCCAGTGAGTTCCCGATAGCCAGCCCCAACGGTTGACTCATGTCAGAAATAACCGCCATGGTCTTACGACCCACATTATTCCCGATGCTTACCATGGCATGTGCCAGTTCTTTGGCATCTTCTACTGTTTTCATGAATGCCCCCGCACCTGTCTTGACATCCAGTACGATGGCATCAGAGCCGGCAGCGATTTTCTTACTCATAATCGAGCTGGCAATCAGCGGAATCGAATTTACCGTTGCTGTAACATCACGCAAAGCATACAATTTTTTATCCGCAGGGGTCAGGTTGCCACTTTGTCCGACGACCGCAATTTTGCTGCGATTTACCAAATCTACGAATTCATCCTTGGTGATCTCTACGTGAAAGCCTGCTATAGCCTCTAGCTTGTCGATTGTTCCTCCGGTATGTCCGAGGCCGCGACCTGACATTTTCGCTACCGGAATGTCTAAGGCTGCTACAAGTGGAGCCAGTACCAGTGTTGTCGTATCACCCACACCACCAGTGGAGTGCTTATCTACCTTTACACCTTCAATTGCGGACAAATCAATCGTATCTCCTGAATGAACCATTGCCATGGTCAAATCAGCACGTTCCCGTTCGTTCATATCTTTGAAGAAAATAGACATCGCCAATGCACTGACCTGATAGTCAGGAATTTCACCCTGAGTATAGCCTTGGATAATAAAGTTAATTTCCTCAGTGCTCAGTTCTTTTCCGTCACGTTTTTTTTCAATCAAGTCTACCATTCTCATATGTCATTTCTCCTCACTGTGCGTATGATCGTTTACAGGGATACTGCTGTATCCAGTGCAACTTCCATCATTTCTTTAAACGTGGTTTGCCGTTCTTCTGCCGTCGTTTCTTCACCTGTCAGCAAGTGATCACTTACCGTCAGAATGGTCAGTGCGTTTACACCAAACTTGGCTGCCAGCGTGTATAAAGCCGAAGTCTCCATCTCCACACCCAGCACGCCGTATTCCATCAGCTTTTGTACCACTGATTTGTCATCACGGTAGAAGCTGTCTGAGCTGAATACGTTGCCGACATGCATGTTCAAGCCTTTGGCAACACCGCGATCATAAGCGCCCTTTAAGAGAGGGAAGCTGGCAATCGGTGAGAAATCATAGCCGCCAAAGATATGGCGGTTCATGCCGGAATCTGTACAGGATGCCTGTGCCAAAATGACGTCACGAACGTGTACATGCTCCTTCATTCCGCCGCAAGTACCCACACGGAACAAGTTTTTCACACCATACTCGCTAATCAGTTCGTTGACATAAATACTGATGGAAGGCAGCCCCATCCCGGTTCCCTGTACAGACAGACGTTTGCCTTGGTACGTTCCCGTGAATCCGAGCATTCCGCGCACCTCGTTGTAACAGGTCACGTCCTCCAGATACGTTTCAGCGATAAATTTCGCCCGTAACGGGTCTCCTGGCAGCAAAATCGTTTCTGCAATTTCTCCAGGTTTGGCTCCAATGTGTACACTCATGTTTTTATTCCTCCGTCCCATTTGTCCATGCTCATATTGTTACTCATATCGTTACTAATCATCCTGCCTGCACTCTTGCTAGGGTCCTGGATTACTGAAGCTCTGCCAAAAAGCTAGTTCCGTGTTCAGGCAGTTTTACACCAAAGTTATCCGCTACGGTCGCCCCAATATCCGCAAACGTCTTGCGAACCGCCAGTTCCTTGCCTCCAGCAGCAAAACGAGGGGAATATGCCAGCAAAGGCACATATTCGCGGGTATGATCCGTTCCGCGATATGTCGGGTCATTCCCATGGTCTGCGGTGATGATCAGCAGATCGTCATCGGTCATTTTGGCGAATACCTCGGGCAGACGGGCATCGTAATCGTCCAAGGCTTGACCGTATCCCTGCGGATCACGGCGGTGGCCGTATACAGCATCAAAGTCCACCAAATTCAAGAAGCTTAATCCGGTGAATTCCTCGTCCAGCGTAGCGACCAGCTTATCCATGCCGTCCATGTTGGACACTGTGCGCACTGCTTTCGTTACACCCTCGCCGTCATAAATGTCAGAGATTTTACCCAAGGCGATTACATCCAGACCTGCATCCTTCAGCTCGTTCATTGTGGTACGACCAAATGGCTTGAGCGCATAGTCATGTCGATTGGAGGTACGAGAGAAGTTGCCTGGCTCGCCTACGAACGGACGGGCAATAATGCGACCCAGCATGTACGGATCTTCCAGCGTGATTTTACGACAGAACTCGCAAATCTCATAGAGCTCCTTCAAAGGTACAACCTCCTCATGCGCCGCAATTTGCAGCACTGAATCCGCTGAGGTATAGATGATGAGTGCACCTGTTTTCACGTGTTCTTCGCCCAGTTCGTCAATGATTTCCGTGCCACTGGCTGGCTTGTTGCCAATGACTTTACGGCCTGTATGCTCCTCAATGCGCTGAATCAGCTCATCTGGAAACCCATCCGGGAATACACGGAAAGGAACTGCAATATTCAATCCCATAATTTCCCAATGACCTGTCATCGTGTCCTTGCCGTTGGAGGCTTCCTGCATTTTGGTGTAATACGCAAGTGGCTTATCGGCCACCGATACCCCTTCTATGGAACGAATGTTGGACAGACCGAGCTTACCCATATTCGGCATGTTCAGACCGCCGCGTTCGCGCGCAATATGACCGAGTGTATCTACATCATAATCATCAAACTGGGCAGCATCCGGTGCTTCGCCAATACCAACCGAGTCCATAACGACCAAGTGAATCCGTTTAAATTTAGACATCATAAAAATCCTTTCCCTGACTCGCTGTTTTTTTTACAAAAACAACCCTGCAATCGTTGCCGACAGCACGCTAACCAGCGTCGCTCCGTACAACAGCTTCAGACCAAAACGGGCCACTACATTTCCCTGTTTTTCATGCAGACCCTTCACAGCCCCGGAAATGATACCGATGGATGAGAAGTTTGCAAAGGATACGAGGAATACCGATACGATCCCGACCGTACGCTCGGACAAGCCTGTTTGCTTGGTCAGATCCAGCATGGCCACAAATTCGTTGGATACGAGCTTGGTAGCCATAATGCTGCCCGCCTGCACTGCCTCATTCCACGGAATCCCCATAACAAAGGCGAACGGCGCAAACACATAGCCAAGCAGCGCCTGAAAGCTGATCCCAAACAACCAGGAGAAAATACCGTTAACCATGGCAATCAGCGCCACAAATCCGATCAGCATCGCAGCTACCGTAATAGCAACCTTGAAACCATCCATAATATACTCCCCGAGCATTTCAAAGAAGGACTGCTTCTCTTCCTCTTGAACCTCCAGTAAATCGTCTTCCTTCTCAATCTTGTACGGATTAATAATGGAAGCGATAATAAAGCCGCCAAACAGGTTTAATACCAAAGCGGTAACCACATATTTGGGGTTCAACATTTGCATGTAGGCTCCCACAATCGACATGGACACCGTAGACATCGCAGATGCACACAGTGTATACAGCCGATGTTTTGGCAGCAGACCAATTTGCTTCTTAACGGAAATAAACACCTCGGATTGACCCAAGATAGCCGAAGCTACAGCGTTGTAGGATTCCAGTTTACCCATTCCGTTTACTTTGCTCAAGACAAGCCCGATATATTTAATAATAAAAGGAAGGACTTTTACATACTGTAAAATCCCAATCAGTGCGGATATGAACACGATTGGCAGCAGTACACCGATAAAGAACGGTGCTGCTCCTTCATTCGCAATTCCGCCAAAAACGAAGTTGATCCCTTCCATAGCATAACCAATCAGACTATTAAAACCTTTTGCAAAACCTTTGACTAGAATTTCACCAATCTCTGTATTCAGCAGTACGAAAGCAAGCGCTGCTTGCAGAACAACCATAACTATCAGCGGACGATACCTGATTTTACGCTTGTCACTGCTGGCAACGTAAGTAAGTGCAAATACAACGAGCAATCCCACCAAAGCGATTACATATTTCATTTCAATTCCCCCTCATTACATTAAGCGCTTACATTGCCCATAAAAAGAATGCGCCCCAAAGAGGCATTCTTTTTTTTATTTCCCCAGATCCGCAGGTCGAAAGGCACCCGGCAGTAATTGATCCACCGTCCACTCTTCCGTATTTCCATGAAGGTTTGTCAGATAAATTTTGGTATCTTGATGAGCAAATTCGGAAATGACCTGACGACAGGCCCCACATGGAGACACAGGTCCTTCCGTATCAGCTGCTACCGCAATCGAATCAATTTTTCGGCAGCCTTCGGATACCATTTTGAAAATCGCTGTCCGCTCTGCACAATTACATAAGCCGTAGGAGGCGTTTTCCACATTGCATCCGTGATAAATCGTGCCATCGCTCCCAAGAACCGCAGCACCCACTTGAAAATTCGAATACGGAACATATGCCTGATTACGCGCCTCAAGCGCTTTCTGAATCAATTGATCCTTCATCGCGAATCCCTCCATGACTTTAAAATAAACTTAGTAGGAAGATGTTGATTGCTCGCCCTCGATGATTTTCACACCGGAACTTGCACCGATCCGACTTGCGCCAGCTTCTACTAATTTTTGTACGTCCTCCAGGCTGCGTACGCCGCCAGAAGCTTTAACACCAATATCAGGTCCTACTGTCTTGCGCATCAAGGCTACGTCTTCCACAGTAGCTCCACCTGTAGAGAAACCCGTTGAAGTTTTCACAAAATTTGCTCCGGCTTTGACGGACAGCTCACACGCCAGTACCTTCTCTTCGTCTGTCAGCAGGCAGGTTTCAATAATTACTTTTACCAGTGTACCCGCAGCCGCTTCCACAACCGCACGGATATCCCGCTCGACAAGCTGTACATCGCGCGCCTTCAAAGCGCCTATGTTAATTACCATATCAATTTCAGTTGCACCGTTAGCAATAGCATCTTTGGTTTCAAATGCTTTCGTTGCCGGTGTATTAGCTCCCAGTGGGAACCCGATAACCGTACAAATAGCCACGCCTGTGCCTGCGAGCTGTTCGGCTGCATAAGCTACCCACGCCGGATTCACACATACGGAAGCAAACTGGTATTTTTTTGCCTCAGCAGTCAGTTTTGTAATTTCATCCTTCGTCGCATCTGCACGCAACAATGTATGGTCGATTAATGCTGCAATGTTCATATCTAAAGGCTCCTTCATTTAATAAATAGTGTGAAGAAAATGAATCGTTTATTTCTCTGTGTTGAGATCATCATAGCACGGCTCTGAACATATGTAAAACACATTTTGAAATTATGTTCACGCTTGTACACAGGCCGTTCACCTACAATTCATGTTACCCTGTAGGCACACACCGTAACCATGTTTAATTGAATTAAGACCACAGGTTCTATTGCAAAAGTGCTTGTGCTGTAAACTGATCCGTCACCAAGATATTCGCATACTTACCGCGCAGTGATGCCCGAATGGCCTCTACTTTGCGCTGGCCTCCAGCTACAAGGATGGACTTCTCTTTCTTTCGCAGCTCAGGTAGATCGATTCCAACGGTACGGCTGTTGATTTCCTGACTGCATATGTTGCCCTCATCGTCAAAAAAGCGTGAGCAAATATCGCCCTTGCCGATTTTTTGCAGCAGCTTCTGCTCTTCATGGTTAAAATAGCCTAATCGGAACAGCAGCGCATCCTCCTTGACCGTACCCACCGTAAACACCGCAATGTTCGCCTGCTTGCCAAGTTCAATGATACGTTGGATATGCCGATCCTCCTCAACCATTTTCTTAACAGCTTGACTGTCGAAAATTACAGGCAGCGGCAAATACCGAGCGATGGTGTTAAAGGCTTCTGCGAACAAATTCACGGTTTCCACGGCATAAGTGTTGACATGCGAATGGCTTACGCCTCCTTTGAGCTGAACCACCTCAACTCCCTTGACCTGCTTTTGCTGGAGATGAAGCGCCACCGCATGCATGGTTGTTCCCCATGTCACTCCAATAATATCAGCATCCTGTACCGTTTCATGCAAATAATCCGCTGCTTTTTTGCTAATATGCTTCTTGATCTCCTGATATTCATTTAATGGCGAATAACAGACCAGCACGGTATCCAGCCCGTATTTCTTTTTCACCTGCTCTCCGAGCGCGTCCATATCCTCCATCGGGTCCACAATACTGATCCTCACGTATCCCTGTTCCTTGGCAGCCTGAAGCAACCGCGATACCGTAGGACGTGAAACCCCAAGTCTGACCGCGATATCCTGCTGGCTATAGTCGTTTAGATAGTATAATCTGGCTGCCTCGATACTTAATCGCTGCTTTTCATGATCCATTCTACCTCAACCCGCTTATCTTAAAATGTAGTGCATCGGACACGACCTCAGCTCCAAACATTATATATGAAGGGAAACTCTTAGCCACGCCTTGTCCGGTTGGTTGTTATTTTGGAAGATTTAACTGCTCGTTTGTGATATTCTGTGATTAACTAAAACCATTTTACCGCATCCTCCACTTTATCGTTCCATCTGTTAAAACGCAATAGTTAACCCAATTTATCACTAGTTCACAACTTGTGATGGACTTATCTGAATATGTAAGGAGAATTGCTATGTCTGAATATATTGTATGCAGTCTGGCGGACAAGAAATTCGCGTTAAACTTTCTGGAAGTTGAGGAAGTTATGAATGCCAAAAAAGGGACACCGCTCCCCTTTTCCGAAGCATGGCATGAAGGAATGGTGACCATTCGTGGCGATGTATTTACAATCCTTAATCTTCGTAAGAAACTGTTTCTTCCCGCATCGAGCGACTCCTCCGAGGACAAAATGATTTTGCTCAGTCGTGCGAAGATTGCCTTGCTTGTCGATCAGGTGGAGGATACGGCATCTGCTGAAGACAGTCAGCTACAAAGCAATGAGGAAGAATGGCAACGCGAATTGTTTCCTACTGTGATGGAGCATCGGGGTGCTCTCATTCCGGTGATCGATATGGACGCTTTTCTCGCATCCACCAAGACGAACTAAAATAAATAATACTCCCGAACCTTGAGCCAGCTTGCACTCATCGTTCGGGAGTATTTTCCGTTATTGCAGTCCCTGCCCCTCTTTCATATGAACCAACGTGTTTAGCTGCTCCAGCAGCGTATTTCCGCCAGTCAGCGATATCGTACCAATCTTCTCGCAGATCTTTTCCATGAATTCCAGCTCTTTGAGGCGATAGAGGGTGGCGTTTTCGTCCATCAGCTTGGCCGTATTGAGCAGACTACGAGTGGATGCCGTCTCTTCACGTCGTGTGATGAGGTTGGCTTGTGCCTTCTTCTCTGCCAATAGCACTGTATTCAGAATATCCTTGATATCCCCCGGCAAAATAATATCCTTCACCCCTGCGGACGTAAAAGTAACCCCATATTCACCGCTCTGCTCATTCAGTCGTGTCAAAACATATTCCGCGATCTCCTGCTTCATTTTCAGCAAATCATCCAGCTTCATCGTACCCACATATTCACGCAGCAGCAGTTGAAGCATAATGTATATTTGTTCCTCGTATGCTCTGAATTCCAACGCCCGTAGCGGCTCAATGATCCGGTACTGACAGACGAAGTTAAGACGCAGCGTGATTTTGTCCTCAGTCATAATTTCCTGACCCATCAGGTCCATCTGCTGCTGTCGCATATCTAGTGTTTTGATCTCTGTATTCACCGTGGACAACCAGAAATAATATTTTCCCGGTTTTAGTTCACCTTGCAGCACATTATCGTAATACAAAAAGCCCAATTCATGACTGCCCACCTGAAGGGCTTTCCAGAAGCCTGGTGTCTTGGACAAGAATGCTTGCCCCAATGCCTTATCAATGGCAGGCTGCCGGGTATCTGCACGAACAAAACGATGCTCCTTGAGCATGTTCCAAAATGCATACTTCCCGGCTGTCAGCAGCTCTACAAACCGATTATCCTCATAATGCAGAACATATTCATGGTCCTCTACATCGATGACAGTCAATTGCTCCAGCAACAGAGGATCTGTCAAAAACAAACGAATATCATGATCTGGTACAAAAAATGATTCGGCTACATTCAAAATTTCAACGGCTTCCTGCTGAAATGTCTTCAATAGGTAGGTACCTGGGAGCAACAACTTGTGGTAGCTTCCTTTTTTGAACAACAGTCCGCGCTCATCGGCTTTAATCGTTATCTTCTTAAACATCGTATCACTCCTAGTATTTAAAATCCTCAACTTAAAAATAGGCTTCTTCGTATGTATGGCGGCTCCACGTTCTTCTTCAAGTTCAAATGGACCGCTCTACTTATTCGCACGTTGAGTCAAAACGCATTTTTAAAATGAGGATTTTTTATTTTTATTTGTTGTGGCAGGGGTAGGACCCTTGCAGAGCATCCCTCCGTGTGAAAGGCGGGGCCAAGCTTAAGGAAAAAGAAAGGGGCCGCCTGTTCCCGTGTTCCGGGGATGGAATTCACCAGCCCAACATCGACTGTGAATCCGTATTCCCGTAGCCTCGGGTCCTGTCGGCGCTTGCTCTCTCCGGTATCCGCTGACCGCATAGCCATCGCTCCGGCATCTGTCATCAAGACCAGACATGGGATGCTCTTATCGGGGTCTTTTCATTGTTTTATTCGACCATTCGAATACTCTACCAAAAGTCGCTTGGAAGGCGATTGGGAATCGAACCCTAATTGTTGGTGGATACATCAGATTTACAGGACACCTGACCCGATCAGGGCAGGCACTGCGGGACCTTAGGAAATCCTCGCCTCGGTAATATCTTCCTGTATCAGCCTTTATCATTATTGCGCACCCTAGCACACACGAACATGGCGAAAGTATTACGACCCCATAAAAAACAAAAAAAGACACGGAGGAAGCGCAGATGCTTCCCTCGTGTCGTTCTCTCACCATTCACCTTACAGCTCTTTGTGACATTTGACCATGATAAATTTGAATGGAGGTTTGCTTTCCATATTTTTATGTGGCTCAACAATTTCCGAAATTTCTGTTAATCCATATTTTCCGAATTCTTGTTCTATCGAGTCAGCATCATAAAAAAACATGTTTACCCCTTCCATGATCTCGAAATAGTCTTTACCTAGCTGCTTTCCCTTTCCAAACATCGGAGCTTCCTTTGAAATCGTAGTAAAAATCATATATCCGTTTGGCTTTAGCTGATGATAGCAATCTTTAATAAACTTCTCTCTCTCTTGTTTATTCAATAAGTGAATAAGCGCATAACAAAATATACCGTCATAAAGTTTGTTATCAAAAGGCATATCCGTTACGGAACCATGAAAAATACTAATATTAAGTCCTTTTTGTCTTGCCAAATCAATCGCTGTTTTTGAAATCTCTATACCTGTAACATGTATTCCGTTGTCCATAAAAACCTTGGCGTTTCTACCATATCCAATACCAGGTATCAATATATCCTTAACGTTCTTTTCAATGAAAAAGTCCTTGGTCAGGATTGCTGAGTCTGAAGGTTCAAAGCCCCACATCATTTGATTTTCTATAAAACTGGATTCCCAAAATTCTGTCATACCTTTATCTCCTCTATAATTATCTTATAATAATTTCAAATTTATTCAGGAGCAAGCCTGGTTTGGGACGTGTTCAACACCTCGGTCGCGGAAACTTCGGAACCCCCTGTCATTGTGGAAGTCGTCTGGTGGGTATAGCTAAATGAAGGAGTCTCATATTGCAATCCCGCCTTTTCGTACGTGAACCAATAGCTAACGGCTTTCCCAATGGAAAGGTCTGTAACCCGCTGCTCCCAAACACCGGCATTGTTGGTCATCCGGTAGTTGAGCTGTTGTCCACCTGCTAAAGTATAATGCACGTCAACATAGGCTGAGGCTGTTTTGGGTGTAAATTGAAGCAGTGCTTCACGATCGCTGACAAAGCGGGCCCGTACGGTGTAATCCTCCGTTTCTCCGCCTCCATCATTGCCGCCAGATGCTGCCTCCGTAGTTACCGATACAGCACGGCTTGCCGCAGACAGGTTACCGGCTGCATCACGAGCCTTGACGGTAAAGCTATAAGTAGTAGCTGCATTTAGTCCTGTAATTGAAGCGGAAGTAGCGTTTATTTTTGCCGCCTGGGCCCCGTCCTTATACACAATATACTCCGTAACACCAACATTGTCTGTGGATGCCTCCCATTCCAGGGTAACCGTCGAAGCCGTTTTGGTCGTAGCTCGTACATTTGCCGGGCTGGATGGAGCCTCTGTATCCGGCTGCGGATTGCCGCCGCTTCCATTTCCAGTATTAAAGCTGTTTGGCTGCACGGTAATGCTGTGCCCATCTGAGAAGGTTACTGTTTTGACCTGGTCTGTAAAGTTGTAGGCCACATAGGTTTTTACACCGTTCTTATGAAATACGGCATAAATAGGTGAATTGGCAGTGACGCTGCGGTCGATGTTTCCTACAGCATCCAAATTATAAATCCAGTGGTAGGCATTCGCCTTGGAATTCCCAGCTTCCGGTGTCATCGCCGCTACGCGTGCACTGAATTTGGCCTTGGCATCAGACGGGTCCGAAATCGCTCTGTACATATACACGATATCTTCCCACGGACTGAAATTCCCACCGCTTTTTTGCAGCAGATTGCTAAAATTTTCAGCCGCATATTCCGGATATTGTGTCAGATACAAGGAAGCAGAAGTAATCGGCAGCCAGTTGATGCCATGCACCTCTGCGGGATTATTGGTCCACCATGTGGCATTCCCCACCGTTTTACCACCCCAGATCATACTTGCCGTCGCACTTTGCATCCCTGAAGGGGTGTTTGTACCTTGTACATCAAACCAATATTCGTTAATCGCATTCATTTCCGTCGTGTATAGATAAATGCCCAGATCACGAGTTTGCGTATTTCCCGTCGCCTCGCCCCATAAAATCAGACCGGCCCAAGCATTCATCGCCTCCGAGGAGGATTCATTGTTGTTGCCGTCGCCAAATTTGGCATGACCGGAAGCCCAGGTGTGACCGGCATAGGGATCAAAATTACGTAAATACGGAAATTTAGAATCAGACCTGTCTGTATTGGCAATGTCGCGAATGAGCAGTTGCACCATCTGCCCCCATTGTGAATTGGATGCCCAGCTCTTGTCCACCCGTGCAATTTCGGCCGCAGCCTTAATAAAGTATCCGTAATGGAAATGATGGTCATTTAATTCTACCGCGCTGCCAAAGCTGTCGGGATAGCCGATTAATGTTCCCCAATTGCTATTGTACACAAATAGATTCGAGCTTTTCAGATTTCCTGAGCTGTCGCTGGCCTTAAACCAGTCCTGCAGCCGATTTTTAATCTCATTGCGGAACTGGGTCGCTGCTGCAGTATTACCCACCTGGTCAGCAATCGGCGCCAGCGCTGCCAGCTTGCCCAAACGTTTTCCAGTCCAGTACGTATCTCTATCGCCAGAGTAGACTTCCTCCTTCGCCTCGTCTATATAGCTGTTCAGCGTATTTTTATCATAAGATCCCAAATCGGGCAAAGAAGGGAGTACCCCTGTAAATTTCATCTTCGTTTGAAAAGAAGCTCCTTCCGCCGTTTTCATCAGACCACGTACAGAATTATACGTGTAGCCCAGCAGGGATTGTGATGAGTTTTTCCACTGATGTGGATATAAGGCAAAAATAGTACCCGCTTGTGTACCTTGTTTTGCGATTGTTGTAACGGTAAAGGTGGTTGTTACCTCGGAAGAGGCTTCGTTATAGCTGTACTGTGCTTTAGAGTTTGTAACAAAAGAATAGGCATATTGCTGAAATTTGTCCAAGGTCGCCGTTGTTTTGTCAGGCAAAGCCGCCACTGTAAAATAGTTTTTCCCGTTCAATTGATTGACCAGAGTGCTCGTTCCGAGGCCAGACCAGGTGCTGCCGGAAGGACCAAACAGACCATAGTGCGAGCCATTGATCGTAATGCCAAGCACAGGGGAGGTAGCTGAGCCGGACCAGACCTTGGGTACCTCATTGAACGAGAGCTTGGGATTACCACCGCCAAACTCGAAAAAAACATAGGGGGAGCCGTGTCCATAGGTAGCACTCATTTTGTTGCTTCCGCTTTGAAATAGTGATTTGACAAACCAGTCGCTGAAGTCGTCCACCTTGGCATCCGGAAATGAAGCGCTTACAGAATGACCTACGGTAAAATCGTTTACGTCATCCATCCAGCCTGCGATGTACCCCGGATTGACCGTAATTTTACCGCTTGGGTTAAAGATGCGCAGACCGTTTTGCTGATTTTTCAAGGCAAGTGGATGCGGATATTGAGCCTCGGAGTAGGGCACCCAGGCCAGACTGCTCCACCAGTCGTTGGTAGGCATTGGGCTGGTTACATTCGCAGTCTTATAAATTTCGTTTTGCGGTGTAGCTGCTCCGGTAGGTAATGTGGTTGAATATGAGCCTGTGCCTTGTGTGACCTCACCCGAAAAGGCTTTAGTAGAAACCGGTGCAGCTAAACATATCAGACTGGCACTTAACAAGCATAATATCATCTTTTTCACAACCAACATCCTCCTTTGGATTCTCTTAGCCCTTTCACTGCAAGGCGTTTCCCTTTTCATCCAAGCTGAATTCAACTTCATTGTGCTTGATCTACATTTCCAGGTCAATCCTTATATTTCTATAATCTAACTAAACGAGGCGAAAGTCTCTAAATAATACATAAGAAACCAGGACGAAAAACCCAAATATTATGTAATTATGTCATTTTGCAATAAGTAATTATGTCATTTCGATTTCACCCCATAAGACGTTCACCTTATGAGTTATTCACCCCATTAACCATTCATCCTACTAACCGTCTAATATATAAAAAAGAACCCTCCAGGCCTTTTAGCCCTTCAGATTCGATTCTCAGTCTTTTGAATTTCTAAGTTTTTAAGTTTTTAAGTATTTGAGTTTTTGAGTTTTTGAGTTTTTGTTTCTTATGCTCATTCCCCATGCTCCACACACCATTTTCGAAAAATGAGTGACTTTGCGGTGGGCAGCAGCGGAGCGGAGGGATTGAATCTGGAGAAGCGGTAGCGTTCGCCTTTGCAGTGGGATTCTTACCTTTAAATATCTTAAACAATCCGAAGAATCCCACTGCAACAGCGATCGGAAGATCAACCCCTTCGCGGAGCCTCCTTCTCCACCCAAAAACAACTCACTCATTTTTCCCGCTCAAAATACCCTTCTATTTTCCAGTCCACGCCAACCTGTGTCACGCTCAAATCCTGCAAGGCCACCGCATCGCCCATCGCAGACACGCCCTCTCCCCCAAGAAAGCCCGGAGCCGTGCGGCCTCCAACCAGCTTCGGTGCCATATACAGCACCAGCTTGTCTGCCAGTCCTTGCTGCACGAACGAAGCATTCACCTCGGCCCCGCCTTCCACGAATACTGATGAGACCTCCGCTGCCCCCAGAATGTCCAGCATTTGTGGAAGGTTGACCCGCTCACTGTTTTCATCCTGTGTCGGATATACCTTTATACCGAGCTGTTCCAGCTGGCTTCGCTTGCCTTCATCGTAAGCCCGTCCTGTGAATATCCAGGTCGGCGCCTCTCCATCTGTAATAACACGAGCATCTAATGGAATACGAAGCTTACTATCCAGAATGATACGAATCGGATTCCGCCCTTCTGGTAGACGAGTCGTAAGCTGGGGATTATCATGAATCACGGTCTGTACACCGACCAGGATTCCTACATGCTCGTGACGAAGACGATGCACATCCTCCCGTGCGGCCTCAGATGTGATCCACTTGCTTTCAGAGGTTCGAGTTGCAATTTTACCGTCCAGCGTTACTGCCGATTTGATCGTAACAAAAGGACGCTTGCTCACGATGTATTGATTGAACACTTCATTCATACGGATGGATTCCTGCTCACATACTCCGACAATGACCTCAATGCCCGCATCTTTCAAAATCTGTACCCCTCTGCCGGAAACCAGCGGGTTCGGGTCCAGTGCTGCAATGACCACCCGACGAATGCCTGCCTTCACAATCGCTTCCGCGCACGGGCCTGTCCGACCGTGATGGGAACACGGCTCCAGCGTTACGTATATCGTCGCTCCCCGAGCGTGGTCACCTGCCATACGCAATGCATGAATCTCGGCATGGGGCTCACCGGGCTTTAAATGAGCGCCGATCCCTACGATGCGGTCATTGTTAACAATGACTGATCCGACGAGCGGATTCGGCTCTGTTTGCCCTTTGGCACTTCTGGCATTTTCCAGTGCCAGGCGCATATATTTTTCGTGAGTGTTCATAGAACCTCCCTGAGATCGGAATCCCGCAAATGGCCGGATCGTTCTACTTTTGTATTCAAATACCGTTCATTATATTGTGACACATCGCCCCAGAGCGGCATACGACCCGCCACATTCATCCCCGATTTCTTTAAGGCATCCAGCTTTTTAGGGTTATTTGTAATTAGAGTTACTGGTTTTTGTCTCAGGTGTTGAAGCACACTAATGGCATCCGCATAATTGCGTGTATCATCTTCAAAACCCAACTGATGGTTGGCTTCAACGGTGTCCATGCCTTCTTCCTGCAGAATATAAGCCATGGCTTTACTAAACAAACCGATCCCGCGACCTTCATGATTTGCCAGATAGAACAACGCACCTGTGCCATGTTCGACGATCATTTTCATCGACTGGTGAAGTTGAAATCCGCAATCACAACGCTTGCTACCAAAAATATCTCCCGTATGGCAAATACTATGCATACGAACTAATGCATTTTCGGACTGTTGGAGATCCCCGTACACCAATACGCTAGATTGTTGTCCCTCCGCCAAATTGAGTGTGGACAATCGCTTCACAATCGTCTCAGCATTGGCATTCAGTAAGTTCTGGCGATCTTCCTCGTCCCGTACAGACAACCAGCAATACCATTGAAAAACAACCGTCTCCCCTTCCAAATTAACTGGTAGCTTGATCGGTCCTACCAAAATCGTCGAAGATTGCTCTCCACGAACGGTTTGAATTTTATCGTTAAGTAGCGTAGCTACAACTTTAATGTTCATCTCTCTGCACCATCCTTTATATAAACTCTATATATGAAATGCCTCGCAGTTCTCAGGCTAATCGTTGTTGTCAGGGTTTTATATCATTGAACTATGTGTAAGAAATGTTCATGAAACGTGGACTCCATGATCAGTTGACGCTCCTGAAGCTCGGTGACAGCCTTCCGTCGTCTGTCTTCGAAAGCCTTCAGGTCTTCTGCTGTATATACCCGCTGGCGTAAACGAAGAAGCTCACTGGCCAGCACATCGGCATCCTTCAAAGCAGCATTCAAGCCAAAAGCTCCCGTAGGTGTCATGGTATGCGCCGCATCTCCAATCAGGACCAGTCCGTTCAGCGCCCATGTGTCGCTGCGGCTGCTGAAAATATCCAACGGTACGAAGTCCCTCCATGAACGAATGTGATCATGCACACTATGCTTCAAATCTGGAAAAGCCTCCGTAAACAGCTGTATAAATGGTTCAAAAGATTGCTTAAACAGGGTGGGAAAGCTTCCCTCCTCCACATTCCAGCCAATTTGAATATAGCCCTCAGCCTGCGAGAATAAAGCCAACTGACCTCCGTTGACCAGTGCCAGACGAGTGACGGGCTCCCACCCGGCAGGTGCCGTGATTTTGGCCCATAGCAGATCATAGCCGTGGCGAATGTTCGTCACAGGCATCTCCGCCAACTTGCATACAGTCGAATAGCGTCCGTCTGCCCCCACAATCAAAGAACTGTGAATCGTAATCTCATGACCATTCTTATCGCGGGCGGTCAAGCCCGTGTACCCCTGCTCGCCGTCACCCTCCAGCGCAGTCACAGTTGTACCTGCCAGGTAACGAAAGGACTCGTAGGTGGATGCCTGCTTGAGCAGAGCCTCCAAAAATCGAGGTTGTGGAATATGCACTCCCACATTACCATGGATTAAAGCTGGCTCGACCGTCTTGATCTGCTGCTGATGCTGCCAATATTCGATTCTTGTGGAGGCAAGAATATGATCCTCATGAATTTGTTCGAGCAGCTTATGTTTTTGGATCAATTTCTGACCCTCATCATTTAAAATTTCACCGCGGAAAGCCTTTCCGGGTATGCTCTGCCGCTCAACCAATATCGTTGAAACGCCCTGCTCCGCCAGTAAACAGGATAACAAAGTCCCTGCAGGTCCCCCTCCAACTACGCACACTTCACATTCCAGCTTCATCCGACTTCCCCCTGCACCCAAACCATAACCTCAACGATTCGTTCGTACCTGTTCATTTAATTACATCATTAATCATATCAAATTAAGTTCAAATTTTAAGTATTAAAATCTCAAGCTCCGTATCAAAGCCAACAAGTTACTTTATGTAACAAAGTATATTTATATCATTCCATTTCGTCAAGTAATAAATTTATGTAAAGTAAAATCATTTACTTTTCACAGTGAATCGTTAATAATAGGAGCATGAGGTGATCACATGAACATTCCGCAGATGTGTCCACGGTTTGAAAAGGCTATGGAGCTACTGAGCAAGCGTTGGACGGTGTTGATCGTATTTCAACTAACGAATGGTCCGCAACGTTTCGTCGCTATTGAGAATTCAATTCCTAATTTAAGTGGAAAGGTCCTTTCGGACCGTTTGAAAGAGCTGGAGGAAGAAGGAATCATACAACGTATGGTTTATCCTGAGAAGCCCGTGCGGATTGAATACTCCCTTACGGATAAGGGACGCGATTTAGCTCCTTTATTTGACCATATCGGTAATTGGGCAACACGCTGGATTGAGGTTTTACCAGCACTTGAACAGCAATGATCCATTGGGCTACAGCTATTTTTCCTAGACTAACATGATCCACACACACAGACTGCTAACATGCCAAAGAACGCCTTTGCTCTAGGTACAATTCGTACTCATAGTGCAAGGCGTTCTATTTTTTTATATGACGGAGCATTAAAGGTCCATCTTGGATCGCATCCAGAATTTATACGTTCCCCTCACTGCTGCGTTGCATTTCCTCACGGATGGATTGCACCCGTTTTTTTCCCCACTCATACATCATCTCCACAATCGGTAAAATCGTCATCCCCAGCTCAGTCATCGAATATTCCACCTTTGGAGGCACTTCGGGATATACTTCCCGGTGCACAATACCGTCCTCCATCAACTCCCGTAGCTGATTGGTCAGCACTTTATGCGACAGCTTCGGAAACAGCCTTTGCAGGTCACTGAACCGGTGCGCCCCTTCCACACCCAAATGCCATAAAATGACGACCTTCCACTTTCCGCTTAACACGGACAAGGTCAGTTCCTTTTCGCAGTTATAGTCTCCGTTAACGATCTTCTCCCGTATTTCTTCTCTCAGCGTATCCGTCATATATCAATTAACTCCTTCTAAATCATCATGGTCTTGCACTCTAATAGTAACCTGTAGGTAACCTCCGTACTTGAAAGTGCATTCTTCACAGCCTGACGAAGCCATCCTACAATAGTAAATAACGTTACACATTCAAGGAGGAATAAAGTATGAGTAAAAAAGCTCTTTTTATTATACCCCCAGAGCGCTTTAATGAGGATGAATTGTTTAAACCGAAGGAAGCGCTGGAGCAAGCAGGTGTTACTGTAACGCTAGCTAGTACAAAAACAGGCGAAATCATGGGTGACTACAACGGTAAAGCGACCGCTGAGCTTGTTTTTACAGACGCTGTGCTGGCTGATTATGATGTGGTATCTGTAATCGGCGGATCAGGAACGAATGATCATCTGTGGAATAATGCAGATCTCCAAGCTCTGCTGAAACAAACTCATGAGCAAAAGACTTTAGTGGCCGGCATCTGCGCAGGCTCTGTAGCCGTGGCTCAAACCGGGCTGCTCTCTGGGAGAACGGCTACATGCTATCCAGTGGATGTACAAAAGGATCAACTCCAAGCACATCAAGCCGAATATCTAGCTCAGCATGTCGTTGCGCATAGCGATATTATTACAGCCGATGGCCCAGATGGAGCTCAGGAGTTTGGTAAAGCACTCGTTAAAGCTCTGCAATAAGCATATTCTCGAAGTTCCAGATGGCACTTTAAGCAGCACTCTAACAAGCCGCATCACGTCCTTTCTATTGTATGGGACCTGATGTGGCTTCTTTGTGTCATTTTCATGCCAAAGTGATTAATTTAATTGTATGGTCCTGGATTTTCGTGTTAGCTTTAAAGAATCGACGTTTAGTATAGGAGGCTTATATGCCGTGTTTATGAAAGGCAAAATCCATTTACATCAGGTAACGTCCGAATCGTTGCGACTGGGCGCCTTACTATCATTAGTAGGGGGCTTTTTGGACACATATACCTTTGTGGGAAGAGGCGGTGTTTTCGCCAACGCACAGACAGGCAATATCGTCCTGCTGGCTGTCAAAGTCATTCAGGGGCACTGGGTTCAGGCATTATCCTATATCCCGCCCCTGATCGCCTTTTCACTGGGCGTTTTTGTTGCCGAAGGGATCAAACGAAAATCAACCCACCGTTTAACTCCAGACTGGACCCGCGCAATTCTTTTACTGGAAATCGCGATTTTTTTCATCGTGGGATTGATTCCGCAAGGAGTTCCCAATACGGTAGTAGTGGTGATCGTCTCATTCGTCGCTTCCGTGCAAATGACTTCCTTCCGCAAGCTCATTGATGTGCCGTACACCTCCACGGTCAGCACCGGTAACCTTCGATCAGCTATCGAGGCTGTGTATGTCGCTGTAACGACCAAGGACACGAACGCTGCCATTCGAGCGATGCGTTATGGTGTCATCCTGGCTGCCTTCTTGGTAGGAGCCTTGCTGGGGGGATTTCTGACTTTGACGATTGGGGATAAAGCCGTTTGGGGCGCTGTTGTTGCACTTATTTTTTCTTTTATTTTATTTACAGAAGAGGAAAAGTGGAAGCTACCGCTGCGTCACTAATCCTCCATTATATTAGCCCTGAATGAACTGCCGCTGGGCCGTTTCAAAGAAATTCAAGAGGTTCTCACGGGACGAAAATGCTGCCTGAGCAGATTGGTTGCTACCGCCCCCCTTGCCCTGAAACGCGCCCAGATTCTCTTTCAAAAACGCTCCGCAACTAACAGATTGGCTACCGTTATGTGCCAGAATGATTTTGTTTTCAGCTGTTGTGGCAAATAAAACAAGCAAATCATGCTCAGCGGTTAGCTTGGTAGTTAATTGCTGCAACTCCTGAATGGATTTTTGTTCAAATACATGAGCAATAACGTGCCCCTGTACAGCAGACAGCAGCTCTTTCGCCTGGTACGATGCATTTTCCTCTTGTAGGAGCTCTACTTGCGCCTTGAGTTGCTTATGCTCCTGCTCCCATTTTTCGAATCGAGTCAAAATATCCTTTCGCCCAGTATTGAACTTCGCAGACAACACGTCCAAAATCCGAACACTATCATTAAAGTCCTGGAGTGCGCGAGCACCACATTTGAAATGGATTCTCGCCATCCCTTTTTGCTTTTCCCATTTCAAGCATTTAATCATCCCGATTTCCCCGGTCTGAGCCACATGTGTACCGCCGCAAGCATTATATTCAATGCCTTCGATCTCAACAATCCGAATATTTTCCGTAACTTTAGGCATTTTCACAAGCGGAATGTTCTTCAATTGCTCATGGGTTACAAAATAACTTTTTATACTGCGGTTATTGTAGATTTGCCGATTTGCTTCCTGCTCGATTGCCGATAGCTGCGCAGTTGTTACATCCGCACAGTTGACATCAATTGTGGCGTACTCTTGTCCCAAATGAAAGCTTTCTGTACGTGCACCCAACAGCTCCAGGCAAACCGCTGACAGCAAATGCTGTCCGCTATGCTGCTGCATATGATCAAATCTGCGCTCCCAATCCAATTGGCAGGCCACTTTTCCCTCCTCCGGCAAACGTTCTACCTGATGCCATATATCCCCATCTTCAAGAGCAACATCTAGTACACGGATGCCCTGAATCGTTCCTGTATCACATGGCTGACCTCCACCATGCGGATAAAAAGCCGTTTCCTTGAGCATAACAAAAAATGCTCCGTCTCTTTCCATACTCTGTGTAATATGAGTGTCCCACTCCGTAAGATTTGGAGCGGTGTAATATAATTTTGTCGACATTTCAGGTCCCTCACTCTTGGATATCTTGGTCTCATGCGATATCCACTTATTATCAAGCACTTCATTGTAAATATCAATGTAGTGAATAGCTTAAACTACTGCACTGACACCTCCATGTAGTAGAAGTCTGCATGACGATTAGCAAAATTTAGCTTGAAATTCATTTTTGAATCGATTAAGATTAGTCGGCTAACTAATTTGCCAACTGGAACACAAATGTAAGAAGAAAGGAGAACCTTATGGATTTTGATTTACGGGACTTGCCCACTCGTGAAGCGCTGCAAGAATTTTCTATGCGTATCCCAGAGATTGATGTAAGAGCGACAGAAGCGATGCTATTTTTTATGCGCGTATCCTCCAGTCTTTTTAAAGTCAGCTTTGAAGGCTTTGAGAAGTTTGGTATATCTCACGGAAAATTTTCAATATTAATTCTCCTGTATCGCAACATCCAAACAGGATTGCTGGCTACAGAGCTTGCGGAGAAAGTAGGGGTTAGCAAACCTACCGTTACCGGTCTGCTTGACCGTCTGGAACGCGATGGGCTTATTATTCGATCTGTTCATCCTTCCGACCGCCGCATGAGCATTGTTAAACTGACCGAACAAGGAACAGAAATGATGGAAAGACTGCTGCCTGTACATTTTACATGCACTTCCACATTGATGAGCCATCTATCCAACGATGAAAAAGAACTGCTCCTGACATTACTGAAAAAAATAGAAAGCGGCATCCCTGAAGCAAAAGAGATATATAAAGCAGCAAAGCCAGAGTAAGTTTTAATTTTTGCATTTTAGTTAGTCGGCTAACATCTAAATTATTAAATAATAGAATAAATAAAATGTACATAATCAGGATATTTATTCGAGTCTAGGTTGAATCCATTTTATGAACATAAGGAGCATATTACCCATGAATCGCACACAAGTCACCAGCCTTATCATCCCTGTCATTTCTATTGCCTGTCTGATCGGCGGAGGGTTCCTGCTTCAGACTAACGGACAAGATCAAGTCACTGCTTCGCGATCCGTTAAAGGCACAACGCTCAATGCTGATAGCATTCATGTATCTTTTGAACAAGTAGGCGGCAAAGTCCTAAACATCCCGGTAACAGAAGAAACGAAAGTGAAAAAAGGAACTGTCCTTATGGCTTTGGATTCCAAAGATGTGGATTTGCAAATTGAGCAGCTGCGGACACAAATTGCGCAGTTCAATACACAGATCAGCCAACAGCAACAATCCATCCAATTAGGGTACACACGAGCAACAACTCAGGAAAAACAAGCACAGCTGGATATCGCGCAAGCTCAAGTCACTGAGAGCAAAAGCCAAGCGGCACTGCTGCGGGCACAGGCAGTTGAGCGTCAAGCCACTGCTGCGGAACAACAGGTCAATAATGGTGCTCGGGATGAAGATGTTCAGCAGCAACGAATTGCCGTAGCTTCTGCCACCAAAAGCGTTCAGACGGCTCAGACCAACTACAAACGTAATAAAGCACTTTATGATGCAGGAAGTGCATCCAAAGCAGTGTTGGATGATGCTGAATCCTCATTGACTTTAGCGACAAATCAGTTGAGCCAGCAAAAGGAGTCTCTTCAAAAGCTGCTCCATGGCGCTACTCCTGAAGAACGTATGCAGGCCAGTGAACAGACCACACAAGCAGCGGTTGCGGTAAAACAAGCCGAGGAGGAAATCCGTGGTGCCCAATTGTCCGTCGATCGTTCCAGAACCCAACTAGAAACCATTCAGCAAAGTCGTCAACAGTTGGCAGATCAGAAGTTGGCTATCGACCTTTTAAAGCAACAAAAAGACACACAGGAAGTTCAGCTTAAAACATTGTTGCTCAAAAAAGAGCGGCTGGTATTAAAGGCACCACAGGATGGCAAGGTTACTTCGATTAGTACAAAAGTCGGGGAAAATGTCGCGCAAGGAGCGCCTGTGATTACCCTGGAAACCAACGATTTATATTACGATCTGTATGTCAATGAGGAACAAGCGGGTAAATTCAAGGCCAATCAAGAAGTTAAAACCCGAGTGTCTGCTCTCAACAAGGACTTGAAAGGTACCGTACGTTATGTGACCGCTGCGCCGCAATTCGCTAATGTAAGGATGTCCCGTGAAAAAGGTGAGGCAGATACCGCCACATTCCAAGTACGTGTATATGTAACAAGAGAAGCCGCTTTGCTACCAGGCATGACAGTTGAGGTAAATACGAATGAAATCTCTTCGTGATGAATGGACGTATCTGGTTCACTCCAAGTATCCGATCATAGCTATCATCTTCCCGCTGATTGCAGTGCTGGGGTACTCCCTGCTGCTCCCAAGCAGCCAAATTAACGATGCTAACGTGGTAGTGGTGGATCAGGACAACACAGCCTACAGTCGTGAATTGATCCAGAAGATAGATGCTTCTCCATATATGAACGTAGCAGAGATTGTTTCGTTTACGGACAACCCTGAGCAGTATTTCTATCACGAAAAATATTTAGCCGTTATTTCCCTGCCGCACGGTTTAGAGGACAATCACCATCGTTCCCTTTCCAGCCGCGTGGGTCTCATTCTTGATAACACCAACGTTCAATCTATCACTTCCATTCGTACAGCTATGCAGGAAATTAGCGTTTCTGAGAATATGGAACTGTCTGTTCCAGCTATGTTGAAAACGGGGATGAACGCCGAACAGGCTCAGGGAGCTCTCAATGGTATCGCCTTGGAGGTGCGTTCCCTGTTTAACCCAACCAATGATTATCAGAATACGACGATACTTGCATTCACTTGTATGTTCTCTTTTATGATACTCAATATCAATAGCTTACCTATCGTCGCCAGACTAAGGGTTTCCAAGAGACTGGCTGCCGAACTGCAAAATCCGTTTAACATCCTGCTGCGTATTCTTCCTTATACGCTGTTTTCGACGGCTGGCTTAATCTTCTCTCTCGGGATGCTTAAAGTGTTTGGGGGAGGTCGTTTCGAGGCCAATCCGATCCTCTTCATGATTCCGGTTGTCCTGTATGTATTCGGTACCGTATGCTTCAATGTTCTGGTTGCATGGGGCGCTGCACATCCGGGAATTGCCATTGGCAGAATGGTGATGGTGCTCATGCCTGCTTTTGTACTATCAGGGGCCGTTCTTTCCAGATCACTGTTTCCACCTTTAGCGATTCAAATCGGTGATTTCTTTCCCTTCGTATGGATGTACAAATTCCTGCGCACCATGGGACTGCGCGGTGCATCTTTTCAGGAGATGCTTCCGGAACTCGGATCTTTGTTATTATATGTCGGTGTACTCTCCATGCTGGTGATCGCCAGAGCCCTGTGGGAAAAACAGAAGCTGACCAAGCAGACTGCGGGCACTGCTTCTGAAAAGGGATCGCCACATCCCGTTATTCCAGCAAGCTCAACTGGCGGCGGGTTATCTATGCAAGGGGCACCATCAGCACCTATGCACGAGCCTATAAAAGGATAGAGTCTCGTCTATAAAATAAAAAAGGGTTAAGTGCCGACTAACGAGCCTTAACCCTTTTTCAATAATCAGGATTTTGCAAATCCCTCAACAATATGAAATTCTCATTGTTATCAGAATAAAATTCACTTATATGCCAGACCTAATTGATAAGCGTGCTCCAGTAAACCTACAATGTATTCTTTCGATTCGGACAAAGTATCATAGAAGAACTCCACCTTGGACTCTCTTACTCTTGCGTAACCAGCAATGGCTTTATTCAAATAATTAGTAACCAAATCGTGATATTCATACTTGATCAGATGTTCTCTATTCCCTCCCGCCAAGCACATCCACAGAACCTGCTTTGTCGTGAACTCCTGAAGTAAACCTATGTTCCACACTTTATCCAGGTATCCTTTTAGCATGGACGGGACACTATACCACCATAGTGGAAACACAAAGACCAGAGCATCCGCAGCCACTATTCTATCCATCTCTTTCCGTGTTTCAGGGGCATATTGTTTATGGGTCGTATTCCAATCCAGCTCATCTGCAGCGCTGTACACCGGATTGTATCCATCCCGATCCAAGTCCAAAATATCTACCTCGTGCTTATTCTCTTTCAATCCCTCTACAAAACGATTCATGACCGCAAGGGTAAGTGAATCTTCTCTAGGATGCGTGACGACCAATAGAACTTTCATGTATCCGTAACCTTCTTTCTCCTCATAATTAGTGAACCCTGTCTACAGATGCTATTATGGATGTTATACATTAGAGTGTGAAGTACGCACTTCAATGTACTGTAGGTACTTTAAGGTTCCTTAGTGCCTTTTGACCTACAGATCGGAGAGGGGAAAGTCTATGAAAGACAAAGCCAAAACCTATATGCTCGGAATCGAGGCAACTTTGGAGGTCATCAGTGGAAAGTGGAAAGGTATTATCCTACACCATTTAACCAGCGGCAGAAAACGTACATACGAACTTCGTCAACTCATTCCGAAAATCACCCAAAAAGTGCTCACCCAACAGCTTAGAGAGCTTGAAAAGGATGGAATCATCCACCGCATCATTTATAACCAGGTTCCACCCAAAGTGGAGTACGAGCTTAGTGAATATGGCTGGGATTTTAAAGATTTGCTTGATCGTTTTTGCTTATGGGGAGAAGATCATTTGGATAGGATCTATGGAGATAAAACAAAGGTGCTGGAAGAGTATTCTGTGAAGGAAAAAAACGCCAAACAAGCACCACCTCTTTAAGGAGGCGTGCTTGTTTGAAATACTATAGCTGTGTACCTTGTTTATTCACCAGTCTCCGCAAATTTGCGAATACGAGCTCCTACTTCATCCCGCACGCGCTGGAATACACTCCATTTCTCCTCTTCTGTTCCTTGTGCTTTAGCCGGATCATCAAATCCCCAATGTTCACGGCGCACGTGCGGAGGTGTGATAGGGCATTTATCGGCAGCATCTCCGCATAAGGTCACAACTAAATCCGCGCTATTCAGCAAAACAGAATCAATAATATCTGAAGTTTGACCGGAAATATCCACCCCAACTTCATTCATTGCCTGCACCGCTTTAGGGTTAAGGCCGTGTGCTTCAATGCCCGCACTGTATACATTCCAACGGTCTCCCAAGTATTGCTTAGCCCAGCCTTCTGCCATTTGACTGCGGCAAGAGTTACCAGTACACAAAAAATAAATTGTCTTCTTTTCCATCATTAACGTCTCCTTCGATGTTCAATTACGAAATGATTAACCACAGATATAAGCCCAGCAGGGTAATAAAAAGTGTAGGAATAGTTAAGACGATGCCTGTTTTAAAATAAGTACCCCAAGAAATTTTCACGTTTTTGGATCGAAGTACATGCAACCACAATAATGTGGCTAACGAACCGATTGGGGTTATCTTCGGTCCGAGATCCGACCCTATAACGTTAGCATAAATAAGTGCCTCTTTGACTATACCAGTTGTATGGGTGGCATCAATGGCAAGCGCATTAATCATGACCGTAGGCAAGTTATTCATACCCGACGAGATAATCGCCGCAATAAATCCCATGACCATGGTGGCCACAAACATACCTTGATCAGCAGCCGCTTGAATCACATGGGACAGCAGATCCGTCAAACCGGCATTACGCACACCATACACCACAACATACATTCCGATAGAGAAAAACACGATGGCCCATGGAGCGCCCTTGATGACTTCTTTCATGGGTACCACAGGGCTTCTTCTAGCCATCAGCAAGAAAAAGATGGCAATGATACCGGCCACCACCGAGACGGGAATGTCTAAAAATTCGCTTGCAAAGTAGCCAACCAACAATATTGTGAGAACAACCCAGGACATACGGAACATCTTTGGATCTTTTATTGCATTTGCAGGCGTGATTAACTGTGTCGTATCAAACGTTTTAGGAATTCTTTTACGAAAAAAGAAATACAGTACCACGATACTAGCCAATAAGGAAAACAGATTAGGTACAATCATACGACTCGCATATTCCATAAAGCTGATTCCAAAAAAGTCGGCTGACACAATATTAACGAGGTTGCTGACTACAAGCGGAAGCGACGTCGTATCTGCAATAAATCCGCTCGCAATGATAAAAGGAAATACCATTTTCTCATCCAATTTCAGTGCCCGAACCATCGCCAGTACAATTGGTGTCAAAATTAAGGCCGCGCCGTCATTGGCAAAAAAGGCAGCAACTACGGCACCCAGCAGGCTCACATAGACAAACATCCGGGTTCCACTTCCACGGGCTATCCGTGCCATATGAAGTGCTGCCCATTCGAAGAAACCAATTTTATCAAGAACTAATGAAATCAGAATAATGGCAACAAAAGCTAGTGTTGCATTCCAGACAATCTGAGTCACTTCCCAAACATCATGCAAATCGACGACACCTACCAATAGAGCAAGTACAGCTCCTCCGCAGGCGGACCAGCCAATAGACAGATTTTTAGGCTGCCAGATCACTAGCACTAAAGTGGCTAAGAATATAATGCATGCCAACAAAATCAATGTTCTAAACCTCCATTACATTACCTTATAAACATATACTTATATTAAAAACACCGTTATTCCACAAGGAGAAATGGAACAGGCTTTAGGATGAACAAGCTGAGGAATCCGGTCCACAAGATGCGATCGGTTCCTCTTTATTCAGCCATTTTAAAATCTGCTTGGAGCCTGGCATACTCTCAAGAACAGCATGAATATGTGGCTTATCCTCTACGTTTAAGGAATAGTATACCCACTGACTTCGTCGTTCTTCTTTTACAATTCCTTGCGACTTTAATTTTCTAAGATGTTGGCTGATTGCTGGCTGCGACATATCAAAAATATCTACAAATTCGCAAACACACCATTCTCTTTCTCTTAGCAGGGAAAGCATGGCTAATCGGGTTTTATCCCCCAATAGCTTTAAATGATCGGCTATACAACCTAGTTGATCCAATGTATGACCTCCTTCCAATTAAATATAACAATATGCTTATATACTAATATAGCTTAACTTTAATATCAAGAACGAAGATACTTATTCATTTCACCAATTGCATAATCCAGTCTTTTATGTCCACGATTCGCAGTGTTTTGGGCCGTGTATTCGTCCCGGAAATTATTAACGGGACAAGGGAATCTTTTTCATGCAGCGATCCATGTGCTCCCCCACCGATGTGGGTAGGAGAACTTTCGCTGACGAGTTCATGTCCCGGTTGGACCGTGACAACAACGTATCTTCCTTCATGGGAATTCATTGCTCCATACAGCCTCGCCAAAACATCTGGATATTTTCCATATTTGATCCGGTTATTATTTACCGTAATATCCACAAGGTCCTCTTCGCCCGATAATGTCCACGATTGTCCATATTCATCCATGTATTTTCCACCGGGACGATAAGAAAACAGGCTACCATTTCTCCCCTTTGTAACCTGTATATTATTTTTACCATCTTTCATAGCGATAATGTCGAGCTTGCTCTCCTTTTTTAAAGACTTCACCACATCGGATAGCTCTACGTTATCGTTTATTGCATAGATATAAGCCATTCGTTCATTAGCGGCAATCACGATTTGGTCATCGTTTCTTACGGGTTGAGTTAATTTCGCAATCCGGTAAGGACTCAAAAGAGGCCTTATATCAATAGTGGCTACCTGTCGATCATCATACACAGCGCTTTGCGCACTGTCACCCATGACAATCCATATCGCATTGTTTACAGCCTTTTCCCACGATCCATAGGCGTTCAACACAGTTTGCAGCGCTTGATCCGCTTTTTCAATTCCGTTCAGTTGGGTAGGGCCTTTTCTATGCACTGCATTATCATTCTCAGGAAAATATGTGATGGTTACGTCTGGGAGTTTTTTCTGGCTTATTAGAAAAGCGGTATCTTTTGCGGAAAACTCATTATTCATACCGAACTTTTTCCACAAAGGAGTATTCCAGCTATTTTTCGGATTCAATTGTGCCAGAGCTGCATAGGATAACCATTTAGGACCTGTGACTGTCATTTGTTCCGGCACCCTGTTGCTATTCGCTAGGAAATCAGGCACTTTTAAGGCATGTTTCGTTTTTCCTCTAAAAACAATAGCATTGATGGATGCAGATTCTTTCCCTTTGTCAGCTAATTCTTCATGTATTGTTTTCGTTCTTTTGTTCAAATGAACTTGGTTTAATTGGTAAATTGCGTCCAGAAATACTTGCAGTTGGTCTATCTTCAAGGCTTCTTTGGCACCATTGCCGTAGAGAATCATGCGTTTCTTTTGATCACTGTACCAAACGAGTCCGGGCACATGATGTTGGTCTGCATACGTTCCCGTTAATAATGTGCTGTCGATGGTCACAGACATCGTGGGAAACGAGCTAACTACATGCGGGAAATATTGCCCTTGATGAAGGAGAAATCGCATGGCGGGTGCACGCCCCTCTAGAATCGCTTCTTGCAAAGGCTTATCCATTAAAGAATCAATCAATATAACAATGACAGGCTTTTTCCCCAATTGATTTACTGTCATATGTGGCTTCACACTTTTTTGTTTTAGCTGTTGACTGGAGTCTGCTCTACATCCCAAGATCAGCAACAATAAACTTAGCACTAGTACAATGATAACTTTATTTTTCATGCCCATGTGTGTCCCCTTTTTTAGAAAAACAGTACCTTTCATCCTCTTATTTTTTTCTTGCACTAAAAAAATTATTCCTACATTGGATCATCGGGGAAAAAGGGATCTCAAGCAATGAAAATTACAACTCCATGAATTTTTTGGATCTAATAGGCCAAATTTAAGATCAAAACCATTCAGGGAGGGAACATAACCCATGACTACTATAAACATACACGAATACTCCATGTACTATATAGATTCCGGAGAAGGAATGCCCATCCTATTCATTCACCCTCCGGTACTCACAAGCTCAAATTTCACACACCAAATCCAAGGGCTATCGCCCTATTTTCGTACTATAGCTTTTGATATCAGAGGACACGGTAAAAGTCAGCCTTCCGAACAAACAGTTACTTACCCTCTCATCGCCCAGGATATTAAGCATTTGATGGATCAATTGAGCTTGGATAAAGTATTTTTGTGTGGATATTCTACCGGAGGTTCAATAGTACTTGAATTTCTCCTGTCTTATCCAGATCGGGCATGGGGGGGCATTGTTGTCAGCGGAATGTCGGAGGTAAACGAATGGCGACTAAGAAACAAAATTTCTTTGGGTATTGCTCTTTCCAAAATCGGCGCAGTCGGTACGATTGCGCTTTCTAATGCTTGGTCACAAACGAAACAGTTATCTTTGTTCCGCAAGTTATTCAACGATGCGAAGCAGGGAAATCCCAGGAATGTCGAACAATATTACCGCTATAGCTTGAAGTACAACTGTACCTCACGGCTGGGAGAAATCCATCTTCCTGTCCTGCTCGTTTATGGTGAAGAGGATAAACACTTTCATCCTTATGCCAAAATATTAAATCAGCAAATACCGAAGAGTGAGCTTGTTTTCATTAAAAAAGCCGATCATCGCCTTCCTACGAAGGCCGCTGGAACATTGAATGAACTGATCAAGCAGTTCATAGATCGCTTCAGCCTTTAAGGCACATCCTATAGGAAAATTCGCATACACATCTACATCCCACTCCTGATCTTATATCTTTGTCTGTATATGGCCTTGCATATGAGTTGCTCATCAAAGTAAAAAAAATTATATAATATTTTATACAATGTAAATATACAAATTATGCTAAAGTCATATATAGTTTAGGTTGGATAGGTATGTAAGTTCTGCTTCTAAATCTAAAGGGGTGTAAAAATGAAATGCTAAAGCGTATTCAAAATCTTTTCTTTATCCCTAACTACCCACTATTTATGATCTGTATGTTATTGCAAGGTATGGCTATTTCCATAAGCGCACCTTTTTTAGCTGTATATTTTACAAGTACACTTGGCGTTTCTGTGGGAACCTTTGGTGTGTTTACAGCGGTGACTTTGATTTGTGGTATATGGATAAGCTCCCTTATTGCCAAACGCTCCGATACCGGATTGGATCGCAAACAAATTTTGGTGATTTGTACGTTATTTAATGCCATAGCCTTTGCAGGATATCTTGTAATCCAAAATTTTTATGTACTTTTTATTTATATGACGGTCTTTACGGCGATTGGTGCCCCTGGGATGCCGCAGTTATTTGCCAGTGCACGTGAAGCGGTAGATCGCAGTAAATCTGCGGATCATGCCTTTGCGAATTCAACGCTTCGTTCTATGTTTTCTCTTGGCTTTATTACCGGGCCGCTCTTGGGTTCCTTCTTGATTGCACATACGGGCTTTAAAGGTATTTTTATCGGTACGACCTCTATTTTTGTACTTATTGCTGCTCTGCTATTCTTTTTTATCAAGCAGCGTCCTGTTCAGGCTAAAAATAAGGATCAACTTTCACTTCACCACATTACATTACATAAAAACATTAAAATTCTGATCCCTTTTATAGTTCTTACTCTGCTGTATACGTCTCACTGGATGAATAGTTTGAATATTTCCTTGTTCATCATTCACAATTTAAAAGGTGACACCAATGACGTTGCCCTGGTATCCAGTATTTGCGCAATCTTAGAAATCCCCCTAATGCTCATGCTGGGTGTACTAGCAGCCAAATACTCCAACCGTTTGCTTATATTTTTAGGGGCTCTAACAGGCGTTGTCTATTATCTCCTCGTCCTTATGTCTACGGAGATGTGGCAACTATTTGTGGGACAGCTTCTCCTAGCCTTCTTTGTTGCAGTGATATCAGCCATTGGTATTAGCTATATGCAGGATTTGTTGCCATCTCTACCCGGATACGCCTCGACACTGTATTCCAATGCGACAACGATCGGAAGATTGGCGGGGAGCTTGATGGGCGGATTGTTTGCTCAATGGATGGGTTATCGAAACTCCTATTGGATATGCTTATTCCTGATTCTCTGTTGCCTTGGTCTGCTGGCGATATCAAAAAAATTAGAGTTTGACCAATCGGCTGCTCTACAAGAAAGAAATCACAGCCTATAGAGCACCATCAATAAAAGAAACAGCACGTAATCTGGACGAGAACCTAAAGTCCGATTACGTGCTGCTTTATTATGCTACCCTGCCATGCGTAGCCCGAATTGGTTATAATCAGGAGCTGACGCACACGCACCCTATTTTTTTATAGTAGAGAAACGACTCATAATTGCATCGGCCGCATACGTATAGCCGCCAGCCTGACGGAGTGATTCGCCAATTACATGCGCCTGTTGTTTATAGATAGCTTGATTCAAAACCTCTACCAAAGCAGCTTTTTAAGATAGCAGGGGTAAGCTCATTTTTATTCACAGCAATCCCTGCTCCCAGCTCTTGGACCCGATTGGCCACAAGCGGCTGATCCGATGTCATGGGAACCAGAACCATCGGCACGTTGTAATACAAGGCTTCGCTTGCACTGTTCATTCCCCCATGTGTGATAAATGCATCTACACGCTGGAGCATTTCCAGCTGCGGAATATAGGACTTGATCATAAAATTGTCCGGGATACTATCCGCCAATATCTCCATCTCCGCAAATTGGCCTGATGAAAGTACAAATTGCACAGGCAAATCACGAAATGCTTCAAAGCAAAGCTTGTAAAATTCCAAATCTCTATTAAGAATGGTTCCCAATGATATATAAACAACCTGCGGATACAAAGCACGAAGCTGGTCGAACGGAAAAGACGGTGCATCTTTACGAGGTACAATAGATGGACCTGCAAAAATATAACTGTCATCCAGCTTTTCAGCTTGCGGTTGAAAATAACGGCTTGTATACACGACCTTTAGGCTGTGGGAATGTGAATCGAGCTCATCAATAGCGGGGACGGCAACCTGAAACTCATCAGCTAATTGATGTACTACTTTCATGGTGTCATCATAAAGCGCTCTCACTTTTAGGTCATGATCATCTCCGCCTTGATCAGAACCCAGAGGCTCTACGAAAGCAAACGAACAGACCGTACATACCGCAGGTATTCCCAGCCTCTCTGCTATAATTTTGCCTCCCCAACCCATCAGATAGTCATAAATCAAATAATCATACACCTTATTTTCAATTGCTTTCATAACCTTTGGAATAATCGGTTCAATCAAACCTTTAACGATCATATTCACGAATTGATAATGATGTTTATATTCAGCCGGCTTTAATACAGGATTGTGAATAAATGCATCCACACTAAATGGATAGGTGATCAGGTTTGCTCCCGTTTGTTGAATTCTCGTACCATATTCCTCTGAACACACATAATCTACTTCCTCCCCCCTATCAGCCAACTGCTTAATTAATCCTAATGACGGGTTAACATGGCCTTCAGCAGGCGTGATCACAACCAACACACGTGCCATCCTACACCTCCGACAACATAATGTATCTAAGAAAAAATGTTAGTTTTGTCCATGATGATTTACACACTTCTCTCATTCAATATATAAAATATTTACCATAAAAACAAATGGTTTCAATTTTAGATTATGTATGCATCACATCCAAAATTGCTCACAAACACGCACATAAGCGGTGGAAACGCTTAAGCGCATCCCCCGCTTATCTATTGAACATACAATTATAGACGCCAATTCCAATGATCTGTCCCGCTCAGTACAGCTTCAACAGTGTACTGGTTTGCTTCGTCAGCCGTAAGCTGTTTGGCCCAAGGTACACGCCCACTACTTTCTGCACCTGGTCCAAAGTTGTCGTACTCTCCAAATCTTGCAGTCTGCTCATTGGATTCCTTACCCCAATTGTTCCAACCACCTGGCTTGATATGGTCATCCATATAGGTTTTCAAAAAAGTAACATGTGCGTAAGGACGCCATGGTCGCCCAAGATCCACCTTGCCTGTCAAGCCAGCTTCAGTTGTCAGACGACACTGAATAAATACAAAACCTGGCTGGTTCTCTTCCGTTGAAGCGGCTGTCACGTATCCGGCACGCAGGCTGTGTATGATCGAGTTATCAAACACGGCAGGGGCATTGCCAAATATAAAATCTACACTGCCACTGATGTAGCTGTCCTTAAAATATTGTCTGCCACGGTTCACAAGCAATGTATCCTGTAGGCCGGTAATTTTAACATTGTGATACTTTCCACGATCACCTTCTGCATATAACGCTACAGCCTGCACCTGCCCGGTCCCTTCTGTGTTGGCGACCGTTACATTTTCCAACACAAAGTCAGGACTTTGCACACGCATGGTATAGCTATTGCTCGTTCCTAATTCTTTTCCGTCCACTACGGTCTTGGCCGTATCATCAAAAGCAATAATCGTTTTGTCCCGATCTTCTCCGATAATACTCAGATTTTTTTTGGAGGAATTCACCTTTATTTTTTCACGGTACGTACCGTTTTTGAGATGGATAACAGTCCTTGTGTTGCTGTTGTCAGGGACTGCATCAATAGCTGCCTGAAGAGAGGTGTAGTCAGCAGGGCCATAGGTCGATACAACCACACTAGTAGGAGAAGTTCCTCCTGAGTCTGTTAGCTTGCGGACCGTGACATTGCTGAATTCCGATGTATTATAATTCCATACATCGTTTTGTTGTTTGGATGCATCGGTAGCTAATCCGAACAATAGCGGTTGATGATCTGGCAAATCTATAACGGTTTCACCAACCTTCTCCCAGTTCGTCACACCATCTGCGGATACCCATCCGGTAAGCTTTTGCCCTTGTCGCACCAGACGAACCGAATATGGCGTTGGAATAAACGTCTCCATTGACGCGCGCTTGGTTTTACCATCTGTTTGATCACGACTGATAAGAATCCCCTGCTTACCATATTTAACAAATGCTAAAGACATAAAGGCCATTTTTGATCCAGGCTTCAGTGATTCACGAATCATTACACCTGCCTCGGCATTATCATCCACAGGGGTAATCTTCTCCACACGAGCTGTAATTTCACCGTCTCCCTCCCATTTCTGATAAGCATAATGGAAAAGATCAGCTTTTCCGTCAATATCCCCCGCCGATTTCAGTCGGATACTGCTGCCGTTTGCATCTTCTTTTAATACCTGAGTATGCCCTTTGATATAGCCATCGTTACCATCAGAGCCAACCTCTTCGCTGAGCCAGTTCCCCGTTGGTGCAGTCGTGTTGACATGGATGGTAACAGGATTGGAAAATGTAGCAGTCCCCTTGCGGTCTGTCACCCGTGCAATAATGTAATGGGTGCCGTCCGTCACATGATTCCAACTGATTTGATAAGGCGCACTCTCTACTTTTCCAGCAAGTTTACCGTCAATGACAAATTCAACGTGAGCAATGCCATCTTGATCCTTGGCCGTTGCAGTTATGGTCGCACCACGTCCGGCTTCCAAAATATCGTTATGCTTCAGTGAACGTCCACCTTCATCCGATACCTCAACGAAGGCCTCCGGATTATCCACCTCACTGCCATTGGACAGCTTCTCAATGAGATCATTTAAATAAACCTCTAAATTCGTATAGCCCTTGGCAAAATGAGCATACTCGCCTGTACCGGCAAGCTCCTGACCGTTGCGGTCGTCAGCATTATTGGGGTCCAGCCCATGAGCGCGTTCCCATTCATCCGGTATACCATCATGATCACTGTCAGTAAGCTCCGTGGTGGTTACGCTATAATCATCGTAAATCCAGCCTGCTTCACGCGGGGAGTTGATAAACGCACCCATTCCATTCTTCACATCATTCATAATTCGAGCGTCCACCGCATCTCTTCTTGGCAGCGTGGCTCCTGAGCCGGCGAGCACCTCAGTATATGCGGTCTGCGCATCTGTCGCCTGATATGGTCCATACGCATCTGGTGAAATCCCGTTGTCGTATTCCCCTCTGACTTCAATCGGCTCTGCCAAACGAGTGGAAGGGTCAATAATCGATCCAATGGATGTTCCAAGCTGCCAGTTGTCTTGAGTAACCGATTCGTTGCCGTACATGTAGTTGCCACCAATATAAATGCGTGTTTTATATTTTTTACTCCCCACGTCTACAAAGATTTGACTCCGCACGTCCTTATATGTGTTGGGGCCATACTTATAATAGTTATTCAGCACATTATACGATCCTTCACCACCACCGTATGAAGAGAAAAATCCCCAGTTATAAATGACATTATTGGTCATTTCCACAGCGTCGATTTGTTTTTTATCGGTTGGGAACCGCGGATTGCGGCTTGCATTGTGAGCCAGCAAGTTATGATGATAGGTGGAATTGCGACCACCCCATATGCCGCCATAGCCGTGGCGGCCTTTCTGGTGCGTAGTCATTAGCATACTTTCGGATACAATAGACCATTGTACTGTCGTATTTACGTTATCGTACAGACTTAGCACCTCGTCCACCGACCAGCTAAAAGAACAGTGATCAATCATAATGTTTTTATGGTACCTGGCTCCTAACGCGTCATCCTCACTGGGGTAACGGTCGGTTAATCGAAAACGCAGGTAACGAAGAATGACGTTATCTGCATCAATCCCTGTCGTGTAATCGCTTACAGTTATGCCGTCGCCAGGAGCTGTCTGACCTGCAACCGTCAGGTTGTTGCCCAAGATTTTAAGTGGCTCCTTCAGATGAATGGTTCCACCCACCCGGAATACGACCGTCCGATTATCGGAGCTGACCGCTGCACGAAGAGATCCGGGGATCATCTGCTCCCCTTTTCCATAGTCTGCCAGCGTAGTAACTTCGTATACTTCACCTCCGCGTCCACCGGTAACATATTTACCGCCACCTTCAGCTCCCGGAAATGCCGGAATATTCGTCGCTATATTTTCTACTTTCTCCACTTTCCCCATCTCTGTCCCTACCGCAGTCTCTGCCTGGATCAATGGCGGGCACAAGGTCAACAACATTGAACCCACGACCACATTACATAGCACCTTTCTCCATGTACGCTGCTTGCTCATATTCTGTTTCCTCCCTAAGATTTTCTTTCACATCAGCGCATACTTTTATAAAAGAATGATCCGAGACGTTCAGAAGTGTGTTCACCTCCTTTCATCAATCTTTTCTGCTTTTACCGTGGGCAGGTGTCATATATACTATGGATATATGAATGCGCTTACTTATCTTAATTGGCAAAGGAAGAAGCACATGAATGAAATGAAGGAAGACAAATATGTCATCGGAGAACAACAATTCTCCATTCATCACATCTACCGTACCGGCTTCACAGTTATGCCGAGACCTCATGTTCATGACAATTATGAACTGTATTTTTTGCTGCAGGGCGAACGCATCTATTTTATGAACGGCAAGGTATACACCGCTCGCAAGGGCGATCTGATATTCATCCTCCCTCATGATTTACACTCCACCGCCTGTACGCAATTGGAGGAAACCGAACGCATTTTGATTCATTTTTCTCCGACGTTTCTCCCACAGCAAGATCGTGACATTCTGGATCTGCCGCCGTATCAGCAATCCGCACTGCTTCGCTTACCAGCTAGAGAGCAAGTTGAAGTGGAACGGCTGTTCCTGCAAATGAATACCGAATGCAGGAACAAACAGCCTCTGCATGACCGTTGTGTACAGCATTTGCTGCTGGAAATGCTTATCCTGGTGCACCGATCGGAAGCGGCCGAGCGTAGTGAACTTGTTTCCTCTCATCCCATGCATCAGAAAATCACAGAAATTTCGTCTTTTATTCAGGATCATTTCAATGAAACGTTAACTCTCGAACAAGTGGCCGCCTGTTTTTTTATTAGTCCGGCTTACCTAAGCCGCATCTTTCTAAAATTGACTGGCTTTCATTTCAGTGAGTACATCCGCGTCGTGAGGGTCAGGGCGGCTCAGACCAGACTGCGGACTACCAAAGACAAAATCCAGCACATTGCGGAGGATGTCGGCTTCGGTCATGCCTCTCATTTTAATAAAATCTTTAAAAAAATAACCGGACTCTCTCCTCTTCAATACCGTAAACAGGTTCGATAGGTATTCAGTGTAAATAATTAGGCGTTAATTTTATACATCCACTCTTGTCTTGTTTTTCCATTTTTATATCTGCTTGCTCTTTCATGGAACTGAAGACAAGCCACTTGGATGAGGTCATTTACATGACAAAAAAGCCATACTTCGCTGCTGTACAACGAAGTATGGCCTATTACATCATCCATTTTACCTCTTCAAATGCTACTCATCGTTTATCCGTGACCTCTATTGTAATGCTTTGATATCCTGAAGCAGCATTTCAATATTTTCTTTCTTTGTGGCCCAACTGGTGCAGAATCGAACAGCACTATGTGTGTCATCAACCTTTTCCCAAAAGGAGTAAGTATATTTTTCGCTCAATGCCTGTAATATACGATCTGCAATAATCGGAAACTGCTGATTGGTTGTGGAATGATATTGGAAAGAAAATCCTTGCTCAGATAATCCTTTTTGCAGCAGCATGGCCATATCTATAGCGTGTTTGGAAATTTCAAAGTATAGACCGTCTTCAAACAGCGTTTCAAACTGAATGCCCAACATTCTCCCCTTAGCCAGCAGCCCTCCTTTTTGCTTGATCATGTATCTGAAATCTTTTTTCAAAGCATTATTTAGGATAACTACGGCTTCTCCCATCATTGCTCCAATTTTTGTGCCGCCAATATAAAACACATCGCACAGCTTTGCTATATCTGCCAAAGATGCATCGCTATCCTCTGCAACCAAACCATAGCCTAAGCGGGCTCCATCTATAAACAGTGGTAAACCACATTCACGACACACTTCACTTAACACTTCCAGCTCGGATCGGCTATAAATCGTTCCATTCTCGGTAGGTTGAGAAATATAAACCATCCCGGGCTGTACACAATGCTCAGGAGCAGCATCCCTCCAGTGAGCGTCGTACAGTTCCTTTACCTGTTCACCGCGGATTTTCCCATCCTCGCTTGGCAATGTCAGTACTTTATGTCCAGTAGCCTCAATTGCTCCGGTCTCATGCACAGCAATATGCCCAGAAATTGCCGCAATGACGCCTTGATGCGGACGCAAAATCGAAGAGATGACCGTTGTATTGGTCTGTGTACCTCCAACCAAAAAGTGTACATCCGCATTTTCGGAGTCACATGCTTTTTTAATATAAGCTCTGGCTTTTTCACAATGATCATCCACACCATAGCCTGGGGTTTGTTCCTCATTCGTCTCCAATAGTCGCTTTAATATACGCTCATGAGCACCTTCAGTATAGTCGCATTCAAATCGTATCATTCTGTATCCTCTCCGAAATATCCAATTTCTTCTGAATTAACAACATAGATGCATGTAATTCTGTAATCTCTTCTTCTGAAAGACCTTGAACTAATCTCAGAATTTGCTCATCCGATCTTTCATTCAATTGGTTGTAGAACATTTTTCCTTTGGGCGTCAGACGAATTAGATTTGTTCTATTATCCACCGTTGAATTTTCCTTAACAAGAAAGCCCTCTTTGCAAAATTTAGCAATGATCCTGCTCATATAGCTGCGGTCAATTTTAAGAGATTCGACCAGAGTATTCGCAATACAGGGCTCTATTAACCCGATCTCTATAATGACCCGTGCCTCGGTAAAGGAATATCCGCTATCCAGCACATGTCTATCTAAAACACCGAGTAAATTCGTATAGAACCGATTAAAACGCCTCATATCCGCTATGATATTAGCATCTATATTGACCATAACTCCCCCTATTTAGTGGACTTTTGCAACAATTATAGTAATGACATTTGTTGACTATGTCAACAAATAAAAAGATCGTACATAAAGACATTCGCCTCATGTACGATCCGTATTCTAAAGGGAAGATTGAAGTATATTCTTTTCTGTATTTACCTACAACGTCAATGAGCTATCGGTATTTATAGACTTTTCCTGCTTCTGTTTCCGCTTCAGCTTCAGATGAGCTACGACCATATACAGAGTTGGAACAACAAACAAGGTTAAAATGGTCGAAAAGATCAGTCCAAAGATAATGGTCGCTGCCAACGGTTTGAAGAGGATTTCCCCTATGGTGGCAATAGGGATCATACCAACAAGCGCAGTTAGCGAAGTAAGCAAGATCGGACGGAAACGGGCAGAACATGCCATAAGAATTGCGTCTGTCAGTTCGGCTCCTTCACGCCGCGCATCTTCAATAAACTCTATCAACACAATACCGTTGCGCACGACGATACCGGCCAGGGAAATGATCCCCATAATACTCATGAATCCGATGGGCATGCCTGAAATAAAGCTTCCAAGAATTCCGCCTGCCGCTGCCAGATACACAGTGGTCATAATAATGAGCGGTGTGGAGACGGAGTAAAACTGCATCGTGATCAAGAGCAGAATGAGAAAAACAACAATAATAGCTAACTTGCCCAAATCTGTAAAAATGTCAGATTGCGCGGATGTTTCTCCGCCCATCTCCCAGGTATAGCCTGGTTCAAACTGTGTATGGGTTAGTTTACTACGGATGTCATTAGTGAGTTCTGTAGCTGTACGCCCATTTGCATTGGCTGAGATCGTTACTGTCCGCTCCAAATCATAGCGGTGGATTTGCTGAATGGAAAAGTCCGGTTTCATCGTGACTAACTGGGATAAGGGAATTTGCTCTTTGGCTGCATTGGTTACACTTAATTGCTGGAACAATACTTCAGGATCATCGTTTGGTTTATTCATGTATATGTTTATATCCAGCAATTCTTTCCCTGTATCAAAATCCGTTACATTGACCCCGTCACCCATTAACAGCAGCGTACGCGTCAAATTGGAATAGGTAACCCGATATTTATCCAAGGCTTGTTGATTGACTTGGAAATTCAGATTATAGCTTTGCATCCCCATGTTATCGGTCACATCTACAGCTCCGGGGGTCGCCGCAACCATTTCTTTGACTTTAGCTGTCATGCTTTGCAGTTTATCAATGTCTTCTCCCTTCATACGGATAGACACCGCACTGCCGACCGGGATACCTAATTGAGGAACCCGAATGCTGATCAATGCAGATGGATATTTGGCTTGCAGCGTATGAGTCCAGCTATCCACTGTTTTCTGGAGATCGAATAGCCCCTCTTTTCCAACGACAGCAAGTTGACCGTTAACCGCTCCCCCGGAGCCGTGACCGCCTGCAACATCGCTATACATTTGAGGCGCTCCTCCACCTGCCGTTGCCGACAGTCGCTCTGTTTCTGGTTGTTTTTTGACCCACATCCCAATCTCGTTAATAACCCGATTGGTTGCCTGCAACGACGTTCCTTCTGGCATCGTTACGCTGATGGTGGCATCTGCTTGATCGGATTCTGGGAATAGTTGAATGGGAACAACCGCAAGTAGTCCATAAGCGGCTGTACCAATCATAAGACCAACCAGCGCTGTTAAAAGTGGACGCCGTAGTATTCTTGGCATCCAGTTTTTAGAGTACACATTGGATAGAGACTGGATTTGATGCCCCAGAAGCCCAGGTGGCTTAACGGTTTGGTTCCTCTCTTTTCCTTTACGACGTTGGTCATACCATTGGCGGAAAATAGGAATAATCGTTAGTGACATAATCATGGAAGCCAGCATGGTTAACGAAATAACGGTAGGGATCGGTTTAATAAAGTCTCCGATATTACCCGGCAGGAATAACAGCGGGGCAAATGCTGCAACCGTAGCTAGTGTAGCTGTAATGATCGATAAGGATACCTCTTTGGTTCCTTTAATGGCCGCCTCCGTAGCATTTTCCCCAAATTCAGAGCGTCGGCGTTCAATGTTGTCATTGACCACGACTGCATCATCAACCAATATCCCTAGCACGATGATGAGTCCGATGACTGATATTTGATTCAGCGTAGTTCCTGTCATGGGCAAGAAAATAAAGCCGATGGCGATGGAAACAGGAATGGCCAACGCTACAAATGCAGAAGTTAGCAAATTCAAACCTAAAGTACATATCACAATGACCGATATAATAGCAATAATCATCTCTTTGGTCAGATTTCCAAATATTTCACTCACTCGATCATTTTGTGCAAAAAGCAGTTCAAAATGTACATTCTTCGGCAAACTGCTCGCAAGTTCATTAATTTTGGCTGTTGTTGCCTTGGAAACTGTAGGCACGTCTGTGCCTATATCTCCACTCACACTGATCGAAATAGCAGGCTTGGTATTCACATACGTATAACTAGCTGCTTTTTTAAAAACAAGCGAGGCAGTACCTATATCCTTCAAAGATATCGGAAATCCATCGTCATTGCTTGAAATCTGGACATTATTTAAAATAGATGGATCCGTTGAGGCATTTACTGTCAGCTGATAAGTACGCTCATTAAAATCCATACTTCCTGTAGGTACTCTATCATTCTCATCCTTGATTGCTTGGACGACCTGTTCCCAGGAGATGTTATATTGTTGCATCTTTTGCGTGTCCAAACTGACTCGGACCTCTTGCTCGGGTATTCCTTGAATATTGACCTGCGAAATACCAGGGACTGTTTTTAATTGATCTTTCCATTTGTTCATTAATTCATTTAAGGAATATAAATCCTCAACCTTATCAGAAGTAATCGCATATGAACCAATGAAAGAGCTAGTCATGCTATCATTGATCATAGGCTGCATCGCATCGTCTGGAAGCTCAGATTGTGCATCCTGCACCTTTGTACGAAGATCAGCCCATACTTTTGTCGGGTCCGCATCATTCAAAGCTTCAATGATGATACTGGATTGGCCTTTCGATGAAGTAGAGGAAATCGTTTTGACACCTTGTACAGCTTTAATTTTCTGTTCCATGATCTTAGTAATAGTCTGCTCGATTCTTTCAGGTGAGGCACCCGGATAGATCGTTGTAACACTGGCGGTCATGGGAATTACATCAGGCTGCTCCTGTTTTGGTAATGATGTAAAATTGAAGAGCCCTAGCAGTATGCACATTCCAAAGAAAATAAGCGTAATTTTCTGCTTTTTAACAATATATTTAATCATTCGGACGACTCCTCCGATTTCCCAAGCACATCATTCCCAATTAAATCGCCATTAAATAAGGTTCCTGCTCCTTGTGTAACGATTTGATCGCCTGCCTGTAGTCCGGAGAGAACTTCGAATTGATTATTCGTCACTTTTCCCACTTTAATCGTGGTTTTAACAGCCTTACCATTCACAGCTTTAAATATATAAGGATCACTTCCATTGCTAATCACGGCTTCCACAGGCACTAACAGTGCTTCCGCTTGATTCACACTTTTAGATGCGCTGATGACTTGACCAGGTTTCCAATTCAGTTCAGGATTAGGAATGCTAACTTCCACATTAATACTGCCCGTTTTGGTATTCGTGGATGGATAGATCTGAGTAACAGTCCCTGTTCTAATTTCATCATAGAGAGAAATATTTACTTTTTGGTTTTTCTTCCATGATAAGATTTCGCTATCCGGTACGGGAAGAAGTACTTTTAAGGTCTTGATATTCCCGACAATGAATGCCTCACTTCCACTGGAGCCCAGTTGACCATCGGCTACCTTTTTTTCAATGACCACGCCAGTGATCGGGGAGGTTAAAGTAGCCTTTTTAAGTGACAAGGATGACTGTTCATAAGCAGCCAATGCATCCTCGTAGGTAGCCTGCGCTTGAGCTTTACTGGCTAACCCTTGCTGTTTCGTAGCCATAGCGGACTCTAGCCCTGCTCTGGCCTGCTCTACGCCAGCCAAAGCCTGGGAACGTTGTTCCTGAGAGGCTCCCGCAAGCAAGAGAGACAACTGCTCTTGTGCGTCACTCAAACTTTTTTGTGCATTCGTTAATTCGAGCTGTGCATTCTCATTTTCCGACAATGATGCTGCGCCTGCCTGGAACAGACTTTGAGTCCGTGTAGCATCCGCCTTTTTCTTATTGTAAGCATTGGTTGCCGCAGTAACCGCATTTTGTGACTGGGCAATTTCCTGCTTTTTGGCGCCATTGTTCAATTCCTGCAATTTCGATTGGGCCGCATCGACCTGGGATTGTGAACTATGAATACCTGCCTGTGCCGATTGAACAGTAGCCTCCGCTTGGCTAAGACCGGCCTTTGCCTTCTCCATGGTTGCCTTGGCCCGATCCAGCTGCAACTGGTAGGCAGATGTATCTAACTTCGCAAGGACGCTCCCTTTTTCTACGGAGTCCCCTACCTCCACCATAGTGTTCAATATACGTCCATCCGCTTCAAAGGAAACACTAGCTTCATTACTTGCCTGCAATGTTCCCGCCAAATTAAAATCATTGGCCAAAGGTTTCATTACAAGCTTCTCTACTTTTACCGGGTGACTGGCTTGTGTTACAGAGTTCTCCGTTGCACTGGAGCAACCGGAAGCTACTATAGCTAATGCAATCCCTGTAATCATGCTCCTGATTCCTTTTCTCTTCAACTTCATGTCATCCTCCCTGATTCTCTCTTCTAAAGGTGCTATCAGCAACCCGTGGGTCAAGTAAACTTTTTCATTTCTTGTTTCATGTTATAACAATGAACACACAAAAAAATCGTACAAAGGGGCAAGCACCTTATGTACGACTGGGCAATGAAATAATATATATTTAGTTAACATCTCTAAAGCTGTAAAATACCACGCTCCAACGAAACGGCAACGGCTTCGGATCTGGAATCAACACCAAGCTTGTTATAAATATTCGTTAAATGCGCTTTGACGGTACGCTCGGAAATTCCCATATCAAATGCAATTTCTTTGCTTTTAAAACCGTGTGCAACCGACTTTAATATGTGCCTTTCCTTATCAGTAAGAACTAAGCTGCTTTCGTGCGGCTCTGGCTTGGCTTCTTTCTTATTCGTTGCAGCGAACACCCTAGCTGTTATTTCTGGCTGAAGCAACGTTTCGCCTCTTAGTGCTGACTCAATCGTGCGAAATAAGTTTTCCCGACCGGTATCTTTTAATAAATATCCCTTTGCCCCTAAAGAAAGTCCTTTAATCATGAGATCATCTTCGTTATAAGTAGTCAGGATAATGACTGGCGTTTCATTTTGTTTTTCTCTGAGGGCTTTCATAGTTTCCAAACCACTCATTTGTGGCATATATAAATCCAACAATATGACATCCGGTTGGAGTTCTTCGATCAGTTTAAGAGCTGTTGTACCTTCTCCGGCTTCACCAATAACTTCATAACTGTCATTCGTCTCCAACACCAGCTTTAACCCTTCTCTAACGACCCAATGATCGTCGACGATTAAAATCTTGTATTTCATGATAGGTCTCCTTTAGTAAGAGGCGCCTCTATTTTTATAGCTGTACCTTCTTGAACTATACTGTTGATATTTATGTTCCCACCCAGCATCCGTACACGTTCATGCATACCTATAATTCCGTAATGGCCTGTCTGCTTGGCAATGATATCCTTATCGAATCCTTTGCCATCATCGCGAATCTCGATTTCAATCTTGCCTTCGTTATCTAAAATATGAATCCATACGGTATTCGCATGTGAATGCTTCGCTACATTGGTTAAACATTCGCTTATTATAAACAGTCCATGTTCGAACAACAGTCTGGGGACGGAAGATTTAATTTTGATGTTGCGTATTACTCGAATACTCGTAGCCATAGTAAATCGCTGTATTTCTTCCTCCACGGCCTCTGCAAAATCAACTTCCGAGATGGTTTTCGAACGCAGATTGTCTATAGCTCGTCTCGAATCAGACAACGTCCTTCGCACTTGTGACATCGATTGTTGGACGATCTCCTGAGCCCTTTGCGTACTTCCTTTGGTCAGATGAGCATCAATGGCTTCAAGCTGCATGATTAGCCCAGCAAGCCCTTGAGCCAGTGTATCATGCAGATCACGAGCCATACGTTGTCGTTCATTGGCAATTGTAAGTTCTTCCACCTTTTGATGTGCGGCTTCAAGCTCTTTCAGAACATTTTGCGTGCGGATTCGTGCTTTGACTTGTTTGAGAAAAAGAACCGCATAAGCTACTATAACAACGACAATTAGAAAAAATAGCGGGATGAACAACACAAATTGCCTGCCCTCACTGTGAGAGACCACAGCCACACAAAAAAGCACATAGGAGATCAAAAATACAAGAATAACCTTGAGCGGCTTATAATAAATACCTATACTCTGACCCACCAAAACTGGCATTAGCCCAACCAGTACTATGGAGAAACTGTCAGGTAGAAGAAATGCACTTGCAAAGATCAAGCCCCCTTGTACAACAAAATAAGCCCATGAAAAATATTTTGCAACTCTATGAGCATGCAAGTACAAGAGGATGTGCAATATGATGATTACAGTAAACAAGGAACTTTGCAGCAGATATAAACCACCGAACAAATGTTGAAGAATGACAGACTCACTATAAATTATAAAAATCCATATAATAGTTAATATTTTCGAAATATCCTTGTTCTCAACTTCACCTTCACTTATTTCCGGATCTAGATTTTGAACCTGTACATTGAATTCATCGTTCATAATTCCCTCCTACAATTCTGAATTCATGCTTTTCAACTTATTAGAGACAATGCCGCTATGAGCAGCGGGTCCATTTCGTTTGAACAGAAATCATGTATAACTTATTTTACAAAAAAACGAAAAGAAAAAAACGTACACACGGGCAGCTTCACTTGTACGTTTGGGCATTGAATACTTTGAATGCTATTGTTCGATACGATCCAATTATACGTCATATAAAAAGCACGCAACAGGTTATCCTGTGCGCGCTTGTCCACTCCCTATTCTTCTTCCAACTCATCTGGTACATCATATTTATTGATATGCGAGGTCATTGCTGCAACAGCTTCGCTGGCATCTGTTGTGGCCGGTACTTCTCTGACCACATCGTCCGTCTGATCACGAAAATTCAAACGATCTGCCTCGATTTCTTTCTGTTGATTCGGTTTCACTTTTCATGTCGCTCCTTTCTATTCAAGGGTTTGATCTCGTTCTGTTAACGCGTACAAAGGCACTTCCCGTTCTTCTTCCGGATTGTTCAGCGCATAGATCCGTGCCGTCTCACGTTGTTCGTTCACATGCTGAATATAGATGGGTAACCCATCGCACAACACATTTGCCATGATGGAAGAGGACGCTATTTCTTGTGCTCTTTGAACATTCATTTAGAAAAAACCTCCCTCGCTAAATAGGTTCGTCTTTACTATGCACGAGGTAAATATTTGTTATACACATTTCATGCCAACATGTCCTTGTCTTATTCTTTTGAATTATGTTGACTGTTTTAAAACGTAATCATGAAAGGATATCATTTGAAAAAATAAATATTATTGTTATTATGGATTAAGAGATTCAGTTAAAACTGCATCTTAAATGAAAGAGAAGGAAAGGAGTAAGGATGGATGTTAAATGTATTAATGGTTAATTTTCCGGCAGAAGGACATGTAAACCCCACGCTTGGGATCACGCAAGCCTTTGCAGCACGAGGGGACCAGGTTCATTACATTACAACTGAGAAATACAAGAATAGACTCGAAGCAGTTGGAGCGAAGGTTCACCTGCATCCTGATCTGGTCAGGACTGCTTCCATTGATACCAACACTCCGGCAGGACTGAACGCATTTATGAATATTCATATCCAGACTTCAATGGACATCTTAGCCATCACCCAGGAGCTGTCCGAGCGTATTCAATTTGACTTGGTGTTCTATGATCGATTCGGAGCTGGTGAATTAGTAAGAGATTATTTGAATATTCCAGGCATTTCTTCATCCCCATCTTTTCTCATTTCAAATCATCTCATGGCTGCCAATCTCTTCCGCTCCGACGCTAAAGTACCGTTTCAGCCTGATGAACAAGTCACGTCTTCACTGCATCTCATGAAAGAAAGGTTCGGTGTTGCTCCCAAAGATCTGGTTCAATTTATGAACAATTCAGGAGCTTTGAATGTCGTATATACGAGCAGATATTTTCAACCGAATGGTGAACAATTTGGGGACGAGCATCTTTTTATTGGCCCCAGCTTCCCGGAGCGCAAAAGAGAAAATTCATTCCCGCTAGACAGACTTCAAGGTAACAAGGTTTTGTATATTTCGATGGGAACTGTGCTGGATCAGACTGAGAACTTTTTTAACACCTGTATTGAGGCTTTTTCCGATTTTGAAGGCATCGTCGTGATTGCGGCTGGCGAGAAAGCTGACTTTACCAAAATTAATCCAGCCCCCGAGCACTTTATCATCTCACCCTATGTACCTCAATTGGAGGTATTACGTCATACAGATGTATTTATTACTCATGGTGGAATGAACAGTGTGAATGAAGGAATTCACTTTAATGTCCCATTGGTGGTGCTGCCTCAGGACAAAGATCAGCCCATGGTCGCGCAGCGGTTAACGGAACTTCAGGCTGGCTATCGAATAACTAAAGATCAAATCAATGCACAATCGTTAAGAGATGCCGTACATGAGGTCGTGTCAAACGCAGCCTATAAAGAGGGCGTACAAAAAATTAATGAAAGCTTCCAGCAATCCGGCGGTACAGAAGAAGCCCTCACCAAAATTGATGCTTATCTTGATGCTTATCTGCAAAATAAGCACGCCTAAAATCCCATGAGCAAAATGGCCACAAAAAACAGGAGCCTGACTATCAACGGTCAGGCTCCTGTTTGTCATGCGATTCTATGTGAGAATATCCCACTTCTGGAACGAGGCCAACGTACATTTTCCGCTCGCAAATGCACGAATACCTGTTGATTCCATTCCGGGATACACTCTTCCTGTGAGGACGTATTCACCATCACCGATGAATATTTCCACAGAGCTTTTATCGACGAAAATCCGAAGCTCCAAACGTCCCTCTTGTAAGCCCAAGGGTACTCTTCTCTCTCCGCCCGGTCCGATACCGGCACGCTCACGGTTAAAACGGAACAGACCGTCATCGGGACGATACGATAGTACAGTTTCCTCTTCGTCGCCCACCCGCAGCTTCAAGCCGAATTCATCAGTATTACCAGCCTCGAACTCAAATACCGCCTTCAGTTCGTAGCTATCTCCGAACGTGTCCATGATCTGCTCGCCTGTCAGCAAGATATCCCGCTGCTCGAACAGATTGGATCGGTAATTTTCAACCTCATCAAGCGGACGTAACAGCAATCTGTCGTGATCGATCACCGCTTGTCGCGGAAGACTCATCGCACCTGCCCAATGATGTCCCTGCTGGGTTGGCATCTCCGACTCCCACATATCCATCCATCCGATGATGATACGCCGCCCTTGATCATCCAAGGTTGACTGCGGGGCATAGAAATCGAATCCGTGATCTACCTGAGCATACTGCTCTGCCGTAAATGTTCCAGCCTCCGCATTGAAATTACCTATACCGTACATGGTGGAATGCAGATTACGGTATGCTTCCCCCTGGGCAGGCATGCGCTGTGGAGACAGCATGAATACGTGTCGATCGCCGAGCGGGAACAAATCCGGACACTCCCAATTATCGCCGAAGCGTCCGTCACTCACAGCCAGCACATTGACATACGTCCAGTTTCTCAAGTCTTTAGATCGGTAAAGCAGTACAAGCCCGTTCCCTTGGGCATCATTAGATCCAAGCACGACGTAGTATTGATCTTCGTGCCTGAACACCTTGGGATCACGGAAATCTTTGCGGCTGACTCTGTCCGGTATGGCGTCATAACCGATGACCGGGTTGCCCTCCCACTTATCGAAGGTTACCCCGTCTTCTGATACTGCAATCCCCTGTGACTGCTTGTAATCCTTATCTTTGTCGGGCCCGGTTACAACATGTCCGGTATACATCAGGACAAGCTTCCCGTCCTGCTCAACCGCACTGCCGGAGAAGCAGCCATCCCGGTCGAACTCACCGTCCGGGGCCAAAGCAACCGGTAGATAGTCCCACTTCATAAGATCGCGGCTGACTGCGTGTCCCCAGTGCATCGGTCCCCACACGGATTTATACGGGTAATGTTGGTAGAACAAGTGATACTGCCCGTTATATTGAATGAAACCGTTCGGATCATTCATCCAGCCAAATTCAGCCATCAAATGGTAATTCAGCCGATAATCCGGCCGAAGCATATGCTTGGATTGGGAAATAAATTGATCAGCATTTTCTCTCGTATACACTCTAGTATGTTTGATAAGGCATCCTACTCCTACAGTTATTTAATCGAACCTTGCATAACACCCTGAATAATATATTTTTGGGCGAACAAATAGATGATAATGATCGGAAATATCGTCAGTACCAAACTTGCCATCAATGGACCATAATCCACTGTGTAGGTTCCATAAAAGTTGTACGTGGACAACGGAAGTGTCCTTTGCTCAGGATCGACCAGAATGAGCGAAGGCAGCAGGAAATCATTCCAGATCCACAGTACATTGAGAATGGAGATGGTGGCCGTCGTGGGCATCAGTACCGGAAACACGATGCGGAAGAAGGTCTGAATCCGTGTGCAGCCGTCAATCAGCGCTGCTTCCTCCAATTCCTTCGGAATACTTTTTACGAACCCATGATAAATGAAAACAGCCAGCGAGCTGCCAAAACCGATATACATGTAAATCAGCGACCACTTGCTGTTCAGCAGATCAAGTGAGCCATAAATTTTCACCAATGGAATCATGATGGCCTGAAATGGAATGATCATGGAAGCTACCATCAGCATAAATGTATATTGGTTGAACTTGGTATTGTTTCGGACAAAGTAATGAGCCGTCATCGCTGCGAACAGTGAGATAAACAAGACACTTAACACCGTTATCACCAATGAGTTAGTGAAGGCAGCGATATAATTCATTTTATCGAATGCATTCATATAGTTGCTCATATCGAAACTCTCTGGAAGCGATAACGGATTCGAAGTGATGGCCATATTTTCCTTGAACGAATTGATCAGCAGAAAGACGAACGGTACGATGAACAATAGGAGTATAACGGTCAGCACAATGAATTTGATCATGGAGGAAGCGATTTTTTTGCTTGCCATTACGCCTCCACCTCCAACTTCTTGCTAAAATAAACCTGAAGCAGAGTGATGAGAGCAACCATCAGGAACAGCACGAATGCTTCTGCCTGTCCCACACCATAATCACGGGAAAGGAATGCCTTTTCATACACATGCATCGACACCATTTGAGTACTACTGAACGGTCCGCCTTTCGTGAGCGCGAGGTTGACGTCATAGACCATAAACCCACGCTGCAGGGACAAAAATATACATACGATGAAAGAAGGAACCATCAAGGGCAGCACCATTTTCCGCAGTCTGGTCCAGCTGTTCGCCCCATCAATGCTTGCAGCCTCCATAATATCATTCGGCACACCCGTCAATCCTGCAATATAAATGACCATCATGTAACCCGCGTTCTGCCACACGGTTACAATCACGAGTGTCCAGAACGCTTTGTCAGGATCAGCCAGCCAAGTCGTGCTGAGCGCCTGAATGTCGGCATGTTGTCCCAAATAGACAAGCACGTTGTTGAAGATAAATTGCCATATAAAACCGAGTACAATGCCGCCGACAAGGTTGGGCAGGAAAAATCCTGCCCGGAAAATGCTCTGTCCTTTTAACCCTTTAGTCAGCACATAAGCCAGCATAAAAGCGATAACATTGATAAGAACAACGGTATAAAATACATATTTGAGCGTCAAGGCGAACGATTTCCAAAACTCAATATCCCGAAAAACGGCCAGATAGTTTTGGATGCCAACCAGCGATAGTGTCGTGGAAATACCATCCCAGTTTGTGAACGTCAAATAAATGCCGTACAAGAATGGAATGATCATTACCGTTATGAAGGCAAACAAGGTTGGCCCGGTGAACAGCAGCCGTGTCCGTAGCCGGTTCCATACTCCTTTTTCCGCAATCATGGTGATCCCTCTCTTTGTTTCGGATTTCTCTCTCTATTTCCGGGTAATTTGACAATAAGCCTTATTTTACGGTTTTCCAGTAGTCTTCGATTTCCTTAGCCAGTGTTGCGCGATCGCCCTGTTTCGCCAGATATTTTTGCATGGAAGATCCTAGCTTAGACCAGTGGTCGGCAGGCAGCAAGCTCATCGACTGCTCTGACTTGCCTTTTGCAATATAATCCTGAATGGATTTGCCAAGTGGATCGGCCGCAGGCAGTGTAATATTTTTGAACGCCGGGATAATGTTCGCTTTGTTCACGAGGAAATCCTGACCTTTCGCATCATAGACGATCCAGTTCAAGAACTTCTTCGCCGCCTCTTGTTGCTCCGGCGTACTCTTCTCCTTGTCAATGACAATACGTTTGGAAACAGCGGATGAAATCTCCTGATTGCCATAGTCATCGGCATTGTTGCTGATGGGTACAGGCAAGAAACCATATTCTTTGTTAGCTGTATCAAAACCGCTGATTTGCGGCCATGCCCAGTTGCCCATGAACCAAATGCCAACTTCGCCTTTGCCGAGCAGCTCCGGTCCACGTTCATAAGCTCCTGCCAGCGGAGAAGCCTGATCGATATTGTATTTCATCATGACGTCGAATGTATCCATAAGTCCGTTAAATACTGGATTGGCAGCCAAGTTAGCCTGGCCCGCTTTCAGTGATGCTATGAATTTGTCCACTTCAGCCATGTCTTTGTTCTGGCCTGCATATGCAAGAGGCAAATAATGAGCGCCTAGGGACCAGTCCATTGGTGAAATCACCAATGCTTTCTTCCCGGATGCCTCGATTTGTTGAAACAGTTTTTCAAGGTCATTTCGAGTTTTAATTGTGGTGGGATCGAAGCTTCCGCCTACCGCTTTATCAACAACCGCTTTGTTATAAATGAATCCGTAGCCTTCAACAGCCAGCGGAAACGCATAATTTTTACCGTCAACCGTCGTAGCTGTGGTAGCGTTTTCAACAGTGTCCTTATTCCACTTCTCTCCGCTTAAGTCGAGGATACGGTCCTTGAATTTCTCCACATCACCTGTATCTAGCATGGTCATGGTTGGCGGGTTCCCGGATGCATACAATGCAGAGGCACGCTCAAAAGGCGACCCACCGGTCGGAACCGGCTGGATTTCAACAGTGATGCCGGGATTATCTTTCTGGAACGCCTTGGCGGCATCCTCCAGTTGTGAAAGGATTTCACCTTTAGAGTTCAAAAGTGTAATTTTCACATTTCTCGAATCCGCTGATCCCCCTCCAGAAGCCGAATTACTTCCTCCTCCGGAGCCGCCGCATGCAGACACCACCATAACCAAAAGAAGCAGCATTACCATCCATTGAACTCTTTTGAATTTCCTCACTGTTGTCATCCCCCTATTTCTATAATGGCTGCTGTACTCTTAAATAAAACGCTTACAAACGGATTATATGTCATAGATTCAAACTCTGTCAATCGTTTGACATGTTAAACCTTTAACATTCTTTAAAAAAAATCTGTTCCCCTTGTTAGAGGAACAGATTTCATTCAGGTCGTTGCACGTTCAATCAGTTCAACAGGCAGCCGATTAACAGGCTGTACCTGCTCTCCCTCTGCCTGTCTACGAATCAGCTCGACCGCCAGCCTACCGATCTCTGCAATGGGCTGTCTTACTGATGTAAGTTCAGGCGTCAGCCAGGAAGCAGCGCTCACGTCATCGAAGCCTACAATACGCACATTCTCCGGTACATGCCGCCCGGCGCGGATATATTCTTTCAGCGCAAAGGCGGCAATAATATCGCTTGTTGCAAACACCCCATCCACATCTGGATGTTCATGGACGAGTTTGGAAATCATTCGCTCGTACTCCTTTTGGTCGAACACATTCAGGTCTGTTTGAACGATTACATGCTCGACACTATGCCTGCCCACGACATCCCGGAAAGCTGTGGTCCGCTCATTGGACAGCATGTTCAGCTCCAGATTTCCACATATATGCGCAATTTTCCGGCACCCTTTGCGAATGAGCAGCTCCGTAGCCAGCTCACCTCCGCGATAATTGTCCGATGATATGTACGGAATTTGCGGATCAATCTGCCTGTCAAATGTCACAATTGGTGAATTCAAATGTCGGTACTCTTCTACTTCCAAGGTATGGCTACCCATAATGATGCCGTCTACCCGGTTTCGTTTCAACATATCAATATACACTTTTTCCTTCACGGGGTCCATATGCGAATTGCAGAGTAGAACTTTACACCCCTGCTGATAGGCATAGTACTCCACCTGATTAGCAAGCTCACTAAAGAAAGGATGCGAGACATTGGGAATAATAAGACCGATGATATTGGACTGCTTGCGTAGCAGGGATCGTGCTATTTCATTTGGTTGATAATTAAGTTCCTCCATTGCATCGAACACTTTTTTGCGTGTAGTTTCACTGATATACCCCCGGTTATTCATTACACGGGATACTGTAGTAACCGACACGCCCGCTTTTAACGCCACATCGTGAATTGTTGCCATATGAACCTCTTCCCGAACAAAATACATACATATAAACTATACCCTCTCCTCACCATTTCGACAACCTCAGGGTACTATGTACATCTCAGGCAAGAAAACAGCGACAGTCGTAGACGAAAAATCGTTCCTCAGCTGTCGCTGTTTCATTAACTATCGTATCCCTTTAGTCTCCGTAACAATCCTAGCAACATCCCCTTACATTTCCAGACATATCGTACATTTCTAGCTCATTGGGTTTCCGAGTACCAATCGATTTTGTTCTATTAGTTGCTCTCTATGATAGGCTAGTTCCAGTTTCAGTTAAGTATTTGTCTCCGGCGTTCTTTTCCTTGTTTATGTTGTAATGCGGTTATAAGCCCTCATCCTGCTCTTCCCTATGAAGAAATGCCAATCGCTCCCGTTCGTTGAATAGCTTGCAGTTGAGTGGTTACCACACCGTTACGTTAGAGCTCCCACTACTCTGATACCCCTCTGTTGCTAACACCTGGTAAGACCAGCTATTCCCCAGATGCATGCCTTTGCTCGCCCATGCCTTCACGTGATTGCTGAAAGTGATCGTGGAGTTGCCCCCGGTCGGTCGCTTCGTCTGTCGAACACTCCAGTACTGAATAAATGTCGTTTTTTGGCCTTCAATGGAAGGTGCGTCGTATCGCATTGTTGTGTAGATGTCATATGTGCCCCCATCACTGGTCACTGTACCTTTATACGTTCCGGTAGGTCGATAAGTCCCCCAGCTATCCACGACGTAATATTCGATGAGTGAGTTTCTCGTCCACCCGTAGAGAGCCAAATATCCATTACCGGATGGCGCCCAGACACCAGCATTGTAGTTAATCGTTCTGTTGGGCGATCCAGTAGTCCAGCCTTTGCCGACAACAAAATTCCCGGTATCCTTCCATGTTACGCTGTAATTACCGCCGGACCCATTAACAGCATTGACCGTCCCGCCGCCATCGGTCCAATTTTGCCAGTAGTCTGTCGCTGCACTTGAAGTTGTTGTAAACAACCCAAAACTCATGGAAGCTGCAAGAACTACCGTCATCATTTTCTTACTAAAGTTGAACATACTTTACCTCCTAAAATTTTTATATTTGCATTTTACACCTGCTTGTCGGTCGATTCTCTGTTGCAGTATACCATATTCCGTGTTTTCTTACTTTTACCTCCTTTCTGAGTAAAATTATATAATGATAGCGTTTGCATAAATACTTGGCAAATTAAACATTATACTCTATTATGTTTAGATTTCCTTGAGTTTTATAGAGCGCGCTGAGAATAGATCGGGGTTTCTACACTCAGATCAGCTTCCGAATTTCATACATATCTTTAGATTTTCTTTAGATATACCCTCGTAAAATCCTTAGATTTTTTCGTTACTATTTTTATATCGCAATAAAAAAATAGGAAGAAAATAAATCATGGAGGGAAAACAGTTGAATTTCAATGAATATCTACTCTTTTTGCAAGGATTCCTCACAAATCCACAACGAGTGGGAAGCCTTATACCTAGCTCTCGGTTTCTGGCAGCTAAAGTGGTTGAGTCTGTCCCCTGGGATGAGGTAAAGGCAGTCGCAGAGCTTGGATAAGGTACAGGTGCTATCACACGTTGCATGAAGACACAATTAACTGGATCAACAAAAGTGTTATTGTTCGAAAGAGATAAGAAAATGAGAGAAAATCTGAAGGCAGAATACCCGGATTTCGTGTGCCATTCTAATGCTTGCCAATTAGTTAAAAAATTGAATCGAGATGACATCGGCCAGCTGGACTGCATTATTAGCGGATTACCATTTTTTAATTTGACGAGTGAAATGCGAGGAACCTTACTTAATCAGATTATGAAGGCACTAAAACCTGGAGGAATTTTTGTTGCTTTTCAGTACTCGCTCCAAATGAAAAAAAAATTTGCCGAACACTTAACTATTGAAAAAATCGAATTTGTACCCTTCAATTTTCCTCCAGCCTTTGTATATATCTGTCGCAAAAAAAGAGGTGCCATGTAATGGATACAATACTTGTTGTAGCTGACGATTCAGAAATTAAAGACGTTCTTCATGCATATTTGTGCAATGAGGGATACTTTGTCATAAAAGTTGCAGATGGTGTGGAAGCGCTAGATCTAGTAAAATCAATCTCTTTCGAACTAGTCATCCTAGATATTAAGATGCTACGAACGGATAGTATCCAAGCCTGTATGAAATTATGGGAAATGTCTAACACCCCCATGATTCTCATCAAAGATCTTGTTATGGCTGAGACTAAACATTTCGTTCCATTGAGAGGCCTCCTAACACAAGAACAAGAAAACAAACTCTTCGATCTATTATATAAAGTGATATATAGCTAAAAAAACTTAAGCCCGAACATAATGTGTTCCTGGCTTAAGTTTTATTTTAGAACCTTCTATTTAAAATTCCCCGAACCCATAATTTAGCCTGTTCACCGATCGGCATCCACTCTATGAAAGGAATACCCTGTATATAATGCTTCAGTAATATCAAGTTCCTGAATAGTAGAGCTTCCATCGCCAATCATGCCGCTCCCTCCTCCCATCACAAGCACAGTAGGCATATGAGGATCTAAACCATACTTTTTGGCTGTTTTCTCTCTTTCTATAGACTGAGAAAATTGCGGACGAATGGGGATTCCCAGTATCCGCAATCCGCCCCTCTTCAACACCCAGTTGAATCAAAGAATCACGAACAATTGTGGACCCTACGATATATTGATCGGTATAGGGATAAACCGTTTTGTCTTATTTATTTCATTTATCGTCTCATGCAGTAAAGATCAACTTGAACCACTTCGTTATGATAAAAGTGCCAACGGCTATTATTAGGGCAGCCACGGCTAATTTAGGATCGATTATATCTAGCAAATTTAATATATGATGTCCAAAGAACCTGCCAAAAGCAAAGAACGTAGTGGTCCAAACAAACGCGCTCGAATACGAAATCAAAGTAAACTTCTTGAACGAGACGTGTTGTTCAAAAAGTTCCTCTGCTTTCAGGAAATGACGGTTGTTTTGAAACTTGGGTTTGAATTTCTCTCCAAAGATTCTGCCCGCTAAATAAGCAAATGTAATTGCTACAAACAAACCAGCGAGAATAACCATGTATACAATCCACGGGTTTAAAACTCCATTGTTACTCAAAATTCCACCTGTTAGTATAGTTAACTCATTAGGAACCGGAATCCCAAATGGGCCTAGGCAGAAGGCTAGGAAAAAAAACAAATATCCATAATGATCGACTAGCTGTAAGACAATATCGCTAATCATGTTCTAACCTCCTCGTTATGTCGATGAGAGTATATTAGTATAAAAATCTTAGGAGATTATAGGGATATTTCTAAAGAAATTCTAAAATAATTAACTGTTTCTTCTTATAAAAAAAGCCTTACCAACTTGGTTGGTAAGGCTTTTAGGGTTGATGACATAGGCTCTTTAAATCTTTCATAGATGAATTCTTTAGATTTTCTTTAGAAATATACTCATAAATTCCTTAGTTTTTTTCATTATGATTTCTGTATTCAATATTTAAACCATACTCAGCTTTGTGCCTGACAACATAAATAGTAATGGAGGATAATCAGTTGAAACTCAATGAAAATCTTTTATTTTTGCGAAGCTTTATTCACAGTCCGAAAAATGTGGGAAGTGTTATACTGAGCTCCCGGTTTCTGGCAACCAAAATGGTTAAACAAGCGCCTTGGAACGAGGTTAAGGCAGTCGCAGAGCTCGGATCGGGTACAGGTGCCATCACCCGTTTTATCAACACCGAGGTAAGTGAGGCAACAAAAGTGTTATTATTTGAGATGGATGACACGATGAGGAATAAATTAGAGACCAAATATCCTGACTTCTCCTGTCATCCGAACGCTGCACGTTTAGTAGACGCAATGAAGCAAGAGAACATTCAACAGTTGGATTGTATTTTTAGCGGGCTACCTTTTTTTAATTTTGAGCGTGAATTGAGAGATACCTTGGTTGAACAGATTTATAAAGCACTCAAACCTGGAGGCTTGTTTATCGCCTTTCAATATTCGCTTCAAATGAAAAAACAGCTTTCTGAAAAGTTTATCATCGAAAAGATTAATGTGGTGCCCCTCAATATCCCTCCTGCTTTCGTTTACGTCTGCCGCAAAAGGGAAACCCTATAAATGATGATGACACTTTAATTCACGTATCTTAAATATCTTAGTTCTACCAAGTCAAAAAATAGGAGTAGTCGTCAATGAATACAATCCTTGTTGTGGACGATGATTCCGAGATTCGAGATGTCATTCATGTATATCTGCGCAATGAAGGATACCATGTGATTGAAGCGGCTGATGGAGAAGAAGCCCTGGATGCTATTAAGACAACATCAATTCAACTGGTTATTCTGGATGTCATGATGCCACGAATGGACGGGATTAAAGCATGCCTAAAAATAAGGGAAATATCAAATATCCCGATTATCATGCTGTCAGCCAAAGAAGAAGATATTGATAAAATCAATGGGCTCACTACGGGGGCCGATGACTACATGATCAAACCGTTTAATCCGTTAGAATTGCTAGCTCGCGTAAAAGCGCAGCTACGGCGACAATCATTAATAGGAAAAGAAGAATTTAATTCGCTTATCCTTATTAAAGACCTGGTGATTGAGAAAAATTAGAGCAATTCCCAAGAGAACCTCAGTATATTAAAACGGTGTGGGGAGTTGGCTACAAAATTGAATAAACTTATACAAAAGAATTTTTTCCCTTATCTTCTTACCCCCTTGTTTATGGTAATATTTATCTTTACTTTTTTAGTTTTGACCCGACGAATCGTTAGAGACTTAATTACATTGGAGCAAGGGCTTCAATTTATTTCCGAAGGCAATTTACATTATCGGGTACCTGTTGTTCGGCAAGATGAACTTGGACGGGTCGCGCTCAACATCAATCGAATGACCGAACGATTAGAGCAACAGATTGTAAAAGAACGTGAAATAGAAAAATCGAAGATGGAAATGATCACTGGTATTTCACATGACTTGCGGACGCCTCTGACCAGCATTATCGGTTATATCGAGCTGTTAAGAACAGACTCATATCAAGATAAAGAGGAATATACGCGCTTTGTTCAGAACACCTATAACAAAGCGATTCATTTGAAGAAGTTGCTGGATGACTTGTTTGAATATACACGGCTCACTTCGGTCGATACCCACTTAAATCTGAGAAGGATCAATTTATTCCAGCTTTTGGATCAATTACTGTTTGAGTTCGAACCCATTGCTCAAGAAAACGGTGTATATATAGTAAAGGAAATCGGTGACTCCCCGATCTTTACCTCCGTTGACAGCGATAAAATGGCCAGAGCAATCGATAATCTTCTCATGAACGCCTTAAAGTATTCCTTGAAGCCTGGGGGCATTTGCATTCGACTGAAAACGACTCCTGAGCAAATTACGATTGAGGTCGAAAATAAAGGAACTCCTCTCACACAAGATCAAAAAGAGAAGCTGTTTGATCGTTTTTATAAAGTTGACCACTCAAGAAGCAGCGAAGGTATCCAAACAGGAGCAGGGCTGGGGCTTTCCATAGCAAGGAATATTGTTGAGTTACATCAAGGGACCTTAACACTCAATCATACCAATAACACTTTTATATTTCAGCTGAACTTGCCTACAGAAGGAAGCTCTAGTTAATAAGCGCTAAAAAGCAAGAAAATTGTAATTCAGCAGCATAAAAAAGTCGTGAACCAATTTTGTTGATTTTACTGCGCTTGTCAGAGCACGTGATAAACACGAAAAATAAAAAATCTGAAACCACCACAAATTACCATAAGGAGAAAATTGGAAACTTGTACTATTACGATAATACAATTTTCATAACCATTTCTTCAATATACTGAATGTCGCATATAACGTGCTTAAATGATGCAATTTTCTTTTTCAAAGCATTATCTCTAATAATCTGTCCATCTTTAGTCCATTGTCCATATATTTGAACTAAAGTTAGGTTATTATCCATTTTTATTTTATTAAATTCTTCTATCAAATCTCTTACTAATTCATTATTCACTTCTTTCAATGAAGCCAATTATATCTCTAGCTAGTTTATTAATTCTCTTTTTTTGTTCGAATGATAGCTTGCTTGATTTTACTTCATTCTTTAAATAGTGAACTTATGGAAGGTAGATTACTATTCCAGCCTCCTGATTCTAATACAGAAAAAAACGTTTCGGCATAATACCAAAAGTCTTCTCCAAGAGCTTCACGTTTCCTTTTTATCTCTTGTTAGCCTGGAGATAAACATACTTCGGGTTGGACAACTTTGTACTCTAATTCAGCAGATTTAATGTTATAAACCAGTTTACCAATTGTAAGTGCAGGTATTATATCCTCTTCGTCTGTAATCGTTCTAGCAAGGAGCAACGGTGGTAGAGTCGATAATCCGGAGTGCTTTGCGATCTGCTATCGAACAGCCATGCCTAGACAAAAAGTAAAAAAACACCCGGCAGGGTGCGTACCGAGCGAAATACGGTATACACCCAAGCCGGGTAAGGGATTAGAAAATAATATCAATGGACTCTAGCACATCTTGCTCCTGTTCGGATTGCCCGTTCAGGGAAATATCCTTCAACAGCACCGAAGGCTGTTCGCAAATTTGGGTGATGATCACGAGCAGGTCCTGAGCGAAATTGTCGATCAGATTGCGCGTAAACAACTTGGTGGCATATTCAAACTGCCCGTTCATTCCCTCATCCAGCAACGAAATGACCAAGGTAAGATCAAATTGGGAAACCGTATGAGTTTCCGGATAAGATTCGATCTTGATATCCCCGAAGCTTTGAACGTTATCTTCCTTGGTTTCCAGAACAAACATGACATCGAATACAGGATTGCGGCTTTGATCTCGCGGCGCCTGCAGCTTTTTCACAAGCTCCTCGAACGGATAATCCTGGTGGTCGTAGGCCCCCAGCATCGTTTCTTTGACTTCGTTCAAGTAAGCGAGGAACGTCTTCTCCCCGGACGGATAATGGCGAATCGCCAAAGTGTTGACAAACATTCCGATGAGCGGCTCCAGGTCGGCATGTGTGCGGCCCGAAACCGGCATGCCTACAATGAAGTCTTCTTGTCCCGAGTATTTGCTGAGCAGGATTGAATAGGCCGCCAATAACACCATATAAAGGGTGGCACCATTCCCATCGGCGATGCGCTGCAAGCTTTCGGTCATCTGCTTGTCGATGCTGAAAGGCAGCACATCTCCCTCAAAGTTGCGAGCGGCAGGTCTGACAAAGTCCGTAGGCAGTTCAAGCGTCGGCAGTTCGCCTTCCAGCACGTCCAGCCAGTAGGCTTCCTGACGTTTCAGCCGCTCTTTTACAGGTTCGGACTGCTGCCAAGCGGCGAATTCCTTGTATTGAATCCGAAGCGGTTCCAGAGTCTCGCCGTTATACAGGCGCAGCAGCTCTTCGACGAAGATGCCCATCGACATGCCATCCGTGACGATATGATGAATGTCCAGCATGAGCAGATGCCGTTCCGCTTCCCATTCGACTAAGCCTACACGCAGCAGCGGCGGCCGCTGCAAATCAAAGACGCGCACAAAGCCGTCTACGATGCTCTTCGTTTCACTTTCCGTCGCTTTCGTATACTCGACGACAAACTTCAAGTCCGGATAAATCCGTTGTACCGGTTCGCCGTCGACCATTTCGAAGCCGGTTCGCAAAATTTCGTGACGAGCTATCAATCCTTTAAGCGCCGACTCGAATTGATTCCGTTCCAAGCGCCCGACGAGAACCGTCATGCCGGACATGTTGTAGCTAAGCTCGGCGCCTTCCATCTGCTGCTGGATGTACAGCCGTTTTTGCACGGAGGAAAGCGGATAATAATCCCTCTTATCCAGAATCGGAATGGAGAGGTGTTCCTGCCGCTCCAATTGGCTGATCGCTTCGGCCATCGCTTCGATGGTCGAGTGCCGGAACACATCGCGCAGCGGCAGGTCCACGCTCAGCTCCTTATGCACCTTGCTGACCAGCGTCGTCGCCCGTAGGGAGTGCCCGCCGAGGTCGAAGAAGTTGTCCGTCACGCCAATCGTGACCGGTCCGAGCACGTCCTGCCAGATGGCGACCAGTTTCGCCTCCAGTTCGGTGCGCGGCGCCACGTATTCGCGGCCTGCGCTTGCTCCCCCTTCCGGCGCCGGCAGCGCCTTCCGGTCGATTTTCCCGTTCGGCGTCAGAGGCAGGCGCTCCAGCTCCACGAAGTACGACGGGATCATGTACCCCGGCAGCTCGCTGGTAATCGCCCGTTTCAGGTCTGCCGCCGTCAAGCCTTCTTCCGCTGTATAATAAGCACACAAAGCTTTCTGACCTTCTTGATCTTCCCTGACGACGACGACCGCTTCCTTCACGCCACCTACACTCAGCAGCTTCGCTTCAACTTCACCCGTCTCAATCCGGTACCCCCGGATTTTCACCTGGTTGTCGATCCGGCCGATGAAGTCCACGTTCCCGTCCTCCATCCACCGCGCCAAGTCTCCTGTGCGGTACAGCCGCTCGCCCACGGCGAACGGGCTGTCTACGAATTTCTCCGCCGTCAAATCCGGGCGGTTCAAGTAACCGCGGGCCACACCCGCTCCGCCGATAACCAGTTCGCCCAACACCCCGACCGGCACAGAATTCAGATGCGTATCCACGATGTAGAATTTCGCATTCAGCCACGCTTTACCGATCGGCACATTGCCTGTCTGCGGCAGCTTCGCCAGCGGCTCGTCATAGAAGCTGGAGTCGATCGCCGCTTCCGTCACGCCGTATGCGTTGATGATCCGGAACAACGAGCCGAAGCGTTCCTGCAAGGTGCGGTAATCCGCCACGCTGCAGCTGTCCGAGCTCGTGATCAACAGCTCCATCCCGCTCATATCCAGCCGCTGCTCGTGCACGTACTCCAGGAACGGCACGATCAGCGCCGGCGTCGATTCGAAGATGGTGACCCGCTCCTGCTCAATCCAATGGTGCAGACGAGACGGATCAATCCGGTCGTCCTTCGGCACAATCACCATCGTGCCTCCGTTGTACAGCGTCCGCGCAATATCTCCCACGAACACGTCGAACGAGAAGCTTGCGAGCTGCAGCAGCCGCACCGGGAACTGATCCAACCGGTATTCCCGTCGGTAGCCCGCCGCCGTGTTCACCAGGCTGCGGTGCTCGACCATCACGCCCTTCGGCTTGCCCGTCGTTCCCGACGTGTAGATTACGTAAGCCAGATCCTCCGGACGGGCTTCATGGAAGCTGTCAGTACCAACATTCTGGTGGCTCTCATCACCGTCGTCCACAGCATCCGTCAGCTTGCCGGAGACAATCGGCGCATTCTCCCACTCCTCGCTGTACGAAGCTTCCTCGTCCAGGTACAGCACCGCCGCCAGCGCCAGCTCTTCTTCACCGAGCCAGGCTTCAGCACGCTCTCGCAGCGCCGTTTGCGTCAGCAGCACCTTCGCTCCGCTGTCTTCAAGCATGAACCGCACGCGGTCCGCCGGATAATCCGGGTCAAGCGGCACATACGCCCCACCCGCTTTCCAGACGGCCAGCACGGCCACCAGCAAGTCCACCGAACGCTCGGCGAGAATGCCGACGATCATCTCCCGGCCGACGCCACTTGCGCGCAGCGTGGCCGCCAAGCGGTTTGCCCGCTCGTTCAGCTCTGCATACGTCAGCCGGTCGTTCTCGTACACGACGGCCGTCTCTTCCGGCGTGCGCTTCGCCTGTTCCTCAAACAGCCGGTGGAACGCGGCCGCAGGAGCCACTTCCGGCTGCGCCGGGTTAAACGCGCCGAGAATTTGCTCTTTTTCCGCCGGTGTCAAAATGCCCAGCTCGGCAATAGTCGCCGACGGGTTGCAGAGAATGGATTCAAGCAGCTGCAAGTAGTGAGCGGCCAATTTCTCCACTGTTTCGGTTTTATAAAGAGCAGTGGCGTATTCAAACAGATATTCCAAGCCTTCCTCGATCTCCGTGACGTCCAAGCTGAGATCGAATTTAGAAACAATTTCTTCGCTGGCATACGTCGACAAATGGAGTCCGGGAAGCTGGATTTCCAAATTCTCTGTATTCTGCAAAGCAAACATCGTATCGAACAGCGGATTGCGGCTTAAATCGCGAGCCACATTCACCTTATCCACCAGTTCCTCAAACGGATAATTCTGATGTTCAAAAGCGCCCAGCGTCGTCTCCTTGATTTCCTTCAAGTAGTCAAGGAACGTCTTACCGGCAGCCGGATAACTGCGGATGGCCAGAGTATTGACGAACATCCCGATCAGCGGCTGAACGTCGCTGTGATTTCTTCCCGCAATTGGCGTACCGACCACCACGTCTTCTTGCCCTGTATACTTGTGCAATAACATTGTATAACCAGCAAGCAGAACCATGTAAAGCGTTGCGCCGTTCTCAGCTGCAAGTCGTTTCAGACCCTCGCTTTTCTCGCTATCCATAAACAATTGCAGCGTGCGGCCCTCGTAGCTCTGCATAGCCGGGCGCGGATAGTCCGTCGGCAATTCCAAAACCGGCAGCTCTCCGCGGAACATGTCGAGCCAGTAGGCTTCCTGCTTGGCAAGCTGAGCTTTCTGCTCGTCCGATTGCTGCCATACCGCATAATCTTTGTACTGAATGCGAAGCGGCTCCAGTTGCTCCCCGCTGTACAAGCGGACGA
>NZ_JBLZXB010000020.1:0-71850 GCF_056099025.1 Paenibacillus sp. TSM33
CATTTCTTCCGCCTGCTCCTCGCTGATCTGCACATATTCCACCTGGAAGGCGGCTTCTTTGTAAATCCGCTGAACCGCTTCGCCTTTTACCATCTCAAAGCCGGTACGCAGCGTTTCATGACGAGCTACGAGCCTACGGAACGCTTCTTCAAACCGCTGCCGGTCGAGCTCCCCTTCGAGCAGCATAGCTCCCGGTATGTTGTAGCTCAGCTCGGCTCCTTCCAGCTGGTTCAAGATATAGAGACGTTTCTGAGCGGAAGAGAGCGGATAATACTCGCTAGGTTCCGCAGCCGGAATAGCCGTGAACGAGCCGATCTCCAACCGCTCCATAGCCGCGGCCATTTCTTCAACCGTCGAGTAGCGGAATACGTCACGAAGCGGGAATTCAACGCCTAGCTCCTTATGCATTTTGCTGACAAGCGTCGTCGCCCGCAGGGAGTGTCCGCCGAGGTCGAAGAAGTTGTCCGTTACGCCTATCGCCTTCTCCCGAACAAGCACATCCTGCCAAATGGCGGCCAGCTTCGCCTCCAGTTCGGTGCGCGGCGCCACGTATTCGCGGCCTCCGCCTGCCCCCCCTTCCGGTGCCGGCAGCGCCTTCCGGTCGATCTTTCCGTTCGGCGTCAGAGGCAGGCGCTCCAGCTCCACGAAGTACGACGGGATCATGTACCCCGGCAGTTCGCTGGCAATCGCCCGTTTCAGGTCTGCCGCCGTCAAGCCTTCTTCTGCTGTATAATAAGCGCACAAAGCTTTCTGACCTTCTTGATCTTCCCTGACGACGACGACCGCTTCCGTCACGCCACCTACACTCAGCAGCTTCGCTTCGACTTCACCCATCTCAATCCGGTACCCCCGGATTTTCACCTGGTTGTCGATCCGGCCGATGAAGTCCACGTTCCCGTCCTCCATCCACCGCGCCAAGTCTCCCGTGCGGTACAGCCGCTCGCCCGCGGCGAACGGGCTGTCTACGAATTTCTCCGCCGTCAAATCCGGGCGGTTCAGGTAACCGCGGGCCACACCCGCTCCGCCGATAACCAGTTCGCCCAACACCCCGATCGGCACCGGCTTCAGATTCGCATCCACGATGTAGAACTTGGCGTTCAGCCACGCTTTCCCGATCGGCACGCTACCCGTCTTCGGCAGCTTCTCCAGCGGCTCGTCATAGAAGCTTGAGTCAATCGCCGCTTCCGTTACACCGTAGCTGTTAATAATACGGAACTGCGAGCCGAAGCGCTCCTGCAAGGTCCGGTAATCGGCTACGCTGCACGCATCCGAGCTTGTGATCAGTAGCTTCACCGAGCTGAGGTCCAGACCCTCGGCATGCACGTGCTCCATGAACGGCACGATCAGCGCCGGCGTCGATTCGAAAATTGTGACCCGCTCCTGCTCAATCCAGTGGTGCAGACGAGACGGATCGATCCGGTCGTCCTTCGGCACGATGACCATAGTGCCGCCGTTGTACAGCGTCCGCGCAATGTCTCCCACGAACACGTCGAATGAGAAGCTTGCGAGCTGCAGCAGCCGCACCGGGAACTGATCCAACCGGTATTCCCGCCGGTAGCCCGCCGCCGTGTTCACCAGGCTGCGGTGCTCGATCATCACGCCCTTCGGCTTGCCCGTCGTACCGGAGGTGTAGATGACGTAAGCCAAATCGCGCGGCTTGTTCACATTCGCCGGATTCGATGCGAGATCCGCCGCTAGTACGTTCTTCTCGGCTTCTGCCGTGGCGGACGTTTCGGCAGAAGCCGTTTCCGCTTGCGCCAAAGCCTCCGCCTCTGCGCCTGCTTCGCCCAAAGCTTGTACGCCCACAGCCGCTTCGAGGCTGTACGTCGCGGCATCGTCAAGCGCAAGCACCGTTTGCAGCACTAGAGCTCCGTCGCTGCGCCAAGCTTCCGCCTGCTCCAGCAGGCGGGTCTGCGTAAGCAGTACCGACGCCCCGCTGTCCGCGAGCATATACTCGATCCGCTCCGCCGGATAGTCCGGGTCGAGCGGCACATAAGCGCCGCCCGCTTTCCATACGGCGAGCACCCCGATCAACAGTTCCGCCGAACGGTCGGCCAGAATGCCGACCACCTGCTCCGGCTTCACCCCGCGCGCCCGCAGTGCATACGCCAGACGATTCGCTTTGGCGTTCAGCTCCGCATACGTCAGCTTGCTGTCTTCGTAGACAACCGCCAGCGCTTCCGGAGTGCGCTCCGCCTGCTCCTCGAACAGCTCGTGGAACGTTCTCTCTCTCCACGACTCATCCGCTTCCAAACCTGTGCCCTCTGCGGCGGGTTGCTTCACAAGAGCCGAAGACGACACGTCAAACCCGACCAGCAAATCATGCTTTTCGCTGTCCGTCAAGATATCCAAATCTGAAATCCGCGCACCCGGCTGAGCCAGGATCGACGCCAAAAGCTGCTCGTAATGACCCGCCAGCCGTACCATCGTTTCCTGTCTAAACAACGAGGTAGCGTACTCGATCTTGCAAACCAGCTCGTTATCAGCTTCCACGATATCAAAGCTAAGATCAAACTTTGCCGTCTTTTCCTCGATGTCGAACAGCGACCATTGCAAGCCTTCCAGGGTTAAATCCAAGCTTTCGTGCTTTTGCAAAGAAAACATGGTGTCAAACAGAGGATTCCGGCTTAAATCCCGGCTCACCTGAAGAGCTTCCACCAGCTCCTCGAACGGATAGTCCTGGTGCTCGTAGGCTCCAAGCGTCGTTTCCTTCACTTCCTGCAAGTAATCCAGGAACGTCCGCTCCGCCGTCGGACCCAAGCGAAGGGCCAGCGTATTGACGAACATGCCGATAATTGGCTGCAGGTCGGCGTGAGAACGGGCGGCAATCGGAGTGCCGACCACTATATCTTCCTGTCCCGCATATTTATGAAGCAATACGGAGTACGCAGCCAGCAGAAGCATGTACAGCGTCGCCCCCGAATCGCCGGCAAGCCGTTTGAGAGCTTCGCTTTTCTCCGCACCAAGCGTAAACGTGAGCGTTTGACCGTCAAACTGCTGGACGGCCGGGCGGGAGAAGTCGAGAGGCAGCTCAAGAACCGGAGGCTCGGAGTTGAAGACCCCGCGCCAGTATTCCTCCTGCCGTTTGATGCGTAGACGCTGCTCCTCGGATTGCTGCCAAACGGCGTAATCCTTGTATTGAATACGCAGCTCCGGCAATTCTTCCCCATTGTAAAGCCGCACGAATTCGCGCAGCAGCACGTCCATGGAAAGGCCGTCGGAACCAATATGATGAATATCCAGCGCGAGCAGGAATTTCTCTTTCTCCAGTTCGATCAGCAGGGCGCGCAGCAAAGGCGGCTGGGTCAAGTCAAAAGGCTGAATGAAGCCTTCAAGAATGGCCGCAACCTGATCTTCGCTTGCTTGAAGCTTCTCGACCTTGAAAGCTACGAGCGGATGAATACGCTGAACCGGCTCCCCATTCACGATTTCAAAACCAGTGCGCAGCATATCATGCCGGGCCACCAAAGTAGTCAGTGCCTTTTCCACTTTGGCCTCATTCAAAGCCCCTTCCAACTGCAAGGCGCTTGGGAGGTTGTAATTTAGCTCCGAGCCATCCAGCTGGTGCAGGACGTACAGCCTTTTTTGTGCGGAGGAAACCGGATAGTACGCTTTCTCTTCCGCCTTCGGAATTGAACTGTGCCGCGTTTCTTCCAAACTGGCAATAGCCCCGGCCATAGACTCTACCGTCGTATAGCGGAACACATCGCGCAGCGGAAGTTCAACGTTCATTTCCTTCTGAATCTTGCTGACAAGGTTTGTCGCCCGCAAGGAGTGGCCTCCGAGCTCGAAGAAATTGTCCAGGACTCCAATGCCGGAGTAGCCCAGCACTTCCTCCCAGATCTTCACAAGCTGGGACTCCGTCCGGTTACGCGGTGCTACATATTCGACGCCCGTCTGCAAGCTGCCTTGCGGCTCTGGCAGCGCTTTGCGGTCTACTTTGCCGTTGGCCGTCAGCGGCATGCGCTCCATCTGCACGAAGTACGACGGGATCATGTACCCCGGCATTCCCTGGGCCAGCGAGGCTCTCATTTCGCTGACCGTCAGTGTCCGGTCCGCCACAAAGTAGGCGACAAGCGCCTTCTCGCCCCCACCGTCCTGACGGGCAAGCACCACCGCTTCTTCCACGCCCTCGACGTTCAGCAGTTGCGTCTCGATTTCGTCCAGTTCGATCCGGTAACCGCGGATTTTGACCTGGTGATCGATCCGGCCCAGGTATTCGATGTTGCCGTCCGGCAGCCAAGCCGCCAAGTCGCCCGAGCGGTACAGTTTCTCCCCCTCTGCAAACGGGGAATCGACGAACTTCTCCGCCGTCAGATCCGGGCGGTTCAGGTATCCTCTCGCAAGGCCTTCCCCGGCTACGTACATTTCGCCCGCTACGCCGATCGGCACAGGGCGGCGGTTTTCATCAAGGACGTACACGCTCAGCGTCGGGATCGGCTTGCCGATATTGCTCTTCGCCGCCTCTATTTCGACCCATGTGATTTCCTTATACGTAACGTGAACAGTCGTCTCGGTAATGCCGTACATATTGATCAGCTTCGTCTCCGGGTACTTCGTCTTGAAGCCCTTGAGCAGTAGCGGACTCAGCGCTTCGCCCCCGAAGATGACGTTGCGAATCCGCAGATCGTACGGATGGTCCGCCAAGACCTCACGCAGCAGCTGGTAGAAGTACGTTGGCGTCTGGTTCAAAATCGTGACCTGTTCGCGGCCCAGCAGCGCCAGGAAATCGGCCGGATTTTTCGCTGTGAGCGGCGGTACGATGACCAGCTTGCCTCCGTTCAGCAGCGCTCCGTACATTTCCCAGACGGAGAAATCAAAGCAGAACGAGTGGAACAACGTCCACGTGTCGGACGGCCCGAAGTCGAACAGGTTCTTGTCGTTGAACAGGAGGCGCACGACGTTCTTATGCTCGATCAGCGTTCCTTTCGGTCTGCCGGTCGTTCCTGACGTGTAGATGACATAAGCCAGGTTGACTGGCCCGGAAATCGGCTTCAGGTTCGAAGCGTCCAGCGCACCTTCGGAGTCCGTCCCTCTGTCGCCCCAAATGAAGTCGTCCAATTCGAGGCGCGTTCCTGCGAAGTCGGTCTTCTCGTGCAGATGCTTTTGAATCAGCAATAACGGCGCGCCCGAATCCTCGATCATGAAGCGGATGCGCTCCTCCGGGTAGTCGGGATCGACAGGCACGTATGCTCCGCCCGCTTTGAGAATCGCCAGAATGCCAACGACCATATCGAGCGAGCGTTCGGCCAGAATCGCTACCAGCTGGTCCGCTTCTACTCCCGTCTCCCGCAGCTTCCGCGCAAGGCGGTTGGATCGCTCGTTCAGCTCGCGGTAGGTCAGCTGCCGCTCGTTCATGACGGCGGCCACGTTGTCCGGGTAAAGCTCCGCCTGTTCTTCGAACAAGCCGTGAATCGTCTGCTGCCGCGGGTAGTCCGCCTCCGAATCGTTGAAACCGCGCACCAGCTCGCGGATTTCCTCCTCCGTGAGCATTTCCAGCGAGGCAATATCCCCGTCCGGCGCTGCTGCGATGGTTTCGAGCAGCTTGCCATAATGTCTGGCGAACCGCTCCGCGGTCTCCTGTTTATACAAAGCCGTAGCGTACTCCAACCGACATTCGAGCTGACCGTCCATCTCCGAAATGTCCAGGAGCAGCTCGAACTTGGATGTTCGGTTTTCCAGCGGATAAAACGATTGCTCTAGCCCCTCGATGACAATTTGCTCGTTCTCCGTATTTTGCAGGGAGAAGAACGTGTCAAAGAGCGGATTCCGGCCGGTTGCGCGCGGAATGTGAAGACTTTCTACCAAGTCTTCGAACAAATAATTTTGGTGTTCGAAAGCCCCGAGCGTGATGTCCTTGATTTCTTCCAGGTACGAAAGGTACGGCTTGGAACGCTCCGGACGGCTGCGAATGGCCAGCGTGTTGATAAACATCCCTACGATCGGCTGCACTTCTTCCTGCGTTCTTCCGGCAATCGGCGTTCCTACGATCAGATCTTCCTGACCCGAATATTTATGCATAAGGATGGTGTAAGCCGACAGCAGCACCATGTACAGGGTCGTCCCTGTCCGTGCCGCCAGCTCTTTCAACTTCTCCGTCCGATCTTTCCCGATATAAAACTTCACGGTTCGGCCGTCAAAGCTTTGCACCGCAGGCCGCGGGAAGTCCGTCGGTAGCTCCAAGACCGGCAGCTCGCCCGACAGCTGTTTCAGCCAATACTCCTTCTGCGGCTGGAGCATCTGCCCATAAGCTTCGGAATGCTGCCAAACGGCATAATCTTTGTATTGAATGCGCAGCGGGGCCAGCTCCTCGCCCCGATACAGGCGGCTGAACTCGTCGAAGAGCAGCGCTGTCGAAATGCCGTCCGAGACGATATGGTGCATATCGAACAGCAGAATGTGGCGATCCTCGGCGACTTCGATCAGGCCGATGCGGAGAAGTGGCGGTTTGGTCAGATCAAACGGGTGATAGTAAGCTTCCACCACTTGCTCCACTTCCCGCTCGCTCGCTTGGAAATAATCTACAGCAAACGCCACCTCGTCATAGATGTGCTGGACAAGCTCGCCTTGAACCTGCTCGATCCCGGTACGCAGCGTCTCATGGCGCTGAATCAGCGCCCGGAACGCATGCTCGACGCGCATGCGGTCCAGCTTGCCCTCGAGAAGAAGCGCCGCCGACATATTGTAGCTGCGCTCGGCCCCGTCAAGCTGGCGCAGGACGTACAGACGCTTTTGCTCGGATGAAACCGGATAGTACTCGGCCTCAGCCGCCTTTGTAATCTCATACGTCTCCTGCTGCCTTAAACCGCCGATTCTTTCGGCCAGCTGTTCGATCGTGGTGTAGCGGAAAACTTCCCGCAGCGGAACCTCGACTTGCAGCTCTTTCCGAATCTTGGAGACAAGCGTGGAGGCCCGCAAGGAGTGACCACCCAAGTCAAAGAAATCGTCTTGGACTCCAACTCGCGCAATACCCAGCACCTGCTGCCAAATGAGAGCAAGTCTTGTTTCCAGCGTTGTGCGAGGAGCCACATACTCACGGCCTGCTTCTATCTCTCCGGTCGGTTCAGGCAGCGCTTTGCGGTCAATTTTACCGTTCGGCGTGAGCGGAAGCTTATCAAGAGACACCAGCCGGGCCGGGACCATATGGGCCGGCAGCTCTTGCTTCAATCGGGACAGCAGATCGCTCAGCTGCAAGGAAGCATCCGCCGCCACGTAGCCGCACAAATACTTTTGCCCCTGCTCATCCGTACGGTCGGTCACCACAGCCTGCTTGACGCCCGGGAAACGCTGCAGGGCCGTTTCAATTTCGCCGAGTTCGATCCGGAACCCGCGAATTTTCACCTGATAGTCGATCCGGCCGATGAAGTCGACGTTGCCGTCTTCCAGCCAGCGGGCCAAATCGCCTGTCCGGTACAGACGTTCGCCCGGCACAAACGGGCTGTCCGCAAACTTCTCGGCGGTTAGGTCCGGACGGTTCCAGTATCCGCGCGCCACCCCGTCGCCGCCGATGACAAGCTCGCCCGGAACCCCTACAGGAACCGGCTTTAACGCGTCATCGACAATGTAAAACCGGGCGTTCAGCCAAGCTTTGCCGATCGGCACATGACCCGACGGCGGCAACTTATCCAGCGGCTCACCGTAAAAGCTGCTGTCAATGGCCGCTTCGGTAACGCCATAGCTGTTGATGATGCGGAATTGTCCGCCGAATCTTTCCTGTAGCAATCGGTAATCGGTGACACTGCAAGCATCCGAGCTGGTAATCAACAACTGCATGGAGCTAACGTCTAGCCCTTCTTCATAAACATGCTGCATGAACGGCAGGATGAGCGCAGGCGTCGATTCGAATATCGTAATGTTTTGGTCCCGAATCCAGCCGTATAAGAGGTTCGGATCAATCCGGTCATCCTTCGGCACAATCACCATCGTGCCTCCGTTATACAGCGTCCGTGCGATGTCTCCGACGAACACGTCAAACGAGAAGCTGGCCAGCTGCAGCAGCCGCACCGGAAACTGATCTAACCGGTACTCGCGACGGTACGCATCCGCCGTATTCACGAGACTACCGTGCTCGATCATGACGCCTTTCGGGCGTCCCGTTGTACCCGAGGTGTAAATCACATAAGCCAAGTCTTGCGGGGCGCTGCCGGCAGATTCAAATTCCACGGCTAAGGCATCCCCGTTATAAATCTGTTCATCGTCCATGGCATAGACAGCTTGAAGCTTCAGCCGGTCATCGGCCAACCAACCTCTGGCCCGCTCCAACAGATGACGCTGCGTAAGCAGCACCGATGCATCGCTATCGCTGAGCATGTACTCAATCCGCTCCGCCGGATAATCGGGGTCCAGCGGTACATAGGCTCCGCCGGCTTTCCAAACGGCGAGCACCCCGACCAGCAGTTCCACCGAACGCTCCGCCCAGATCCCCGTAATCGTCTCCCTTCCCACGCCCTGTTCGCGAAGGAGAGAAGCCAGCCGCTCGGCGCGTTCGTTCAATTCGCTGTAGGTCAGCTGTTTGTCCATGTAGACGACTGCCGGATGATCCGGAATTTCTCGGGCAAACTTTTCAACATACCGATGAAACGCTTCTCCCTCGCTCAGCCCTGCCACCGGCGGGTTAAAAACGTTGAGAATGCGGTGTCTCTCCTCATCACTCAGCAGAGAAATCTCGCGTACCGGCAGTTCGGGAGTCTGAAGAAACTGGTCCAGAACGGTCACATATTGGTCCATAATCCGATCAATCTCGGCTTTCTCGAACAGGCCGGTACGATAGGAAGCATGGAGAATTACATGGCCTTCATTCAGCATATGGTCGAAGCGCAGCAGCAAATCGTCCATCTCGTGCCTAGCGAAGTGAGCCTCCAGGCGTACCTTGATTTCTTCGTACTCCACGATTTTCAAAGGCAGATATTCCAGAGACGTGCGGAACAGCCCCGAAAGATCGTTGCGGCCGTGTTGTTCGCGTAAATCCTGGATCAATTGGTTATAAGGATATTTCTGATACCGCAGATCCGCCGCATTTTCCTTGGAAACCGTTTGGATCAAGGAAAGCACATGCCCGTCTGGATTCAGACGAATCCGCGTAGCCACCGTGCTGACGAACATACCGATCGTTTCTTTTTCCTTCTTGCTGGTGCGATTGGCGAAAACCGTGCCGACCGGAACATCGGTGCTGTCGGTCAGCTTGTACAATAAGGCGTACATGACGGACAGAAATAACGTATATAAGCTGACCTGATATTGTTCGCTGAAGGCCAGAATGCGTTCATACCGGGAACCGTCCAAAGTGATGGCCAGTTTATTGGATTCGCTGCCGATCGAGAATGGCGGATACGATTTAATGCCGGTCGTTTCAGGCAAAGTGCTGTACTTCGTCAGCCAGTATTCCTTGCCTTTTTGATAACGCTGCGATTGCTCATATTCACGCTCCGCGGATATATAATCCAGATAGGAAGGGGCCTGGTAACTGCTGGAGATGCCTTTGCGCAGTTCCAGATATTTTTCCATCACCGCATGCAGCAAAGCATTGACGGACAAGCCGTCGGCAATAATATGATTTACCGTCAAATTGAGCCATACTTGGCCGTTCGCAAAATGGATAATCGTAAATTGGTAGAGGTGTTCGTCGAACACGCTAGCCGGTTTTTCGCTTACTTCTTTCACCCAAGCATAGAATTGTTCGGTTGTGCCTATTTCGAGGCGGCTTATCCTAGCTTGGACATTCTCCGGCTCTTCGAACCACTGCGTTGGATTTTGCAAATCCCCGCTAATGCGTATTCGGAAAACGTCATAGGTTTTGACGATCTCTGCCGCCGCTTGCTCCAGAAGCTGTGTGTTGATCTCGCCCGTAATCTGGTAGGTCGCGGAAAGCATCGTGATGGACGTTCCCGGATTCATAATTTCCATGAACCATATTCGACGCTGGGCTTGCGTTAATCCATATTGCTCGTTGGTATTCTCTCTCACATCGACACACTCCCGGTTTAGAGATTCTTTATAGATAGGCTTTGTACCTAGATGTCACTTAGTCACTCTTAGAAGAACCGCGCAGGCCATTCCCGGAACGGCTCCTTCGGACTCTTCCTCCTTTTTCGTGTCTACGTTTTCTGGTAACTACCGGTTATAAAGTAATACCTTGGATTACTAAAAGACTCTGTCACATTCGCAAGCAGGAAGCCGCCCGCCATAAAGTGGGTCTAGCCGTACAGCCGGGCGTAATAACCCCCGAGCGCCATCAGGTCCTGATGGCGGCCCCGCTCGACGACCGCCCCTTGGTTCATGACGGTAATCAAATCCGCATGTTCCACGGTGCTGAGACGGTGGGCGATCAGAATGGTGGTGCGTCCCTTCATCAATACGTTCAGGGCCTGCTGTACCCAATGCTGGGATTCGTTATCCAGTGCGGAAGTCGCTTCGTCCAGCAGCAGAATCGGGGCGTTTTTGAGAATCGCCCGGGCGATCGCAATTCGCTGCCTTTGTCCGCCCGACAACGACGCTCCTCTCTCTCCCACCGGTGTTTTATACTGTTCAGGAAGTTCCTGAATGAAATGGTGAGCGTACGCCGCTTTGGCCGCTTCGATCACTTCTTCATCCGTTGCATCTGGGTTACCGTAGCGGATGTTTTCCTCAATCGTGCCGGTAAACAAGAACGGCTCCTGCGGAACGTATGCAATCTGCCTGCGGATTTCGTCCAGCGTGTAATGGCCGAACGGCTTGCCTTGGAGCAGGATTTCTCCGCTGTCCACAGGATAAAAGCCGAGCAGCAGCTTGATCAGCGTACTTTTGCCGCTGCCACTGGCTCCCACGATAGCGGCGACCTGGCCGGGAAACACCTGCATGGAGATGTCGACAAGCACCTTTTTATCCGCCTGATAGGAAAATTCCACATCGCGAAACTCCACCGCAGCCTCCGACACGAGCTCGCTGTGAGGAGATCCCAAATGCTCCGGTTCCTCTTCCTCTCTTAGTACCTCTTGAATCCGGTGAGCGGCCGCGAGCGAATTTTGGGTCATCGACAGAACCATCCCCAAGTTCAATAAGGCGTGCGTCAGATTCACTTGCAGAACCGCCAGGGCAGCGACACTTCCCATTCCCATCAGTCCGTAGGCATAAAGAAGACTGCCGATGACGATGATGCCGCAGAACGTGACGTAGCTGATAAAATGATTCACTGCAGCCTGCATGCCGTTCTTCTGCGCGGTTTGCCGAAGCGTCTGCGTCATTTGTTCGTTCAACGCCTCGTACTGCCCGTAAATCGTGCGGATGCGGAACAGCTTCACAATTTGAATGCCGCCCATAAAATCTTTGAATTTTTCGGTCATTTTACCGAGCGTTTGCAAGCCTTGTTCGGACAAGGCGCGAATATCCCGCGCAAATTTCAGGCTGACCACGGAGGACAGCAGCAGAATAACGAAGGATACGCCAGCAAACCGCCAATCGATCAACACCATAGAGACAATGGAGCCGATGCAAAAGACAACTTGAAGCAGCAAAACAAAGTAAACCTGCGAGAATGTAAACTCAACGGTCGTTACGTCGTTGTTCACCCGCGACAGCAAGTCCCCATGGTGCGTCTGCTCCAGGAATCTCGGCCGCACCCGGCACAGCTTGTCATAAAGACGTTCGCGGATATTCAACACAGTCAGCTCGACACTGCGCTGGTATAAGTAAATGAACCAGGGAGAAATCACATTTTCCAGGAACAAGGCCACGCCCAAAATAATAAAGGCTTCCACCATCAGGGACGTATCTCGGGACACGGCGAAATCAACCAAGTTATGTACGACCAAGCTGAAGGCGATCAGGAACAATGTCTGGGTGAGCGCCGTCACGGCTAGGCCAATGGCGTACTGGGTTTTGCGCTTGCGGTTCATAAACATCAGCAAGTAGCCGAGTTCTTTCACTTGCGAGAGCCATCCGCCCTTTTTCATGTGTACGCCACCTCCCTGCGTTCGGCAGACTCGGTAAATTCCTGATAGTACGACTGGGCGTACAGTCCCTTCATCTTAAGCAATTGTTCATGAGTGCCCTTTTCAACAATACTCCCCTGTTCCATGACCCAAATTTCGTCGGCGTTTTGTACTGTAGAAAGCCGGTGGGCAATAATCATCGTCGTTCTCTGCTTCATCAATACGCCCAGCGCTTCCTGAACCGCGCTTTCCGACTCCGGATCAAGAGCCGACGTTGGCTCGTCCAGCAGCAGAACGGGAGCATCCTTCAGAAAAGCCCGGGCCATTGCAATGCGCTGGCGCTGCCCGCCGGACAAAAAGCCTCCGCGCTCTCCGACATACGTCTGGTAGCCGTCGGGAAGCTGCATAATGAAGGAATGCGCCTGAGCGGCTTTGGCGGCTTCGATAATCTCGTCCATCGACGCTACTTCCCGCCCGTAGCCTATATTTTCAGCGATCGTGCCGCTAAACAAATATGAATCCTGGGTCACCACGGAAAAATGCGACCGAAGCTGCTCCAGATCGGCGCCGTGGATCAGGCTGCCGAACACGCGGATCTCGCCCTGGTCCTCCGCAAGCGGATAAAAGCCGCATACAAGCTTAAACACCGTGCTCTTCCCTCCGCCGCTAGCTCCGACAAGCGCGATCGTCTTCCCTTCCGGCACCGAGAAGCTAACATTCCGCAGGATCGGGGAACTCCCCTCATACCCGAAGGTTACGTTCTGAAACTCGATGGGGGTGGCGCTCGCTTTCGATAGCGAACGGCCATTTTCCGTTTCGGTCGGCTGCTCGACGATCTCGGAGATCCTTCTCAGGGCACCGGTCATTTCGAACGTCCGCGTGATGAGTTCGGGAATATGCTCCAGCGGCTCCAGACACAGATTCAGCAAGTACAGGAAGGCGATCAGCTCTCCCGCGCCTAGCTGCCCTTTGTAGATCAAATAACTTCCGTAACTGACGGCGAAAATGATCGGGCTGATCATCAGCGTGGAAAGCAGCGGGTTGACCCAGGCTTCCCGCTTTTTCACGGCCAGCTTTTTTTGGGCCGTCAATTGCAGCAGCACTTGGTAGGAGCGAGATAACATGCCGGATAGCAGGTAGCTTTTTACAATAGGCATACCCCCAAGCGTATCCTGGAGGTTGACGTTCATTCGACCCATGTTCGCCTGGGCTTCCTCCGTCAACCGCTCCAACTGCTTGCCGATCCATTGGGAAACCAGCAGCGCTACGGGAAATAACAGTAGGCTGTACAGCATCAGCTCCCATTGGAGGTAGATCAAATAAGCAAAACAGCCGATGAACAACAGCGGATGATAAAACCACTGAGCGAGGTCCCGAATCATAAACTGCTGGATGAGCTGCAGGTCGTTGTTGATCCGCGACAATACGTCGCCGGAGTGCTGCTTTTCCAAATAGGAGACCGGAAGTTTGCCGGTATGACGCATGACATGGTTGCGGATATCCTGCACCGCAGAGGCGCTGCTTCGCTCCACGCCGAAGCTCATGAAAAACTTCGCCGGCACACCGATCAAGATGACCACAAAGACCGCGTACACGATTTGCAGAACGACTGGCCCCGCCCCCTTCTCGGCCTGGGTGGTCAGCTGCTCCATCAAACTTCCCGTCCATATCTCAATAACGGCGGCGGCAATCGCGGACAAAACACCGACGATCATCCAGCCTTTGTGACGGCTTACATAGGACATCAGCCAGCGGAACGCTTTCCAGGCGGCGTAAGCGGTTTGGCGCTTGGAAGGCGCCGCTGTGTCTTGTTCTAGAACAGACGGCTGGCGGTCAGCTTCCATGCAGTACCCCGTCCTCCGCTTCGATCTGCCGCTTGACTTGCTCTAAGATGTCCCGGATGACGACGGCCGTTTCTTCCACGCGCGCGAGTTCCAGCAATTCCTCGTGCGCGCCCTCCAGCCGGTAATCGGCGTAAGCTTGCGTCGTTGCCCCCTGCCAGGAAGGCAATTGGTGCTCCAGGCGGAACGCTTCGCTGTCCTTCGCAATCAGTTCGTAAATCCTGGCCGGGATCGTGCCGGAATTAATAAGCTGCGCTTCATACGCTAAGGTCGCTTTGACCTTCCGATGAACCCGCTCCCGCACGAGCGGGTTGCTCATTAATTCCTTCTCTTCTTCGTCGAAATCGGCAAGCGTTTCTTCAAGCTCTTTCTCCGACGTTTCGGAAGGTGTCAGCGTGTCCTTAATCCACGAGTCCACCATGAGTACGTCCGTTACGGAATACCCTCTTTTCTCCATCGTTTTGGCTACCTCGAACGTCAGGTTGCCTCCGAAGCAGTAGCCAAGCAGCACGTAAGGTCCTTCCGGCTGGATGCGGACGATCTCGTCCACATAACGGTTCAGCATGGCCTCGTAATCGACGGCATCGTCGATAAAATCAATGCCGTAGAGCACGAACCGGCCGTCGAGCCTGCTTGCGAGCTCTCGGTAACCGATGCCGAAGCCGCTACCCGGAGGGAAGCAGAACACGTTCAGATCTCCTGCTTTATTCAGTTTAATGAAGGAGTCTCCCCCTTTATCCAGGCCGAGATCCGACTCGCCGAAAGCCATGGCTTCAACTGTTACATTGTGGAATTGGCGGTTCAGCGGTATCTCGATGCCCGTTTCATCGTAAACGGCTTGAACGAGCCTCATCAGACTTAACGAATTGCCACCCAACTCAAAAAAGTTATCCTTTACGCCGACCTTCGGAACGCCAAGCGTATCCTGCCAGACGCGGGCGATCTTCATTTCGAGCAGCGTTCTCGGCGCGACATATTCCGTTCCTCCGGCCGCAGATTCCTCTGGCGCGGGCAGCGCTTTGCGGTCAATTTTCCCATTCGGGGTCAGCGGCATCCGCGAAAGCTGCACAAGATGCGAAGGAATCATATACCCCGGAAGCTGCTTGGCGAGCTCCTCCTTGAGTTCATGCGCCGCCAGCCTCGTTTCCGCGACGTAGTAAGCGACAAGCTGCTTTTGGCCGTTCGCATCGTCGCGGTCGAGCACCTTGGCTTCTTGCACGGCGGCGATCTTCAGCAGCTGCGTCTCGATTTCGTCCAGTTCGATCCGGTAACCGCGGATTTTGACCTGGTGATCGATCCGACCCAGATATTCGATGTTGCCGTCCGGTAGCCAAGCCGCCAAGTCGCCCGAGCGGTACAGTTTCTCCCCCTCTGCAAACGGGGAATCGACGAACTTCTCCGCCGTCAGATCCGGGCGGTTCAGGTATCCTCTCGCAAGGCCTTCCCCGGCCACGTACATTTCGCCCGCTACGCCGATCGGCACAGGGCGGCGGTTTTCATCAAGGACGTACACGCTCAGCGTCGGGATCGGCTTGCCGATATTGCTCTTCGCCGCCTCAATTTCGACCCATGTGATTTCCTTATACGTAACGTGAACAGTCGTCTCGGTAATGCCGTACATATTGATCAGCTTTGTCTCTGGGTACTTCGTCTTGAAGCCCTTGAGCAGCAGCGGACTCAGCGCTTCGCCCCCGAAGATGACGTTGCGAATCCGCAGATCATACGGATGGTCCGCCAAGACCTTACGCAGCAGCTGGTAGAAGTACGTTGGCGTCTGGTTCAAAATCGTGACCTGTTCGCGGCCCAGCAGCGTCAGGAAATCGGCTGGATTTTTCGCTGTGAGCGGCGGTACGATGACCAGCTTGCCTCCGTTCAGCAGCGCCCCGTACATTTCCCAGACGGAGAAATCGAAGCAGAACGAGTGAAACAGCGTCCACGTGTCGGACGGCCCGAAGTCGAACAGGTTCTTGTCGTTGAACAGGAGGCGCACGACGTTCTTATGCTCGATCAGCGTTCCTTTCGGTCTGCCGGTCGTTCCTGACGTGTAGATGACATAAGCCAGGTTGACTGGCCCGGAAATCGGCTTCAGGTTCGAAGCGTCCAGCGCACCTTCCGAGTCCGTCCCTCTGTCACCCCAAACGAAGTCGTCCAATTCGAGGCGCGTTCCTGCGAAGTCGGTCTTCTCGTGCAGATGCTTTTGAATCAGCAATAACGGCGCGCCCGAATCCTCGATCATGAAGCGGATGCGCTCCTCCGGGTAGTCGGGATCGACAGGCACGTATGCTCCGCCCGCTTTGAGAATCGCCAGAATGCCAACGACCATATCGAGCGAGCGTTCGGCCAGAATCGCTACCAGCTGGTCCGCTTCTACTCCCGTCTCCCGCAGCTTCCGCGCAAGGCGGTTGGATCGCTCGTTCAGCTCGCGGTAGGTCAGCTGCCGCTCGTTCATGACGGCGGCCACGTTGTCCGGGTAAAGCTCCGCCTGTTCTTCAAACAAGCCGTGAATCGTTTTCCCCCGCTCGAACCCGGTTTCGGTGTCATTAAATCGCTTCAGCAGCGTCTCCCTCTCGTCTGGGGACAGCACATCGGCTTGTCCGAGCTCCAGATCCGGCTGAAATAAAAGCACGGACAGCAGCCGAACAAGATGGTCGACCGCCTGTTCCACAAATGCCCGCTCGTACCGCTGCCCGTCAAAGCTTATTTCCAGCTCGATGGAGTGGTTTTGGCGGTCGAAGCGAAAAAACGTATCGGCCGCCACCCGGTTAACCAGCGGTTCCGGATGAATCGGGGCGAAGGATACGACGGTGTTGACGACCGGGAGGCCGTCCCCCGTATAGTCCAGATGGAGCGGCTCCACCATTTTCCGAAAAGGCAGGTGCTGATGCTCCAGCGCCTCGCCGATGGAAGCTTTGATGCCCCCGAGCAGCGTTTTCAGCGTAGTCTGGCGGCTTACGGACGTCTTGATCACCAAGATGTCATGCGGCGGCGGAGTCCCGTCGGGGTCTGCGCTATAAGAAGGCATGCCGACCAGCACTTGGTCCCTCCCGGTATATTTGAACAGCAGGCTTTTTACTCCTGCCAAAACAATCATGTACAAAGCCAAATCCGAACCGTTGGCGAGGCAAATGATTCTCTCCGAGATTTCGCTCGGCAGAGTACGATGAAGCAAGCCCGGCTCGGCCGCAGCTTCCCCGTCGGCCGATAATTTGGAGGATTGACTGTAGGGAAGGAAGCTCAGGCTGTCATCGGCGTCAAACTTGCCGCTCCAGTACCGTTCTTCCTTTTCAAACAAAGATTTCATTCGTACCTCCCCTAAAAATGAAGTGACCGCATGCCCCGGCGCAGGTCCGAAAAAGTTTGCTTTCGGCCTCCGCGTTTACGGGCTTGGACGTTGTTCGCCGTCTTCCTTGGGATGCGCGCCGCTTTCGTTGACGGCGGAGGCGCGCTTGTAGGATTAGAACGCGAATTCGATCGTATCGACGGCACTCTTTGCACCTGCCGTCGGTTTATGGCATTCAATCTGGCTTAGCTCGAGTTGTGGATTTTCCGCAATTTGAGACAGTACCCGCAGGTAATCCTCGGTCAAGGTGCGGATCATCGCTTCTTTGAACAGCTTGGTGGCGTAGAAAAAGCCCCCGCTCAGCGCCCCATTGTTTTCATACATAAACAGTGTCAGATCGAACTTCGCTTCTTCCAAATGGTCAAGCTCGTAAGTCTTCAGGCTGACCCCTTCCAGCTCGGCGTCTCGTTCTTCGATATTTTGCAAGTCAAAAACGGCATCGAACAGTGGGAAGCGGCCCGGCTCCCGCTTAACATTCAAACGCTCCACGAGCTCCTCGAATGGATAATCCTGGTTCTCGAAAGCTCCCAAAGCCGTTTCCTTCACTTCTTCCAGGTAGGACAAGAACGTCTTGTCGCCCGAAGGACGATTTCGGATCGCCAGCGTATTGACAAACATCCCGATGACCGGTTCCAAATCGGCGTTCGTTCTTCCCGCCACCGGGGTGCCCACGATCAAGTCCTCCTGCCCGCTGTACTTGGACAGCAGCACGGTATAAGCCGCAAGCAGCACCATGAACAGTGTGCTTTCACGCTCGGCCGCCAATTCGCGCAGCCGCGCAGAGAGAGAAGCTTCGACGTCGAACTCCAGATGCGCGCCTTCGTAGCTGCGAGCCGCGGACCGTTCGTAGTCGATCGGCAGGTCCGCCGTCGGCAGCTCGCCTTCAAAGGTTTGCAGCCAGTACGCTTCCTGCCGCCCGATCCGCTCTCGGTGGGCCTTCGACTGCTGCCAAACGGCATAATCCTTGTATTGAATGCGCAGTGGCGGCAGTTCTTCCCCGGCGTAGAAACTTGAGAACTCATCGATCACAATCGCCATCGATACACCGTCGGACACCATATGGTGCATGTCGAAAAGGAGAATATGCAGGTTCGGCTCCAGCTCGATGACCCCGGCGCGCAGCAGCGGCGGCTTGCCGAGATCAAACGGTCGAATGAAGCTGCGGACGATCTGCTCGATTTGAGCCGCATCCTCTTTATCCGCTTGATGATGCTCGATCGCAAAATCGACCTGCGGGTAAATCCGCTGAACCGCTTCGCCCTTCACGATTTCAAAACCGGTGCGCAGCGATTCATGCCGTGTTATCAACTTCCGCAAGGCGGCTTCCAACCGGTTTAAATCAAACTCGCCTTCCACCTGCACCAGCTCCGGCATGTTGTAAAGCTGATCCGCTCCATCCAGCGTGTGCTGAATGAACAGCCGTTTCTGCGCGGAGGACAGAGGGTAGTACTCTCTCTCCTCCGCTTGAGGAATGGCCTCATGCTCCCGCCGTTCCATCCGGGCGATCGCCTCGGCCATCGCCGCAATCGTCGAATGACGGAATACGTCGCGCAGCGGCAGGTTGACGTTTAATTCCTTAAATACCTTGCCTGCCAGCGTCGTCGCTCGCAGGGAGTGGCCGCCGATGTCGAAGAAGTTGTCGTGAACGCCAATCTCCTTCGCAAGCCCCAGCACCTCCTGCCAAATCGCCGCCAGCTTCGTTTCCAGCTCATTGCGCGGTGCGACGTACTCCGTTCCGCTTCCCGCTTCCCCTTCCGGCGCCGGTAGTGCCTTCCGGTCAATCTTTCCGTTCGGCGTGAGAGGCAGGCGCTCCAGCTCCACGAAGTACGACGGGATCATGTACCCCGGCAGCTCCTGCGCCAGCGCGCCGCGCAAATCGTTCACCGCCAGCTCCGCTCCGGTATCCGGCGTGTAATACGCGCATAGCGCCTTCTGCCCGTTCGCGTCACTTTGAACCAGCACCACCACTTCGCGCACGCCTTCCACCCGCAGCAACTGCGACTCGATCTCGCCCGTCTCGATCCGGTAGCCCCGGATTTTCGCCTGGTTGTCGATCCGGCCGATGAAGTCCACGTTCCCGTCCTCCATCCACCGCGCCAAGTCTCCTGTGCGGTACAGCCGCTCGCCCACGGCGAACGGGCTGTCTACGAACTTCTCTTCTGTCAGCTCCGGACGGTTCAAGTACCCGCGCGCCACTCCGACTCCGCCGATGACCAGCTCGCCCAGCACTCCGACCGGCACCGGATTCAGGTGCGCGTCCACGATGTAGAATTTCGCATTCAGCCACGCTTTGCCGATCGGCACATTGCCTGTCTGCGGCAGCTTCGCCAGCGGCTCGTCGTAGAAGCTGGAGTCGATCGCCGCTTCCGTCACGCCGTATGCGTTGATGATTCGGAACAACGAGCCGAAGCGTTCCTGCAAGGTCCGGTAATCCGCCACGCTGCAGCTGTCCGAGCTCGTGATCAACAGCTCCATCCCGCTCATATCTAGCCGCTGCTCGTGCACGTACTCCAGGAACGGCACGATCAGCGCCGGCGTCGATTCGAAGATGGTGACCCGCTCCTGCTCAATCCAGTAGTGCAGACGAGACGGATCAATCCGGTCGTCCTTCGGCACAATCACCATCGTGCCTCCGTTGTACAGCGTCCGCGCAATATCTCCCACGAACACGTCGAACGAGAAGCTTGCGAGCTGCAGCAGCCGCACCGGGAACTGATCCAACCAGTATTCCCGCCGGTAGCCCGCCGCCGTGTTCACCAGGCTGCGGTGCTCGATCATCACGCCCTTCGGCTTGCCCGTCGTTCCCGACGTATAGATCACGTACGCCAGATCCTCCGGACGGGCTTCATGGAAGCTGTCGGTGCCAACATTCTGAGGGCTCTCATCACCGTCGTCCACAGCATCCGTCAGCTTGCTGGAAATGCCGGAGACAATCGGCGCATTCGCCCGTTCCTCGCTGTACGACGCTTCGTCGTCCAGGTACAGCACCGCCTCCAGCGTCAGCTCCTCTTCACCGAGCCAGTCTTCGGCACGCTCTCGCAGCAGTGTTTGCGTCAGCAGCACCTTCGCTCCGCTGTCTTCGAGCATGAACCGCACACGCTCCGCCGGATAATCCGGGTCGAGCGGTACATACGCCCCGCCCGCTTTCCAGACGGCCAGCACGGCCACCAGCAAGTCCACCGAACGCTCGGCGAGAATGCCGACGATCATCTCCCGGCCGATGCCGCTTGCGCGCAGCGTGGCCGCCAAGCGGTTCGCCCGCTCGTTCAGCTCCGCATACGTCAGCCGGTCGTTCTCGTACACAACGGCCTCCGCTTCCGGCGTGCGCTCCGCCTGTTCTTCGAACAGCCGGTGGAACGCAGCCGCAGAAGCCGCTTCCGGTTGCACCGGGTTGAACGCGCCCAGAATTTGTTCTTTTTCCTCTGCCGTCAGCAAGTTCAGCTCGGCGATCTTCGCATCCGGACGGCTTACGATCGTTACGAGCAGCTGTTCGTAATGTTTCGCCAGCCGTTCGATCGTCTCCCTTTTGTAGAGAGCCGTCGCATATTCGAAGCTGTAATCCAAGCCACCGTTCTCCTCGCCCACATCCAAGCTGATATCAAACTTCGCGGTATCCAGTGCGCTCGGATAAGGAATCAGGCGAAGCCCTTCCAGCTCAAATTCCTCATTCTCCGTATTCTGCATCGTAAACAGCGTGTCGAAGAGCGGATTGCGGCTTAAATCACGGGTGACTTGCACCTTGTCCACCAATTCTTCGAACGGATAGTTTTGATGCTCGAAGGCGTGGAGGGTCGTTTCTTTGACTTCGTTCAGGTATGACAGGAATGTCTTCTCCGAAGCCGGATAACTGCGGATAGCCAGCGTGTTTAAGAAAATCCCGATCAACGGCTGCACATCTCCATGATTCCTTCCAGCAATCGGCGTACCGACGATCACGTCTTCCTGACCTGAATATTTATGCAAAAGGACGTTATACGCCGCAAGCAGCACCATAAACAGCGTCGTGCCCGTTTCCGAGGCCAGCTGCTTCAGGCCGTCGGTTTTCGAAGCGTCGAAGAAAAACTCCAGCGTTTGGCCTTCGTAGCTCTGCACGGCCGGACGCGGATGGTCGGTCGGCATTTCCAGCACCGGAAGCTCGCCTTGGAACATGTCCAGCCAGTATGCCTCCTGACGCTGAAGCCGTTCCTTCTGCTCCTGCGAATGCTGCCAAACGGTGTAATCTTTGTACTGAATGCGCAGAGGCTCCAATTGCTCGCCGCCGTACAAGCGGACGAATTCTTCAACAAAGATTTCCATCGAGACGCCGTCAGATACGATATGATGCATGTCGTACATTAGAATATGGCGTTCCGGAGCCAGCTCGACAAGGCCTACCCTCAGCAGCGGAGGCTTCGTCAAGTCAAACGGACGGACGAAACGACGAACTGTCTCTTCGGCCTCTTGCTCATCCGCTCGATAGAACTCCACGGCAAAATTCACGTCCTGGTAAATCCGCTGCGATGCTTCGCCATCCACCATTTCGAACCCGGTGCGCAGCGTTTCATGCCGCGCCACGAGCTTACGGAATGTTTCTTCGAACCTTGCCCGGTCCAAAGCACCCTCCAGCAGCATCGCTTCCGGCATGTTGTAGCTAAGCTCCGCGCCTTCCAGTTGATTCAGGATAAAGAGACGTTTTTGAGCAAAAGATTGCGGGTACACCTCTCGGTCATCCGCCACCGGAATGGCAACGAATGTCTGCTCATCCAGCCGAGAAATGGCGGCCGCCATGCTCTCGATGGTGGAATGGCGGAACACGTCGCGCAGCGGCAGATCCACGTTCAACTCTTTATGAATCTTGCTGACCAGCGTCGTCGCCCGCAGGGAGTGTCCGCCGATGTCGAAGAAATTGTCGTGAACGCCAATCTCCTTCGCAAGCCCCAGCACCTCCTGCCAAATCGCCGCCAGCTTCGTTTCCAGCTCATTGCGCGGTGCGACGTACTCCGTTCCGCTTCCCGCTTCCCCTTCCGGGGCCGGTAGCGCCTTCCGGTCAATCTTTCCGTTCGGCGTCAGAGGCAGGCGCTCCAGCTCCACGAAGTACGACGGGATCATGTACCCCGGCAGCTCCTGCGCCAGCGCGCCGCGCAGATCGTTCACCGCCAGCTCCGCTCCGGTATCCGGCGTGTAATACGCGCATAGCGCTTTCTGCCCGTTCGCGTCACTTCGAACCAGCACCATCGCTTCGCGCACGCCTTCCACCCGCAGCAGCTGCGACTCGATCTCACCCGTCTCGATCCGGTAGCCCCGGATTTTCGCCTGGTTGTCGATCCGACCGATGAAGTCCACGTTCCCGTCCTCCATCCACCGCGCCAAGTCTCCTGTGCGGTACAGCCGCTCGCCCGCGGCGAACGGACTGTCTACGAACTTCTCTTCTGTCAGCTCCGGACGGTTCAAGTACCCGCGCGCCACTCCGACTCCGCCGATGACCAGTTCGCCCAGCACCCCGACCGGCACCGGATTCAGGTGCGCGTCCACGATGTAGAATTTCGCATTCAGCCACGCTTTACCGATCGGCACATTGCCTGTCTGTGGCAGCTTCGCCAGCGGCTCGTCATAGAAGCTGGAGTCGATCGCCGCTTCCGTCACGCCGTATGCGTTAATGATTCGGAACAACGAGCCGAAGCGTTCCTGCAAGGTCCGGTAATCCGCCACGCTGCAGCTGTCCGAGCTCGTGATCAACAGCTCCATCCCGCTCATATCTAGCCGCTGCTCGTGCACGTACTCCAGGAACGGCACGATCAGCGCCGGTGTCGATTCGAAGATGGTGACCCGTTCCCGCTCCATCCAGTGGTGCAGACGAGACGGATCAATCCGGTCGTCCTTCGGCACAATCACCATCGTGCCTCCGTTGTACAGCGTCCGTGCGATATCTCCCACGAACACGTCGAACGAGAAGCTTGCGAGCTGCAGCAGCCGCACCGGGAACTGATCCAACCGGTATTCCCGTCGGTAGCCCGCCGCCGTGTTCACCAGGCTGCGGTGCTCGACCATCACGCCCTTCGGCTTGCCCGTCGTTCCCGACGTATAGATCACGTACGCCAGATCCTCCGGACGGGCTTCATGGAAGCTGTCGGTGCCAACATTCTGATGGCTCTCATCACCGTCGTCCACAGCATCCGTCAGCTTGCTGGAAATGCCGGAGACAATCGGCGCATTCGTCCGCTCCTCACTGTACGAAGTTTCGTCGTCGAGGTATAGCACCGCCGCCAGCGCCAGCTCCTCTTCGCCGAGCCAGGCTTCAGCACGCTCTCGCAGCAGTGTTTGCGTCAGCAACACCTTCGCTCCGCTGTCTTCGAGCATGAACCGCACACGCTCCGCCGGGTAATCCGGGTCGAGCGGTACATACGCCCCGCCCGCTTTCCAGACGGCCAGCACGGCCACCAGCAAGTCCACCGAACGCTCAGCGAGAATGCCGACGATCGTCTCCCGGCCGATGCCGCTTGCGCGCAGCGTGGCCGCCAAGCGGTTTGCCCGCTCGTTCAGCTCTGCATACGTCAGCTGGTCGTTCTCGTACACGACGGCCGTCTCTTCCGGCGTGCGCTCCGCCTGTTCCTCAAATAGCCGGTGGAACGCGGCCGCAGGAGCCGATTCCGGCTGCGCCTGGTTAAACGCGCCGAGAATTTGTTCTTTTTCCTCTGCCGTCAGCAAGTTCAGCTCGGCGATCTTCGCATCCGGACGGCTTACGATCGCCACAAGCAAATGTCCGAAATGAGTCGACAGCCGCCGGATCGTGCTTTCTTTATAAAGAGCCGTTGCGAATTCAAAGCTACACTCCAGGCCGCCGTTTTCTTCCGTAACATCCACACTCAGGTCGAACTTGGCCGTACCGTATTCGCTAGGGTACGGGGACAATTTCAGCCCTTCCAGCTCAAACTCTTTATCCTCCAAGTTTTGCAGGGAGAACATCGTGTCAAACAGCGGGTTGCGGCTCAAATCCCGGCTGACCTGCACTTTATCGACGAGCTCTTCGAACGGATAATTCTGATGCTCGTAAGCACCTAAAGTCGTTTCTTTCACTTCTTCCAGATACGACAGGAAGGTCTTCTCCGAAGCCGGATAATTGCGGAGCGCCAGCGTATTGACGAACATTCCGATCAAAGGCTGCATGTCTCCGTGCGTTCTGCCCGCAATCGACGTTCCGACGATCAAATCGTCCTGACCTGTGTATTTATGCAAAAGCACGGTATATGCCGCAAGCAGCACCATATACAGCGTCGTTCCTCTTTGAGCGGCCAGTTGCTTCAAGCCTTCGTTCGTTGCCTCGTCCACGAAGGACGTCAGTGTTTGTCCCTCAAAGCTCTGCACGGCAGGACGCGGATAGTCCGTCGGCATTTCCAGAACCGGCAGTTCACCCCGGTAACGGTCCAGCCAGTAAGCTTCCTCGCGTTTCAACTGCGCTTTTTGCTCGTCCGACTGCTGCCATACCGCATAGTCCTTGTATTGAATGCGCAAAGGCTCTAATGACTCGCCACCGTACAGACGAACGAGTTCCTCGACTAACACGTCCATCGAAACCCCGTCGGAGACGATATGGTGCATGTCGAACATCAGCAAATAACGTTCGGTTGCGAGCTCTACGAGCTCCACCCGCAGCAGCGGAGGCTTCGCCAAGTCGAAAGGTCGGATGAAGGCCTGCACGACTTCAGGCGCTTCTTCCTCGCTCGCATGACGGTACTCGACGGCAAAGTCGACGCTCTCGTAAATGCGCTGTACTGCTTCGCCTTGTACGATCTCAAAGCCGGTTCGTAGCGTTTCGTGCCGTACGATCAGTCCGCGGAAAGCCTTCTCCAGCAGGCTCCGGTCAATCGATCCTTCCAGCAGCAGCACGCCCGGCATGTTGTAGCTCTGATCGGACCCTTCTAGCTGATTCAGGATAAACAGCCGCTTCTGAGCTGAGGAAAGCGGATAATATGCTCTTACGCCTGCCAGCGGAATCGACGAGAATGACTGCTCTCCGATCCGGGTGATGGCGAGAGCCATCTCTTCGATCGTCGAGTAGCGGAATACGTCGCGCAGAGGCAGCTCGACGTTCAGCTCCTGATGCACCTTGCTCACCAGTGTCGTCGCCCGCAGGGAATGGCCGCCCAGGTCGAAGAAGTTGTCATGAACGCCGATGTGCTCCAATCCGAGTACGCTTTTCCAAATTCCGGCCAAGCTGGCTTCCAGCGGAGTCCGAGGCGGAGTACGTCCTTCGCCCGGCTGCAAGCTCTCCTCCGGCGTCGGAAGGGATCGGCGGTCGACCTTGCCGTTCGCCGTCAGCGGGAGCCGCTCCAACTGGATCAGGTACGCCGGGATCATGTAGGCCGGCAGTTCCTGGGAAATCATGCTCTTCAACTCGGCCGCCGGAAGCTCGCGGTCCGCTTCATAATAGGCGCAAAGCTGCTTCTCGCCGGAGGCGTTTTCCCTCGCGAATACCGTCGTTTTCCGAATTCCCTCCACTTTCTGAAGCTGAGCTTCGATCTCGCCCAGTTCAATACGGAAGCCGCGGATTTTCACTTGGTCGTCCGTCCGTCCCACGTATTCGATCGTGCCGTCCGGCAGCCATTTCGCCAAATCCCCCGTTCGGTACATGCGCTCTCCCGGCACAAACGGATTGTCGACAAATTTCTCCGCCGTCAGCTCCGGCCGGTTGTTGTAGCCCCGTACCAAGCCTTCTCCGCCGACGCAAAGCTCTCCAGCCACGCCGATCGGCAGAAGCTTATTCCGGCTGTCGACGATATACACCGTCGTATTGCTGATCGGCCGTCCGATGGGTACGGTAACCGCCGACTCATCGACAAAGTCGACCGGAAGGTACGTGGTGTAAACCGTGCTTTCCGACGGGCCGTACAGGTGGTTAAGCCTACCCGGTCCGATATGGGCGAGCGCTCGACGCACATGGCCGACCGACACGCGCTCTCCTCCAAACAAAATCGCCCGGACATCCCGCAGGCAGTCGACGTTCACATCTACAAGGACGTTGAAGAAAGCCGTCGTAATCAGCATAACCGAGATGCGTTCGCGCTGGATGAGATCCGCCAGTCGGCCGATTTCTAGCAAAGTCTCGCGGGGAACCAGCACCAGCCGCGCCCCGTTGGTCAAAGCGCCAAAAATATCGAAAATCGCTCCGTCGAACGAATAGCTCGAAAGCTGGAGGACATGATCCCGCTCGGTGATGTCGATATAATTCGTATTTCGCACGATCCGCACGATGTTGCGGTGCGAAACAAGGTTGCCTTTCGGCTTGCCCGTCGTACCTGACGTATAGATGACGCAGGCCAGATCTGTCGCTTCGGTGCCCGGATTAAGATTTGTGCCGTCCTCGTGATAGAAGGACTCGTCATCCAGTAAGATCACGGAGTCCGAACCCGCCAGGCGCTCGCTCAAGCGGCTTTGCGTCAGCATGACCTGCGCTCCCGAATCCTCGATCAAGAAACGGATACGCTCCTCGGGATATTCCGGGTCAATCGGTACGTAAGCCGCTCCGGCTTTGTGTGCCGCCAGCATGCCCACCACCATTTCGATGGAACGCTCAGCCATAATGGCGACCAGACGGCCTTTGGATATCCCGTGGCTACGCAAGGTACGGGCAAGGCGGTTGACGCGTTCGTTCAGCTCGCGGTAGGTCAGCTCTTGCTCATTCAAGGAGATGGCAGCTGCATCCGGGTTGCGCTCCGCCTGCTCTTCGAACAATTGAATGAGCGTCTTCCCGCGCGGAAATTCCGTGGTAGTGTCGTTAAAACGTCCGAGAAGGTCGGCCTTTTCCGCCTCCGTCACAAGTTCCAGCTCGCCTACTGTAATTTCCGGGTTATCCGTCACCTGCTCCAGCAGATGGACCAGATGCCCCTTGAGCCGCTCGATGCTGTCTTTATCGAACACCTCGGCGTTAAAGTCGAACCGAATTTCAATCTCGTCTCCCGGCACCACGGTCACGTTGAAGTTATAGTTCGTCTGCTCCTCCATCTGAACGTCAGCAATCGTCAGGTCGCCGTGCTGCTGGTCGCCCGCCTGCTCCATCTGCTCGTCCACCGGATAGTTCTCGAAAGCGATGATATGGTTGATCAGGTTCTGCTTTTGCACGCTGCGGGCTTGAATTTCATACAGCGGATAGTAATCATAACGCCCAGACTCCAGCGCCCGCTCTTGGAGCTTCGCCATCAGGTCGGCGAACACGGTGTCCGCTTCGCTCGTGACGCGAACCGGCACCGTATTGATGAACAGCCCGATCATGGACTCGATGCCCGGGATTTCCGCCGGTCTTCCGGCTACGACGCTGCCGAATACGGCATCGTTTGTCCCGTTATATTTTTGCAGCATCACGCCCCAAGCGGCTTGCAGCAGTGTATTGACCGTAACCAGGCGCTGTTTCGCCACCCGGTCCATTCGCTCGCTCAAGTCCTTGTCGAGCTCGACGGTGACGTGATCAGCCGTAAATCTGCCGTTTGGCGCCGGTTCCTTTTGTCCTGGGAGTACGGTTTGCCCTTCATAACCTGCCAGGAATGCCGTCCAATAGCCGGATGCCGCCTGATCGTCCTGTTTCTCCAACCATTCGATATAAGCGCCATAATCCGATCCCTTATCTCCCGCTGGCTGCTTGCCGGATGCCAAGGCCGAGTACGTCTCAAACAGCTCCTGCGTCAGCTGCGGCAGGCACCAGCCGTCCATCAAAATATGCTGGAAACTCCACAGCACATGATAGTTTTGCTCTTCGGTGCGCAGGATCGTAACCCGAACGAGCGCATCATGTTCCAGGTCGAAGCCGCGAAGCTTGTCATCCTCGGCTTTTTTATCCAGGTACGCTTGTTTCTCGTCCGACTGCAAATGAAGCAGCTCTTCATATTCAAAGCCGACCGGCTTGTCGCGGTATATGATTTGCAGCGGCTCGCCCGCTGGTCCTTTCACAAAATTCGCCCGCAGCACCAGATGACGTTTCGCAAGCTCCATCCAGCTCCTCTCGAAAAGCTGGACGTCGAGCTCTCCCCGCATCGTAAACCGCGTCTGCTCGAAGTAAGCGGCCGTTTGCCGGTCAAGCGCGCTGTGGAACCACATGCCCTTCTGCATCGGCGTAAGCGAGTAAATATTTTCGATTTCCCCAAGATGGCCCGAGCGCTGAGCGATTTGCTCCAATTCCGCGATGGTCAAGCCTTTAAATTGCACGTCGCTCGGCGTCAATTCGGTGTTTTCTTTGCCTGCGCAGTGGGTAATGAGCTCTCGGAGACTTTGCTCAAGCCGCTGAGCGAAGGCTTCCATCGTTTCCTTGCGATACTGCTTCCGGCTGTAGCTGAGATCGAGCGATAAAGCGCCGTCCAGCACCATGCCGTTGATATCCAGCACAAAGCTGCGGGCCTGCCGGTCGCTGGCCGGGCTGCCGCTGGAATAAGAAGATATGCCGATCTCGTCCTGATTGACATCATCGTCGAACTGGCCTAGGTAGTTAAAATTAATTTCCGGCTCTGGGCCCCAAACAAAGCCATCCTCCGATTTGGAGAGATAGCGGCATACGCCGTACCCAAGCCCCTTGTTCGGAATACGGCGCAAGCTTTCCTTGACCTGTTTAATCTGATAAACCAAATCCCGGTCGGTTTCCGGCTCCAGGACGACCGGAAACTTGGTCGTAAACCAGCCGACTGTGCGCGTGATGTCGATATCCGTTCCAATCGTTTCACGTCCGTGTCCTTCGAGATTGATCCGCACCCGTTCGTGTCCCGTCCACTTGCGAACGGCTATGCCGAGCGCCGTTACCAAAATATCATTCATTTCGGTGTTGTAGGCCCGGTGAACCCGCTTCAGCAGCAGTTCCGTTTCTTCAGGAGTTAAACGCACGAACAGCGATTCGCTGTCCTGCTGCGTCGTAACGTCCGCCTCCAGATCCTTCGGCAAGGTCGGAACCGTAATTTGTTCCACGGCCTGCCAATAGGCCCGTTCCTTCGCCATCTCCGGGCTTTGCGCGTAAGCGGCCAACTGCTCGGACCAAGTGCGGTACGCATCCGTTTTCGCCGGGAAACGAATTTCCTCGCTTTTGCCGGCCTGCTCGTAACCCAGAGCGAAATCCTCCATCAAAATGCGCCAAGACACGCCGTCCACCACGGCATGATGAACCGCGAGCAGCAAATGATCGCCGTCCGCGCATCGGAACAGTCCCGCCTTCACGAGAGGCCCGTTTTCTAGATCGATGCCCGCTTGAATGTCCGTTGCCTTCGCTTCCACAGCCTGCGCGGTATTCTCTGCATCCTTGAAGTCGAACACGTCCAGTGTGAACAGCCCGCCTTCCTGAATCGCGCGGTTCCGCGCGCTAAACCCTTGTTCCGTTTTGCGGAACACCATCCGCAAGGCGTCATGATGCTCAGCCAGCTTTTGCAGCACCTGACGCACCGTCTCTTCGTCGAAGCGTTCCTTCCGGTACAGTATCACCGACTGGTTGAAATGATGCGTGTCCGCAAAGAAGCTCTCAAAAAACCAATGCTGAATCGGCGTCAGCGTCGTTTCACCCGTTATTTCGCCTTGATCGATGGTACGTCCGATCGGTTTAACACGCAGGCTGAGCTGTGAAATAGTCGGATATTTGAACAAATCCCGGATTTCCAGCTTGTACCCGGCTTGATGAAGCCGTGAAGATACTTGAATGGACTTGATCGAGTCTCCGCCCAGCTCGAAGAAATGATCCGTTACCCCAACGTGATCGGCGTTTAATACCGCCTGCCAAACATCGGCAAGCGTCCGCTCGGCTTCATTGCGGGGAGCTACGTACGCGCCGCCGGTCAGAGCGTTTCCTTCCGGGGCAGGCAAAGCCTTGCGGTCGATTTTGTCGTTCGGCGTGAGCGGCATCCGCGGAAGCTGAACAAAATGCGCCGGAATCATGTAATTCGGCAACTTTTGCGCCAGCGCGCTTCTCAGCTCGCCGAGCGTAAGCGTGCGGCCCGCGACCAGGTAAGCGCACAGTTCTTGCCCGCTTTTGCCTTCCCGCGCAATTACGATCGTCTCCTGCACGGAGTCGATCTTCAGAAGCTGCTCTTCAATCTCGCCGATCTCGATCCGGAATCCACGGATTTTCACCTGATGATCAATCCGGCCCAAGTACTCAATATTTCCGTCCGGCAGCCAGCGGGCCAAGTCGCCCGTCCGGTACAGTCTCTCTCCGGGCTCAAACGGGTGTTCGATGAATTTCTCCGCCGTCAGATCCGGCCGGTTCCAATATCCCCGGGCGAGACCGACGCCCGCGATGCATAATTCTCCCTCCACTCCGATAGGCGCCAGCTGATTCTGTGCGCCCAGTATATACAAGCGATGGTTCCAGATCGGACGTCCGATCGGTATCGCTCTGAATTCGGTGTCATACGTAGACGCCGCCCACACGGATGTGGCGATCGAGGCTTCCGTCGGACCGTACGCGTTATAGTACTGTACCTTGTCTTTCCACTGCTGCACGAATTCGGCTGAAACGGCGGAGCCCGCCGTGATGAGCCTGCTCAGACTCGGCAGGCGGTCTGAATTCAAATAAGCCGCATAAGTTGGCGGCAAAGTGGCGATCGTAATTGCATGCTCGTTCATGAAACGTTCGAACAGCTGATCATCCAAAATCGTCTCGGTTGACGGTATATATAAGGTCGCCCCGAAATACAGAGCGTTGAACATCTCCCAGCACGACGCATCGAACGATAGGCTGGCGAATTGCAGCACTCGATCCTGTTCGGTCGTGTGAAGCGTATGGGCAAACGTCAGTTTCAGGCTGACCAGCCCGCGATGCTCCAGCATGACCCCTTTGGGTTTGCCCGTCGTACCTGATGTATAGATGACATAAGCCAGATCATTCGGACCGCTGGCCGGCTCCAGGTTCGAGCCATCGTCGCTGTAGGCCTGCTCGTCATCCAGCGCCACCACGGTCCCTTCGAACGGCACCTGCTGTAGCAGCTCCCTTTGAGTCAGCAGCAGCTGTGCGTTCGAATTCTCCAGAATGTAGCTGATACGTTCTTCCGGGTATTCCGGGTCGATTGGCACGTAGGCACCGCCAGCTTTCAGAACCGCCAGAATGCCAACGACCGTCTCCAGCGATCTCCTAGCCATTAAGCCTACCAGCTGATTGGGCAGCACGCCGACCGATCGCAGCGTCCGCGCCAGCCGGTTCGCCCGTTCGTTCAGCTCCGCGTACGAAAGCCGCCGCCCCTCAAAGACAACCGCCGTCGCTTCGGGCACCCGCTTCGCCTGCTCCTCCACGAGCTGATGAATCGTCCGATCACGGGGATAGTCCTTCTCGGTATCGTTAAAGCTTTGCAGCAATTGAAATTTCTCGTCCTCCGACAGCATGTCCGCCCGCACGATGTCCAGCTCCAACTCGTGGAGTCCTACGGCCAGCAGGCGATTCAGATGGCCGACGACCCGAGTCATGAACTCGGAGTCATATAAGTGCTCGTTATATGACAGCGCTAGCTGTATTGTCCCGCCGGTTAAGCTGAATTCAAAGGAACAATCCGTGACCACGTTTTGCCCGATTTCGTCCAGATGCAGTTCCTTAAGGGATACTAGCGTATGGACGACGGGTATCCCGTCTGCATATTGCAGATCCAGCCTCTCCGTCATTTTCAAGAACGGAATATGTTGATGCTGAATCGCTTCCGGCAAGGAAGTCCTCAGCTCGCTCAGAAGTGTTTTAAAAGTCGCACCCGCCGAAAGCGAGTTTTTCAAAATGATCGTATGATTAACGGATCGGCGCGTCTCCGTCGGTTTCCGTACAACCGGCATGCCGACCAGAATGTCAGAAGCGCCTGTATATTTATGTAAGAGCGATTGAACACCTGCGAGCAAAATCATAAAAGTGGCCAGCGGAGTGCCCTTGCTCATTTGAAGGACGCGCTGCGCCACTTCCTCCGAAAGCGTCCCGCCGACGGTTGTCATAATGGGCGCCAGGGAGCTTGGAGCTTTGCTGTAAGGCAGCCGCGTCAAGGTATAATCGTCGCTACCGAATTTTTCGTTCCAAAACAACGTTTCTTTTTCAAAAGCCATCTGGATCGTTCCCCTCTCTTCATCGGTAAAAGCAATCCGGCTAAGCATATGCCGCAGCAACGCTCCAGCCTCGCTCCCCGCCTTTTCAAACATGTGACAACAAGGTCAATGGCTTTCGCCAGGTCATCGCTTCGCTTGCCCGATTGATCGCATGCAGCAATCCTCTGCCTAGCAGCTGTCCCACTCGGCTGCTATGCGTGAAAGACAACTAAGAGCATCGTTCTACGCAAGAGATGCGGGTGCTTCAATATGCTTGCTGCGGACGAGCCGCCCGAAGACGGGCTTTGGTTTAACATTAGGTTCGGAATTGGATTTGGGGATGGACAAGGGATGTTCCTCCCATCGATGTAAGGCTTGCTGTAGGGTTCCGGCCGGCCAGCAGGAAGTCGGCCGTACCTCCGGATTCGGCACCGGAGTTGCCTTTGTCGAAGCCTATGTTTAAGGGATATTGATACACTCTATGTACGATTTGTGTATTCCCCCGTCTGGTGTGGATAAGTAAAGATACGGCTGCGGGGTAGTGAGCTTTTCCTGACGATTAGATGTGACGATGGGTCTGCATGAGGCTCAAAGAATGCTCCGTATGGCATGAACGGGACAGTCTTTATATTGGAAGTGAATTACATCTTTTCAAAAATGCTCACGCGCTTCATCCTCCATTGGAATTGGGATAAGGTTGGCTTCATCCTTTCTGAACCTTCTGACGTCATGGAGCAACATATTCTCACTTGCATAGATATAAAAACCATCTAATTCTATTTTCTATCATAATTGGAAAGGTAACCTAGGTAGAATTATATCAAAATTTCCAAGAATGTATAGTAAAACTTTAGTTAAATTTGGTCTGTCCAACATAAAGTGTTAATATTTTGCCTAAAAAAAGCGAATGGAGAAGAAACGCTGGGAATGGTTTGCCATCAATCGAGGAATTCGACGCGTGTCGACATTCAGGCGGGGTGTCCGCCGGTTTGGGAGATCTTCCCTGGAGACATTCTCTGCCGGTGCTCCGAATCCTTGCGCTTTACGATAACTTAACATGATTACCTGACGAATTTCTGGAAGCCCAGCTGGATATTCTGCTGGAAAATCCGTGAAAAAGTCCCGCAAGGTATCTTCCGTTAGGTAAAAGAGAATACCTCCCGATGGGAATCTATTTTCTAAAATAATCATGGATTGTAGAGTAGGCTGTATTAGATGAGTCATATCCACTACCCAATAGCGATTCGCTATTAAATATTTCACGATTTGCATGCAATACCCACTTGGTAAACCAAATAATTCATCTTGTTCTCTTGTAACTTTCACAAAATGTGCAATAAATTTTATACTTTCTTCTTGTTTTACTGTAATAACATATCTGTAGTCATAATGATGGGAAGCTTATTCTTGGGGTCAGTTGGATGTTTAATGCCTAACTTTTGTGCAATATAGAGGGTTTTATCTAGAGGTAATAAAGGAAATTGTTCGCGAATATCAATCACTTGCTCTGACCACTCCATTTAGTAATGATGTGCCAATTCAAAGTGTTCAGACAAATAATGGTGAAGTCGACCACTTTTCCAACCAAGAATTCGAGTAACTATCCCTATTCAAGGTACATCATGATAGTCAACCAAGGTTTATATTCCGAAAAGTGGCCTTGACCTCTTCCTTCTTTGATTTTCCGTTGAATAGATGCTATAGAGTTACTTGATCGAATTTTGCTCATTATTCACCTTCTTTTTAGAACTACTAAATCAGAGTAAAGTTCAGTTATCTTTTTCTACTCCTAAGATATATTTAAGTTTTACTTCAAAATACAAATGTAGAATATAACAACTCATAGCTTTATACAATAGCAAAGTAATATTTTTTAGATATATTTTACTTCGTAGCCTATTCATAGGCTACTCGTAGGGTACAGTAGAGCATGAATAAGCTATAATATGGGCTATAAGTAGGTATAATTAGTAAGCAGATGGGTCGGGTAAAACCTATTTGATTTAATAGAGATGAATTCATGAATACTTTGGAACAGAGATGTAAAAATTTGAGTATAATCCATAAATAGATAGAAAAGGAAATTTATAATAAGATCGGGGTAACTAAACAGGTTGTTTCTAATTGGGAGTGAAACGTAGCACGGCCTGAAATTAATCATTTAATATCTTTAGCAAAGGTTTTTGACGTTACAACTGATTATTTACTTTGTATTGCTAATCGAATGACGTTCCCCTACTGTGTGGGCTCAATTGCTACAGGCGTATCTCCAAAGATTAACCACTCTATATGGGAATTGAAGTTTTCTTTAATTGCTATAAGTATATCTTGCTCCAGCTCACTCAACGTTCCTTGAGAAATTCCAATTATATTTGCAAACTTTATTTGATTTAAGTTGTTTGTTTTTCTAATAGTTCGAATTCGTTAGCCTATTGTAGACATAATTGCCTTCCTAAGCTAAAAAGATCCCGATATATCATCGGGATCTTTCTTGATGTTTGTAAAATGACTAGTTCCACACTTTTTTATCACCAGACATTTGTTTACAGACAATAAAGTTGTGTACCTAACTCCATTTTTTTGTAATAAACCATCCATAAAACAGAAGCCGCTCTCAAAGATTGTTATCGAACTTCCTTTGAGGGCGGCTATTGTCCATCTACCTATGTTAAATCTCTAAGAGTTACAGCATTCCAACACAAACGGATTGCACTACTAACGCTCTCACTGCTTAACTCGAAGATTCCATGTATATGGGCCTTCAGCATATAAACAAATGTCCCGTAATGCATCTGCACCATCATTTTCGGATTCATCGGGATAAATAACTTCTTCTGGATAGCTTCTTGATATAACTCGTTCATTGGCGCACACCATCCGCCGGTATAGACATCTTGCTTTACCTCTTCGTAAATGTAAGGCGAGAACGAATACTGCTCAATAAATTGAAAGCCCTGAGGATATTGTTTCCCAAGTTCGATAACCCGATTCCAACGAAATTCAAACTTTTCACGAATCTTTGTGCCCTTAAGCAAGCCTTCTCGCACATTATTACAAATTATTGATGTAGTTGAGATGGACTGACTTTTTGAATTTGAACAAGTATATCAAACGTTTTACCTAATGATATATCAACAGTTTTGGGTATAGCAGGGCCTTCTTTAGTTATTCCAGCGAAAATTTGATGTTGTTCGTTTAACCAAGTTTTTGTCACTCCGTTCGCCTTACGTAAATCAATAAAAAATTGATCTTTTTTGACCTGTCCAAAAATGTAATTATAACTGTTTGGATCATCTGATTTTAATATTCCATATGGGCCAAATTCACCATCATTATTATAGACATTATATTGTCCTTTATAAACAGATGTTCCAATAGATACATACCGTTTTCCATAATATTCTGCTAAATGCTGCCCAGCTACTTTAGGGTATATAAATGGAATCATATTTGTTTTCGAAACGTGTCCATTATGTCCCCAAACTATGGTTTTCCCTAAATGTTCTTCAGTCCACTTCGCATTTTCATACATTGCAATATCATGTTTCAAAAAAAGGTCCGATGGTTTATCAGGTGGTGACGCTAACATTGTAGTAAATTGTTCAATAATACGGGCATTTTGTTTTATCCATGCGAACTCTTTGGATTTTCCATTTAGATAGCTTTTATTTTGTTCTAATAAAGCTCTGATTTGTTTAGCATCTGAAATATACTTTTCTTTTTCTTCTTTCGTAAGGCTCTCAAAAGTATTCATATCCTTTGTTACAGGAATAAGACCTTTTATCTTCTCTTCTACTCTAGGCACAAGATCTGAATTGTTTCTTTTTATATATTCTATTATATTATTATAAACATTCTCGTTTACTGATTGAATGTCCATCCCAATGATACGCACTTTAGATTTATGTTTTGGATTAGCATTATATTGTCGAATCCAACTAAGTAGATCTAACATTTCTTTTGTGTTAAATACTGGTGATAGATGTTGGCTTGGGTTTCCCTTACCAGTAAGAACATATCGATCAAGCTCCAAAGCTCTGTCCCATCCCTCTTCTAAAACTAAGTTGGTGAATCCCTTTTCAGATACTAAATAATTAACAATGCGTTGTTTCATTGTAAAAATTTCATGAGCCCCATGCGTAGCTTCACCTAAACCTACAATTGAAGCTGAACCTACCATATTCTTAAGTGGTTTTAAATCATTAAAAGATGCAGTTGGATTAGTTGTTTTTAAAGGCTTTGCATGCATTTCTAACCATTCCGCTATTTGATTTGTATTGTAGGGAGCTGTAACAGAAACTCCTGTTTTCGAGTCTGCATAAGTACTTCCTACAAAATTAGTCAGTATTATTGCAGAAACACCAAGTGCAATAATCATTTTCTTTTTCATAAAACCCTCCTAAAATACTTATTGTTAGTTTTTTGACATGCTCTAAGGACCAGGGGATACTTCAAGCCCCTAGTTTGATGGCGACGTGGCGGGACCTCATGCCTATCAACTTAAGAACTTGCTTTATTCAAATTTTTTTAGAGTAAGTTGTTTTTTGAACCAGAAAGGCATATTTTTAACTATAAAAACTATGACAAAATTTATCCGGTTTTCCTTTTTGCCTACTTGCTAAATTCAGCAAGTAAAATATTTTTAAATGGATCAGGACTATCAGCTTTAAGGCTGTTCAAATTGACGGCCAATGTATGCTTGCCTCCAAGTGTGCCACCAGCAAAAGTGGTAAACCCTAGAACGCTACCTTTGTGTCCCCATATCGAGACACCGTTTGGAAGCTTAGTTTCATAGATTCCAAGACCATATCCGGTTCCTTCTCTTCCTGTAGGAACAGTAGTAAGCATTTGTTTTAGTTGCTGTTCCTTCAGTAATTTACCACTGAGTAAGTAAGAGAAGAATTTGTTTAAATCGTCAGCAGTAGAAATTATATCTCCATCCGAACTTCCTGGGTTAATATAAGTAACGTCTTTTAGCTCACTTGCTCCGTCTAGTTGGAAATAGCCACGGGCATGCTTGATGCCTGGAATCACGCTTGAATTGCCAGGTAGGAATGTATTTGACAAATCAAGCGGTTCAATAATCCGATTTTCAACCTCTTCTGCATAGCTATTTCCAGTTACTTTTTCAATAAGGATTCCCAGTAGTACGTATCCTGTGTTTGAATAAGACCAACCCTTTCCTGGGGCAAAGTCTGGGGGAAGAGAAATCCCCATCTTTACGAATTCTTCAGCCGTATACGATTTTTTTGTCTCCGTAATATCAAAGTCTTTTGAATTTACATAGTCAGCGATACCACTTGTATGATTCAATATCTGCCGGATAGTAATTTGGTTACCATCATATCCGTTTCCTTGAATGACACCAGGCAACCATTTTTCAATGGGGTCGTCTAGATTCAAGCGGTTCTCTTCAGATAATTGAAGTAGAACTGTTGCAATGAATGTCTTCGTCACACTGCCAATGCGAAAACGAAAATCTGTTTTCATCGATTTCTTTGTTCTCAGATCCGCTATCCCAGCAGCATAACTCCATGTTTTTCCACTCTTATAAATTTCAGCAAGTATCCCAGGGTATCCAAGTTGTAGTGTATCCCACATTGCTTGCTTAGCAGAAGTACAATCTCGTTGGGTACTTGTTTGTAACAAACTAGATACATTTTGAGTGGGCTCTGCTTTTACAATTGAGGTTGGTGTTGTGTATAACAGAGAACTTCCAATCATTAAAAGAACTAAACCTGTAGATGTAATTTGACAATGCTTTTTCATAAAGATATTCTTCTCCTCTATTCATATTGTATCGGTAATTATCTGCTGTTTTAGGGCAAGAGTGGATTTGCAATTATCTTTACTCATTATTATTTTCACAAACGCTATTGTGTCCTAACAAACGGTAATTCCTTTTTTTCCAAATGTATGTTAACCCTAGAAATTACTTATTTTCCTTAAAACACTCTTGTTACTGGTTTGTTTTTCATAAATAGGTCATACCTGTTTCCCCTTTCACGCCTCGTTAAATTTTTATCATACACAAGAAAATCCCCTCCTCATTTATTGTTAAACTACCTCTGTGATTCTAGGTGTTTTTCTGTCACATACGGTAGTGTCAAAATGTCACGCTATATAAATCCTAATATTATTCGGAGTGAATAACTCAATTCAGATGTCGCTGTCAGTGAAGCTGATGATTTGGCTGTGTTGAGTTATAATTTATACAATTACGTAGCAGGAGAAGATGGACTAGAAAAACTTCAAAAATGTTGGAATACTACTGAAGTTTTTCGCTTAATTAATGGCGAATAGCGTACAGTACATTCCCATTGGTCTTTTGTCCGCCATCCTGGGATTATATCAGTTCTTGATGAGTTCTAATTTTACTATAATTAATTAAAACTCCCTTTATCAGTTGAACTGGTAGAGGGAGTTTCTGTTCATTCGGAATTTCATTTACGTAAATATTTAAAATGAAGGGGTATCTAACATGTAGATTGATAGTACGGTGGCAAAAAAATTTTGAGCGAAACCAAAGGAGCATCTACTGTTGGATTTACTCACTCTTTGAATCCTTACAGTGGTTATGCTTTTGGATGTAGTTATTGCTATGTTAGAGAAATGCCCATTCAAAAATATAAAGATATTCCTTGGAAAGAATGGAATGATATTAAAATAAATGCTGTTGAAAACTATAGTAAAGAAATTAATAGTCTCCGCCGAAGAAATAAACCTATCAATATATTCATGTCTACTGCTACAGATCCATACCAACCCATCGAGCGTAAGGTTGAGATCACAAGAAAGATATTAACGGAGATGATTGAATCTCCACCAGATTTCCTTCAAATCCAAATAAGAAGTCCTCTGGTGGTCAGAGACCTCGATATACTATCAGAATTGCAGCAACGTTGTGAATTATTAGTTTCTATGACTATTGAAACAGACCGAGAAGATGTAAAGCGACTTTTTGCACCTTTAGCTCCAGGGATCAACCAGCGCTTAAAGGCTCTTAGAAATGTCCATGCAGCAGGAATTAATACACAGGCAGCCATTTCTCCTCTTTTGCCCTTCACGCCAGATTTCCCCAAAAGATTACAGAGGATTGTTGATCGAATATATATTGATTCGCTGAACATTGGAGATGGTTTAAAGGGGAAGCGATCCGTGCAATTGGGTATGCCTTTGTTGTTTCAGCGAAATGGGTTTTCTAAATGGTATCAGCCTGATATTCATTTAAAAACGAACAACTATTTTAATAAATATTTTGACGAAAAGATTATATTCTTATCTTCTAGTAGAGCATCCTCTAAGAGGTAAAATATGTATAATTAATTAATCTACAGGAAATGGGACAGTCATATCCTCTACTCCAATCTAGACGGTAATTCTATCAGTTACATTCTTATACATACAAAAAGAGCAGCCTGTTTTGCTGCTCTTTTTGTATGTATAAGATATTGAGTTTTCATCAGTTGAATCTCCTAATAGTTTCGACGCTTCACGTAGATGCGAAGTCCCATTACGGGACGGGAAAAGGAGCTACGATTTATCGGTTCGTGAGCGACCAATTTTCCATTTTCTACACGAAAGTCATCAATACGAACACTCGGGATGCCGTACACGTCATCGACGATTTGCTCCACCATGAAACGGACTTGGCCATCGAGGTGCATTATACGGATACAGCCGGTTACACCAACAAGTCTTTGGTTTAACGCATTTGCTCGGATTTCGCTAACAGGAAAGGATTCAAAAACTTTTGACTTGTTATGCAATTTATATTCGCTCTGATTGAAACCTAAGCAGTCACCCTCTGAATTTAATAAAAACCTGATGATACGTGCTCATCGGGCTTTTTATTAAATACTTATCAAGAAGATATATTCTTGTTATCCGTCATTAATAATTAGTATACAACTTTATTGTCTGTACACAACATTAATGTGTACAGACAATAAAGTTGAGTTCTGAACAGTGCAGATTAACCAACGTTTTTCGTTAGTTTTTTAAGTAGAAAAAATACAATAAAGTTGAGTTCCGAGACAACAAAATCATCGATTACAATTCTGAACATATACAATAAAGTGAGTTATCAAATCATATTGGATGCTCTCCTTTCTACTAATAAAAATCTTATTATTTGAAAAAAATAAAGACTATCTCCCGAAGGAAGTAGTCCCATGTTATATCGATTTAATTATTTGGAAGGATAAAATCCCTTCAACACATCACGCATTTCTTGCTTTATATTGATATCTGGACGTTTTTCTTTGGCCAAGGCTTCCGCCTCTTCCACTGTGGTAGCTAAACCCAACTCAAGTAACACTCCCGTTGCTACGGTTCCTGTACGATTCCGTCCGCCGGCGCAATGAAAATACACGGTCTTCCCACTGTTCACCGCTTCTTTAACCGCCTGAATAGCAGCTTGCACAGAATCCTCCTGTCCAGTCTCATGTTCCACAATCGGATAATGGCGACGCGTTACCTTTGCCGGAAATCCTTCTGCCTCAGTACCGTTATCTCGCAGATCAAAAACATCTGTGATCTCTTGCTCCCGAAGAACTTGAAGCAATGCACTCTCTCCACCAATATATACTTTGTTCTCAACAAGCGCGTGATAATTCACCTGAATCATTCTCCCTCTATCGAATTCATAGCAGGAACTGCTATTCTCCGGTTTCTGCAAATTGTTTAATGCGTTCTCCTACCTGGTCACGAACCCGCTGAAAGACGCCCCATTTCTCTTCTTCCAATCCTTCAGCTTTGGCCGGATCATCAAATCCCCAATGCTCACGGCGAACTTGTGGAGGAGTGATAGGACATTTATCAGCCGCGTCCCCGCACAACGTCACCACCAGATCGGCGCTGTTCAGCAAGAGAGGATCAATAATATCAGAAGTTTGACCAGAGATATCGATACCTACTTCACTCATCGCTTGCACTGCTTTAGGATTAAGGCCGTGCGCCTCAATGCCTGCACTATATACGTTCCAATTGTCTCCTAGATATTTCTTAGCCCATCCTTCTGCCATTTGACTCCGGCAAGAATTACCAGTACACAAAAAGTAAATTGTCTTTTTCTCCATGGGAAACGTCTCCTTTAATATTCAATTATGAAATGACTAACCACAGATACAAGCCTAATAGCGTAATAAAAAGAGTAGGGATCGTTAAAACAATGCCTGTTTTAAAATAAGTTCCCCAAGATATTTTCACACCTTTAGAGCTAAGCACATGTAGCCATAGCAATGTCGCCAATGAACCAATCGGGGTTATTTTCGGACCCAAATCCGATCCAATGACATTAGCGTAAATCAGCGCTTCTTTCACCATTCCAGTCGTATGGGTGGCATTAATGGCAAGCGCATCAATCATGACCGTAGGCATGTTATTCATCAACGATGAGATAACCGCCGCGATAAAACCCATGCCCATGGTGCCTACAAACATACCTTGATCGGCAGCCGCTTGAATCACATGAGCCAGCAGATCCGTCAAACCGGCATTACGCAGACCATACACCACTACATACATGCCGATAGAGAAAAATACGATAGCCCATGGAGCACCCTTGATGACTTCTTTCAATGGTACCGCAGGACTTGTTCTCGCCAGCAGTAAGAAAAAGATGGCTATGATACCGGCTACGACTGAGACAGGAATACTAAAAAATTCGCATGCAAAGTAGCCAACTAACAGCACCACAAGAACAATCCAGGACATACGAAACATTTTTGGATCTTTAATCGCTTCTGTAGGTGCCATTAATTGTGTGTCATCAAACGTTTTTGGAATCCTTTTGCGGAAAAAGAGATACAGAACTACAATACTAGCCAATAAGGAAAATAAATTAGGTACGACCATACGACCCGCATATTCCATAAACGTGATGCCAAAAAAATCGGCCGATACAATGTTCACCAGGTTGCTGACTACAAGCGGAAGCGACGTCGTATCTGCAATAAAGCCACTCGCTATGATGAACGGAAAAACCATTTTCTCATCCAATTTAAGTGCTCGAACCATCGCTAGAACAATGGGTGTCAGAATTAAGGCCGCACCGTCATTTGCAAAAAAAGCAGCGACAACAGCTCCAAGAATGGTCACGTACACGAACATCCGAGTTCCGCTTCCCTGTGCAGCTCTGGCCATGTGAAGCGCCGCCCATTCGAAAAATCCGATTTTATCAAGCACCAACGAAATCAGAATGATGGCCACAAAAGCCAGGGTTGCATTCCAGACAATCTGAGTCACTTCCCAAACATCATGCAAATCGACGACACCTACCAGTAGAGCAAGTACAGCTCCTCCGCAGGCGGACCAGCCAATAGACAAATTTTTAGGCTGCCAGATCACCAACACTAAAGTGGCTAGAAATATAATGCAAGCTAACCAAACCAATGTTCAAAACCTCCATTACCCGTGATATCCATAGTCCTCATCTTCACGTTTAGCTGATTCCTCCTCTTTGTAATCTATAACCTTATAATCATATACTTATATTGAAGACAACATTTATCCCCTGCAAGGACATAAACTGAACAACCTTTAGGAAGAGCAGCCTGAGGAATCCGGCCCACAAGTTGCTATAGGTCCTTCTTTATTCAGCCATTTTAAAATCCGTTTTGAATCCGGCATACAATCAAGAACAGCTTGAATATGTGGTTTGTCGTCTACATTCAAGGAATAGTATACCCACTGACTTCGTCTTTCTTCTTTAACCATCCCTTGCGACTTTAATTTTCTCAAATGTTGGCTAATGGCTGGTTGCGACATATCAAAGATATCTACAAATTCGCAGACACACCATTCTCTCTCTCTCAATAGAGAAATCATCGCCAGCCGGGTTTTATCCCCCAATAGCTTTAAATGATCGGCTACATAACCAAGTTGCTCCAATGAGTTGCCTCCTTCCATTCATATAACTGTATGCTTATATGCTAATTCAAATTCATTTTGAAATCAATAAAGAATATTACTTGCAATTTGCAAATTAATAATATATAACTAAGGCATGAGGTGAAACATACATGGAAAATACACGAGAGTTATTTCAAAACATGACCCGTCGTTTAGGCTTACTGAACAAAAACTGTTGTACGGTGGGTGGGCACGACATTTCTCCGGTTCAAAGCCATATTCTTTATGAGATTGATCGCCAGCATAAACCTTCCATGCAGCAAATTGCTGAAACCCTTGGAACCGATATCACCACCTTTAGTAGACAGGTTCAGAGCTTAACCAAGATGAATCTGGTTGAGAAAACGCCGGAGCCTAGTGATCGAAGAGTCTATACCTTATCCCTCACCGTGGAAGGTAAATATGTAGCGACCACCATTGACACACAGATGAATGACTACTTAAACGAAGTTTTTTCGTATTTGACCGACTTTGAACGAGAAACGGTGATTCGGTCCGTAAAACTCTTTAATGATGCTATGGCTCGATCCAGCAAATGCTGTTTTCCGGTGAAAGGATAATACTCACTCCTTATAGTTGCAAATTACAATTATCGAGTTCATATCGTTGGAGGTATTAAAAATGAATGAAAATATCTATGTTGCAGAATACCTGATGAAAGCTCATGAACTGGAAAAGCAGCACCGATCTCAATCTGTTTGGAAATGGTCAAATGCAAATTCTAAAAAAAGCCGGTTGTCTTTTGACTTTTTTCTTCCTAAGCCAGTGCAAACCTCCATCTGCTGCGCGCCTTGCTGCTAACTAAAGCATAATAGCCGTTAAAATTCTGTTCCATCTATCTAATTTAAAGGAGTGTTTTGCGATGAATAAACCTACGGATGATGAAATCCGCCAAAATGTACGGAAGCATTACCAACAAATTGCCGTTAAGGAAGTCAATCGCCCCGCAGCAGGTAGCTGCTGTGGGGCCCCGTCCGATGCGGATGCCCTCTCATCACAAATAGGTTATTCCACAGAGGAGTTAACAGCTGTTCCCCAAGGAGCAAATCTCGGGCTTGGCTGTGGTAACCCGCAAGCTATTGCTGAATTAAAAGTCGGTGAAATCGTCTTGGATTTGGGCAGCGGCGGCGGATTTGACTGCTTTTTGGCCTCACGACAAGTAGGAGGGAACGGTAAAGTCATCGGAGTCGATATGACCCCAGATATGGTCAGCCGGGCCCGCAGTAACGCAGTTAAAGGGAATTTCACAAACACTGATTTTCGTTTAGGAGAAATCGAACATCTGCCAGTAGCAGATGGCACAGTAGATGTGATTATCTCAAATTGTGTGATCAACCTTTCACCGGATAAACAGCAGGTCTTCAACGAAGCTTTTCGTGTTCTGAAATCGGGCAGCAGACTAGCAATTTCCGATATTATTACTACTGCTGAGCTTCCTTCTGAAATAAAAAATGACCTGAGCGAGTTGTATTCCGGCTGTATTTCCGGCGCCTCTTCATTGGAAGAAGTGAAGTCCATGCTTCTGCAGAGTGGATTTACGAGTATTAGCATCGAGCCTAAAGATGAGTCTAAATCATTCATCAAAGATTGGGTACCTGGTGCAAACGTGGATAATTACATTGTTTCTGCGATCATAAAGGCCAAGAAAGCCTAATGTGCTTATGGGTGGGGGATCAGCATGCCAATATTGAACGTTCGAACAGCAACCTCAGAAGATCTGGATCGTATTCTAGACATTTACAATCAGGGGATTGAAGATCGGATAGCTACACTAGAGACGGAAGCAAAAGACTTCGACTATATAGTTGACTGGTTTAGGGAACATCAAAATCGCTACACCGTTTTGGTCGCAGAAGCAGACGGAATTGTGGTTGGCTGGGCTTCCTTGAATCGTTATTCTCATCGTTGTGCTTATGATGGTGTAGCAGACCTATCGATTTACGTAGACCGAACCTTCCGAAGTAGAGGCGTTGGTAGTACGCTTCATGCGGAATTAGAGAAAGAGGCCAAGAAAAACAATTTTTATAAGATCGTCCTATTCACCTTTCCCTTCAATGAAAACGGTCAGAGGCTTTATCGGAAGATTGGTTACCGTGAAGTCGGCATTTTTGAAAAACAAGGGGTTATGGACGGTCAGTATATAGACGTTATGATTATGGAAAAATTGATCTAAACCATATGGATAGCAGGACCTGTCCAAAAGGTCTTGCTATCTTTACTTTAACAACCATATGCGTGAAATGTAGCAAACAAGTAAAGGAAAGGCCCCTCACTTTGAGTTCATCGTGACTTTTAGATTCTTATCCATATTTGACCAACTCGTAACTTTACCATTTAAATCGAATTGAACCGTCGAAAAACCATATCCCCACGAATCCCCAATCACGGATGTAGGGGTACCCATGGCATGAATCACTTGCTGTTTGGAGGACCCTTTCGTAAAAGGAGCCGCAGTTTTTATTCGTGGACCCATAAATACATTTAAGTTATCACTAATGTTTGACCAACCAATAACCTCTTCACTACTTGAATTAAGCTGTACTGCCGAATAATCGTAGCCCCATGAGTCACCAATGATAGACGTCGGGGTACCCATGGCATCAATTACATCCTGGACAGAAGATCCTATCGTAAAGGGGGCGGCCCCCTTCTTTTTTGGCCCAATAGATACTTTCAAATTATGGTTGATCGACGTCGAAGTTCCCATAACATCGATCACCTTTTCCTTTGGAGAACCTAGAGTGAAAAAATTAGTATTTTCTACTATAACCATGCTTATCTCGGAAGAAGCTGTCAACTCCGTCTCATTGCTTACCACATCTGAAGATGCAATCTTATTACTACCATCATTATTGATCTTTTGAGATTCGTTAACAGAACTTGGAGAATCATGCCCGCTGTCTCCTTCATTTCCAAAGCCGGTTTGACTCGAATCATCGACTTCTTGTGGCGTATCTGAAACTGGCTTTTCATCTGGGTTACCTATATCTGTACTTTCATTCACCTCAAAAGTAGGCCCATTTCCTAATGAAGAATGCCCCCCTTTGAAAATCCAGAATGTGAAGGTGTATAGGATGGTGAATGATTAAAAAATATCAATAGTCCAAATCCCACTAGAAGTAGAATCCCCCGATAATCGTAAATTATGCTAAAGACGACACCTAACCCATTTAAAAATGCTCCCCCTATCTTTGATAATTTCGGTTGCTCCGGTAATACTTCATCGAGGAAATGTCTCTTACTTTTATAATCAGCATGCGTGTAATCCAGAAACAATTGATGCTCCGCTTTTACTTTCACATGATGAGCATAGCTGGTAGCACCTATTTTGTTCATCAAATGATGATATGCTTCACTCATTGGGAGGTCAGGTTTTAAACTGTTCGGAGTCTGCATGGAGGTTTCCAGATTGAGAAAATGGCGAAGAACTTCGTTACGTGCCATAGCCGTAAACACTTGAATTTTAAACAGTCGCGGTGAATTACGGTAAACGACGCTATTTTCGACAAACAGTTGGTTCATTTGTAGTTCTTTTCTCATCGCTTCACGTACATCTGTTTTAGTAAGTTCCAATATAGCTCCGTCCAACTTTCTCTCTCCCGTCCTCATTCAAGTATATATTCGTTTCGCTTACCCATTTTCAATTATTATACAAGACTATTCCTAACTTAAATAAAAACCCGATGAAACTTACTCATCGGTTTTTTTACAAATAATAACTTAATTAATTTTAATATGATATTTTACTATTTTTTATAAACTTCATAACTTTAGTACATCGATACAACAATAAATAAGCTTGAATTTTTAGAACTCAACTTTATTGTGTTTGATCATTAATGTCGGGTGATAAAAAAGTACGGAACCAATTTTGTTGGTTTTATTGGGTTTGCCGCGGCACGTGATAAACACGAGAAATAAAAAGTCTGGAATCACTAAAATTTACCATGAAAAGAAAGTTGGAAACCGACTCCCAAACGCGGTCTTCCTCTTAGTTTATTCCATAATCCGCTGGTTCGCTTACATCATATAAAGTTTAAACCCACAAACCGTCTTACCCAATTTAAAGTAATGCTCTCCCTTATTAAGTTGTGAGGAGAAGAATATTTTATATCAGGATAAAGAAAAAGAGTGTCGTTTCTGCATACAAAACAAGTTTTTTTGATTATTTTGATATCGTGTATTGGCCTTATTAAATCTTCTTCATAAATTTGTTGTAGAAGATTGCCGACTGGTTTTTGATATGCTTGACGAAGATTAACAAGCTCGTCCATATTGTCAGAACCATGTTCAAGCACATTCTCCCGCCGTATAAGGACTATGTCGTATCTAAAGGAGATGCTTCATTGATTCGCCCTGCCTACCGCTGCGGCGGTAGGTTCTTGCTGCTCTCCACTTCCATCATAAGATATATGCTTCCTGTTCATCGTAGCCAAAGCGGGGGATGGAATGAGTGTAGCAATACAAGCAACTACGAAACCTCTCAAGAGATATCGTACAGAACGACAAACGCCCGATGTGTTAGCCCAAACATTTGAATGCAGTCTTTTACAGGATGATATAAACGATTTCTCCTTTCGAGATACTTCCCCTTATATGGTAGACACTCTATAGGTAGGAATCACACACAGAAGCATAGGGCGATTATTTAATCTTGAATATGTCACATCGGAATAATATATCAATTCAATCTTAGCAGGGGTAAGAATAATCGAATTTGCTTGGCTTCGTTATCTAACGCCCGCTTAATCCAAGGAACATATCATCAAGTGGTTAGGTAGAACTCTTTACGTAATTTTCTACACTGGCAAAGTAAAGATTACCTCAAGTGGATCTTTACCTTCGAAAAAATCTTCATACAATTTTCTGACTTCCATCGAATCTAATTCTTTTTCTTGCATATTGATTAACCTATCCAACTCTTCTAAAACACTTACTTCCTTTGATGACAACACCTTTGACTTAATAAGCGTGTCTTTCATATTAGGAAGTAACCCTCTTGGCCAGCAATCTTCATACACACCTCTGTATGAATCATATAGGAAAGTGATTTGACTTAATCCCGCATATTTCCGAACATGTGGATGCACTAATAATAAAAATTGAGCAACAATTCCAGAACGCTGGCTTAAATAGTAGGCCTCTTGTACTTCCTTCATCAAGTAAGAATTGGTTTCTACAGAATTAACAAGATAATTGATGTACATTCTTGAGAGTACGCCTATTAAGTGTTCTTTCTCTAAATTCTCCTCCAACTTCTTAATTATTTCTTTCCCACTAATTCCCGCTTGTATAAACCCTATTAAACAAGCTGACATTCCTTTCACATTAACAGCTTTTTCAGCTATACATAACATATATTTATCAAAGATTTCCTTGAGGTAGTTTTCACTAAATGTGTAAATGTCTAAACATTCAATGATCGTTTCTATTAGTGAAGCTTGATCATACTTATCTTCTATACGCGGGAGAAGGTCCATCAAATGTTCAACAAATTCTTCTCCGTAATACTCTAGCAAGCTAGGATTATATTTTACTTTTTCTAGTAGAGCAAAAAACGTTTGATATTCTTTTGTATCATTATTTTGTGTTAGATATTTGAATAGCTCATTAATATATTTAACTTTCTCGTCCACTAGACTTTCTCCCTTTCTATTGTTAGTGTTACTTAATTTAACTTTTTACACGACTTTATATCAGATTAATGGCAATAAAAGTAATTCTACCATAGAAAACCTAGTGCCATTGTACTACATGCCACTCAATCCCTTTAGGAGTTTGCTTATAAATAATTCGCATTACACCATGGTCTCCATATTCATCTTAGCAAGCTTGACGATTTTGAATCAGATAGAAACTTTCAATTTTAATTCTCTTTCTTTTAGTGGTCTTGTGAGCATCATACCCTTTTTGCAATTTATAATTCAGTATACTGAATCACCAGAAAGCAAGAACGGCTTTACCGTCAATTTATCAGTCTAGCAAACAATACTTTGGGATGCAGAACGCATCCCAATCGTCACTCTTTTACGTGGTAGCATTGCTTATTCAAGCGTTGAGGATAGGGCAGAATTACTTCCTGATGATTTACTTCTTCTTTGACAAGGTGAACAAAGAAAAACCTTGAAAGACTACAGCCTTTCAAGGTCACACTACAAAACAGAATTCAGAGGTTCATGTTCACACTGTGAAATGTTTACACAAAATATCTTACAGTTCCTACTATCCACTAAATGGGGGCTTGACCATACCTCGTTTGACAGATATTCATATTTAAAAGCACCTCATTAAATTAAATCATTGGATTTTATTCTTTATTTTATTGATATAGTCTTTGTATGTTTCTTTCTGTTCATCAAACATCCAGATATCTGCTAAATCTATTAAGTGCTTCTGTTCAATATTTTCAATGATTTTATCTAATTTAACCTTATACACTGAAAGCATTTCAGAACTAACAGATGATAATTTCTCCATCAATTCCATTGAATCAATATCAGCATAGAAAGGTGTATTCTGTTCATCAATCCTTTCAATAATTTCAAATATTGCTAGATTGGTAAAAATGTCTTGTCTAATACAACGAATCAAATCAAAGTTTGATAGCTCAAAAAGACATTTCCCTGTAATCTGTAAGTGCCATACAGGTAGTGACATATCTGAAAATTGCGTTGCGTTTTTTACAATATTTTCATATTCTTCATTTGTTAAATACTGTTTTAATGCTTTTCTTCTATTAATCACTATACATTACTCCAATCATTATTTAGGTGGATACACTCCGCCATGAGGGGCAAACATATCTTCAATTTTTTTCATCGAAACGTCTACTTCATTTAACTTAGAAGTATAAAGTTGTCGGAGTTCAGTGTCCAAATTAGGATTTCTAAGAACCCCTTCCCAACTTTTTTTCATATCAACTAAACCACGATATGCGTCAGAAACTTCTTGAGCATGATCATACTAAGCTCCGCCTGGTTTTGGAACAGGGTTTCCATCTAAATCTCTCTGTGCTCCCTTTAGATCTATTTCGGTTAAATGTGAGTATGTTCTTTTCTGATCTAATCTATGTGAAAGTCCGGAATCAGTAGCACTATATTTGCGTACTTGTCAATTGGTTTAATTGTGAGATCATAGGCCATAGTGCAGGTCGCCAGAAGGACGCTGCACTGGTTTCCCGCGCCTTTGCGACGATGAAAGGCGATCTGCGTCAGATTCAGTGGTTTCACACAGACCGAGGAAGTAAGTTCAAAAATCAGAGGATGGATGAGATATTGAACACCTTTAACATTGGCCGATCACTCAGTATGAAAGGCTGTCCTTATGACAATACCGTGGCTGAAGCTACCCTTAAAGGCATGATAACGGAGTTCGTCAACCAGATGAACTTCCAGAGCCTTCGTCATCTGGAACTGGAGCTTTACGATTACGTAAACTGGTACAACAAACATCGAATCCATGGAACACTGGGGTACATGACTCCTATCAACTATTAAAATTTAGCCCTCAAAAAAGATATTTGATTTGCTTTTGACAATCCTTTGTTTCAGTATGCCCCCTGAACCGTTGACCTCAATTCTTCAATGAAATCTACTCCATTCCCTTCAATTGCTGAATCGTTTCAATAACGTCATTGTTGCTATCCTTGCTGGCCTGCATCGCATAGGCTCCCTTCTCTGTAATTAGTTCAATGGCTTGCCTGTCCCCCTATACTGTTACAACAGATCACGCATCCCACCTTGATATTTTCCGGTAAACCATTGTTCATACCTTCTAGCCCTCCAATTCTGTATGCTAAGCCACTTTTTCAGCCAATATCTCTTGCTGTTGGCGCTGCGGTCCATCCTTCTGATTATGCTACCGCATCCAAATGTTCTGCACGAATTACAACTTCTGAATCTCTTCTCTAACCTAGAAATCTGTATACCCTGATTGCAGCAACTCTGTCTCCTGTTCCCGCAATTCCCCTTGCTTGCTAGCAGTAACTACGAATTCTATCCATAAGCTTTTCGTATGCTGCTTGTGTCTGAATAATAGACCGCATTTCCTTTTCTAGCTCCTGTCTGATTGTCTGCTCCTTCAACTGTTCTGCTGATTACCTATTTACGTTTTGCCATTCGTTTCGTCCTCCTTGATTTTGGGCATGCCAAAAAAGCTCATTCCCCCCTCATGATTCAAGTAGGAATGAACTTTTGAAAATTCATCAAGTATTTGTGAACTGTTTAGTGTTTGGTTTGTTGGTTGTATTGTACGATCTAATTTTTTGTGATTGTATACTCCGTTATTGTTTTTCTACCACATAGACCTTGTTAACTGTATTATCCTCGTTAAAAACGTAAATTCTTTCGCAATTATTACATCTCCATACTTCTTTCTTAGGATCAGGTATTGAAAGCGGATCTATAGAGTCCCCCATGTTTATAATATCGTCCCACTCTCTATCAGTATAAACATGCAATTGAACATCGTTCGGAGCTTCTACAGTGGACAAGTACTCCCCACACTTACATTGCAATCTAGCCATATTTTAAATTCCTCCTAATTAGTTACCTTCCCATCTTTTGTCCATATTTCTACTTTCCCCGGAATTTGCTTATCAGCATAAGTCCCCTTAGCACGGTCAAGAATCTGCTGTGCTTGTTCTTTCGTAAGTCCCGCCTCTCTACCATCAATAATAACTTTTTCAGCATGTTGTTTAAATCCGTCTTTAATCCGTCCAACCCCAGTATTAACATTTGGATTTTGAAGAGATTTAAGCTCTGTTAGAACTCCATCCACTTTAAAATCTGGTGTTTTTTCCCCGTGCTTTGTTGATTCTGGAATCCGCTCAACTGTCTTGCCCTCTGCAATTAAATCATTTGCAACTTTTCTTTCTGCTGGCTTCAACTCGTTAATATTTCCAATAAACTTCCCTGTAGAATGAGGAACTTTTGGCGTCCCCTCAGAGGGATGATCATCCTTCTTATGCGATCCTCCTGGTGAAGCACCGTCATCTTTGGAATGTTTCTTTCCTTCCTTTCCTTTCCTTCCAACTACAAACGCAAATGCTGCTTCTACTAACAGATGGGCAGTTTCTTGTTTGGAGCTGTTTTTTGCTTTTTCATAAACAGCATCTGGCTCCGTTATGACTTTAACAATTTTATCTGCTACGTCTTGTTTTCCTTCGTAGTTATCAATCACCATTTGACGAATATCTAGATTAGGAAAGTTACGTATTCGCTCCCATATCGCCTCTACATTTTCATGAGCAGAGTTTTTGATTTCATTGAACACAATCCGCTCAGTCTCATCCAGGTCTTTCATAAAAGGACTTTCCCTAAACGGCCCATACTCTTTTCTATATTCGTCAATTGAATTCAGAAAATCAATCAAATATTTCTTCTGTTCCGTCGTATACCCTTTCATATCATCCCGATACTTGGAACTCATCAAAGCTCTGTCACTATATCGAAAATGGTTGTCTGTCTGCCGCTGATGTTCCATTAATGCGATTATATCTGTAGAGAGATCCTGATTATTATAATAAGCATCCAGCGCCTTTTCAAACTGTTGATCCACATTTCTTTGATACCAGCGTTCCCGTATATCAGAAGGAATTTCGCTATAGGCCTGTACGGAAGCTTGATTGACTCCCTTTACATAGTTGATGAAGTCATGTATGGATTGTACTCCTCCATATCCTCTGGCACTCGTCCACACCTTGCCTAGAAAATCCATCATGGCATGTTGTTCACACGCCCTCTGTTCCTCCGCGTGCACATGTAAAGTTTGGGCAGCAACCTTGGCAGTCTTCCCCAACACCACTCCCCAGCCATGGGAAGGTACACTGGCAATCATGGACAATCCGGCTGCCGCATATTTAACTATGGACGACGGTCCGGAGGAAGCCACTTCGGAACGAATCGAAGCTATTTTTTGACTTGCTGCTTTCGGAATGGCCCCCAAGACAGGAATAGACGCAGCCACATCACATACTTTCTGGGCTAGTCCCAATACGCCATCCAGTAGACTAGCCTTCGGTGAGCTGGGAGTGTTTACGGTTGACTTAAGGGCTCCCCCATCTTTCGATGTAGCGCCTGAATTAGAGCTTCCTCCTGTACTGCTGCTTGCTGCACTTTTCGCCGCCTGCGCCTCCGCATAGGCTTTTACAGACATTAATGGCGGCTCCCAGACTGGTGCCAGTTCAGCTACAAAAACCGGTTTTTTAACCGTGCCCTCCAGTTGGACTTTAGCGGACCGGATATCCGTTTCACCGTCCAGTACCAAACTACTGCTGCCTGCTTTGAAATAGATGGCCTCGGCAGCTTGAATATTTAGTTTCCCATCTGCATGCAATGAAAGTGTCTTGCCTGCCGACAATGACAATTCATGCTCACTGACGACCTGAACCCCCGATGCATTCAATTGAATATGAACCTGTTCCGACTTGGCCGTCACCTTCAATTCACTGGCACTTTGCTTGATGTTCTTGTCATGAGGTGTCCCCCAATACTTGGTAGCTGGGTCAGCGAGCTTCGGCGAATTTCGCCCTTTTCGTATGGAGTTTGCCGCATATCCGTCCGCCTCCTGCTCTGTTGGGAAGCGGACAGATACCCTATCTCCCAGTTCCGGCATGACGTACCAACCGCTGTGCCCTTCGGCTGTATAACTGCTGGCATATGGAAACCACCATGCCGTTTCCCGATCCTGCTTTTCATCCACTGTAAGATGAACACGGATTCGGCCTGATTTGGCTTCCAATACACGTCCTTCGAGTGAAGCTCCTGTGAGGTGAGGGCACAAAATCTCTGTTTGCTGAACTCCCTGTTCGTGAACCAGTTCATACTCGTGTAGCAGCACTCCTTTTTGTAATTCAGAAGTGACTTCCGCCACCATCCATTGCTCACCATTCCAATCCGTCAGATCCCCGGGCCGGGCAAGCGTTTCACTCTGCAGCATATAGCTAAAATTCGTTTTGCTGTTGGGATCAAAACTACGCCGGGTTCGGTAAACAGGATGCTTCATTTCAACGTATTGTCCCTCCGGCATACCCAACCAAAACTTGGGTCCGTTCAATGAAATTTCCGGTATCAGCACAGCTCCAAATCGGGAAGCGATCCGTTTGAGAAAGGCCCAATCCGTCTCCTGATACTGTAAAGTAAATGCATGCAAAGTAGCACCGTTTGTTGCGTTATCGATAACATCGGCCTGGCTGTACTTCTGAATGATTTGCTTGATCAACTTTTCGTAAGGCATTAAGGTATGCTGATAGGAACGAGTGACAGGTGTGATGTCCAACTGAATCGTATGGGAAACCGCTTCAAGCTCCACGTAATAGATACCACGCACCATTCGTGTTTCTGCACGGACGAGTAAACCATGGAACAAAATGCGTTCAGGCTGATCATTTTCTGTTTTGGTACGGATAATGACCGGTTCGTTATCCTGATCCTGTTCTATGTAATGATCTCTCTGTTCCTCATCTATCCATCCACTGATCTTTAACCGGGCATGGTCATTTAGTTTTCGTTCGATACGCAGTTCGTTTATCGTTTGAAGAGGATATGGACCTGTACATTCCAGTTCCTTATACGTTAACATCGTTTGTATGTGATCCAACTTGTACCTCCTTACTCCAGCGTCTGGCCATCGTCTGTAATCCGAATCATTCCCCCGTATAGGCACGCATTCGAGCATTGGTCCAGCAAGGCCGGTTCTCCTTCCACAAGCACATCGCTTTTGCCCCCGATCCAGGGTCCGGTGATCACCGGAACACAGTTCGCTTTTTTGACCCCATAAATATCGACCATGTCACTGCTTTTGACCGCTGGATTGGCTGGGCAGGAGCAACGGCCAAAATTGCTGATATTGGTGCCGGGCAAGTAATCTCCAACATTCATTTGGGCTTTTCCCTTCACATATACGCCGTGACTGAACGGACGTTTGAGCCGTGTCGGCTGCGTACCAAAGCTGCAGCTCAAGATGGCCCCGGCAACTACGTAGCCCTGCTTGCTTCCCCGTCCAGCCTGAATAGTTTCCTCTTCCGAATGAGATTTTTTTGCCATTCTTCTCTTCCCCTTCCCCATGTCCTTTCTTAGTTTGTTTTCACTTCGCTACCCAGAACATTGGTTATTCCACCCAACGATACGGTACTGCCTTTGCTCGTCATTTGAATTTCATCCCCGGCCGTGATTTTCACTTTACTGCCGGAATGAAGGGAGATATTCCCTCCTGCTGAAAATTGAATCTGTTTATCGCTTACAATGTGAATTCCATTTTTCTCATTTAACTGGATATACATCGTCCCCTCTTTACTGGTGATGACAATTTCATCAGGGGTTAATTTGATTTCCTTGCCGTGCGCGGCACGAAACAATTTGATGTCAGGATGTGCAAGAGCGTGTTGCCCCGCACTCCGATTCTTTTCGCGCAAAGATGTACTTGCCATGCCCTCTTCTTCTCGATGGGTAGGGAAATAGAGCAGAACGGTATCCCCGAGCTCAGGCATTACGTACCATCCGCTATGTCCTTCTGCAGTATAAGGAGAAACATAGGTAAACCAGTGGGCCTTTGCAGGGTCCTGCGCAGCATCGATATGTAAATGTAGTTTGATACGATCTCGCTCTACCTGAATGACTTTACCAGGTAAAGACAGACCGATAAGCTGCTCGTTAAACACCTCTTGGTGTCTCAATCCCTTGTGGGAAGTCAGGGTATACACGTGCTGCATCATTCCTTTTTGCATATGAGTGTCTACCTTGTACACATACAGATTTTTACCCTTAAAGGTAACGGTGCTGCCGAGCTCCAATACCTGCTCCGCCTCAACCCGGTAATCAATAAAATCATGCTCGTTTACATGTGCTGTATCATTGCCGTTAAAATAACGATAATCTCCAACTCGCTTGCTGACGGTATAATGATAATTGGTTAAGTCCAGTCCAGACTGGGTTTCCTCGACTCCAAAATAGCACTTCGGCACATCAAATACCGACGCAGGCGTGAGTGAAGTATGGTAACGCGAAGCGATCCGCTTGAGGAACTCCCAATCGGTTTCACGATATTGGACTGCTATACGGCCTAAAGTCGCTCCCCCTGTAGCCGAATCAATGATATCAAAACCGGGATAATCTGCACCTACAGCTCGCAGCAATTCCTCAACCTTCATATTTTTATCTTGAAAGGACCTGTTCTTTTTACGAATATCCAGTTTATACGTGTGTGATATTGCCTCGACCTCCAGGTAATACACATCTCTGACCACTTTGACTTCCATATGGAGCACCGTTCCGTTAAATAGCGGTGTTGGAGTGCCTGCCTCATCTAGTTGTGATACACAAACCGGTGAATCGGCTTCGATCAACTGGACATAACTGTCCTGTAGTTCTTCAGGCAAAATAGCGGTAAAAGAGAGCCGGGTGTGCTCATTCAGTCGCTTGGTCATATGCAGTTCCTGAATGCTAACCACTTCAAATGGTGTAATTTGCAGCCGATCATATGTAATATGGGTTAATGTCATAAGGGTTGATTTTCCTTTCGCTCAGACTCGATTTTCAACGTTAGCAGCATACTGCGGGCTATTGGCTGCCAGGTCGCCATCTCTTCATCCGTACAGTTAAAAGTACACATGAGCGCACGTCCTTCCAGCACCGTAAAAAAGGATAAATTATACACACGCGCATTCCATACTGGTGTCATAAATTCACAGTATCCAATCTGACACTCTTCGTTCTCCAGCACTTCATGGCCAAACCATTCAGTCAACTTCTGGGTTTGTTTTACCACCTGAGCCATCTCATCCGTAAAGTTCTCCAACTCTTCGGTTTGTAATGGACTTTCGGTATGCTTGAAGGTTAAGTTAATCGTGCCTGTGTCATTGGTAAAAATAAAATCCGGACGATGATGAGAGGGATATTTTAATCGTTGCTCGTGCATGGGCATATCCCGAAAGCTCTTTGGCATTGTTATACTGATGCGTTCATCCAGCAAATGTCGCTGCGCAAAAATAAATCTTTCCCCACCGAGTTGCATAAATGTTTGTAAGGGCTGTCCAAACGGTTCCTTCCCGTGAGCGTGATTCACTCCTTCATCCTGAATTAAAGATTGATCATTTTCGGTATTTTCTGCTGTTACTGTGTGTAGCAACGAAACAATTTTCTTATCCAGATGTTCCATACATCATCCACTCCCATCTTTATTACTGCATGGCGACTTCCTGAAAGGTGATGCCACTTGTCCCTCTCCGCAGCAGACTTTCCGCCAAGGACAGATTGACCAACGTGCAGGTTTCACGCAACCCTTGAACTTGCAATAGGGATTTCCCCTCGGTACGTTTTCGATCTACCACCAGCTTCATCAATGTTCCTCCGGGATGAAATTGACTTTCCTCACCCAAACAATCCACTAACGGGGGTTGAATCATCCAATACAACTTTTGCTGCGAACGTTCTATATCCCGAAGCAAAGCCATGCGGCTGAACAAGCTTGGCACATAGACCTGTAACAATTCATGCACAGCATCAGATACCATCATCCTGGAACCCATTAGAATATCAGGGTAAATTGTATAATCGTGACCATTAACCTTAAACTGTGCAGCATAAGACGGGGGCCAATTCGTCCAGTCATTTAGGTCCATCATCTCTGCATTTGCCTCTTCATCCCACACGGGTACAGCAGCATACAACATCCGATCATCCTGCTGACAAAGGAAATATTCCACTATGCCACGCACCTTCCATTCCGTTTGTCCCACATTGTGTTATCCAAATTAAGTTAGACTCTGAACGGCTGGATGCATACCTAAACTAAACCGGCTTCCATCCAGCACCGCTCCTTTGAAGCAGGCTCCCTCAAACGCTGCACCCATAAAGTCAGCCCCCTGCAATATGGCCCCGGTGAAATCTGCATCCTTCAAGTAAGCTCCCTGAAACTGGGCTCCTGTAAGATCCGCTCCTGCAAAACTTACGGGTTGAAAACCGGGTCTTTCCCATCGTTCAGACTGGTAAATTCCAGGTACAGCTATTGCATCCCGGAAAGATGCCCCTCTTAAGTTGGCTTGTTCAAAACGGGCTTCCTGAATCAAACAACCGCTAAAATCCGCTTCTTGTAAACAGGCTTTATTCCAACAAGAGCCGATCAAATTTCCTCCTGTAAAAACACTATTGTTAAAAGAACTTTCACTCAAATCGGCATATTGCAGACGTATTCCCTCATAATCTCCTTGAGATCCGTTAATTCCCCGAAAAACTTCATGTATGTAATCATATGGTTTCTTTTCCTCAAGCCACTCTTTCATCACCGTCGAATCTTTGACACACACATCTCGTTTATAAACGACTTCGCTTCGATCTAAATACTCTCCGACTCTCAGTTCGAACACATCTTCCAACTGTATTTCATCCAACCATGCTTCTGTGATACTAAAACGCGCCAAAGCAATGATATATTGATGAATATGTATTGCCACGCGCAATTTCATCCTTTGAATATCATCCAATCCGATTCTTCCGCCATATTTCTTAGCGTGCTTACATAATTCAGTCTCCCACTCGTCCAAATAGCGAAATGCCTAATCTGCATCATAAGTATCTCGGCAAGGATGGCGATCCATAAACCACGTCTTGTCCATGGCCTCCACTAAATAGGTCGCCCTTCCGTTTGCTAATTCGGTACGAAGCATGAAGTAAGATATATATCCCAACGCCTGCTTGGTACCTTCTCGCTGCATCTGCTTGACTTTCCCGAGTAGTTGCTCCAGTGAATTACGAAATGTCTTGGCCAAGGTATACTTATGGTTTTGAAAAGAGGCTTCCACCGCGAATAACATTTGGTGCTTAAGCGGTTCATAGACCTCATTTGCAAAATGTTGGAGAATTTCCTCACGATTCACGTTCTATCTCCTTTCTGGTTGCTGCGTTTACATACTGCTGTGCGTATTAAAGTAGCTGTTTATCTTAAACCGAAATCTAATATAAATGATATGTGAAATCATAATTTTCAAGGGTATATTTAACAATAAAACATCCTTGTGTATGTATCGGATAGATTAGCGATTTTGTTTACAGAAAGAACCATAATACGTGTTATTTTCAATGTAAACAATAAAGACTTTGCTATACAACTAATCTATCAAATCGTATATCTTAGGAGAGTGAGTAAATATAATTAATTCCCCTCATCTTTCCTCGTTTCATATGATGTTTACAAATCATGATGAACCTTTAAGACTTAATAATCTCATTTCTATACTCTACTCAATAAAAAGCAAAAACCCGCTCAGAGAGCAGGATGAGCAGGTAGAGCAACGGGAGTCAAACCTCTTCCAAGAGGCAAAGAAACAGATTCTGCGGGTGTAGTGACAGGCTTCCCTTTCCCTGTCACTGAATAACTTCGAGTCTTCGGCTAGCCGCACTAGGAACCACTATAGGTTGAGCTCTTATTCTGGAACATAGCGTGTAGAGCGAGAGCATGTTCACTGAATATTGCCGAACATTTCTTCTGTCCATTCTCTGATGCTCTTCTTTATATAGCTAGTAATGCTAAATTTCTCTTGTGTATAAGCTAAAAGTCATTAAAAGAAAGAAAATTATATTTTTCTGAACTGGCTTTGCGCAATAATTTGAAAAGGCAAAAGCGACCAATCTCAAAGAATTAACCGCTTTTAGTCTTAAGGCTGTATTAAAGCTCCTGTAAAAGTAATTGCTCCAATTGCATTTTGCAGTACCGACGTTTGATAGTGCGGCTAACGAATACGACACATTACCAGTCCCAGGGGTTAAATCAACGTGGTTAACACTGGTTGCTCCATATGTGGCTATCCTACTCGTTAGTTCAATAAAAGGAGGCTTTCACGCCTTCGCTTGGGCTAAGTCCTCCTCCCTAAATTAGATTCACAATATTTAACTAAAGAACGTATGCGGATAGCATGTAATGCTTAAAAAGGAACCCTAACTTAATCAAAGTACTAAGAAAATACTTTATTTTCTTTGACATCAAGGCAGCTTAATACCGGTTAGTTCAGAAACTAAAATAAACCGGTTATCCTAAATTAGGACAACCGGTTTTTAAAACTCAGGAACCAACTATAACGTAAAGGTACCAACTTTAATGTAACTGAACAAACTGATCATTTTGTGTTAAAGCTTATTCTACAGTAACACTTTTCGCCAGGTTACGTGGTTTATCAACATCATGACCCAGTGCAAGCGATGCATAGTAGGCTAACAATTGGAGAGCTATAACTGAAATCGCAGCGGACAGAATCGGAAGTGTTTTTGGAATTGCAAATACTTGATCCACGGATTTCAGTAGCTCAACAGCGTGCTCTTCATACGTGATTGCAAGCACGTCACCGCCACGAGCTTTGACTTCCTTAATGTTGCTCACAGTTTTTTCCAACACGGATTCCTGAGTTACCAAAGCGATAACTGGAATTCCCTCTTCGATCAATGCCAGTGTACCATGCTTCAGCTCCCCAGCAGCATATGCCTCGGAATGAATGTAGGATATTTCCTTGAGCTTCAGAGAACCTTCCTGTACTACAGCATAGTCTTGACCACGACCAATAAAGAACAGGTGCTTGTTGCTAGCGATTTGCTCAGCATAGGCTTTGATCGCATCTGCTTTACCCAACATCTCTTCTACTTGCTCTGGCAGTGATTCCATAGCAGCCAGCACATGAGCTACTTGCTCATCCGTTTGTGTGCCGCGTACTTGAGCCAGATACAGACCCAACAGATAAAACGCAATCAACTGGGAAGAATACGCTTTGGTGGAAGCTACGGCAATTTCCGGTCCTGCCAGTGTAACCAACACATCATCTGCATCACGAGCGATGGAGCTGCCGACTACGTTGGTAATCGCCAGTACATGAGCGCCGTTAGCTTGTGCCTCACGCAATGCTGCCAATGTATCAGCAGTTTCACCGGATTGACTCACCACGATCACCAATGTTTCTGGTGTTACGATAGGAGAACGGTAGCGATACTCGGAAGCTACATCGTTTTCAACAGGAATACGAGCCATACTTTCAATAACCGTACGGCCAATCAAACCAGCATTGTAAGCTGTACCACATGCTACAATTTGAATGTTGCGGATATTTTTAATTTGTTCTTCTGTCAGCTTCAGCTCTGGAAGAACAACTTTTTTAGTATCTTTATCGATACGGCCCAACATCGTATCACGGTAAGCCTTAGGCTGTTCGTGAATTTCTTTCAACATGAAATGCTCATAGCCGCCTTTTTCCGCTGTTACAGCATCCCATTCGACATGAATCATTTCCCGAGAAATAAATTGGCCTTCGATTGTCATTAATTCGACAGCATCACTAGTCAGAACAGCCATTTCGCCATCGTTCAAAATAAATACATTGCGTGTATATTTCAGAATAGCCGGAATGTCGGAACCGATAAAGTTCTCGCCTTCTCCCACACCAATAACCAGCGGGCTGGCTTGGCGAACAGCTACCAGCTTATTAGGCTCGTGCTCGGTCAGCACTCCCAGTGCAAAAGCACCGCGCATAAAGGTAATTGCTTTTTGTACTGCTTTAACAATATCTCCTTCATACTCACGCGCAACCAGATGGGAAATAACTTCTGTGTCCGTTTCGGAAATAAAGGTATGACCTTCGCTGATCAGCTGTTCCTTCAGTTCCAGATAGTTCTCAATAATTCCGTTGTGAACTACAGAAAACTTTTGGCTCTCATCCAAATGCGGATGGGAGTTCTCATCAGAAGGTTTACCGTGCGTTGCCCAACGTGTATGTCCGATGCCTGCATGACCTACTAACGGCGTACCATCCAGTTTAGCTTCCAGGTTTGCCAGACGACCTTTTGCCTTGGCTACTTGCAGTCCTGAATCTGTAAACACGGCAATACCCGCAGAGTCATACCCGCGGTACTCCAGCTTCTTCAGTCCGTCAATCAATACCTCTTGCGTATTCTGATTACCAATATATCCTACAATGCCACACATATTCGTTATCCTCCCGATCATCATTTCACAAGACGACTCATCACAGGACTAACGTGTGCGGTAGATTGTGGAATAAAGTTCATTCATCTATGAAGTTGTCAATGATAACTATAGAATTTACAGGCATCTCTTCACGAATGTAACGAAATTCCCAAACCGCGCACGCCAATGATGATGGCCGCACATTCATGAAATGAATCTTATAATTTAGGTTATAAAATAATTAGGGCATCTACCGGTGCGTTGTGTAAACAGTTGCCTGTTCATTTTCCGCTGCCGGTTTACGGGTTGATGCTTCACCGGAAGGTCCCCGCCGAATGTTTCGAACACCTTCACCTCGTCAGCTTGCTTTGTCGTGAACCGATTGCGAGCAACATCCTCTCAATGGAATCTATTGCTTCTCCACCAAGTTCCCCCGCACAAATCAAGCTCTGGCGCTTGTAATACGTTACCTCACAACCCTCGCTTTCTCTATCTAAGTCACAGCATCCCTATATTATATTCAGCAGAGTATCATTTGGCAATGACACTTTATTCATAATTACATCACAAAGGCACTAACTCATTAGTAAATAACCGTAAACGCGGTTGCCTGCTTATGTTTTACAGGCAACCTACGTTTACAAAATTTTAAACTAATTCTTTTTTCACGACATTTACGATCTGTCCGACAAATTGCTCCAGCTCATCCTTATCCGGGCCTTCGGCCATCACACGAATAAGCGACTCTGTACCTGAAGCACGGACCAATACACGCCCATTATCGCCCAATTGTTGTTCCACCTGTTCAATTGCTTCTGCAATCGCAGGGTTCCCCTCGTAATTACGTTTGTCCTGCACACGTACATTTACAAGAACTTGTGGATATTGTTTCATAAGCGATTTTAGTTCGCTCATCTTCTTGCCAGAAGCTTTCAGGGTATCTACCAATTGAATCCCTGTCAGCATGCCATCGCCTGTCGTATTATGGTCCAGGAAAATAACATGACCAGACTGCTCGCCGCCCAGGTTAAATCCACCCCGGCGCATTTCTTCCATCACATAACGGTCTCCGACCGCAGTTTTTGCAGTCTTGAGAGCCAGCTTTTCAGTAGCTTTATAAAAACCGATATTACTCATTACTGTTGATACAATAGTGCTATCCTTGAGTTTTCCAGCGCGGTTCATTGCATCTCCGCAAATACAGAGAATGTAGTCTCCATCTACTTCTTCCCCGTTCTCATCAATTGCGATCAGGCGATCGGCATCGCCGTCAAAGGCAAGCCCAATATCCGCTTTCAAGCGGCGCACTTCCTCTTTCAGCTTTTCAGGATGAGTTGAGCCGCAATGATCATTGATATTCAATCCGTTTGGCTCCGCGCCGATCGTGTGCACTTCAGCTCCCAAATCCGCAAAAAGCTTCGGCGCCAGCTCATAAGCTGCTCCGTTTGCACAGTCCAATACTATTTTTAGGCCTTCAAAAGAATGACTGATTGTTGTTTTCAAAAACTCCAGATAATCGTAGCGGGAATGCTCGTCTACAACAACCGTGCCCAATCCGCTGCCAATCGGACGAGGCAATTGGTCTTCTTTCGCATCCATGAGCTCTTCAATTTTTAATTCCGTTTCATCGGTTAATTTAAACCCATCACCGCCAAAAAACTTAATCCCGTTGTCCTCAACAGGATTGTGAGATGCTGAGATCATGACACCAGCGTCCGCTTTCAATTGTCGTGTGAGATATGCCACCCCAGGTGTCGAAACAATACCTAGGCGAACCACATTAGCCCCAATAGACAACAACCCGGCTACCAGTGCCGATTCCAACATCAGTCCGGATATCCGTGTATCCATACCAATAACAACTGTAGGTTTCTCTACATTACCTGCTAAAACATATCCGCCGCAGCGGCCAATGCTATATGCCAGTTCGGCTGTTAGTTCCTGATTAGCAATGCCTCGTACACCATCTGTACCAAAATATTTCCCCATGTAAAATGACTCCCTTTTTTTGTCTAATAATCTTGATCATTTACTACAGATAAAACATGTTATGGCTGACTGTTCTCCGAGGTTCCATTCGCAGAGGATTCTGCGCCGTTATGAGGACTTGTTTTATCCTCCGCAGCTGCGTTGTCCGCGGTATTATCGTCAGAGCTGCCACTTTGATTACCTTGCCCCTCGTGAGGCCTCTCCTGCCCCTTATCACCGCTACCAGAGGGGTTTGATTCATTCTCACTATTCGGATTCGTTACAGCAGGCGTAGAAGGGCTCTCAATGTTTACCGTTGCCTTTAGTTGGCCGGCATTCACGGCTTGCGTAATGTATTTAGGCAAGCCTACTTTTAGAGTAACCTCGTGTTGACCAGCCGCGAGGCCACTTACATTTGCCACCAAACTAACGTCATCATTGGTTAAATTGTTCACCAAATCCTGCGGACCCTTCACAGTAACATCCATCGTCTTGCCTGCGGGCGCTATCACTGTCGCATTCGCTCCATCTCCTGCACCTTGTAAAACGATTGGGATGCCTAATAGCGTCCGTTCCGTATCTGTAACTTCATTGGAAGGAACGACGGTCACCTGAATTTGTATTGACCCTGGCTCGATTTTATCAGAACCTGAGGGAGCTGCCAAATTAGCTTGAACCGTACGTGTCCCCGCTTCCGTAAATTGACTCAGATCGAGTGTAACCGTGACATAAGAGCTGAGGCTGCTTAATACATCCTGCGATGCATATACCGCTGCTTCCTTGACGTTTGCGTTTACTTTAGAAAGCGCCAATCCGTCTGGCAGCTCTCCGGAATAGACTATCTTGACAGGCACAGACTTCGCCTGCTGAGTGACCGGGATTTCAACGGACACAGTGGATGGCTCGATGACCGCACCTGTGAGTTCCTGTCCCCTTTTGTTATAAGCCTTCAGTTTTACACGTTTCTGTTCAAACTTTTCTGAAATGCCATCCGTATTAACAGCCCCTTGCACCGCAGAAACGGTATTCAACTGGCTTTTGGGTAAAGTAACCTTTACCGTTTGAGGAGTAATCACAGGCTTACCGAGCTGTAGCCCCGCATCTGGACTACCCTTAGGTACTATAGATACATTAAATGATTTCGTTTGTTTTTCCTCAATTGTTACTGTAACACGGTTAGGAGTCATCGATACCAATTCCACCCCATCCGGCAAATCCGGTTCAAGTGACAATGTCTTAGTACCTGCTCCTAAGCCGCTTAAGTTTAATTTTGCCTGATAATTATCTGCGAAAAATGTAGTCAGGACAGAGCGCTGTCCTCTGACCTCCATCTTTACATGATCAGTGTCCATCGTAGACAGCACATATTTTGAATCATCCAGACCACTGGCCTGAATGGCCACATTATCAATTATTTTATTATTATAAGAAACGGTCAACGTAGATGAAGGTGTACCTGCATCCAGATGAACCATTCCCCACAGCATTATAGCAACCGCAAGCGCCAATATCTTGGAAATCGTATTATTGTTAATCCATTTGTCCATCATGAATTTCCACGGCCTCCCCTCCGGTTCCAGAATGAGCCGCGTTTTTCCTTCAAAGACGGTGTTGGCCGCAACTCCTCATACAGCTTGGAGATTAGGGACTCTTCCTTAATGTCACGTACGACCTGTCCATTGATAGCCAACGAAATTTGTCCTGTTTCCTCTGATACCACGACAGTTACAGCATCCGTTACCTCACTCACGCCAATTGCAGCCCGATGGCGGGTTCCCAACTCCTTGCTAATGAAGGGGTTTTCCGACAATGGCAAATAGCAGGCCGCAGAGGCAATCTGTTTATTCTGTATAATCACCGCACCATCATGCAAAGGCGTATTGGGAATGAAGATGTTGATTAGCAGTTCAGAACTCACTACGGCCTGTGTCTTGATACCAGACTCAGTATATTCGTTCAGTCCTGTCTCGCGCTCGAATACGATCAATGCTCCTATTTTTCTACGTGATAAATAATTCAGCGCCTTAATCATTTCTCCAATTAATTTATTGAGTTCTTCATCATCTACCGACGAACGCCCAAATAGTTTACCACGCCCCAACTGCTCTAGAGCACGACGTAACTCAGGCTGAAAAATAATAAAAATAGCCACTACACCAAAGGTGAACATCTGATTCATCAACCACTTGAGCGTGTACAAATCAAACCAGGTACTAACCGCCCAAATAACGACCAGGAACAGAATCCCTTTTAACAATTGAACTGCTCGCGTTCCGCGAACAAGTAAAATTAGCTGATACATAATATACGTTACGATTAAAATGTCGATAATATCTTTAATGGACTCTTTCCAAGTCAGGTCCGCAAAATAATCCAACATGCGCATGCCCCCGCAATTTTCTGTAGTGAGTGGGTGTAGTATGTACACAGTATGCTCTCTCTATCTAGGTTATAACGATCAGGCTCGCGTTGCAAGCTGTGCGACAAAATAATCGCCAATATCAGTAAAATACAGTACAATTCGCCAGATATATATACAAAAAAGCGCCTTTCCAGTGGAATAAGGCGCTCGATATCGTTCTTGCCATTTCAAGCTTCTTTTATGGAGAAGACGGTCCCCCGAACAAATCGGTAACCTTGTACCAAATCCAGTCCAAGGTTTGATCGATACTTTTAACCTGTCCTGCAATATGGGCGGTTGAAGCTTGATAGTACGAGCCGTCAATCACAGTAAGATTTCCTTCCACATCACCGTATACACGGGCCTCACCATTTTGTACTGTTAAATCTCCGGCAATGGATTTCCCTTCAGGTACAATTACAGTATCGCCCTGAATAACAACTTGATCTAGATTGCTTCCTTTGACTACCAATTGATGGTCCGTGCTAGAAAAGCTGGCCATACTTGAGCATATCACAATAAGGAAGAAGGCGGCGGCTGTTACAGCGGGATGCCTCTTCACCCAAGCTAGCATAGGCACCGCAGGCTGTCGTTTATGCGGCGGCAAAGCATTCATAATGCGAAATGTCAGCTCATCCGATACACACGGCACTTGATGATAGCGTGTACCGTAAAGCATCGCATCCGTCCGCTCCAGCTCTTTAAAACGCATGCGGCATTCCGGGCAGTCTAACAAGTGTTGTTCCAACTCATGTTTGTCCTGCTCAGACAGGTCGCCATCTAGATAGTCATGCATAAAAGAGACGGCTTGTTTGCAATCCATATGAGCCAATCCTTTCTAATATTCTTCCGTGTTTCTCAACATTACATGCTCCAGCTTAGAAACTTTGCTCATCTTACATACGTTACAACGAGCATTATGTTTCATAAAAACATCTACGCAGGCACTTTTCCTAGAATGTATGCACATCATTTATAGCTTGTGCTCCAGTTTTTTGCGTAGAAAATCCCGTCCCCTGTGTACCCTTGTCTTAATTGTGGTAACTGGCAGATTGAGCACATCGCTAATTTCCTGCAAGGAAAGCTCCTGCAAGTACCGTAGAACCATAATCGTCTTGTATTTATCAGGAAGGCTGTCAATGGCGTCATGAATTAAAGCTTGCGTTTCCGACAACAGCGTACTCCCTTCAGGGGTAAGCTCTTCACTAGCAAGCATGGCGTACCCATCAACACCTTCTTGATCATTCATTTCAGCATCAAGTGAGTATGTAGGTTTTCTCCTTCGCAGACGATCAATGCACAGATTTGTAGCAATCCGATAAATCCATGTTGAGAACTTCTGTCCATGGTCATACTTTTCCAAGTTACGATACACACGCAAAAAAGTTTCCTGCACCAAATCCTCCGCCTCGTGACGATTACCTAGCATCCGGTAGGAAAGATGAAAAATCCGATCTTTATATAACTCGACTAACTCCGCAAAAGCTCGCTGATCACCTTTCTGCACCAGCCTAACCAAGCGGCTTTCCATATTATCCACTCTATACTCCCCCAGACTTGCTGATGGGTTACTTATTACATGTTTATGATTATTCATCGTAGTTTAATTTTATCCAGAAATCAACTGAAGTGTGGACATAAGTAACAAACTCGCGCTTCATTACTATAAACACAGCACAATCGGGCACTCCATGAGTACCCGATTGCCTGTATCATACGGCCAAACTATATCAGCCTGTGTTTCTCAAGCCTGCGGCAATTCCGTTAATCGTCAACAGTACCTCACGCAGCATTTCAGCGTCATCACCGTTCTGATTACGCAGCTCACGTAGCTCACTCAGCAATTGAACCTGCAAATAACTTAACGGATCGACATAAGGATTACGCAACCTGATAGATTCCTGAATAACAGGTACATCGTCCAAAATCTCAGATTGTCCGGTTATTTTCAAAATCAATTCAGATGTCAGCTTGAACTCTGCAGAAATCTGCCCGAATATACGATGCCGTGCTTCTTCGTTATCCGACATCCCAGCATACTCCTCTGCAATCAGCAAATCCGCTTTAGCGATTGCCATTTGGAGTGTATCAATAAGCGACCGGAAGAAGGCAGAGTCTCTAAACATCGTTTGCAGCACTTTAAGGTTATCTTCATTGTTTTGATAGTAGCTTTGCAAACCTGTTCCTGCCGCATACCAAGCAGGTAGCAAGTAACGACTTTGTGTCCACGCAAAGACCCATGGAATAGCGCGCAAATCCTCAAAACGTTCACTGTTCTTACGCTTGGACGGACGAGAGCCAATATTCAGCTCGCCTACCTCAGGCAACGGTGTAGATTCTTTGAAGAAAGTGAAGAAATCTGGATCTCGGAAAATCAAATCCTGATACTTCTCCAGTGATACTTCGGAAATACGGGCAATAATCTCCTCCCAGCTTTCCTCGAATACTTCTTTCTTTCCTGAGCGATGATACGCGGCAGCCGTAATTAACGCCGATGTCGCCTGCTCCAAGCTCCGATATGCAATCCCCTTAAGCGAATAGCGGGATGATAGCACTTCGCCTTGCTCCGTAATCTTAATTCCTCCACCAATGGTATGAGGAGGCTGAGCCAGAATACTGCGGTTAAGTGGCATTCCTCCGCGCCCCAGCGCTCCTCCACGTCCGTGGAAAAACTTCACTTTTGCGCCATACTCGTTCACTACTTCCGTAATGCTATTCATAGCGACCCGAAGTTCCCAGTTCGCTGTAACCACACCGCCATCCTTATTACTATCCGAGTAGCCAAGCATGATCTCCTGAAGCTCATCCATCGCGGCTACAGATTGTCGATATACAGGCAGGTTCATCAATCTTCTCATAATATCAGGTGCAGCATGCAGATCATCTATCGTTTCAAACAAAGGAACGGATTGCAGCGTACTAATAACAGTGCCATCCTTCTCGATGCGGAAAAGACCCACCTCTTTGGCTAATACCATAACCTCAAGCAAATCACTGGCACCCTGAGTCATACTGATCAAGTAGCTTGTAATGGACTGCTTGCCAAATTCCTCTTGAGCCAAATAAATCGTACGATATACATCAAGACATTCCTGTGTGCTATCGCTATATTTTAAATACGGCGAAGTAATCGGACGAGGTTCATTTAGCAGTTGTTCCAGCAGATCTATTTTTTCTTCCTCTGACAGCTTACTGTAATCTGACACAATATTCATTTTAGAAAGAATTTCAGTCATCGCATTTTCATGCTCCTGACTATGCTGACGTACATCCAGCGTAGCGGTATGAAACCCGAATAGCTCTACCTGACGAATCATCTTTTGAATATATGTGTCTGCCACATAATCAGCAAAATGATGACGCAGGCTGTTGTCAATCACATTCAGGTCTGCAATCAGTTCTTCAGCGGAACTGTAGCGCTCCTTAGTCCCCTGTTTGCTTTCATCCAAAACATTATTCACCTTAGCAATCATATATGCCAGTTTGATGCGATAAGGCTCTTTTTCGTTATGCCATACTTCCATTTTTTTAAGTGTGATGTGGGCGCGATCTTCTTCAATAGAAGTCAACAAATCATCAGAAACTCGCACAATGCTGGTACTAAAGCTCAAGTAACCCATGAGTTCCTTCAACGTGTGCTGATACTCTCTCAAAGCCAGCTTGCGTTGCATACACAACGTTTCCCAAGTCACATGAGCTGTAACAGACGGATTCCCGTCTCTGTCTCCACCGATCCAAGAACCAAATCTCAAATAAGTCGGAATGTGCCATTTTTGCTCAGGATAATATTTGTCCAAACATCGTTCCAATTCTTGGTATACATCCGGCAATACATGAAACAAGGTCTCATGAAAATAATACATTCCATTTCTTACTTCATCTAGTACAGTTGGCTTTCGATCACGCAGCTCATCCGTCTGCCACAGTGTAATTACTTCATTAAGCAGATTTTCCCGCACCTGTTCTCGCTCACGCAAGGTAAGCATCGGATTATCCAGCAGCATGACGTCTTCGGAAATACGTTTGTGGATATCCAAAATTACTCGTCGTGTTGCTTCTGTAGGATGTGCAGTCATGACCAGTTCCAAGGAGAGTTCATTCAACATGTTGCTAACGTCCTCAGCGGAGAAGCCTCCTTGTTTAAGCTCCTGAACGGAACTTTCGATAGAACCGGGTTGAACCTCTTCACCAGCGGAATGCTCATAATCCCGCTTACGACGAATACGGTGGTTCTGCTCAGCGATATTCACCAACTGAAAGTAAATCGCAAACGCGCGAATAACCTGGTGACGAATATCCGTATCCAGTCCACTGACCATTTGTTTGAAATTCTCGTATAACTCCGGCTGATACCCGGCACGTAACGATTTACTTGCCTCACGTATTTTCTCCACGATATCCAAAAGTTCGTTGCCACCCTGATGAACCAAAACCTCACCAAGAATATTTCCTAGAAAACGAACGTCCCGCCGTAGCAGATTGTTGGATTGGTTTTTGTTAGCGGTTAACGTAAGCTCAGTCATGCTTTTCCCCCCATCTGATCTGTTCCACACCTATTCAGTTGTAGCAAAGGTACGTATACACACGAAATTTGACACTTTCTTAACATCATACAATAAAAACGTATGAAAAGCTGCAAAATTTACAGGAAAAAATCATGCTTTTGAAATACTTTTTTGGAGAATATATTGGTCACTTATACAGAAAAATGAAATTAATAAATATACCTGATTTTATACGCTTAGATGTACGAAACATTATGCACAGTCTCTTATAAAAAGTGTGTTCTAAAAGATACAAATTCTCGTGTCATGATGTGTATATGTTTATTATTTGTTGACAACGTGAAATTCATTGAACTCTATCCACAAAGATATACACAAATAAGCCATAATCCCAGTATTGTAGATTTGTTTACTCATAACCCCCTACGTGTTACCCACATAAATAAAGAGGAGTGTGTACAACAAAAGGAGCAGATGTAAAGTTATTAACATGAATTTCGTAACCTAATAATTATAGGATTCCTATTTTCAATGGATTTGATCACGAATTTAGCCTTACTACAGGAAATAGGGAGCCGTAAGAGGGGAAACCCAGGTCTAGGTGATAAAAGTCTATGTAGAATATGCACAAGTCATCCCCAACCGTGCATGAAAAGAGGCATCATCCAATGGTCTATATACATAAATGTTAATGTATTGTGGACAAAATAAAAAGAAGCCTTTCGGCTTCTAGGTAATCGGTAAGCGGGTGATGGGAATCGAACCCACGCTATCAGCTTGGAAGGCTGAAGTTCTACCATTGAACTACACCCGCAAATCAGTATCGGGATGACACGATTTGAACATGCGACCCCCTGGTCCCAAACCAGGTGCTCTACCAAGCTGAGCTACATCCCGATATTATATTTTTTTAAAAATATGGCGCGCCCTGAGAGATTCGAACTCCCGGCCTTTTGATTCGTAGTCAAACGCTCTATCCAGCTGAGCTAAGGGCGCAAATATGGAGCGGACGACGGGAATCGAACCCGCGACCCTCGCCTTGGCA
>NZ_JBLZXB010000021.1:0-62089 GCF_056099025.1 Paenibacillus sp. TSM33
CCGCTAGGTTAGTTAGAAGCAAGCTTCTAACTAACCCCGCTCGACTTGCATGTATTAGGCACGCCGCCAGCGTTCGTCCTGAGCCAGGATCAAACTCTCCATTAAAGACCAACCGAGGTTGGTTTATCGAAAGAGCGATTAGCTCATGTTGAAACTGACGAGATAAAATATCTCTTTGTTTGATTTTGCGAACAAAATCAGTTTACTCACTCGTTGTTCAGTTTTCAAAGATCAAACTTTCTTTGTATCTCACTTTGCTTCATCACCGCATCTCAGCGGCGACTTTTATAATATATCATCTCTCTTTGAATTTTGCAAGAGTTTTTTTAAAATTCTTTTTTCGAGCAAATCCTTCAAAAAGGAACGAAAATTAATTTAACATGAATATTGAATAGAGTCAACTCTTTTTTTGATATCAGAAAGTATATTTACTTCCTGATATCTCGTTCTGATATAGTTCTTCTTTCTCTTTTCATTGTTTGGTTTGCGGAACACGGCCTCTGCGTGCATATTTGGATAATTCCTTGGCGGGTGCAAAACGGGCATACATGCGGAAAACTGTTTTATATCGAAGTGCTATAGCATAACGGATATCCTGGTCCAATCGGGTATCACTCATGTCAAGCAGCATTTCATCTAGTTCCTTACGAAGAACGTAGTCAAGTTCCTTGCATTCTTTTTCGTTAAACAGCATTCCCAACATATGACCATACTCCCTTATCAGCAGATTATATAGTACTTATATTTGCTCAATTAATTGTTCCAAACTTTACCTGTTTTTAAACTCAACTGCTAAGGTTTCAAACTTACTCCAAGTAATCTTTAATGCTTTTCTTTACTGCTCTCCCCTTTGTTATGTTCAATTTTCGGGAAATATATAAATAAATGGCCATATTATTTTAATGCGACAGTAAACGATAAGTTATGCCGCTCTCAATCGCAGCTGCTATAAACAATAAAATGACAGACCATATTGACACGGTCAACGTTTGTTTCAAAAAAACCGCCCACGATGGGCCAGTATCTTTGCGTTTTAGTCCTATGCTTGTACCTAGGGTAGATATTATATTGAATCCAAACTTCAATCCGAAGGCACAGGCAATAATCAAAACAGGCAATTCAATCACACCATGAGGCAATAATCCTTTTACGACAATTTCATACATACTTCTTCCCATATCTGTCTGAAGGTGTACTACAAAACCTAAAACCATTCCGTTCACAATCAAAAATATAAACGGTACGATTCCAAAAAGAGCCCCGGTATATATAACCAGCACGCATTTGATTGCATTATTGAAAAAGATAAACACAAAAAAACTCCATTGTGGATGCTCAGAGTTCTGCAATCGTTGCGCCACTCCCCCCAGTCCCTCCATTTGTTGTGCCAACATAGACTGAATAACACCTGTACTTAACCATCCCACTACAATACTTGCACAGAAAAAAAGTACAGCGATCAAAATTAGCCGTCTTATCGTGCGTAAATCATGAAAAAATGCTCTTAGTCCCATTTGTTAGATTCCTCCTATTAGTCTAATGGAATAATTGACAACCCCTGGCATAGCTTTAAGTAAACAAGCACTTCTAGGATGAAAGGGGCATTAACCATGAATTCTTTTTTCTATGTATTGAACGGCAAAAAAATTAAACGATTCTTGATCGTAATGGCAGCGGCCGTCTTTACTGCCGGGGTCATTTATGTAGAAACCGATAATGTTACGGTTTTTTCCGAGGAAGCGCCAACTGCCATTTACAGTGTACCTACGGATAAAAAGCTGATCGCTCTCACCTTCGACATTAGCTGGGGGGATAAGCGTACTGCCCCCATTTTAAAAGTTCTCGAAGATAAAAAAGTGACCAAGTCCACCTTTTTTCTTTCTGCCCCTTGGAGCAAAACACACCCAGAACTCGTGAATCAAATTAAAGAAAGCGGATTTGAAATTGGTAGTCATGGTCATAAACACGAAAATTATAGCAGCTTAAGCGATGAAGAGATTCGTAAGCAAATTTCAACGGCTCATACCACATTAACCGAGCTGACTGGACAATCCCCCAAATTAATACGTATGCCTAATGGTGACTTTGACAAAAGGGTACTTCAAGTTGCCAGCACTTTAGGCTACAAAACCATTCAATGGGATACCGACTCCCTAGACTGGAAAAACCCTGGTACGCAGGTCATAATCGACCGTGTTGTAAATAAAGCACATCCCGGTGATATCGTCCTTCTTCATGCCAGTGATTCTTGTAAACAAACTCATGAAGCGTTGCCCATTATTATCGACAAGTTGCGGGCACAAGGCTATGAATTTGTGACTGTATCCGAACTGCTTCAACAGGGTACAGTAAAAGGTAAAGAGGTTCGCGATCAAGCTTTGGGTCTTTAAGGAGTTATTTTACATCGTTCTCAGCTAAAAACCAAAAGCAACTCGACATATTTCTCCCTAATCATCCGCATACTATCCACATTCATGATAAAGGAGGAATACGGCGCTATGAATTGGACTCGTTTGCGATTTGTTAGCATGGTATGCATACTGGGCGTTGCACTGAGCGGCTGCGGCTCGGATCAGGGTTCTGCACCTCCCCAGAACAGTTATAAAGAGATGAAAACGATGGTTGTCGATATCCTGAAAAGTGATGATGGAAAAAAAGCCGTAGAAGAAGCTTTAACAGGGGAAAAAGAAGGACAATCCGGTCAAAGTGGTGAAGGAGGTGGATCTGGGGGCAGCATGGGAATGAAAATGCTTATGCCCACGCAATCCGCTGAACAGATGAAAATCGCAGTAAAGGATACTTTGATCTCACCTGAATATAAAAAAGAAATCGAAAAAATTATGACTGATCCGCGTTTTGCTGGAGAATTTGCCAAAGCCATCAACAGTCAAAGCAAACAGCTTCATATGCAGCTTATAAAAGACCCTTCTTACCAAAAATCAATTGAAGCGATGCTAAAATCGCCAGAACTAACCAAGATGTATATGGACTTAACTAAAACCCCAGAATATCGCAAACAATCTATGACAGTCATGCATGATGCTATGCAGAATCCAATTTTTCGGCTTGAGGTCATGAATTTACTCAAAACTGTTGTACAAGAAGAACTTCAACCTAAGGTTGAGAAAAAAGGCGGAGAGCAAGGTGGCTCTGGGGATCAAAAGCAAGAAGGCGGTGGGGGTGAAGGAGAACAAGGCGGAGGTGAAGGAGGTCAAGGAGGAGGTCAATAAAAAAAAGGCTGGTTCAACAACCAGCCTTTTTTATTATTCAGATTCCGAGTGCATCCTCGTAATTTGGGCAGCTATATCATTATAAATAGCTCCTGTCGCAGACTCCGATTTATATACGGATGGAGAAAAATCGGCTTCTGACGGATGATTATCTGGGATACCCAGCGGAATTTGTGCCAAAAGTTTCGTATGAAGTATATCTGCTAACATAGCCCCGCCTCCCCGTCCAAAAACATAATCTTTTTCTCCAGTAGAGGATACATAATAGGACATGTTCTCTACGACCCCTATGACCCTATGATCCGTTTGAAGGGCCATTGCCCCTGCACGTGCAGCTACAAAAGCTGCCGTCGCATGCGGAGTAGTGACAATGATTTCTTCACTCTGCGGGATCATTTGATGTACGTCAAGCGCTACGTCACCAGTCCCTGGTGGTAAATCGAGTATCATATAGTCTAGCTTGCCCCATTCGACATCACTAAAAAACTGTCTAAGCATCCTCCCCAGCATGGGACCTCTCCAAATAACAGGATTGTTTTCTCTCACAAAGAAGCCCATGGACATGATTTTGATACCAAATCGCTCCACTGGCTGAATGATACCATCTTCGACAGAAGGTACGTCCTCTACCCCAATCATATCCGGCACACTGAATCCATAGATATCAGCATCAATTAAACCCACTCGCTTACCCTGTCTGGCTAGAGCTGCCGCCAAATTCACAGCTACTGTCGACTTTCCGACACCACCTTTTCCGCTTGCAATGGCAATAAATCGTACGCCAGATGCTGGGTTAAGCAGCTCATGTTCTTCCATACCGACAGCATGTCCTTTGGTCAATACCGGATCAGCTACCTCCTCAGTATCCTCCCCATTTAGAATAGCTGACTTTTCAGACTCAGATGCTTCACGAATTCGAATATGGACGTGACTTAATCCCGCCTTTTCTAACGTCTGCCGGATTTCACGATCCAATTCCGTCCGCGTCTCTTCCTGGCTATCCAGGGTAATAGCAGTCAATGATACTCGATCCTCTTTAACAACCACATCCCGAATAAAATGCAGGTCAACCAAACGGCGTCCCGTTTGAGGCTCTTGCACTTGCTGAAGTAGCTCTATAACTTGCTCTCTCGATTGCATGAATAATCAGCACCTCTGCTTTATTGATTTACGTAGTGGTAAACACTTACAGTATACCACTATCTGACTTCAGGTGCTGATGAGGTTCCCTTTTCCCCGGCACTGTAACGCAAAATCCCTTTATATATAGATGCAGCCACTTGTCTCTGATAGTTCTCGTCACTGAGTCGTCTGGCTTCTTCTGGATGGGACAAAAATCCGACTTCTACAAGAGCTGCCGGCATTTTGAGTGCCTTTAATAAATAGACGGTGTTTACGGTCTTAGCTACTCTATCCGTATTTTCCAGGTTGCGCTTGATTTCTTCCTGAATTAAGGATGCCAAATTCTCGTTATCTGCATGATTAGGTACGAAAAAGGTCTGGGCTCCACTCCAACGGCTCGACGGGATACTGTTCATATGAATACTTAAAAAGAGGTCCGCTTTCTGCTCCTCAATCATACGTACCCGTTGCTTTAAATCCTCCGTTTTTCTTCTGGAATAGCCTTTTGTTTCTTGCTGCGCCAGATCGCGGTCATCCTCGCGTGTCATGACGACAACAGCTCCTGCTTGCTGCAAATAATCCCGCAAATAAAAAGCGATCGCCAAGTTAATATCCTTTTCAATGACTCCCTCTTTGCTAACTGCTCCTCCATCAGGTCCTCCGTGTCCGGCATCTATAGCAATTACCTTACCAGTAAGCGGTAGACTCCAATGAATCCATGCTCTCGAAGCAGGTATCTCATACAGTGTCAGCATGATAAATAGAACAGCGAGACAACAGCCTAACAGCATTTTTTGCAGCGTCCGATAGCGAATCCACAGTGTGACCTCTTTTTTACGATTGTTTTTTTGCATAACAAAACGCCTCCGTCCTATACAGATACTAATAATCTATATGGGACGAGGCGTGTAGTTAGTACAACTCAGGCATGAACATATTCTTTCATACCTTCAATCAGCACTTGAGCGACTTCCGGGCGTGTAAATTCCGGTGGCGGACAAACCCCGGAGCGTAACAATTCCCTCACTTTGGTGCCAGAGAGCGTCAAATGATGCTCCTTGGGATGTGGGCATGTTTTACTTGAGGCCATATTTCCACATTGGGTGCAGTAAAAGCTGTGTTCAAAAAACAACGGGGTAATCCCCAGCTCTTCAGGTGTAAAGTGCTTGAAAATTTCCTGCGCTTCATAGGTACCGTAATAGTCCCCTACACCCGCATGATCTCTTCCGACAATAAAATGAGTGCAGCCGAAGTTCTTCCGCACAATAGCATGGAAAATGGCCTCTCTAGGACCAGCGTATCGCATGGCAGCAGGAAAGACCCCCAGAAAGGCTCGATCAGCCGGATAATAGTTGTCCAGCAACACTAGATAGCTCTTCATACGCACATCTGCTGGAACGTCATCTGACTTGGTCTCTCCAACAAGTGGATTTAGAAATAAAGCATCCACAATTTCCATCGCGCTTTTTTGGATGTACTCATGTGCCCGATGTACCGGATTTCTTGTTTGAAAACCGACTACTGTCTTCCAGCCCTTTTCAGCAAAATGGCTACGTGTCTGTGCTGGTGTGTAATAAAATTCGCTAAATTGAGTAGGTTTGGGTCGATTCAGCACTTGCACCGTTCCACCTACATAGGTAGCAGGTCGATCTAACAATTTATTTACGCCAGGATGGGCCGGGTCAGCCGTCTTGAATACACATCTGGCTTCCTCTGCCTGGTCAACCTGATAAATACTCTCAATATCAAGTACAGCATAGATGATACCATCTGTTTCCCCCACCAAAGCCACCTGCTGACCTAGTTTCAGTTCACTGGCTATGGTTTCTACTACTGCAAGAGTAATGGGAATACTCCAGACTGTACCATCAGCAAGACGCATATCCGTTACCACTGAACGATAATCTGACTCATTCATAAATCCCGTCAATGGAGAAAAGGCACCTACTCCAATTAAATCCAGATCAGAAATCGTCCATGAGTTTACAGGGATAGGAAACAATTCACCTGCAGCCTGCAACAGTGCTTCTTGCTGCGGTCCAGTTATATTTCTATCAACGAGCGTTCCGCCATGCGGAAGAATTGCAGTCATGATGCACTTCCTTTCTCTTCATAAATAAGTCTCAGAGCTACCTACATACCATTTTTTATTGGTGGAGCCCACACTCCGTTTTCTCATTGCCTGACCAACGGCCAGCACGTGGATCTTCACCTGGCAGGACTTCACGTGTGCATTGCTCACAGCCAATACTGGGAAAATTACGGTCATGCAATGGATTATACAATACATCATGAGTGCGAATATAGTTCCATACATCCTCGGAAGTCCAGCTTGCCAAGGGGTTAAATTTAACGAGACCAAACTTTTCATCATACTCTACCTTTTTTGCATTCGCACGCGTAGGAGCCTGATCGCGACGGATACCGGTAATCCATGCATCGTATTGAGACAGAATGCGTGTCAGCGGCTCAACCTTGCGTATACCACAGCATGCATTAGGATTTGATTTCCACAGCTCCTCTCCATGCTCCGCAGCTTGCTCTTCTGGAGTGATTAAGGGAGAGACTCTAACAAAATCCAAATTGTATCTAGCTTTCATCTGATCACGCGTATCATAAGTTTCTTGAAAATGAAAGTCGGTATCCAAGTAAAAAATATCGGTAGAAGGGCTAATTCTTTGTAGCATATCTACTAGTACTACATCTTCTGCTCCGAAGCTACAAGCAAAGGTGAGGTTGGGAAATGTATGAACAGCATATTGGATAATTTCTTCAGGCGTGGCCTCTTCCAGTTCACTTGCCTTGACTCTAATCAACGCTTCTTTCTCCAATAAATTCATTATCAATGCGCCTCCATATGAAGATTCATAAATAAGTGATACCTCAATGCCGACTAAACTAATAAGATTAAGTACAGTATAAAACTTTCATATTCATTGTCAATCCAAGCAACATCGTCATACTGTAAACATTTATCCTCTCGCATGATACATGAACGTTGTTCTGTCAGCATTCTTTAATGCTCTCATGCAAATCCAATCAAGTTTATTGGCTTTATATAAAATATTCTTATACCATACGATCGTAATCTGAATAGGTTTGGTAATTATGATCAGGTAAACATATCCGAAGAAAAAGCGTCCTTGCTTAGAGCCAAGATTATCCTTGGATTTGATCGAGGAAATATAATTAAGGTTCGGTTGTCATATTTATATTTGCATCCAAAGATGAAGCATACGTGGCCGTGATCAGCTCAAGGTAAGCCAGCTCTGACTACAAGGTTTACATCCGAAGAATCCCACTACCGAATTGAGAACTTTGATGCTAATCGCGCTTCTATTAGGGATATTAAAAAAGAGAAGGCCCCCATACAGATCGCCATTAAGCCTCAGCCCACTCCTGTAGCGCTCACAGAGGCCCTCCCTGAGAAATTAATGAATTCGGACACAGCTAAGACCTTAACATAACTGGAGCCCTATCTTAGCCCATTCTCAATGGTTAAAAAACTCATCATCATCGCTGCAAATACGGACGCCGGGAAGAAGGGCAGTAGTAAACTAGAGATTGCTCTGCAAAAATTCCCTGATCTTTTTAATTAGTCACAGGTTGTGAACATTACAGGATTAACTGTGTTGAAATAGCAAACTTTATTTGTGTATCACTATACCGACTTTACTTACATCGTGGATAACTTACATATTCCGGACAGTATATGCGCTAATTTATGTATTTTTAGGGCAGATGAAACCATGAAATTCTAGCATAGATCATTTATCCACATGTGGTTATGAGTAACAAATGATCTAAATAAAAAGAACCTTTTCCATAAGGAAAAGGTTCTTCTGTATTCGAAATATTAACGTTTCGAGAACTGTGGTGCACGACGAGCAGCTTTGAGACCGTATTTTTTACGTTCTTTCATACGTGGGTCACGAGTCAAGAAGCCTGCTTTTTTCAAAGCTGGACGGAATTCTGGGTCTGCTTTCAACAGAGCACGGGAAATACCGTGGCGGATTGCGCCTGCTTGACCAGAGATACCACCACCATGAGCGATAACGAGCACGTCATAGCTACCAAGTGTCTCTGTCAGATTCAATGGTTGTTTTACGATCAGTTTGAGAGTTTCCAAACCGAAATATTCATTAATATCACGCTTATTGATGACAATGCGTCCTTCACCCGGTACGAGACGAACACGAGCTACCGAATGTTTACGACGACCTGTCCCATAGTATTGTACTTGTGCCATGAAACTGTCCTCCCTTTTAATTATCCGCGAAGTTCGTAAACTTCAGGTTTTTGTGCTGCATGTGGATGCTCTGTACCTCTGTAAGCTTTAAGTCTCAGCTTCATTTTGTCGCCTTGACGAGTTTTAGGAAGCATACCGTGAACAGCCAATTCCAACATACGTTCAGGTTTGTTCTTAACCATATCTTGTGCAACTGTTACTTTCAGACCACCTGGGTGCAGGGAGTGACGATAGTATTTTTTGTTCTCCATTTTTTTACCGGTCAATACGATTTTCTCCGCATTGATTACAACAACAAAATCACCTGTGTCCACATGTGGTGTAAACTGTGGCTTGTGTTTGCCGCGAATCAACGCAGCCGCTTCGCTTGCCAGACGGCCGAGCGTTTTGCCTTCGGCATCAATGATGTGCCAATTGCGCTCAACTTCATTTGGCTTCGCCATATACGTAGTACGCATGAAAAGTATCCTCCTTAAGTTCGTTAACAGAAATCATCATTTATCTTCGTTCGTTAAGTTGCTGCATTATCGATGGATTAGATGTTGCTATAAAGTGATTATCTTAATTGGGGCTGTGGGAAAGCCATTAAGAAAACACAACTTTTATATTACAGGATAACCATCAATTCTGCAAGGAAAAAATCAATGTTTTTTGATGTTTTCTTCGTACTCTACATTCCAGAGCGTTAAAGCGTGTCCAACGGCTGTAGGGCCAGCCTTTGAACGGTTTTTTGCTTCCAAAATGGAAGGAATATCATCCGGCGATTTTTTGCCTTCTCCCACTTCCAGCAAAGTCCCCATTATAATCCGAACCATGTGCTGCAAAAATCCGCTACCTGTAATATAAGTATGAATAATTCCCTGATCGTCCGACCCTGGACGTGAAAAGGAATGGTCTACCGTTATATAGGCTTCGTAAATAGTGCGAACATGATTCGTCTTTTGGGAACGTCGAGATGCGAACGAAGTATAGTCAAAGGTGCCCACTAAATGAGCCAACCCCTTTTCCATCGCTCTTACATCCAGACTCGTTGGATGATGGGCCTGTGTACGACGGTGAAAGATGTCTGGAAACCGGTTCGCATTAATACTGTACCGATACGTCTTCCGCTTCGCCATGCGGCGTGCATGAAAGGACAGTGGCACCTCTCTCGCATCCGTAACGATGATATCACGAGGCAGCCAGGCATTAAGTGCCAGACACCAGCGATGTATCGGAATCGGCGATTCAGTATGAAAATTGAATACCTGCCCGTATGCATGCACACCTGCATCTGTACGTCCTGAGCCCGTAATTTTAAGACGTTCGCCCGTCAATGAGTATATAGCATTTTCAAGACAGTCCTGAATGGTGTTGCCACTAGGCTGCGTCTGAAAGCCATCATAGTGGGTTCCATCATAGTTCACCTTCATGCACAAGTTCCGCATGCTTCTCACACCTTTGCAGGGGTATTCTCTGGTCTTACAGGAAATAACCGAACATAACAAAGGAGAAGCCCCTCAAGGACTCCTCCAAGAGAAAAAAAGGGTTGTTCAGAATCAAGCCGATTCTGTCCACCCTTCCCTCATCTTCGCCTGTTTACGCGCGGTCAACCAATTCCAGATATACCATTGGAGCGGCGTCGCCACGACGAGGTCCCAGTTTCAAGATACGAGTGTATCCACCTGGACGCTCATTGTAACGTGTAGCCAATTCGCTAAACAGCTTTTGGATTGCATCCTGCTCACCATCCAAAGTTTCACGGCGAACGAACGCAGCCACTTGACGACGTGCGTGCAGATCTCCTTTTTTCGCTTTGGTGATCAGTTTTTCAGCAATAGAACGAACTTCTTTCGCTTTAGCCTCAGTAGTTTGGATACGCTCATACAAGAACAGATCGGTTACCAAATCACGAAACAAAGCTTTACGGGCACTGGAATTACGGCCCAATTTTTGGTATGCCATGTAGTTTCCCCTCCTTCACAAAAACGTTGCTGTGCTATTCTTCCGTACGAAGTCCTAAACCAAGTTCCTCGAGCTTCTCTTGTACTTCTTCCAAAGATTTGCGACCCAAGTTACGGACCTTCATCATATCTTCTTCAGATTTAGTCGTGAGTTCTTGTACCGTATTGATACCAGCGCGCTTAAGGCAGTTATAGGAACGGACGGAGAGATCCAGCTCTTCGATCGTCATTTCAAGAACTTTTTCTTTCTTGTCTTCTTCTTTTTCGACCATAATTTCTGCATCTTTTGCTTCATCCGTGAGACCCACGAATAGCATCACATGCTCGGTCAAAATTTTGGCTCCAAGGCTCACAGCTTCTTCAGGACGAATAGTTCCGTCTGTCCAAACCTCAAGTGTCAGCTTGTCATAATTCGTAACCTGGCCGACACGCGTATTTTCTACGCCGTAGTTCACGCGTGCAATCGGAGTGTAGATGGAGTCGACGGGAATGACGCCGATCGGCTGGTCATCACGTTTATTCCGATCCTGCTTAACGTAACCGCGACCGCGATTGGCAAAAATACGCATGTGAAGTCTCGAACCCGGTCCGAGCGTTGCAATGTGAAGATCCGGATTAAGAATTTCCACATCACTATCCGCACGGATATCACCTGCCGTTACAACTCCTTCGCCTTCCGCATCGATTTCGAGTACTTTCTCTTCATCTGAGTGGATTTTAAGCGATAAAGCTTTCAAGTTCAGAATGATCTCCGTTACGTCTTCCTTCACACCGGGAACCGTTGCAAACTCGTGCAGAACCCCATCGATCTGAACCGATGTGACTGCTGCCCCCGGTAACGAGGATAACAGAATACGGCGAAGCGAGTTCCCCAGCGTCGTACCGTATCCGCGTTCCAGCGGTTCTACTACGAATTTTCCATAGGTGCCATCATCATTGACGTCAACCGTCTCAATTTTCGGCTTTTCGATTTCTATCACTGCAATATCCCTCCTTCAAAACGTCGCTCCTATATGAAACATTCACCTTATCCATAGTCTATCATGCAGTATACCTAAACATCCATTCTTGGCAGTTTGTGCCGGATCTATACTACACGCAGAGGAGAAATCTCATTAGACGCGACGACGTTTTGGAGGACGGCATCCGTTATGAGGTACCGGAGTTACGTCTTTGATCAGGTTAACTTCCAGACCAGCAGCTTGCAAAGAGCGGATTGCTGCTTCGCGACCTGCACCAGGTCCTTTAACCATGACTTCGACTGTCTTCATGCCGTGTTCCATAGCAGCTTTAGCAGCAGTTTCTGCGGCCATTTGCGCTGCGAATGGAGTAGATTTACGGGAACCACGGAATCCCATGCCGCCTGAGCTGGCCCAAGAGATTGCGTTACCGTGTGGATCTGTGATCGTAACGATCGTGTTGTTGAACGTGGAACGGATGTGTGCCACGCCACTCTCGATATTTTTACGGTCACGGCGTTTTGTGCGTACAACTTTTTTCGGTTTAGCCATTGAATGTTATCCTCCCTTCTTATTTCTTCTTGTTCGCTACAGTCCGACGAGGACCTTTACGGGTACGAGCATTAGTTTTAGTACGTTGTCCGCGAACAGGCAATCCACGACGGTGACGAACACCACGGTAGCAGCCAATCTCAGTCAGACGTTTAATATTCAAGGAAATTTCACGACGCAGATCGCCTTCTACTTTAACTTCTTTGTCGATCGTTTCACGTAATTTGCTCACTTCATCTTCAGTCAAATCACGAACACGCGTGTTTGCACTGATGCCTGTTTCCTTCAAAATTTTCTGAGAAGTCGTCTTACCGATTCCGAAAATGTAAGTCAAGGCGATCTCAACGCGTTTGTCACGTGGCAAATCCACACCAGCTATACGAGCCATTTTACGCTACACCCCCTTCTATTAACCTTGTTTTTGTTTGTGTTTCGGATTTTCGCAAATAACCATTACATTCCCTTTGCGGCGAATGACTTTGCATTTCTCGCAAATAGGTTTTACAGAAGGTCTTACCTTCATGTTGATTACCTCCTCCAAGCTTTACCCTGGTAAAACTCGCTTCGTGAACATTCACATCGTTTTGCCGAGCAAAACAAGTTTTTTTAAATGACGTACGTTTAATAAAAACCTGCATGAATTACTTGCGGTACGTTATACGGCCTTTAGTTAAATCGTAAGGCGATAACTGTACAACCACCTTGTCGCCTGTCAAAATACGGATAAAGTGCATCCGCAGCTTTCCGGAAACATGAGCAAGAATTTGATGACCGTTCTCCAGCTCTACCTTGAACGTAGCGTTCGGCAGTGGCTCGATTACCGTACCTTCAACCTCAATGACATCTTCTTTGGCCAAAGTCAGTCTCCTTTCTCTTCAGCTTGGTATTCGGACGAGTCCAGGAAAGTTTTCACTGCATGCCGCAGTTTTCCGTTCGTCACCCGACCGCTTTCGTTTAAACTATTTACAATCTCGCTACTAATCTTTGGCTGAGGTACCAAATGAAGAACATTTTTCTTCTTCGCTTGATCAAACTTTCGTTTATCCCCATCCGCAATATACACAAACCTGCTATCTGCTATTGAAACGACAACCGCAATCTGTCCGGCACCTCTGCCCTTCAGAATCTTCACCAGCTGACCGATTTGCAGGTTTCCTTGCTGATTCATTCCAATCACCTACGCACTCAGTTTCGTGAAAATGTCCATGCCGTCCGCTTCGCCCGTCACCACTTGCTCAAAATGAGTACAAGAGATTACGTTCATCGTAACGACCGTCCAGTTGTCTTCCAGCGTCCCTACAAGGCGAGCACCTATTGGAATCATTGATTCAATAGCCAGCACAATGCCGGTTTTCAGCCTCGGCCCCTGCTCAGGAATACCACGGTTTGGATTCTCAATATATTGCCGAATGGCATGCGACATTGTAAACTGACGAGTTTTTGTAATGACATCGCCTTTGTTTAACTTGCGTTTGCCGGGAAATCCGTGCACCAGTTGTTCGTTGACTGAAGCGCAAATGCTAGCAGGAAAACCGTTATAACCTTTAAAAGACGGCACAGCTCCCTGACTGCGAATATACCGATCAGCTAAATGATCAAGTTCACCGGTCGTAATACCGGGCTCGATGTGTCCTGCTAAGAAATGACTCGTTGCCGAATTCATTTTCCTAGCTTTCCTCATAAAGCTTGATTCCGTCCCCGACTTGCAAATGATCATTACAGCTAACCCCGCAACAAGGACACGATATTTTGGGAAACCACATCAATATCCTGTTCTCCGTCAATATGACGCAGAAGATTCTGGTTCTCATAAAACGTGAGGAGTGGTGCTGTTTTATTACTATATTCGTCAAGTCGTGTTCTTACGCTATCTTCGTTATCGTCAGGACGCTGATAGAGTTCACCACCGTCTTTATCGCAAATGCCTTCAACCTTAGGAGGATTAAAGACAATATGATAGCTAGCTCCGCAGCTTTTACAAACTCGCCGTCCTGTGATTCGTGCCAACAAGTTGTCACGATCCACTTTCAGGTTGATGACATCATCCAGCTTCGTGTTCAAGCGACCCAGAATTTGGTCCAAGGCTTCAGCTTGAGCTAAAGTTCTTGGAAAACCGTCTAGCAAGAAACCTTTCTTGCAATCCGGCTGCTGTAGTCGTTCTTCAACGATACCGATTGTTACATCATCCGGAACAAGTTCACCCTTGTCAATATACTCTTTGGCTTTAATGCCAATAGGTGTTCCCTGTTTCATCGCTAGGCGAAACGCATCACCTGTCGAGATATGAGGAATGCCGAACTCCTTCACAATGACATCTGCTTGTGTACCTTTACCAGCCCCCGGAGGGCCCATGATCAAAATATTCACAATCTGTCACTCCTCAAGACGACCCCTACACAAGAAACAGCACAAAAGGTGCCGGTAAGCATGCGAACATCCTAAGCCGGTACCTATTGCCTATTTGTTGATGAAGCCTTTGTAATGGCGTTTGATCAGTTGGCTTTCGATTTGCTTCATCGTATCCAATGCTACACCAATTATGATGAGCAATGAAGTACCGCCAATTTGCACGGAACGAGGCAAGCCCGAAAGCGAACCGAAGAATACCGGCAAAACGGATATGACTGCCAGAAACAAAGCTCCTGTCATTGTCAAACGTGACATTACTCGTGTCAAGTATTTCTCCGTGGCTTTACCTGGGCGAATGCCCGGAATATAGCCGCCGTTTTTCTTCATATTGTCGGCCATTTGCTGCGGATTCATCTGTACAAAGGTATAGAAGAATGTGAAACCGATAATCATTACGACATACAAAACCATGCCCAGTGGCTTGTCATAATACAAGTAAGTGGTAATCCACTTAGCCCAAGCATGATCTGCCCAGAAACTCGCAATAATTGTCGGGAATTGCAGCAATGATACCGCAAAGATTACCGGAATAACGCCTGCCGCATTAATTTTCATCGGAATATGCGTATTCTGGCCACCGTACATTTTGTTGCCAACTACACGTTTCGCGTATTGTACTGGAATCTTCCGAATACCTTGCTGGATGTAGATAACACCAACAATAATCAGAACAACCACCAAGGCAATGATAATTGCCTTCAGAATATTCATAAACAGCTGATCTGCTTGAATAAACTGAGATTCTACAATCGTCCGAATATGTCTTGGAATACCTGCCGCGATCCCTGCGAAGATTACAATAGAAATACCATTGCCGATTCCCTTTTCGGTAATTTGCTCACCAAGCCACATAAGGAATGTAGTTCCTGCTGTAAGCACAATGGCAATAACCAGATAATCTGCAAAAGTAGCACCTGGAATCATCGCTGCACCGTACAGTCGATTGAAACCAATCGACGTTCCGAATGCTTGGATTAAGCCCAGTATTACAGTACCATACCGTGTAATTTGAGCCAATTTCTTTTTACCATGCTCTCCTTGTTTAGCCCATTCCGCAAGTTTCGGAATCACGTCCATTGACAGCAACTGTACAATGATGGACGCTGTAATATATGGCATAATCCCGAGGGCGAAGATCGAAAACTGATACAATGCGCCCCCTGAGAAGGTGTTAAGGAGTCCAAACAACTCGCTTCCTGCCTGATCCTGAGAAGTAAAGACTTGCTTATTCACACCGGGAACCGGCACGAAGGAGCCAATACGATATACAAATAGTATAAACAGGGTAAACAGGATTCGGGTTCTAAGATCCTCAACCCGCCATATATTTTTCAGGGTCTTGAACATTAGATCACCTCGGTTTTACCGCCGGCAGCTTCAATTTTCTCTACCGCAGATTGAGAGAACTTGTTCGCTTTAACTGTCAATTTCACAGTGATTTCACCGTTACCCAGAATTTTAATTCCGGATTTCGCGTTCTTCACAATACCATTGTTCAGCAAAAACTCAGGGCTTACTTCTGTACCCGCTGCAAAACTGTTCAAATCTTCGATATTCAAAACCGCATACTCTTTACGAGTAGGGTTTACGAAACCGCGTTTAGGCAAGCGACGATACAGTGGGTTTTGACCACCCTCGAAGCCCGGACGTACACCACCGCCGGAACGAGCGTTTTGACCCTTATGACCACGACCAGAAGTTTTACCCGTACCGCTACTAGGACCACGACCCAAACGTTTACGTTCTTTGCGGGAGCCTGGAGCTGGGGAAAGCTCATGTAACTTCATCGTTCGTTGCACCTCCTTGATTATTGTTAAAATACTTTATTTCTTAAGCCTCAATTTCTTTAACAGAAACCAAATGGCTAACTTGATTAATCATCCCGCGAATTGCTGCATTGTCGGGTTGAACTACTTTATGGTTGATTTTACGCAAGCCGAGCGTTTTAACAGTCGTTCTCTGAGTACCAGGACGGCCGATCAACGAACGAACGAGGGTAATTTCTAATTTCGCCATGATATTCCCTCCTTAGCCCAGCAGCTCTTCGATGGATTTGCCGCGCAATTTAGCAACATCTTCAGCGCGTTTCAAGCGGGACAAACCTTCCAAAGTCGCATTGACCATATTCATGGAATTCGAAGAACCCAAAGATTTTGTCAAGATATCACCTACACCAGCAAGTTCCAGTACAGCACGAACTGGACCACCAGCGATAACCCCAGTACCTTCCGATGCCGGTTTCAACAGAACCCGGCCAGCACCGAACTTACCTGTAACAAGGTGAGGAATTGTTGTGCCTACGAGTGGAACGTGAACCAGGTTTTTCTTAGCATCTTCAATACCTTTGCGAATCGCATCAGGTACTTCGCCCGCTTTACCGATTCCAGCGCCTACCCAGCCGTTGCCGTCGCCCACTACTACCAGAGCACTGAAGCTAAAACGGCGTCCGCCTTTGACAACTTTAGCTACACGATTAATATTTACTACTCTTTCAGTCAGTTCCAAAGTATTCGGATCTACACGCAAGTCGTTAACCTCCTTTTGAGAAATGTCTTAGAATTCAAGGCCTGCTTCGCGAGCTGCATCAGCCAAAGCTTGAATCCGTCCATGATACAAGTATCCACCACGATCAAATACGATGTTAGCATGGCCTTTTTCTTTCGCACGTTTAGCAACGAGTTCGCCAACCTTACGAGCCGCTTCTACACTACCACCGTTTTTGATTTCGCTGCTCAGCTCTTTATCCATAGTGGATGCAGAAACCAATGTTACACCAGCAACATCATCAATCAGTTGTGCGTAGATATGCTTGGAAGAGCGGAATACGTTCAAACGAGGACGTACAGCCGTACCTTCGATTTTCTTACGTACACGCAGATGTCTTCTGACACGTGCTTTATTTTTATCTTGTTTTGTAATCATCTCAAGTTTTCACTCCCTTCAGTTTGCCTTTTAAAACTTTATACTAAGACGCACTGGGTAAAAAAGAGTACAAGTCTTTCCAGTAGAAAGACCGCACAAAGTCGGTAAGAAACTTATTTCTTCTTACCGGCTTTACCTTCTTTACGGATGATGCGCTCGCCTTCGTATTTAATCCCTTTACCTTTGTACGGTTCAGGTTCACGAACGGAACGAATCTTAGCAGCATAGGCACCTACACGCTCTTTATCAATTCCGCGAACGATAATTTTAGTGTTCGAAGGAACTTCGAACTCGATGCCCGCTTCCGGTGTAATTTCAACCGGGTGAGAGTATCCAACGTTCAGAACGATTTTATCTCCGGATTTGCTTGCACGATATCCGACCCCAACCAGCTCCAGAGATTTTGAAAAGCCTTCAGTTACACCACTTACCATGTTGCTGACAACGCTGCGGGTTGTTCCATGCAAAGAACGGTGAAGTTTGTTGTCCGAAGGACGAACTACATTAATTTCATTATTTTCCACAGTAACGGACATGTCTTTATGAAGTTCACGAGTCAATGTTCCTTTAGGACCTTTAACTGTGATCACTGTGTTGTTCAAAGTCACGTCAACACCACTTGGTACTGTGATTGGTTTACGACCAATACGGGACATATCTGTTGCACCTCCTATCTTTTAAACGTTAAATTACCAAACGTAGCAAACCACTTCTCCGCCGGCTTTGGACTGACGTGCTTCTTTGTCGGTCATGATACCTTTGGATGTTGAAATGATTGCGATCCCGAGTCCACCCAATACGCGTGGAATCTCATTGCTCTTCGTGTAAACGCGAAGACCTGGCTTACTGATTCTTTTCAAACCTGTGATAACACGCTCGTTGTTCGCACCGTATTTCAAGAAAATACGGATGATCCCTTGTTTGCTATCTTCAACAAATTCCGCATCACGAATGAATCCTTCACGTTTCAGGATGTCGGCGATTTGTTTTTTCATTGTAGATGCAGGCATTTCTACTGTTTCGTGGCGAACAGTGTTCGCGTTACGAATACGAGTAAGCATATCTGCAATTGGATCAGACATAGTCATTGTGTATAAACCTCCTTCCCAAACAGGACTTTTTACCAGCTTGCTTTTTTCACGCCAGGAATCTGGCCTTTATAAGCTAATTCACGGAAGCAAATTCTGCAGATCTTAAACTTTTGCAGCACCGAATGTGGACGACCACAACGTTCGCAACGAGTATAAGCACGAACTTTAAACTTTGGTGCGCGTTGTTGTTTGACTTTCATTGAAGTTTTTGCCACTTAGCCTGACACCTCCTAAATAGTTTCGGAGAACAGGGTGTCTTTGAATCAGACGCCCGAAACGTTATGCCAACATTATTTCGCGAAAGGCATGCCCAGCTGAGTCAGAAGCTCACGGGACTCTTCGTCAGTCTTGGCAGTCGTTACGATAACGATATCCATACCACGAACTTTATCAACTTGATCGTACTCAATTTCCGGGAAGATCAACTGTTCTTTCAAACCAAGCGTGTAGTTACCACGTCCGTCAAAAGCTTTTGTTGATACACCATGGAAGTCACGTACGCGAGGGAGTGTAATGTTGAACAATTTGTCCAAGAAGTAATACATACGCTCACCACGAAGTGTTACCTTTACACCGATCGGCATGTTTTCACGCAATTTAAAACCTGCGATAGATTTTTTTGCGCGAGTGATAACTGGTTTTTGACCAGCGATCAACTGCATGTCGTTGAGAGCAGAATCAAGTACTTTGGAGTTTTGGACAGCGTCGCCAACACCCATGTTGATTACCACTTTCTCGATTTTAGGCACTTGCATCACTGTTGTATAGTTGAACTTCTGCATCAAAGCAGGAGTGATTTCTTTCAAGAAACGTTCTTTCATTCTTGTTGTTGCCATGAATCATAGTCCTCCTTTCTTCAGAAAATAATTAGTCGATCACTTCGCCTGAACGTTTTGCAATACGTACTTTTTTCCCATTGTCCAAAACTTTGTAACCAACACGAGTTACTTTTCCGCTCTTCGGATCAATGTGCATAACGTTGGAAACGTGAATCGGAGCTTCTTTCTCGATGATGCCGCCTTGTGGATTCAGCTGATTAGGCTTTTGGTGTTTTTTAATCATGTTAACACCTTCCACAAGCACACGGTTTTGACGAGGGTAAGCAGCGATAACGCGACCTTTTTTACCTTTATCTTTACCTGTAATCACCAGAACAGTGTCGTCTTTCTTGACGTGCAGCTTGTTGTTATGGGATTCCAGAACTTTTTTCACTTTTGGCATTTCGTACACCTCCTACGGGCACATTTTAAGGTGAATTTAGATCACTTCCGGAGCCAAGGAAACGATTTTCATGAAGTCTTTGTCACGAAGTTCGCGAGCAACTGGTCCGAAAATACGAGTACCGCGTGGGCTCTTGTCTTCTTTAACGACCACTGCTGCGTTCTCATCAAATCCGATGTAGGAACCGTCTTTACGGCGGATAGAACGTTTAGTGCGGACGACAACCGCTCTTACTACATCACCCTTTTTGACAACGCCGCCTGGTGTTGCTTGTTTTACGGAACAAACGATCAGGTCACCAATTTGAGCTGTACGACGTCCCGTACCACCGAGCACACGGATACACATCAGTTCCTTAGCGCCGGAATTGTCAGCTACAGTCAAACGTGTAAATGGTTGAATCATTTATTTATCCTCCTTTCGGAAAAACTACACTACATTAGATTATAACAGCTTTTTCAACGATTTCGACCAGTCTCCAGTTTTTGTCTTTGGACAAAGGACGAGTTTCCATGATTTTAACAGTATCACCGATTTGTGCAGTGTTGTTTTCATCATGAGCTTTGAATTTTTTAGTCACTTTAATGCGTTTATGATAGAGATCATGTTTTTTGTAAGTTTCTACAGCAATCACAATCGTTTTATCCATTTTGTCGCTGACTACTTTACCGACTAATACTTTACGGGCATTACGTTCGCTCATTGTTGGCCTCCTTCCTAATTACAGGCGGAATTTCCACCCGGTCTAATATCTTAGCTAATCCCAAGTTCTCTTTCACGGATCACAGTTTTAGCACGAGCAATTTCCTTACGCACAGCACCGATCCGAGTCGGGTTATCAAGCTGACCGGTAGCGAGTTGAAAACGAAGGTTGAAAAGTTCTTCTTTAAAACCAGAGATCTTTTGTTCGATTTCAGCAGTGGTAAGGTTGCGGAATTCACTAGCCTTCATTTGCTTCACCACCCAATTCTTCACGTTTCACAAACTTAGTTTTGATTGGCAGTTTGTGAGCGGCAAGACGCATTGCTTCACGAGCAATCTCTTCCGGTACACCAGCAAGTTCAAACATGATCTTACCTGGTTTCACTACTGCAACCCATTTTTCTACGTTACCTTTACCACTACCCATACGAACCTCAAGAGGCTTTTGAGTAATTGGTTTGTCAGGGAATATTTTAATCCAAACCTTACCACCACGTTTGATGTAACGAGTCATCGCAATACGAGCAGCTTCGATTTGACGGTTAGTGATCCATGCTGGTTCAGTAGCTTGCAAACCGTACTCACCGAAATTCAGTGTAGTACCGCCTTTTGCACGACCCTTCATATGACCACGTTGTTGTTTACGATGTTTTACGCGTTTAGGTACCAACATGATTAGTTGCCTCCTTCCTGAGGAGCTTGTTTCTTAGCTGGAGGAAGAACCTCTCCACGATAGATCCATACTTTTACGCCAAGACGGCCATAAGTAGTATGAGCCTCTGCTGTACCGTAGTCGATGTCAGCACGAAGCGTATGCAGTGGAACAGTTCCTTCGCTGTATCCTTCGGAACGAGCGATTTCAGCACCGCCAAGACGTCCGCCTACTTGAGTTTTAATTCCTTTTGCACCGGAACGCATAGTTCTTTGAATTGCTTGTTTCAACGCACGACGGAAAGAAACACGACGTTCCAATTGTTGTGCAATGCTTTCAGCAACAAGAATTGCATCCAGTTCAGGATTTTTAATTTCAGAGATATTGATGTGTACCTTTTTACCGCCTGCGATTTTAGTGATTTCATTACGCAGATTTTCAACTTCGGAACCACCCTTACCGATAACCATACCTGGTTTCGCAGTGTGAATCGTTACGTTGACACGGTTAGCTGCTCTCTCGATTTCAACACGGGATACAGCGGAGTCTTTCAATCTTTTCTTCAGATGCTCACGAATCTTAACGTCTTCTAGCAAAAGATCACCGAAATCTTTGCCTGCATACCATTTGGATTCCCAATCACGGATAATACCGATTCGGAGTCCGACGGGATTTACCTTTTGGCCCACACGTTTTCCCTCCTTATTTTTCAGATACCACCAGAGTAATATGACTGGTGCGTTTATTGATGCGGCTTGCACGACCCATTGCACGCGGGCGGAACCGTTTCATTGTAGGACCTTGGTTTACAAAAACCTCAGACACTACCAATTTATTTACGTCCATAGAGTAGTTGTGATCTGCGTTCGCGATAGCAGAATTCAACAATTTCTCAACGACTGGAGAAGCGGATTTCGGAGTGTGACGAAGAATTGCAATCGCCTCACCTACCTGCTTGCCACGAATCAAATCGATAACAAGTTTCACTTTGCGAGCAGAAATCCGCACGGATTTAGCATGTGCTTTTGCTTCCATTGAGTTACCTCCTCTCAAACACTACGCTGTGTTGATTATCTTCTTGTTTTCTTATCGTCATCCGTATGGCCTTTGTACGTACGCGTTGGAGCGAATTCGCCCAACTTGTGTCCAACCATATCTTCCGTTACGTATACAGGCACGTGTTTACGACCATCATATACACCAAACGTGTGTCCGATAAATTGCGGGAAAATTGTAGAGCGACGGGACCAAGTTTTGATCACGACTTTTTTGTCAGACTCGTTCAAAACCTCTACTTTTTTCAACAGGTAACCATCAATAAATGGTCCTTTTTTGAGACTGCGACCCATTTGTGAATCCTCCCTTCGTTAAAACGTAGTCGTTCTTTAATATGTTAACGTGCGACTTAAGCGCACGTTTTATTACTTAGTACGACGACGAACGATGTACTTATCAGATGCTTTTCCTTTTTTACGCGTCTTGTAACCAAGGGTTGGTTTACCCCATGGAGACATTGGAGATTTACGTCCGATTGGAGCGCGACCTTCACCACCACCGTGTGGGTGATCGTTAGGGTTCATAACAACACCGCGAACTTCAGGACGTTGTCCCAACCAACGACTACGACCAGCTTTACCGATCTTAACAAGCTCGTGGTCTTCGTTACCTACAGATCCGATTGTAGCACGGCAAACTTTCAGAATGCGACGTACTTCGCCAGAAGTCAAACGAATTGTAACATACTTCTCTTCTTTACCAAGAAGTTGGGCTTCCGTACCAGCAGCACGAACAAGTTGGCCACCTTTACCCGGTTTCAATTCGATATTGTGGATAACCGTACCTACCGGAATGTTTTCCAATGGCAAGGAGTTACCGATTTTAATGTCGGAGTCCGGACCGGATACCACTACATCTCCTACTTTCAGACCTTTAGGAGCGATGATGTAACGTTTTTCACCATCCACATAGTGGATAAGTGCGATGTTGGACGTACGGTTTGGATCATATTCGATCGTAGCAACGCGGCCCGGTATTCCATCTTTGTTACGTTTGAAGTCAATAATACGGTATTTACGTTTGTGTCCGCCGCCATGATGACGAACTGTAATTTTACCTTGGTTATTACGTCCAGCTTGCTTACTCAGAGGTGCCAGCAACGATTTCTCGGGCTGGTTTGTTGTGATCTCCTCGAAAGTAGATACAGACATTGCACGTCTGGCCGGGGACGTCGGTTTATACTTTTTAATTGGCACTGAGTTTCCCTCCTTACTTTACAGATTTAATTATACTGTTTCAAAAAACTCAAGCGGCTTACTGTCTTTGCTCAGCGTTACGAACGCTTTTTTCCACTCGCTCGTATAGCCGGAATGACGTCCGTAGCGTTTTGGTTTTGCAGGAACACGAAGTGTATTAACGTTACTTACTTTCACGTTAAAAATTGCTTCGATTGCTTTCTTAACTTCGACTTTGTTGGAACGAATGTCAACTTCGAAAACATATTTCAAGTCATTCATCATACCAGCCGTACGTTCGGTGATAATCGGACGCTTGATAATATCACGAGGATCCTTCATTACGCGAGCACCTCCTCTACCTTCTGAACTGCTTCCTTCGTAATGATCAGTTTGTCGTGTCCGAGCACATCAAGAACATTAATGCCGTCTGCGGCTACAAACTTCACACCAGGAATATTACGAGCGGACAGTGCTACATTATCATCATAGCTAGGAGCTACAATCAATGCTTTACGATCTGCTTTAAGGTTATTCAAAATGGCTGCGAATTCTTTCGTTTTAGGTCCGTTCAGTGTAAGAGCGTCCAATACGATGATTTCATTCTCAATCACTTTGGATGACAGTGCCGATTTGATCGCCAGACGACGAACTTTTTTAGGCAATTTATAAGCATAGCTGCGTGGAGTCGGACCAAATACAGTACCGCCACCAACCCATTGTGGTGCACGAATCGAACCTTGACGAGCGCGGCCAGTACCTTTTTGTTTCCAAGGTTTACGTCCGCCGCCACGTACTTCAGAACGTCCTTTTACTTTGTGAGTACCTTGACGCAGGGAAGCCAATTGCATAACAACAGCGTCATGAAGAACGTGTTTATTCGGCTCGATACCGAACACTGCATCGTTCAATTCAATTTCGCCAACTTGGCTGCCGCTAATATTAAATAGTGCTACTTTTGGCATTTTGTGTTCCTCCTTTCTTCAGTTGATTATTTTTTCACCGTTTCTAATACTTTAACGAAGCTGTTTTTAGGCCCTGGAATGGAACCTTTCACGAGCAATACATTACGTTCTGTATCGATCTTAACAACTTCAAGGCGTTGGATTGTTACCGTTTCATGCCCCATGTGTCCTGGCAGGTGTTTACCTTTAGGAACGCGGTTAGCTTGAATGGAACCCATAGAACCTGGACCTCTGTGGTAACGCGAGCCGTGTGCCATTGGTCCGCGGCTTTGTCCCCAACGTTTGATAACGCCGGCAAAACCTTTACCTTTAGAAATACCTGTTACGTCAACGAATTCGCCTTCTGTGAAGACATCAGCCTTCAGTTCTTGGCCAACCTCGTACGCAGCAAGGTCGATGCCACGAAGTTCACGAACGTAGCGCTTAGGTGCAGTATTTGCCTTTTTGGCATGCCCTGCTTCAGGTTTGTTGGATCTTTTTTCTTTTTTATCAGAAAATCCGAGTTGGATAGCTTCGTATCCATCGTTTTCCAGATCTTTCTTTTGCAGAACAACACAAGGACCAGCTTCGATAACCGTAACAGCAAGCACGTTACCTTCAGGGGTAAACACTTGAGTCATTCCGAGTTTTTTTCCTAAGATACCTTTCATGTTGACACCTCTTTTCTTTTCCTGATTACATATTACAATTTAATTTCGATATCTACACCGGACGGCAGGTCCAAGCGCATCAAGGCATCCACAGTTTGTGGAGTCGGATTAACAATGTCGATCAAACGCTTGTGTGTGCGCATTTCGAATTGTTCCCGAGAATCCTTGTACTTGTGTACCGCACGGAGAATAGTAATGATTTGTTTTTCAGTTGGCAGCGGAATTGGTCCGGAAACACCTGCACCCGAACGTTTAGCTGTTTCAACAATTTTCTCAGCGGATTGATCAAGAATTCTGTGATCGTAAGCTTTCAAACGAATACGAATTTTTTGCTTTGCCATTTTAGTCCCTCCTTCTATCGCCCAATTTGGTATCGGACATACTCCGTGAAAATTTTCCGACAGCCCTCCCATGGCAAAGGGGCCGGGTGTGTCAGTAACCTCTCACATCATCGCACAGTCACAAACAACATTAGTTATTATATCGAATACTTCTGCCTATTGCAAGCAAAAACGAAAAAAACAATGTATCTTATTTTCAAAGATAACATTTGTGCTCGCAGCTCGCGATTTTCCTCAAGAGAAAAGCCCCCGCACCATGGCAGGGGCTCGTTTTACTTCGTTCCAATACAATGTTACTCGTTCCAGTACAATGTTGCTATATTCAAGGCTCGTAGCCCTATTATTTAGAGATTGTTGCTACAGCGCCTGCACCAACTGTACGACCGCCTTCACGAATGGAGAACTTAGTTCCTTCTTCAATCGCGATTGGGCTAATCAGTTGAACAGTAACCGTAATGTTATCACCAGGCATTACCATTTCGGAACCTTCTGGCAAAGTAATGATACCAGTTACGTCAGTTGTACGGAAGTAGAACTGTGGACGGTAACCAGTGAAGAAAGGTTTGTGACGTCCGCCTTCTTCTTTAGTCAAAACGTAGATTTGAGCAGAGAATTCTGTATGTGGGTTAACAGAACCTGGTTTAGCCAATACTTGGCCACGCTCGATTTGTGCACGATCTACACCGCGAAGCAGTGCGCCGATGTTGTCACCAGCTTGAGCGGAGTCAAGCAGTTTACGGAACATTTCTACGCCTGTTACTACGGATTTACGGGATTCTTCTTGAATACCGATGATTTCGATTTCGTCGCCCACTTTAACTGTACCACGCTCTACACGGCCTGTAGCAACTGTACCACGACCAGTGATGGAGAATACGTCCTCGACAGGCATAAGGAAAGGCTTGTCAGTGTCGCGTTCTGGAGTTGGGATGTAAGTGTCGATTGTTTCGAACATTTCAACGATTTTCTTAGCCCAGTCGCCATCTGGGTTTTGCAGTGCTTCACGAGCAGAACCACGAGTGATTGGAGTGTCGTCGCCTGGGAAGTCGTACTCGCTCAGCAAGTCGCGAACTTCCATTTCAACCAATTCCAACAACTCTTCGTCTTCAACCATGTCGCATTTGTTCAGGAATACAACGATGTATGGAACACCTACTTGACGGGACAAGAGGATGTGTTCGCGAGTTTGCGGCATAGGACCGTCAGCTGCGGATACAACCAGAATCGCTCCGTCCATTTGTGCAGCGCCAGTGATCATGTTTTTAACATAGTCGGCGTGACCTGGGCAGTCAACGTGTGCATAGTGACGGTTAGGTGTTTCATATTCCACGTGTGCAGTGGAGATTGTGATACCGCGTTCGCGCTCTTCTGGAGCTTTATCGATTTGATCGAATGCTACAGCAGCACCACCGTAAGTTTTGGAAAGTACAGTTGTGATTGCAGCAGTCAAAGTTGTTTTACCATGATCGACGTGACCAATTGTACCGATATTAACGTGCGGTTTGTTACGTTCAAACTTAGCCTTTGCCATTTGAACAATTCCTCCTCAATAACATGTTTTATTTTTAGGCTGTCGGAAACCTCTTGGAAAACCTAGAGTATCCGATCAGCTAATACACTGTATTACTCGCCGCCTTTGGTTTTGGCAACGATCTCTTCAGCAATGCTCTTCGGAACTTCTTCATAGTGATGAAGCTCCATGGAGAACACACCGCGTCCTTGTGTACCGGAACGAAGTGTAGTGGAATATCCAAACATTTCGGACAACGGAACCATTGCACGAATAATTTGGGCACCGCCACGGGAATCCATACCTTCAATCCGACCACGACGGGAGTTCAGCATACCCATTACGTCTCCCATGTATTCCTCTGGAACCGTTACTTCAACTTTCATAATCGGCTCAAGCAATACAGGTTTACATTTGTCTTTCGCTGCTTTCAGCGCCATAGAACCGGCAATTTTAAATGCCATTTCATTGGAATCGACATCATGGTATGATCCATCCACAATTGTAGCTTTAACGTCCACCAGCGGGAAGCCTGCAAGGACACCGTTCTTCATTTGCTCTTCAATACCAGCAAGTGCAGGTCCGATGTATTCTCTTGGAACAGAGCCACCGACAACCTTGCTTTCAAACTGGCTACCAGTACCTGCTTCGAGTGGTTCGAACTCAACCCATACGTGACCATATTGACCACGACCACCGGATTGACGAACAAACTTACCTTCAACACGTGCTGGAGCACGGAATGTTTCACGGTATGCTACCTGTGGTTTACCAACATTGGTTTCCACTTTGAACTCACGACGCATACGGTCAATGATAATGTCCAAGTGAAGCTCACCCATACCTGCCAAGATAGTTTGGCCAGTTTCTTCGTTAGTCGAAGCGCGAAGAGTTGGATCTTCTTCGGTCAACTTACCGAGTGCAACTGCCATTTTGTCTTGGTCAGCTTTGGTTTTAGGCTCAACCGCGATTTCGATAACCGGATCAGGGAAGTTCATGGATTCGAGAATAACAGGATTCTTCTCATCACACAGTGTATCACCTGTACCTGTATCTTTCAAACCTACGGCTGCCGCAATGTCACCGGAGTATACTTCAGTGATTTCTTGACGGCTGTTCGCGTGCATTTGAAGGATACGTCCGATACGTTCGCGTTTGCCTTTTGTTGCATTCAATACGTAAGAACCGGATTGAAGAACACCGGAATATACGCGGAAGAATGTCAGTTTACCAACGTAAGGGTCCGTCATAATTTTGAAGGCCAATGCGGAGAAAGGCTCTTCATCAGAAGAATGACGTTCAACTTCCGTTCCATCTTCCAGATGACCTTGAATACTTGGTACATCAATAGGAGCTGGCAGGTAATCAACAACAGCGTCCAGCATCAACTGAACACCTTTATTACGGTAAGAAGATCCACAGATAACTGGGAAGATCTTAACTTCTACAACACCTTTACGGAGAGCGGCTTTAATTTCTTCAACCGTGATCTCTTCGCCTTCAAGGTATTTCATAGTCAAATCTTCATCCAGTTCAGCAACCTTCTCGATCAATTCGTTGCGGAGTTCCTCGACTTTGTCTTTGTATTCCGCAGGAATTTCGGCTTCTTCGATATTTTGACCAAGGTCATCTTTGTACATATGAGCCTTTTGTTCAACAATATCGATGATACCTAAAAAGTCATTTTCTGCACCGATTGGAAGTTGAATAGCAACTGCGTTCGCTTGAAGGCGATCACGCATATCAGCTACAACGTTCAAGAAGTCGGCACCAATAATATCCATTTTGTTCACATATGCGATCCGTGGAACGCCATAGCGATCAGCCTGTCTCCATACGGTTTCAGACTGAGGCTCAACGCCTTCTTTCGCACTGAAAACACCAACTGCTCCGTCCAATACACGAAGGGAACGTTCAACTTCAACAGTGAAGTCAACGTGCCCCGGGGTGTCGATGATATTGACGCGGTGACCTTTCCAGGCAGCGGTCGTCGCAGCGGAAGTAATCGTGATTCCGCGCTCTTGTTCTTGTTCCATCCAGTCCATTGTCGCAGCACCTTCGTGAACTTCACCGATTTTGTGCGTACGGCCTGTGTAGAACAAGATCCGCTCTGTTGTTGTGGTTTTACCCGCGTCAATATGAGCCATGATCCCGATATTACGTGTATTTTTCAAGGAGAACTCTCTTGCCATGAAATGGGTCTCCCTTCAAAATTGAAGTTATTTTTTTAAGCTGAATCCTACCAACGATAGTGAGCAAACGCTTTGTTCGCTTCAGCCATTTTGTGCGTGTCTTCACGTTTCTTCACGGAAGCGCCTGTGTTGTTGGAAGCATCGATAATCTCAGCCGCCAAACGCTCTTCCATAGTTTTCTCGCCGCGGTTGCGGGAGTAGTTTACGAGCCAACGTAATCCCAGGGACGTACGTCTTTCTGGTTTTACCTCGATTGGTACTTGGTAGTTGGCACCGCCGACACGGCGTGCTTTAACTTCCAGGACTGGCATGATATTCTTGATAGCTGCTTCAAATACTTCCATCGGGTCATTACCCGTACGTTCTTGGATAAGCTTGAACGCATTATACAGAATGCTTTGAGCAACGCCTCGTTTTCCGTCGAGCATGATGCGGTTGATCAAGCGAGTAACCAACTTGCTGTTGTATACCGGATCTGGCAACACGTCTCTTTTGGTAACTGGACCTTTGCGTGGCATGGATATCCCCCTTTCTTACATGTTAAACCTGCATACGCGGTTTATATTCATTAGGATTTTTTAGCTTTAGGGCGTTTTGCGCCGTATTTGGAACGAGCTTGCATGCGGTTGTTTACGCCTGCAGTATCCAAAGCACCGCGAACGATGTGGTAACGCACACCCGGAAGGTCTTTTACACGACCGCCACGAATCAGCACTACGCTGTGTTCTTGAAGGTTATGTCCAATACCTGGAATGTAAGCAGTCACCTCTACACGGTTCGTCAAGCGAACACGAGCATATTTACGAAGTGCGGAGTTTGGTTTTTTCGGAGTCATAGTACCTACACGAGTGCAAACTCCGCGTTTTTGCGGGGCACTGATGTCGGTAGCTTCACGTTTCAAGGCATTAAAACCTTTTTGCAAAGCCGGTGATTTCGATTTCTCGATTTTGGCTTGACGTCCTTTACGAACCAGTTGGTTAATAGTTGGCATGTTGGTTGCCACCCCCTTCCTCAATTTTTGCTGTTACTTTACAAACCTTATCTAAGCCCACAGACCCAGGCGGTTCATAAAAGAACAAATGAAAAGTCTTTGCCGCCAAGAATAACGATTCCCTAGACAAAAACGTTCCTTACCCTATTGTTTTACGATAGCAGCCATCGCGGCTCCCACTTCAATCCCGCATGCAGCTCCGAGATTTTTCATTGTGTCTACAAGAGTCACTTTGACCCCGTGCTTATCGCATAAATCAATGATGTTGGAAGTGAGACGCTGATCTGCGTCTTCTGCCACATATACTTCCGAGGCGAAGCCCAATTCTACCATACGAATGGTTTGTTTGGTACCGATTCTGACATGAGCATCTTGCAGTCCCTGTTCTTTAGACATATCTCATTCCTCCGAAAAGACCCAATAGCATATAGGCTGCTCACGCACCTTTGCTATATTAGCATTGACTATGAACAATGTCAAGACAATTATCAACTATAATCTATTTAAACAAAGTAATACGTTACATTTTTATAAGAAGCACCGGAGCACCGTTGTTACAGCCTTTGCTAAAGCTTATATCTACGGTGTTCCGGGCTTATCATAATATTTTTATATTACTACTCAGCTGAAATAGGTTCGAGTTCCTCAGATAAGGATTGCCCCTCTTCAGGCTGGGCAAATTTGACGCTACGGTAACGGTTCATACCTGTGCCCGCAGGGATCAATTTACCGATAATTACATTCTCTTTCAATCCAAGCAACTGATCGACTTTTCCTTTGATAGCTGCATCTGTCAGGACACGAGTAGTTTCCTGGAAGGAAGCTGCTGACAAGAAGGAGTCAGTTTCCAGAGAGGCCTTGGTAATACCAAGGAGAACCGGTTTGGCTACCGCTGGTTCTTGGCCGCTGAGAATCGCTATCTTGTTTGCATTTTCATACTCATGCACATCCACAAATGAACCTGGAAGTAGTGTTGTGTCACCCGCATCAATGATACGAATTTTACGCAACATCTGACGAATCATAACTTCTACGTGCTTGTCGTTGATTTCTACGCCCTGGTTCCGGTATACACGTTGAACTTCCTGAAGGATATAGTTCTGCACCCCGCGAATACCTTTAATACGCAGCATTTCTTTAGGGTCGATCGAACCATCCGTCAGTTCGTCCCCTGCTTCAACAGTCATGCCTTCGCTTACGCGTAGACGTGAACCATAAGTGACCGAATAGGTTTTTGTTTCAGCTTCACCTTGAATGTCGATTTCGCGACGATCTTTCCCTTCACGAACCTCTTTAACTACACCGTCAATTTCACTGATGGTTGCCTGACCTTTAGGATTACGTGCTTCGAAAAGCTCCTGGATACGAGGCAAACCTTGCGTGATATCGTCACCCGCTACACCACCTGTGTGGAACGTGCGCATGGTGAGCTGTGTCCCTGGTTCACCGATGGATTGAGCCGCGATAATACCAACCGCTTCACCAATCTCAACGTGCTTGCCAGTAGCCAAATTACGGCCGTAGCATTTTTTGCAGACGCCATGTTTGGCACGGCAGCTTAGTACGGAACGAATTTGAACTTTATCCACACCAGCTTTAACGATCGCTTCAGCTTTATTGGAGTCAATCAGTTCGTTGCGTCTAGCCAAGATTTCGCCCGTTTCAGGATGACGTACGGTTTCGAAGCAATAACGACCTTCCAGACGATCGTACAGATCCTCAATGACTTCTTTACCGTCCTGGATACGACTTACTGTAAAGCCTTTATCCGTTCCGCAGTCATCTTCGCGCACGATAACATCCTGCGCCACATCAACGAGACGACGAGTCAGGTAACCAGAGTCAGCCGTACGCAAGGCTGTATCCGCCAAACCTTTACGCGCTCCGTGAGTGGAGATGAAGTACTCGAGTACTGTCAGACCTTCACGGAAATTTGATTTGATTGGGAGCTCAATAATACGACCAGATGGATTCGCCATCAGTCCACGCATACCGCCAAGCTGGGTAATCTGCGATTTGTTACCACGCGCTTTGGAGTCAACCATCATCATGATAGAGTTGTAGCGATCCATGGATTTCATCAAAATGTCTGTGATATCGTCTTTAGCCTTGGACCAAATATCAATAATCCGGTCATAGCGTTCCTCGTTCGTAATCAGACCACGACGGTACTGATTAGTCACGACTTGTGCTTTATCATCAGATGCCTTAAGGATATCCTGTTTCTCTTGAGGTACAACTACGTCCGCCACAGCGACCGTCACACCTGCACGAGTAGAATACGTAAAGCCAAGCTGTTTAATTTTATCCAAAATCACAGCGGTTTCTGTCGTATGGTAAATCTCAAAGCAACGGGCGATGATATTACCAAGGTAATCCTTGCCCACTCCACTAGCTTGCGGAGCGTTCTGGATGGCTTCAGTAAGGTTTACACCTTTCTCGTAAACAAAGAACTCTTCAGCAGTACCATAAAGCAGGTTGGCACGAGTAGCGTCATTGATATACGGGAAGCTTGCTGGGAAAATCTCATTAAAGATAATTTTACCCACAGTTGTAATCAACATCGCATCCTGTTGCTTCTCTGTAAAGCTCGTTTTATTCAAAGCTTTAACCGGAATAGCTACACGAGCATGAAGCCCCGCTGTTCCGCGCTGGTAAGCTGAGATAGCCTCATTCGGGTTGCGAAGGATCATGTTGCTTCCTTCTTCTTCCTTGTTGTCCATTGTCAAATAGAATGAACCAAGGACCATATCCTGGGAAGGAGTAACAACAGGCTTGCCGTCTTTTGGATTCAAAATGTTGCCGGACGCCAGCATGAGCAAACGAGCTTCCGCTTGAGCTTCTGCAGACAACGGAACGTGAACCGCCATTTGGTCACCGTCAAAGTCGGCATTGTATGCCGTACATACGAGCGGATGCAAACGAATCGCACGACCTTCAACCAAAATCGGTTCAAACGCTTGAATACCCAATCTATGCAACGTAGGGGCACGGTTTAGAAGAACCGGATGCTCCTTGATTACTTCTTCGAGTACATCCCACACTTCAGCACTCACACGCTCTACTTTACGCTTCGCGCTCTTAATGTTGTGTGCCAAACCTTTGTTAACAAGCTCTTTCATAACAAAAGGCTTAAACAGCTCCAGCGCCATTTCTTTAGGCAGACCGCATTGGTACATCTTCAAGTACGGACCTACTACGATAACAGAACGACCGGAGTAGTCAACACGTTTACCGAGCAAGTTTTGACGGAAACGACCTTGTTTACCTTTCAGCATGTGGCTGAGGGATTTCAAAGGACGATTACCCGGACCTGTAACAGGACGACCACGACGACCATTATCAATTAGAGCGTCAACAGCTTCCTGCAGCATCCGTTTTTCATTTTGCACGATAATATCTGGCGCACCCAGATCTAACAAGCGTTTCAGACGGTTATTACGGTTAATAACACGACGATACAGATCATTAAGGTCAGAAGTAGCAAAACGTCCACCATCCAGCTGTACCATTGGACGAAGCTCAGGAGGAATAACAGGCAGTACGTCCATGATCATCCAATCCGGTTGGTTGCCAGAGTTACGGAATGCCTCAATAACTTCAAGGCGCTTGATCGCACGGTTTCGACGTTGTCCTTGAGCTGTGCGCAGCTCTTCCTTCAAAAATTCCAATTCTTTGTCTATATCTAAATCTTGAAGAAGCTTTTTAACCGCCTCAGCGCCCATTCCCGCCTGGAATCCGTACCCATATTTCTCACGATAGCTACGGTATTCTTTCTCGGACAGGAGTTGCTTTTTCTCCAAAGGCGTATCTCCTGGATCGGTTACAACATAAGATGCGAAGTAAATGATCTCTTCCAAAGATCTTGGAGACATATCAAGAGCAAGACCCATACGACTCGGAATGCCTTTGAAGTACCAAATGTGCGATACAGGAGCTGCCAACTCAATGTGGCCCATACGCTCACGACGAACCTTAGCGCGAGTAACTTCTACTCCACAGCGGTCGCAGACAACACCTTTATAGCGTACACGTTTGTACTTACCACAATGACATTCCCAATCTTTCGTAGGTCCGAAAATTTTCTCGCAAAATAGTCCTTCTTTTTCCGGTTTAAGCGTACGATAGTTAATCGTCTCCGGTTTTTTGACTTCTCCGCGGGACCAAGAACGAATCTTTTCGGGGGAAGCAAGCCCGATTTTCATATATTCGAAATTGTTAACGTCCAACAAGGAGCAACCCTCCTTAACCAAATCCTGAGTTTTTAGGTTTGATACCGCCCGGCAGCACCGGGCGGTATCAAGAAGCCTGATCCATCCAAAAATGGATCAAGGCATATAACAAAGCTGATATGAGTAAGTCAGCAGTCAAATTACTCTACGCCAACCTCAGAGCCTTCCAGATTCAAACTCAGCTTATCGCCAGTTGTGTCATCTTCATCATCAAGCTCTCTCATTTCAATCTCTTGTTCGTCTTCAGACAGAATCTTCACGTCCATACCCAAGCTTTGCAGCTCTTTGATCAAGACCTTGAATGATTCAGGAACACCCGGTTCAGGGACATTTTCACCTTTGACGATGGATTCGTAAGTTTTAACACGTCCAACCACATCATCGGATTTCACAGTCAAAATTTCCTGAAGCGTGTACGCTGCACCGTAGGCTTCCAGTGCCCATACTTCCATCTCCCCGAAGCGCTGACCACCGAATTGGGCTTTACCACCCAACGGCTGTTGCGTAACAAGAGAGTAAGGACCTGTAGAACGAGCATGGATCTTATCGTCGACCATGTGCGCCAGTTTGATCATGTGCATGACACCGACAGTAACTTCACGTTCAAAACGATCACCTGTACGCCCATCATACAACACCGTCTTACCATTGCGTTGCATACCCGCTTCTTCCATAGTATCAAATACGTCATACTCCTTGGCACCATCGAATACTGGAGTTGCCACATGAATACCAAGACGCATTGCAGCCATACCCAGATGCACTTCGAGCACCTGTCCAATGTTCATCCGTGAAGGTACGCCCAGTGGGTTCAGAACGACTTGTACTGGGGTACCATCTGGCAAGAATGGCATATCTTCTTCAGGCAGAATACGGGCAACGACACCCTTGTTACCGTGACGTCCGGCCATTTTATCGCCTTCGGAAATTTTACGTTTTTGAGCAATGTATACGCGTACCAGCTGGTTTACACCCGGTGGCAGCTCATCGCCATTTTCACGTGTAAATACTTTAACATCTACAACGATCCCGTCAGTTCCGTGAGGAACTCTCAAGGAAGTATCGCGAACCTCGCGCGCCTTCTCACCGAAGATTGCATGCAAGAGACGTTCTTCAGCTGTCAGCTCAGTCACACCCTTAGGTGTTACTTTACCAACAAGAATGTCACCTGCGGCGATTTCCGCACCGATGCGAATGATGCCGCGCTCATCTAGATTGCGAAGCGCTTCTTCACCAACGTTCGGAATATCACGAGTGATTTCTTCTGGTCCAAGCTTCGTATCACGGGCCTCAGATTCATATTCCTCGATATGGATCGAAGTGTATACATCCTCTTTAACCAGCTTCTCGCTCAGCAAGATCGCATCCTCGTAGTTGTAACCTTCCCAAGTCATGAACGCAACGACAACGTTACGTCCCAATGCCAACTCGCCCATTTCTGTGGATGGACCATCCGCTAGAATATCGCCAACCTTGACAATATCGCCTCTGTTTACGATTGGACGCTGGTTAATGCATGTTCCTTGGTTAGAACGCATAAATTTGTGTAATTTATACTTAACAATATCGCCTTTTACTTCAGTACCATCTACAGTTTCAATACGACGCAACCAAATTTCGTTAGCCGAAGAACGTTCAATTACCCCGTTGTACTTGGACACAACGCAAACACCAGAATCTTTTGCAGACTTATGTTCCATCCCTGTTCCTACCAAAGGCGCTTTCGGAATCAGCAGTGGGACAGCCTGCCGCTGCATGTTGGAACCCATCAATGCGCGGTTCGAGTCATCATTCTCCAGGAACGGAATCAGTGCAGTTGCGACCGATACGACCTGTTTAGGCGATACGTCCATGTAATCGACACGGCTACTTGCCATCGGAATAATGTTGTCAGACTGCTTGTTATAGCGGACAATAACGATTTCATCCTTAAAGGTATTTTCTTCCGTCAATTCCGCATTTGCCTGTGCAACGATGTAGTTATCTTCCTCATCAGCAGTCAGGTAATCAATTTGGTCTGTAACTTTTCCGGTTTTCGGATCTACCCAACGATAAGGAGCTTCGATAAATCCGTACTCGTTGATACGTGCAAAAGTGGACAAAGAGTTGATCAAACCAATGTTCGGTCCCTCTGGTGTCTCGATAGGACACATACGGCCGTAGTGACTTGGATGGACGTCACGTACTTCCATACCCGCGCGTTCGCGCGTCAAGCCGCCGGGTCCGAGTGCAGACAGACGACGTTTGTGCGTTAATTCAGCAAGCGGGTTTGTCTGATCCATAAACTGAGACAACTGGGAGCTACCAAAGAACTCTTTAATCGACGCAATTACCGGACGTATGTTAATCAGCGCCTGTGGCGTGATTACATTAGCATCCTGAATCGACATTCTTTCGCGCACCACGCGTTCCATACGGGACAAACCGATCCGGAACTGATTTTGAAGCAACTCACCTACAGAACGCAAACGACGGTTACCCAAATGGTCAATATCGTCCGTACTTCCGATTCCGTGAAGCAAGTTAATAAAATAACTGATGGAGGAAATAATATCGGCAGGCGTAATGTTCTTAACCGATTTATCGATATTCCCATTGGCAATCAGTTTTACTACTTTACCGTCTTCAATTGGCGAGAATACATCAATCGTTTGAAGCGGAATATCGTTGCTTTCCAATACGCCACTAGCAACATGATACGTACGGTGTCCAACCGACTCTTCCAGTTGAGCCAAAATCTCGTCCAACAGGCGGCGATCTACCATTTGCCCTGCTTCAGCGATGATTTCACCAGTTGTCGTATCAATCAGTGTCTCAGCAAGACGTTGATTGAATAGACGGTTTTTGATATGAAGCTTTTTATTGATTTTGTAACGGCCTACGTTAGCCAGGTCATAACGTTTTGGATCAAAGAAGCGTGCAACAAGCAAGCTCTTTGCGTTATCCAATGTTGGTGGCTCACCCGGACGAAGACGCTCATAAATTTCAATCAGCGCTTTCTCCGTGGAATCTGTGTTGTCTTTATCAAGTGTGTTGCGGATATATTCGTCATTGCCGAGCAAATCCAGAATCTCAGCATCAGTGCCAAAGCCAAGCGCACGCAGCAACACCGTAACCGGAATTTTACGGGTACGGTCAATCCGGACATAGATAATATCCTTCGCATCCATCTCCAGTTCGAGCCAAGCCCCCCGGTTAGGAATTACCGTTGCGGTGTATGTCGTTTTCGCATTCTTGTCGACTTTTGTGCTGAAATAGACGCTGGGAGAGCGAACCAACTGGCTGACAATAACCCGTTCCGCACCGTTAATAATAAACGTACCCGTTTCAGTCATCAGCGGGAAGTCTCCCATGAATACTTCCTGCTCTTTCACTTCCCCGGTTTCTTTATTAATAAGCCGGACTTTTACCCGAAGCGGTGCTGCATACGTAACGTCGCGTTCCTTTGCGTCGTCAACGGTATATTTGGGTTCTCCGAGAGAGTAATCGATAAACTCCAGAATCAGATTTCCTGTGAAATCTTGAATTGGAGAAATATCCCGAAACATTTCCCGTAGTCCTTCCTCCAAAAACCAATCATAAGATTTTTGTTGGATCTCAATCAGGTTGGGAACCTCGAGTACCTCATTAATACGTGCATAACTGCGCCGAGTGCGTCGACCATATTGAACAAGATGTCCTGCCAACTTAAACTCACCCCTCATGTCTACTCACTTTAAAAATACATTGCGAACCTCTGTTTGTGACCTTATAATAAGACACATACAGAAGATTCGATCTTACAAATACAGAAAAGCCCTTACTCGAATGCATTCGAAAAAAGAGCGACGTATCTGCAGAATCCTCATACCGGAAGATCTTCATCACTTGTAGATTTGCCCAAAATGGTTATATTATACGTAATAGATATAAATACTATACCCTGATACGCATAAATCTATTGACATTTCAACAAACTAAAGCCATGGAGGGCATCCTAATACTGACATTTTATAATGATATCACAGACCAGGATTCAAGTCAATGGTCCTATTGCATTTTTCTAAAACTTTTTTTCTGCCTTTAAAATCCGATAACCTTTATCCTTCGTAACTTCCTCCACATGACCGAAAAGACTCTCTATTTTAGCACTTGCCGAAGGAGCACCCTGCTTTTTTTGAATGACGACCCACAAAGCTCCGCCCTCGTTTAAATGTTCATATGCAAGTTCAAATATGGTATGCACCGTTTCTTTACCTGCACGTATAGGAGGATTCGTCAAGATCACGTCAAAACGTTCGTGTTGCACTTCTGCAAACAAATCACTTTGCTTAATGGTGACATTTTTAATTCCATTACGCTCCGCATTCTCTATGGCTAGTTGAACGGCTCGCTCGTTAATATCAACCATTGTAACGTGTCCGTCCGGGACAAGCGCAGCCGCCGTCAAACCAATCGGTCCGTAACCACATCCAACATCCAACACCGAGGCGTTTGCAGGAAGCTGCATAGCTTCAATCAGCACACGACTCCCATAATCAATCCCCTGCTTTGAAAAAACACCTGAATCGCTGGCAAATCGATATGAACGCCCACGCAGCACTGCTTCTAAACTTCGTCGTTCATGTGCCGTCTCTGGCCGCTTGGAGTAATAATGATCAGCCATTCACGTCCACCTCTTTCGGTTGTACGGTCGTACTAACATCATAGCCTTTAGAATAATATCTCAGACCTGTTTATAATACCGTTTTACAGCAACAAACCCCTTGAAGATCACCTCAAGGGGTTTGTTTTAATTCATTGTCTACTAGAGAGCAGTCAATTATTTCACTTCTACAGAAGCGCCTGCTTCTTCCAATTTTGCTTTAACGGATTCAGCTTCTTCTTTTGCAACTTTTTCTTTCAGTGGTTTTGGAGCGTTGTCAACCAGTTCTTTTGCTTCTTTCAGGCCAAGACCTGTGATTTCGCGAACTGCTTTGATAACGTTGATTTTGGAAGCGCCAGCGCTTGTCAAGATTACGTCGAACTCGGATTGCTCAGCTTCTGCTGCGCCACCTGCTGCGCCACCTGCTACAGCTACTGGAGCTGCTGCAGTTACGCCGAATTCTTCTTCGATTGCTTTCACGAGATCGTTCAGTTCCAATACGGACATACCTTTAATTGCTTCCAAGATTTGCTCTTTACTCATGGTTGAACCTCCATTTAAATTCGTATTTTTTTGTTCTTAACTGCTATACAGCAGGTTTAATTCCAAACTTAAGCGCTTTGCTCTTCTTTTTCTGCAACAGCTTTAACTGCAAGCGCGAAGTTGCGCATAGGAGCTTGAAGCACGCTGAGGAGCATGGAAAGGAGACCTTCGCGGGATGGCAGTTCTGCCAGTGCTTTGATTTCCTCAACACCGATCACACGACCTTCTACAACTGCACCTTTCAGTTCCAATGCATTGTTTTTCTTAGCGAAATCGTTCAAGATTTTAGCTGCAGACACTGCATCATCTTTGCCGAACGCGATTGCAGTAGGACCTGTCAATACTGCGTCCAGTTCAGTCAATTCTGCTGCCGCAGTTGCACGGCGGAGCAGTGTGTTTTTCAGCACTTGAAATTCGATTCCGGCTTCGCGAAGCTGCTTACGCAGCTCAGTTACTTGGGCAACATTCAGACCGCGATAGTCTGCAACCACAGTTGTTACGCTCTCGCGCAATTTTGCAGCTACAACTTCAACAGCTTCTTGTTTTGCTTGAATCACCTTTGCATTTGCCAAACTGTACACCTCCTGATCAATTTATCTACTTTGTTCGAAACACCCATTCTGGTGCTCTACCAAAGTCGTTTTCTTGAGCATGAAAAAAGCCTCCGTAGAGTACGAAGGCTTGATAAATCCACATGGACGGGACAAGCCCGTCGCATGAAACGTTCTATCATAACACCTCGGTAGGAAATTAAGCCCGAAGGCACCTACTGTCTACGGTAAGCATATTCAACTTTAACGGTCAGTCACAAGGACTCACAACTTTTACAGAATAACAAATTTGATTGAACATGTCAACCAAAATATTATCTGTAAACAGATGCGTTCACACGTGCACTTGGTCCCATAGTCGAAGAAATAGCGATATTCTTCAGGTATACACCTTTAGCAGCCGCTGGCTTCGCACGGTTCAAGGCTTCAATCAAGGCTTTAAGGTTTTCGTTCAGTTGTTCAGCACTGAAAGATGCTTTGCCGATTGGTGCGTGAATTTGACCTGCTTTGTCGAGACGGTATTCGATTTTACCAGCTTTAATTTCTTGAACAGCCTTGGCAACGTCGAAAGTAACTGTGCCGGCTTTAGGGTTAGGCATCAAACCTTTACCACCAAGCAAACGACCCAGTTTACCAACCTCACTCATCATATCAGGTGTCGCAACGCAGACGTCGAATTCGAACCAGCCTTGTTGAATCTTGTTGATCATATCTTGATCACCAACAAAATCAGCGCCAGCCGCTTCCGCTTCTTTCACTTTGTCACCTTTTGCAAATACCAGAACGCGTTGTGTTTTACCCGTACCATGTGGCAGGACAACAACACCACGAACAGCCTGGTCTTGTTTACGGGAATCTACGCCCAGACGAACTGCAGCTTCAACGGTTTCGTCGAATTTAGCAGTTGCAGCCTTTTTCACCAATTCAACGGCTTCCAAAGGCTCATAAGTTGCTTCGCTGTCAATCAGCTTAGCAGCTTCCAGGTACTTCTTACCATGTTTAGCCATAATGTTTTCCTCCTTATGTGGTATTAGCGGATATTCCTCCCACACTTACCGGACAGTCAAACTGCCGGCACACGTAGATTAATAAAATTAATCTACGATGGTGATACCCATGCTGCGAGCAGTACCTTCAACCATACGCATTGCCGATTCTACGGAAGCTGCGTTAAGGTCAGGCATTTTTTGCTCTGCAATTTGACGAACAGCAGCGCGATTTACAGTTGCAACTTTCGTTTTATTCGGTTCACCGGAACCTTTTTCGATTTTAGCAGCAACTTTCAACAGAACAGCAGCCGGTGGAGTTTTGGTGATGAACGTAAAAGAACGATCCTCAAATACCGAAATTTCAACCGGAATAATCAGGCCTGCTTGATCAGCAGTACGAGCATTGAACTCTTTACAGAATGCCATAATGTTGACACCTGCTTGACCCAAAGCTGGACCTACTGGAGGCGCTGGATTAGCTTTCCCTGCAGGAATCTGCAGTTTTACCATTTTAATTACCTTTTTTGCCATGGATGACACCTCCTTGACTCAATAGTGGTAGACGGACCTATTGATCCTCCCACAAGAAACCTGTAAGAAAAATCTATATTTTCTCCACTTGAGTATAATCCAACTCAAGCGGGGTTTCCCGTCCAAACATGTTGACGTGAACCTTAAGCTTGCTCTTCTCAACCAAAATTTCTTCCACGGAGCCCACAAAATTCGCAAAAGGACCAACTTTAATTCGCACGGATTCCTTAACATCGAATTCAATCTTCGGTTTCGGCTCTACCATGCCCATATGCTTCAGAATCTGTTCAACTTCTTCTGGAAGCAATGGCGTCGGCTTGGAACCCGAGCCTGTCGACCCTACAAATCCCGTAACACCTGGTGTGTTGCGTACAACATACCAAGAATCATCAGTTTGGACCATTTCGACCAAGACATAACCAGGGTAGACTTTACGCATAACGGTTTTTTTCTTACCGTCCTTGGTTACCAGTTCTTCTTCCATAGGAACAAGAACACGGAATATCTTGTCTTCCATGCCCATGGACTCAACGCGTTTTTCCAAATTGGCTTTGACTTTGTTCTCATACCCTGAATAGGTATGAACGACGTACCATCTTTTTTCCATATCAAGCCACCTGGAACCCTTCCTAGATAATCGCTTCGATCACAGCGGAAATGCCGATATCGAGAACCCAAAAATAAATCGTGACGAACGCAATCGTCCCTATGACAATCAGCGTATAGTTGGTCAGTTCTTTACGATTGGGCCAGCGAACTTTCTTGAGTTCAGCCCAGCTTTCAGAGAAAAAGGAAAACAGAGACTTGAAACTGCGTTTCACGCCGACTACACCTCCAAAAACTATCTGGTTTCCCGATGAGAAGTCTGTTCGTTACAGGACTTACAGAATTTCTTCATCTCCATGCGGTCGGGGTGATTACGCTTGTTTTTCGTCGTTGTGTAATTTCTTTGTTTGCAATTTGTACAAGCCAAAGTAATAATTACCCGCATGATGTGCACCTCCCGAAGACATCCAACACCGGAAGTCTCATAATTGATCCTAAAAAAAACCGCGAATTTAGGCCTACCTAAAACACTTTATCACACGGGGTTTTCCATGTCAACGAATGTTTGCATACATTTCGCAGTCCCGGTTGTGGTGCATTTTTACATCTGTCCATCCTTTGAAGCATTTCTCTGAAATACTGCTTCAAAATCAAAGCGATATCTATTATTCATCTTTTTTAGTATAAATCATTTACAACACTTATAAACCTGCACAGCTTACCCAAAACGAATAAAAAAAGACTCAAACTCGAGCCTTTTCCATGTCAGCCTCTACTTTCAACTATCCCTTACTTCCAGGTACTTTTCAAGTTTACGCTTGACCCGTTGCAGCGCGTTATCAATGGATTTCACATGACGATCCAGATCTTCAGCAATCTCCTGATACGAACGTCCGTCCAGATACAACATAAGTACCTTGCGTTCTAGCTCGCTCAGAATCTCGGACATTTTGTCCTCAAGACCCACAAACTCCTCCTGATTGATAATCAGCTCTTCAGGGTCACTTACTTGTGTTCCGCAAATCACATCGAGCAACGTCCGGTCTGACTCTTCATCATAGATGGGCTTGTCCAGAGATACGTAAGAGTTCAGAGGAATGTGCTTTTGTCGTGTAGCCGTCTTAATTGCCGTAATAATCTGTCGTGTAATGCACAACTCGGCGAAAGCCTTGAACGAAGCAAGCTTGTCTCCCTTAAAATCACGAATGGATTTGTAGAGACCAATCATGCCCTCCTGAATAATATCCTCGCGATCAGCACCAATCAGGAAGTAGGATCTGGCCTTGGCCCGCACAAAGTTCCGGTATTTGTTAATCAGAAACTCCAGCGCTTCCCCATCACCTTCATGGACTGCTCCGACAATGTCTTCATCATTTTTGTAATCAAACTTTGACAACATGATATCTTTGAGGTCCACACTCACTAACAATCCCTCCGGCTGCAACGCAAGGTACCCGTTACTCTCTCAAATATACGACAAGTATACGCGATGTAACCTGATACCGTCAACCACAACAACCTAAAAAAGAAGAGCGCTAACAAAATTGTCAATGGTTTCAAAATGGAGAGTATCCCAATTGTTGGGCTATTCTCTTCTCCATCGTTCGAACAGCTTTCGAAGCTCCGGACTCAGTTTGGCGTCCAACGAGTTGCGGGACAATTTGGCGTTATCCTGCTGAATTCGCTTCTGAACTTCCCATTCAGATTCCTCAATCTCAATCAGTAATTCTCGTGCCGATACTCTGAGTGCTCCCTGACCAAAGGCCACATGCTGCTCGACCTGATCACTTGTCGCTACGTAAATGCTTCTCCTCTTGCTGCTCAGCTCCCGAACCAATCGCTCGATGCACTCGTCGGCTGTCTCTTTTTCTCTCGTAAAATAAATCTGGACTTTGCTCTGGGCAAAGGTTTTACCTAATCCTGGCACCCTGTAAGCATCAAACACGACAATGACTCTTCTGCCCGAATACGCCTGATGATCCGCCAGTCGTTCAAGAAGTCTGTCCCTCGCTTCCTGCATACCAGATTGTACCAGTGCGGAAAGTTCGGGCCAGGCTCCAATCATGTTGTAACCGTCCACAAGCAGAACATCCCGCGTGTCAGCCATATCGTTAGACCCGTGCCTGTCGACCGCGCAAGACTTCGTACATGACGACACCTGCAGCTACAGAAGCATTGAGGGAATTGATTTGTCCCGCCATTGGCAACTTGACGAGTACATCACATTTCTCACGGATCAAACGGCCCATTCCTTTATTTTCGTTACCAATGACAATCGCTACAGGACCGGTAAATACTCCATTCCCAAAGACGGGATCGGTTGCTGTAACATCCGTGCCAACTACCCATACACCTTCTTCTTTAAGACGGTCAATGGTTTGTCCCAGATTGCTTACACGCGCCACTGGGACATATTCTACAGCACCTGCCGATGTTTTAGACACCGTTACAGTTACAGCTGCTGAACGCCTTTTCGGCACTATTATACCGTGTGCTCCAGTGCAGTCCGCCGTACGAAGGATGGAGCCCAAGTTATGAGGGTCTTCAATCTCATCCAACAAAATCAAAAACGGCTCTTCTCCCTTAGCACGAGCACTAGCAAGCAAATCTTCCACTTCAGCATAGGCAAAAGGCGCAGCTTGCGCAACCACTCCCTGATGCTGAATGCCTGGAACCATTTGGTCGAGCTTACGCTTGTCCACCTGCAAGACAATGATTCCTTCTTTTTTCGCTTCAGCCGTAATCGGCAGTGTCAAATGCTTTTGTGCATTATCCGCAATCCATATTTTATTTATCGTCCTGCCTGAACGCAGCGCCTCTGTTACCGAGTGCTTACCGGCAATCCATTCTTCTTCCATCTCTAGCTTCCTCCCGGAAAACGGTCAAATACAAACCTATTCAACCCGTTCCCAATTTATGTTTTTTCGGTATTTTCCATTTGTGCAATTCCGTACGTAACCAACTCTCTCAATCTGTCCAAATGTCCATCACAGTAAAGATAACCAATCAAGCCTTCCAGCGCCGTGGCATGCCGATACTCAAGCACATCAGCATTTTTGGGCAGGCTCCCTGATTTGGCATTTCTCCCTTGTCGGACAATATCACGTTCTTCATCCGTCAGCACCGTTTCTAGCAATCCCAACATACGGCTCTGTGCCTTGGCGGAGACTAGCTTTGTAGCTCGTCGATGTAAATGATTGGGACGCAGGTTGGGCTGTGCCAACAGATATTGCCGGACAGCCACCTCATACACTGCATCACCAATGTAAGCTAACGCAATGGGGGGCATCAAGCGAGCCGGCTTGGACGCAGGATACGGAAACCAGTTTCCCGCGCCTTCCACAGCTCCTGAGTTCAATGGATTATCACTCATTTCCGCCGCCACCGCATCCCCTGCGCCGTATCTTCAAGCACAATACCTTTAGCAGCCAATAGATCGCGAATTTCGTCCGCTCTACCCCAATTTTTGGTTTTACGAGCTTCGACACGTTCTGCAATTAACTGCTCTATTTCGTCATCCAGCAGTTCTTCACTCGGTTCTGAATAAATGCGAAGTACACTATTCATCGAGTGGAAGGTTTGCAGCACAGCCTGTAGTTCCGCCTGATTGACAACATCACGCTGCAACAAAAGATTGGCTTCGCTGACCCACTCGAATACCGCAGTAATGGCATCAGGTGTATTGAAATCATCATTCATTTTTTCCTCGAATTGCCGTAATATCCCGTCAAGCTTCATTTGCAGCTCAGCCGACACTTCTCCTTCTAAAGCAATGGCTAAACGATGCTTTACGTTGGCGACTGCATTCGCAATCCGTTCGACACTATTCTCCGCCTGACTCATCGTCTCTTGGTTGTAGTTTAAAGGATTGCGGTAATGTGTCGACAGCATAAAATAACGTAAAGCTTCGGGCTTGTGACGAGCCCGCAGATCTTTAACCAGAATACCGTTACCGAGTGATTTCGACATTTTTTCATTATCTATGCGAATATATCCGTTATGCATCCAGTAGCGTGATAATGGTTTACCTGTGACGACTTCGGATTGTGCGCATTCACATTCATGATGCGGAAATTGCAGATCCTGTCCGCCTCCATGAATGTCCAATGTATCCCCCAAATAGTGACGAGCCATAGCAGAGCATTCGATATGCCAGCCTGGGCGTCCATCCCCCCAAGGACTTGACCAGTAAATTTCTCCCGGTTTCGCTGCTTTCCAGAGTACAAAATCCTCGGCATTCTCCTTGCGTTCATCCACATTGATGCGAATCCCAAACTGGAGTTCCTCCAAATTTTGGCCTGACAGCTGTCCGTAGTCTTTGAACATTTTGGTCCGGTAGAAGACATCACCATCATTCTCGTAGGCATAGCCTTTGTCTACCAGGTCCTTGATAAAATCAATAATCAGATCCATGCTTTCGGTTACACGAGGATTTATGCTGGCAGCAGGAACATTCAATCCTGTCAGATCCTCATGATAGGCAGCAATAAACTTCTCGGCAACTGCCGGAACTTCCATATTAAGTTCCCGAGCTTTGCGGATCAACTTATCATCAACGTCCGTAAAATTCACCACATAGTTTACATCATAGCCCAAATACTCCAAGTAGCTGCGTACCACGTCGAACACAATTACAGGTCGTGCATTACCAATATGAATGTAATCATACACTGTAGGACCACATACATACATTTTAACCTTTCCAGGCTCCAGTGGCACAAAAGGCTCCCGGCTCCTTGTCATTGTATTATAAATTTGAAGCGACATCGTTATGTTCCTCCCTCATGAAAATTATCCTTGTAATTTATTCTCTTGGGTCACCTGATGTTTCTGAGCAGATTGCTCCTCCTTCAAATCAGACAATTCTGCTCGTAATCGTTCTATTTCCATTTGAAGAGACCGTATGGAATCGACGACCGGGTCAGGCAACTGGTGACTAAGTCGATCTGGACGTCTGCCATCCTGTCTGACCACTCGCCCGGGGATACCCACTACCGTACTGTTTGGCGGAACTTCTTTTAGCACAACCGAGTTGGAGCCAATATTGGATTGCGCCCCAATCGTAAATGAACCCAATATTTTTGCACCGGAGCCTATAACGACATTATTCCCAATGGTGGGGTGGCGCTTCCCTTTCTCTTTTCCAGTTCCTCCAAGAGTAACCCCCTGATACAATACGACATCATCGCCAATTTCACAGGTTTCGCCAATGACAACACCCATGCCGTGGTCAATGAACAGCCGATCTCCGATACGAGCGCCAGGATGAATTTCAATTCCTGTCATAAACCTCGATACCTGGGATATAACACGGGCTAGAGTACACCACTTTCGCAAATAAAACCAATGTGCAATTCGGTGTGCCCAAAGGGCATGAACGCCAGAATACGTAAAAATGACTTCCAGCTTACTCCGGGCGGCCGGATCATTATCCAAAACAGTTTGAATATCGGATTTGAAATGCCTGAACATGTCGCCCTCCTATTCCCTCCATATCCTTGCCGCATCACACTTCACATTTCGCCAATTTTCGTAGTCACCAGCATTCTTCGACAATTTTCAGTCTACAGCGAGTCTGAATCTGATAAAAATGAAAAAGCGCCTCCGCAGCCTAGGCTGCAGAGACGCATATACGTGGTCCCACTCTGCTTCGAACATATCTGCTACAAAAAAAGCAGAAAGGTCCGTCTTTGGCGTCCTGTAACGGGAACGAATCGGCAAGCCCTTGCCACATTAGCATTGTAGGCTAACGAGGGTTCGGGCGCACGGCTCCCAGGCGCATTTCCTCCGCAGGTCATCTAGACGGTTCTCAGCCTGGGGTTTCCCCTCGACCGTCCTCTCTGGCAGATGCCCTTATGCAGTGTACTTCTCCTGTTCGCAGCCTTTACACGTAAGTATAATCCATATCAATGGAGTCATTATAGCGAAAAGACAACAAATTGACAAGAAATATCAGCCTTTAATTTGTGCCTTAAGACGGTCCAACACCTTGTCACGTCCAAGCAAATAGATAGTCTCATTCAGATCCCGTCCATGAGTTTGACCTGTTAAGGCCACACGAATCGGCATGAACAGCTGTTTCCCCTTAAAACCAGTTTCCTTTTGCACTTCCTTGATCAGCTTGGCCATTTGTGAAGCCGTAAATTCCTCGCTCGTTTCAACCTTACCCGCAAAGGCTCTAAGTACATCAGGAACCTGATCTTCGGCCAGGACAGCCGCTGCATCGGCGTCCAGCTCCAGATGTGAACGGAAGAACAACTCAGACAACGCTACAATATCAGACGCTGAAGTCATTTGTTCTTGGTATAAGCGGACAAGAGCTTTAGCCCAATCCTGTTGTTCCGCGGATAATTCATTTGGCAACAACCCTGCTGCCTGCAAATGTGGAATTGCCATGCTAGCAATCCGCTCAGGATCAGCTTTTTTAATATAATGATTATTCAAATAAGCAAGCTTGTTCGTATCAAATACAGCTGGGCTTTTGGACAAGCGATTAGGATCGAAAATCGAAATTAGTTGTTCCCGATCATAGATCTCTTCCTCCCCTTCCGGAGACCAGCCCAACAGTGCAATAAAATTGAATATAGCTTCCGGCAGATAGCCCAGCTTATCGTACTGCTCCATGAACTGAATAATGGATTCATTTCGTTTGCTGAGCTTTTTGTGATCCTCGCCCACGATCAGCGTCATATGACCAAAGCGTGGAGGCTCCCAACCGAGAGCTTCAAAAATCATCAACTGCCGCGGTGTATTGGACACATGATCCTCGCCCCGTAGTACATGCGATATTTTCATTAAGTAGTCGTCAACCGCTACAGCGAAGTTATATGTCGGAATACCGTCTTTTTTGACGATAACAAAATCGCCGCTTTCTTTGGAATTAAACGTAATTTGACCTTTAACCATATCGTCAAACGTATATTCTCGATCTTCTGGTACGCGAAAACGAATACTTGGTACACGACCCTCTGCTTCAAATGCTTGGCACTGTTCTTCTGTTAAATCACGGTGTTTTCCTGAGTAACGTGGTGTCTCCCCACGTGCCATCTGTTCTTCACGCTCGCGTTCAAGCTCTTCTTCCGTGCAATAACAGCGGTATGCCAAACCACGATCCAGCAAATCCTGCCAGTATGTTTTGTAAATGTCCAAGCGTTCGGTCTGGCGATAAGGTCCAAACTCGCCGCCCACATCTATACTTTCATCCCAGTCCATACCCAACCATTTCAAATATTTAAGCTGGCTTTCTTCTCCACCCTCTATATTGCGCTTCACATCTGTGTCTTCGATGCGAATGATAAATTTCCCACCTTGATTGCGGGCAAACAAATAATTAAATAATGCCGTTCTAGCATTTCCAATATGCAGATGTCCTGTTGGACTTGGTGCATAGCGTACACGAACTTCCGTGCTCATATAATCTCCTCCAAATAGAATTACTCAAGATGATAGCATTTACTTGATTAGACAGACAATCGACTGAGCCGCGATTCCCTCGCCTCGCCCGGCAAACCCGAGTTGCTCTGTCGTCGTCGCCTTGACATTTACCTGGGATGACTCCTCTGCTTCCAGCACCCGGGCGATGATTTCATTCATCTGCGGGATGTACGACGCCATCTTGGGCTTTTGCGCAATAATCGTAGAATCGATGTTCCCCAATCGATATCCCTGCTCTTTAGCCAGCCCCCACACATGCTCTAGTAGCTTAAGACTATCCGCATCCTTAAATTCAGGGTCGTTATCTGGAAAATGCTTTCCGATGTCTCCCAAACCAAGCGCACCCAGGATAGCATCGCTAATGGCATGCAGCAACACGTCTGCATCGGAATGACCCAGTAAACCTTTTTCATACGGAATATTTACGCCTCCGATGATGCATGGCCTTCCTTCCACCAGCTGGTGGACGTCAAATCCTTGCCCCACTCTGATCATTTGATATCCTCTCCCTCTGTCTTTACCCATAACGCCGCCATCTCCAAATCCTCAGGCGTAGTAATTTTGATGTTCTTGTAGCTGCCTTGAACGACAGTAACCGGAATGCCTAGCCGCTCCACCAACATAGAATCATCTGTCCCCAAAAATCCTGCCTGCTCCGCTTCCTCATAGGCCCGCAGCAGATCGGAAAGACGAAAAGTCTGTGGCGTTTGAATACTCCACAGACTTCGGCGATCCGGCGTTGCTGTAATGATACCATCCCCGTTCACTTGCTTGATCGTATCCTTTACAGGTACTGCCGCTACAGAAGCACCAGTACGCTGAGCAGCCTCCAGGCATGAACGTACAAGCTCAGGTTGAATCAGTGGACGCACACCATCATGCACCATCACCCAATCTGTTTGCAAGTGGCGCAAACCGCGATAAACCGAATGCTGGCGTTCACTGCCACCAGCCACCACCCGTACATTTTTACCAATCTTGTATTGATGAATCCAGTCTCTGCAGCGTTCCACATCTCCAGCACCAGTAACCATCACCATTTCATCCACTTCAGGTATTGCTGCGAATATTTCAAGTGTATGTATGAAGATGGGCTTGTCTCGCAAAAGCAGAAATTGCTTGCTCTCCTGCGTTCCCATACGGGAGCCGCGCCCGGCCGCCACAATCACGACTCCTACCTGATTATTCATTCAAATAACTCCTGCCCTGATCGCACTTGGACGATCCGTATGATAACACATCTACTTCATCATACCTCGTTTATTGAGCTTTTTCCAATAATTTCGGTTTAGCAAAGATCATGCGACCCGCAGAGGTCTGAAGTACGCTTGTGACCAGTACTTCCATGAGAGAGCCAATATAGTCACGTCCACCCTCTACAACAATCATCGTACCATCATCCAGATAAGCCACACCCTGCCCATGCTCCTTGCCGTCTTTGATAATCTGTACCATAATCTCCTCACCAGGCAGTACGACAGGCTTCACTGCATTCGCCAAATCATTGATGTTCAGCACAGACACACCTTGAAGTTCGCATACTTTATTCAGGTTAAAATCATTAGTTACAACTTTACCCTGCAACACCTTTGCAAGCTTAACCAGCTTACTGTCGACCTCTGAAATTTCCTCAAAATCTCCCTCATAAATCAGCACATTCACATCTAGCTCTTTTTGGATTTTATTCAAAATATCCAGACCCCGCCGCCCACGGTTACGCTTAAGTAAATCTGAAGAATCTGCGATATGCTGAAGCTCCTCCAACACAAATTCAGGAATCACAATGGTTCCTTCAATAAAACCTGTCTTGCAGATATCCGCAATACGTCCATCTATAATGACGCTGGTGTCCAAAATTTTATGTTCCTCCAGCTTGCGTTCTTCTACATCCGTTCCTCGACCAAAAAAGCCTGAACTCCAAAAGGATGACAGCTCGTCTCGTTTTTCTAGCCCAACCATTAATCCCACATATCCGCATACCAAGGTAACCGCGGTCTGGATAAGTAAACCAGGTGCCCCCAACCCTGATAAGAGTGGGTAAACTGCCAAGGAAAGGATCAGCCCCACCGCTAAGCCCATCACACCTGCCATCATCTCATTCATCGGAATTCGTACCAAGCCTTCAATACCCTGCTGCAATCGATTCGCCACGGATGCCCCTGCGAATGAGCAGCCAGCCATAAATAGTACCGCTCCCGCTAACATCCAAACAGCCACCCCTGGTAAAGAACCATCACTCAACCATTGTGGCATCCACGATACGAAGCCTCCTATCCGCTGGTATAACGTATAGCCAAACCACGCGCCGCACAATCCTGTAAAAGTTAAAATAGCCTTTCTCCACATTGAGTCTCTATACCTCCTTTATTTTCTTTTCAATAGTCTGCTATTTATTGGATACATAGCACTTTCCTTACCAGTATGATCCATTTCCCACATAACTAACCCTGTGTTTTCATTTTTTATGCATAAAAAAAGCATTTATCTCCCTGAATGAATCAAGGAAATAAATGCTTCTTCTAATTCTTGTCTGACACTAACGTTGCGAATGACGATATTGGTCGTCCTGTTCTTCCTTAGAACGATCCCGCTCACGTCCACGTCTGCGTGATAGCTTCCGAATGTTCAGCTTCATACCGTACAATGCATATAGCACTAGTGGCACAAAAATCAGCTTCGACAGCTGATCGGGAAATTTAACAGCCAGAATCACCGCTGCAATTACAACCCATGGAGCAACCCAGATCGCTTTTTTCGGAAGGCCGACCTTTTTGAAATTCGGATATCTCATGGAGCTAACCATCAAATAAGAGACTAGCAACATAGCAATCGACATGTATAACAAAGAAATCTCGTTATGGAATAAGGACAAAGTGGCTAATACTCCACCTGCTGCCGGAATGGGCAAACCTGTGAAATAACCTGGTACACCGGGACGTACGTTAAAGCGAGCCAAACGCAATGCTCCGCACATCGGAAAAATGGCTGTAACCGTCCAAGCTAGAGCCGAATTCGCATCGTGAAAAGCAACCAAGTACATAATAACTGCGGGAGCAACACCAAAAGATATCATATCTGATAAGGAGTCCAGTTCTTTACCGAATTCGCTCTGGGCATTGAGGGCCCGGGCCATCCTTCCATCCAGTCCGTCCAACAACATGGCGACAATAACCATAATAGCGGCAAGACTGTATTTTCCGTCTACGGCCAATAAAATGGCGATCATTCCGAGAAACAAGTTACCCAAGGTACACATGTTCGGAATTGATTTGGTAATCATCTCTTCACCTCAATGTATGAATTGTTCCATTATAATCCTTTCACTGTATTACATTTACATTTGTCTGTCAATGAAAACTTGTTCCTGCAAACGTTTAAGCCCTTCTTTAATCGTACGCGCCCGAACCTCTCCTATACCATCCACTTCATCCAGTTCTTCAATCGTTGCTGTCATGACATGTGGAAAACGTTCAAATCGTTCCACCAGATTATGAATAATTACATTAGGCAAACGAGGTATTTTGTTCAGCACCCGATAGCCGCGTGCAGCAATATATTCTTCTGATGTCGCTGCTGAAGAAGGGTAGCCTAATAAACGTACAATATGATTCACATCCAGTAATTCGTCGTCTGTAGAACGTTTGAGTCCCAATATAATTTCACGAATCTTCTCGTCGCTGTCGTCTTTGGCATAATCCTTATACAACAACCAAGCTTCTTCCTCAATATTGCTGACAAGCTCCTCCATCTGCATGCTGATCAGCCTGCCCTCATTCCCAAGCTCGTTAATAAACCGTTTGATCTCCATTTTGATGCGCAGCACCATTTCGATCCGTTGAATGACATTAACGACCTCCGGCATGGTAACCAGTTCTTCGAATTCAGATGCAGTTAAATTCGTTGAGGCTTGCCCCAATACGGATCTATATTTTTCTAACGTCTGAATAGCCTGATTAGCTTTCGTTAAAATAACCCCGATTTCCTTGAGCGCATACCGTAAAGTCCCCTGATACAACGTAATAATGTTACGACGCTGGGAAATAGACACAACCAGTTTGCCAGTCTGCTTTGCAACTCGTTCCGCCGTCCGATGCCGAATCCCTGTTTCTATGGACGAAATGGAGGAATCGGGAATCAATTGTGTATTAGCATATAAAATTCGTTTTAAATCCTCACTTAATATGATTGCGCCGTCCATTTTAGCTAGCTCATACAAATAGTTCGGCGAAAAGTCACAATTAATAGAGAAACCGCCATCCACGACTTCCATTACTTCCGGGCTATAGCCAACGACCAGAAGGGCTCCCGTTTTGGCACGCAAAACGTTTTCCAATCCGTCGCGAAAGGGAGTTCCCGGTGCCACAAGCCGCAGCAAATCGTTCATTTTATCCAGTTGGCTCGCTTCCTTCATTCTCATTGCCCCCTAATCTAATGCGGCTGCTAGTGCATCTGCCACCGTTCCAACTCCTATAATTTGTATCCCTTTCGGATGTGTCCAGCCCTTCAAGCTTTTCTCGGGCATGATCACCCGTTTGAAACCTAATTTCTCTGCTTCTCGCACTCGCTGTTCTGCTCGGGATACAGCCCGCACCTCGCCTGTCAGTCCTACTTCACCAAAAATCACATCGTACGGCTTGGTAGGAGCATCCCTAAAGCTGGAAGCAATGCTCACCGCTATAGCTAAATCCACCGCTGGTTCATCCAGCTTTACGCCTCCAGCAACGTTGAGATAAGCGTCCTGGTTTTGCAAAAACATGCCCATCCGCTTTTCTAGTACGGCTATTATTAATCCCATCCGATGATGGTCAATCCCCGTACCCATTCGGCGTGGAGATGGAAAATGTGTAGCCGCAATGAGTGCTTGCAGTTCAACCAACACAGGCCGGGTTCCCTCCATACTGGCAACGACAGTGGAACCAGCCACCCCCAGTGGCCGTTCGGACAGGAAGAGCTCAGAAGGATTCGCCACCTCACGCAAACCACTTTCGGCCATTTCAAAAATACCAATTTCATTCGTAGAACCGAAACGATTCTTAACCGCACGCAACAGCCGATACGTATGATGGCGCTCTCCTTCAAAATAAAGTACACAATCAACCATATGCTCCAACAAACGCGGACCTGCAATAGCACCTTCCTTGGTCACATGTCCTACCAATACTGTAGCAATACCTAATCCCTTGGCAATCCGCATAAATCGTGAAGTACACTCACGCACCTGGGCTACACTACCAGGCGCACTTGTCACCTCAGGCAAATATACAGTTTGTATCGAGTCGATGACCAAAAACTCTGGCTTCAAACTGTCTACTGCTTCTTCAATCGTCTCCAAATTCGTCTCACATAATACGTATAGACTGGGAGATAAGGCACCTAGGCGGTCTGCACGTAGCTTCGTTTGGCGGACGGATTCCTCACCAGACACGTACAGTACCTTTAAACCAGTTAAAGCCAGCTCATTAGAGGTTTGCAGCATAAGCGTAGACTTGCCGATCCCCGGATCACCACCTACCAGAACAAGCGAACCTGGCACCACACCTCCACCAAGTACACGATTTAATTCACCTATTCCGGTCAAAATTCGTGTTTCTTTGCCACTCTCTACTTCAATAATAGGAAGCGGTTTGTCTTTTGTGCTATGAGTAAGAATGGAAGATCCCATTCCTTGAGTTTTTACAACGCTTTCCGTTTCTTCGACCATGGAATTCCATGCCTGGCATCCAGGACATTTTCCGTACCATTTAGGCGATTCATAGCCACATTCCGTACAGGAAAATTTAGTTTTCACTTTAGCCATACTTTATTCCCTGGCTCCTTCTTGACAACGATGATGTCAAATTTATCTTCACACAGCACCTGAAAGAGCTGTAACAATAAAAGTTTACCATTGAAGCTTGGCGGACGTAAAGCAATATCACAAACTTTCCCAAAGCTTTTACCCTACCCTTTCAAGGTGTTCCATACACAAAAAGGGTGCCTTCGCAATAGCTTTCCAGCCTGCGAGACACCCTTTTCTAATGTTTTATTTACTAAACTGCTTTAGGACTTCGCGGATACATTATCCTTTTTCGTTACTGTCAATGCACCGTTCTCTTCATCAATGTAGAGAGAGTCGCCTTTAGAAATGTTTCCAGTCAACAGTTCCTCGGACAGGCGATCTTCAATATGCTTCTGGATTGCACGACGCAATGGACGCGCACCATACGCTGGATCGAAGCCTTCCTTGGCAAGGAAATTTTTAGCCTTGTCTGTCAACTCAAAGTCAACCTCATACTCATTCAGACGCTTACGCAGCTCCTCAGACATGAGTGAGACAATTTCGGCAATATGTTTTTCTTCGAGAGAATGGAAAACGATAATTTCATCTATCCGGTTCAAGAACTCAGGACGGAAGCTTTTCTTCAGTTCATCCATCACTTTGCCCTTCATGTTATCGTAATCCGCCCCAGCGTCCACAACAGCTGTAAAGCCAAGCGTGGAGTTACGCTTGATCGCCTGTGCACCAACGTTGGAGGTTAGGATAATGAGTGTGTTACGGAAGTCAACAACACGTCCTTTGGAATCCGTCAGACGTCCATCCTCCAACACTTGCAGCAGAATATTGAATACTTCTGGGTGTGCTTTTTCAATTTCATCCAGCAACACAACAGAGTAAGGCTTACGACGTACCTTCTCAGTCAGTTGGCCACCTTCTTCATATCCAACGTACCCTGGAGGCGCTCCTACCAGACGGGATGTGGAGTGCTTCTCCATATATTCAGACATATCAATACGGATAACCGCATTTTCATCACCAAACATAGATTCAGCCAAGGCGCGTGCCAGCTCTGTTTTACCAACGCCAGTTGGACCGAGGAAAATAAAGGAGCCGATTGGACGCTTCGGATCTTTCAGACCCGCGCGTGCCCGGCGAATCGCCCGGCTTACTGCCTTAACAGCTTCGTCCTGTCCAATCACCCGTTCATGCAACAGTTGCTCCATATTCAGCAAACGATGTGTTTCTTCTTCTTTCAGCTTGCTGACTGGGACACCAGTCCAGATGGCAACAACCTGAGCGATATCCTCTGGTGTAACTTCGGAATCTGTACGTCCCTGTTGTTCTTTCCATTGATTTTTCGTGACATCCAACTCTTCACGAATCTTTTGTTCTGTATCGCGCAGCGCAGCTGCCTTTTCAAACTCCTGACTTTGTACCGCTGAATCTTTTTCCTTGCGGATATCCTCCAGACGGTTTTCCAGCTGTTTCAGGTTTGGCGGTACTGTATAGGAATTCAGCCTTACCTTGGAGCCTGCTTCATCAATAAGGTCAATAGCCTTATCCGGTAGGAAGCGATCCGTAATATAACGATCTGACAATCTTACTGCAGCTTCAATAGCCTCATCAGTAATTTTTACACGGTGATGCGCTTCGTACCGGTCGCGCAGACCATACAAGATTTGAATCGCTTCTTCCGGAGAAGGTTGATCCACGGTAATAGGTTGAAAACGACGCTCCAAAGCAGCATCTTTCTCAATATATTTGCGATATTCATCCAGCGTGGTGGCACCGATACATTGCAGCTCGCCACGTGCCAAAGCAGGTTTAAGAATGTTGGAGGCATCAATGGCGCCTTCCGCTCCACCAGCACCAATCAGTGTATGCAGTTCATCAATGAACAATACGATATTTCCAGCTTGACGAATCTCGTCCATAATCTTCTTCAAGCGATCCTCAAATTCACCACGATACTTAGTACCTGCTACTACAGAACCCATATCGAGTGTCATTACGCGTTTGTCGCGCAACGTTTCGGGAATCTCATTCGCTATGATTTTTTGTGCCAATCCTTCGGCAATCGCCGTTTTACCTACCCCAGGTTCACCGATCAAAACAGGATTGTTCTTTGTACGGCGGCTGAGCACTTGAATAACGCGCTCAATTTCCTTGCTGCGCCCAATAACGGGGTCCAGGTTGTTTTCCTTCGCAGAAGCCGTCAGATCGCGTGCCAGGCTGTCCAGAGTTGGTGTGCTGACATTAGCTGGAGCACCGTGATGGCTGGAAACCGCCTCGCTGCTGCCGAGCAATTGAAGCACTTGCTGACGCGCTTTGTTCAGACTGATACCCAGGTTGTTAAGTACACGTGCTGCTACGCCTTCACCTTCACGAATAAGACCTAGCAAAATATGCTCGGTACCTACATAGGTATGACCCAATTTACGTGCTTCGTCCATAGACAGCTCAATGACTTTTTTGGCACGTGGAGTATAGGCAATGTTCGTCGGTTGTTCTTGACCGCGTCCAATCAGTGTTTCCACTTCATCCTGGATTTTTTCCAGTCCCAGCCCTAAACCGATTAAGGCTTTCGCTGCTATTCCTTCACCTTCACGAATGAGTCCTAGCAAAATGTGCTCTGTGCCAATGTTGTTGTGTCCCAATCGAACAGCTTCTTCCTGGGCCAAGGCAAGCACTTTCTGTGCACGTTCCGTAAATCTTCCAAACATCATATATCCTGCACCTCCACAGTGTGTATTTCAGATCATTCTATATATTAAAGGGTTGTGCCTAATTTTTGCCGGATCAGCTTCGCCCGGTACATATCGCGCTCACCGGTGTTCATTTTATCCCCAAAGCTTTTTTGTAAAAAACCGGGTTGCGTCATCACATTAAGCTCATTCATCGCTGCAATAGAAGGACGCTCCAAAATCCCTAAATCTACACCGAGGCGTACATCGGATAGCCGCTGTGCAGCCTCCTTGGAATCCAAAACTGCTGCATATGACAAAATACCGAATGAACGCATCACCCGATCTGTAATCCGCAGCATGGATTCATTCATCAATCGTTCTCTGGCAGAACGTTCGTGTTCTATAATTTGCAGCACCACGCCATGCAGATTCTCGATAATTTCCGCTTCGGTTTGTCCCAGAGTAATCTGATTGGATACCTGAAACAAATTTCCAACTGCTTCGCTGCCTTCACCATAAATACCGCGAACTGTAAGACCCACCTGTGAAACAGCGGACAATATACGATTGATTTGATGAGTCATGACCAATGCAGGCAAATGCATCATCACCGAAGCTCTCATACCTGTGCCGACATTCGTCGGACAACTGGTCAGAAAACCTCTCCGATCATCAAATGCATAATCAACATGCGCTTCAAATGCATCATCAATGACCATAGCACGTTCCCAAGCTTCTCGAACCTGACATCCCGGATATAAGCACTGAATACGCAGATGATCCTCTTCATTTATCATAACACTAACTGATTCATCATCACTAATCAACACAGCACCGTTGCGAGATTCGTTCGCCAAATTAGGACTAATCAAGTGCTTCTCAACCAGTACCTGCTTGTCGATCTCATCCAACTCGGATATTTTCAAGGTATGAAAAGTACCAAAACGACGCAAATCATCATACTGAAGGATATCCGTTAAGCGTTGAAGTACTTCCTCCGATTGCTGATTGGTAGCAAGCATGGGAAAAGGAAAATGCTGCAAGTTACGCGCAATTCTTACCCGGCTGCTAATGACAATCTCCGAATCCGCAGCATCACCACGCATCCAATCACTTAGCGGCTTTTCCGTAAATCGGATATTGGGCATCACGCATTCCCTCCTACTCTTCACAAACTTTACTCTTCAGTCATTTCTTTTTCAAGCTTTCTGATTTGGTCCCTAAGCTCAGCAGCTGATTCGAATTCTTCCTGTACAATGTGTTGTTGCATCTCTTTTTTTAAATCATCAATTTGCCGTTTAACCTTTAATCGGCCTCCAGTACGGACCGGAACTTTCCCAACATGACTCGTACTACCATGCACACGCTTGAACAGAGGGTCCAGACGACTATCAAAATATTGATAGCATGATGGACATCCAAAGCGTCCTAGCTTACTAAACTGTGTATAAGTCATACCGCAATCCTTGCATTGCAGATTTTGGGGAACACTGTGACCTGAAGACTGGCTCTTTGTGCTGGAGTCAAAATCCAACATCCCCGACAACAAGCTATGAATCGAAAAGCCATTAGGTGTTCCAGGGATCATCTCCCCTTTTTCCTTCGCACATGTCTCACAAATATGAAACTCTGTCTTTTCGCCATTCACAATTTTGGTGAAATGCAAAGTTGCCGGCCGCATATTACATTCTTGGCACAGCATAAAAGCACCTCCTTCAACGTCAGGATTTTTACAAATCCCTACATCTGAATTGCAAATCTCTATTCATTGGTTAATGGATACTAAGCTATTTGGCTGCCAGCAACGAGATCAGCATAGCCTTAAGCAATCTTGCTCGCAGTTGGTCACGATAGGGAAGCTTCAGCAATAATGTATCTCTTGATAAAGCAGCCTTTATTAAGCCAGCTTCCCTTTTGCTTAAAAAATGAGCTTCCTCTAACTGATAAATCAGTCCTTCTGCTGCCGATTGGCTAATTTCCTCCCCGATGCTCTGATGAAGGTGTGTATGGATCGCATGCTGTGCAGGTAATTGAATTCGCTGAATTCGAATGTAGCCTCCACCACCGCGTTTACTTTCCACCACATAACCCTTTTCCAGCGTAAACCGGGTACTAATTACATAATTAATTTGCGACGGCACGCAGGAAAAGCGATCAGCCAGATCATTGCGCTGAATCTCCACTAAGCCTTGGGGACTTTCCAGCAGCATGCTCTTCAAATATTGTTCAATAATGTCGGAAACATTGCGCATTTCATCATCCTCCACTAACGGAAACGCAAGTATTCAAGTACATTTCACGCTCCACAGAGTCCGCCGTATATTGAACTTAACCAAACGGTAAAGTCACGAATCTAAGCTGTACTCAGGCCATTGCTTATTGTACATCCACTGGAATTGTACCGTTTCATTTCTAGTGTGACCTTTATTTGCGATAAATCATACACTTCTCTTCTGTACATAAGAAGTAGCTCCTAACTATACGCAAATCATGTCGCTATTGTTATACCTCTTTGCTGTAAAATTGTTTTATACAACCAATCCAACAACATAATAACTCTGTAGATTCACACTGGCCTTGATTGACTTTGACTTTCTTTGACTATATTCGTATTATAGCACAAATTTCATTTTTGCCAAGGGGTCAATACCATTTTTCGCAATCTAATTATGTTTTATACATATAACAAAAAACTCTTCCCATTATGGAAAGAGTTTTGGGTAATTATGATACCCCGCATCCAATTTAGTTAAAAAAGTTGGACATTAAGAAGACCTAATTGGACCTTTATCAGAAAAAATCCAATAAAAACGTTTGTTTTATTGGTATCACACGTTTAAGTGCAGCCACAGACTTACTGTTCCCTTTAATACGCCCCCACTTATACAGATCGTCAGCCTGCTGGTAGCCTAACATTAAAGTTGTTAATGACTGAATCCCCAGTTCCAAGTCAGCTACTGTGGCATTGTCAGGTGAATTACTTGTATCCACTCTGTCCAGATGTCCATGCCCTTCCGCAGTAATCGCTAATCTCCATACCCCTTCATTCCAAGGAGCATACCGATCTGTCAGATGTAAGGTCAGACTTGTTTCCTCTCCACTCTGCTCAAAAGGGTAGTTCTCCACAAAAGCAACCGCATCTACAATACGCCCCATAAAATAAGGCACCGTTTCCTGTTGAATTCGTGGATCATCGAGTAAAAAAGACAGATTGTCATCTGCTGGAACGTAAATAAATTTACCTTGGGTTATCATTGAGTCATGATTTGCAAAATAAGTCCACAAAGCCCGACGTGCCGTCTCATTTTCATATACCAACTCATCACAATTTAATTGTTTATCTTCTAGTTTGTATAGTGCATATCCCTGAGGATCGCCTGCATCCGTGTAGTATACTACAGTTCGATAGTTCTCATTTAGAATTCGCTCCTGCCACCATGCCTTATCTCGTACCAGCGTACCATTGTAACGCAAAGCATACGATTGATATACTTGGTCCAGTTCTAAAACATTTTTGATATCTCGTTTGACTACACCTTCTGTTTTAAGTTTAGCAGGGAATTTATCAATTGGAATGACGTATTTTTTGTACTCCGTATACGTTTCCCATCCAAACTTACGATAGAAGGCAAACGAGAATGGATGCAGAAAAGAAAGGCTTTGTCCTGCAGTCTTCATCTCTTCAAGCGCATGCGTCAACAAACGTGAAACCATACCTCCACGACGCTTTTCCGGCCACGTTGCCACACCAGCTATACCTCCCATATCAAAAACCTGACCATGTATGTATACCTGTAACGGCAACAAAGTCAGTTTAGCAGTCAATTCGTGTCCGTCGAAGATTCCCCATGTTTGCTCTGGTTTGAATTTCTTCTTGGCTTTCTCCAGGTCCTCCGAGGACATTGTAAATTGAAAAGCATACTGGGATAATTCAATAGCTGCTTCAAATTCCTCACGTTGTAATTGTCTGATCTTCATATCTTCATCACCTCGCTCGTATACTTGGACCTTTAAAAAAATACGCACTTAGAGTGTCGCAAAGCCTCTTCTCTCTGTCAACCTTAGAGGCAGGTGTCCATCCACAAAATGCACAAAAAAAGGATGATAACCTCAGTAAGGTTATCATCCTTTTTACTTTTGCTTGGCAACGTCCTACTCTCCCAGGACCCTGCGGTCCAAGTACCATCGGCGCTGGAGGGCTTAACGGTCGTGTTCGGGATGGGTACGTGTGGAACCCCTCCGCTATCGCCACCAAACATGAA
>NZ_JBLZXB010000022.1:0-228917 GCF_056099025.1 Paenibacillus sp. TSM33
GCTCCGCCTTTCCTCCTTCTCCCATGCAGGAAAAGGATGTATCGGGTATTAGCTACCGTTTCCGGTAGTTATCCCTGTCTTGTGGGCAGGTTGCCTACGTGTTACTCACCCGTCCGCCGCTAGGTTAGTTAGAAGCAAGCTTCTAACTAACCCCGCTCGACTTGCATGTATTAGGCACGCCGCCAGCGTTCGTCCTGAGCCAGGATCAAACTCTCCATTAAAGACCAACCGAGGTTGGTTTATAGAAAGAGCGATTAGCTCATTTTTAATGCTAGCGATTCTTCTTTATAAAAGAAGTAATCTTTATTTCATCATCCATTTGTTCAGTTTTCAAAGAACTTGTCTGACCTCGTTTGTTTAATAAGTCAGGAATTAGATCATATCATGTTAGTTGCTTTCTTGTCAAATCTTTTTTTGATTATCTTTTCAGCAACTTTGCTTCAAGAAATGTTATTCTCAAAGCAACGTCTAATAATATATCATGCCTGAAGTTATTTAGCAAGCACTTTTTTATACTCTTGTTCTTTTACAACATGCTAGATAATAAGGCAGCCAATCCGCTTTGGAACGGAATGGCTGCCCTCATTGCAAAAACTATTATTGCTGTTCTAACAGTCTGATGAATTCATCCTCATCTTCAATGGTGTCGATTTCGAGCTGTTGTGCCTTAGCCAGCTTGCTCCCAGCCTTTTCACCAGCGATGACTAGATCCGTTTTTTTCGATACAGATCCGGCAACTTTGGCTCCCAGCGCCTCCAGCCTCGATGCAGCTTCATCACGCGTAAGCTGATGCAAGGTACCTGTAAGCACAACCGTTTTGCCACTGAAAAAGCTGTCTGTCTTTTTCGTCTGTGGAGCTTGGGGGGCCTGAGCTTTTACCCCTAGAGACAGCATCTTTTCAATCCCTGCTTGAGTAAATGGATCGGCAAAGAATGCAACAATGCTTTCAGCGACAATCCCACCTACATCCGGCAGTTCTATCAGTTCATCCACCGTAGCGGACATCGTCTTGTGCAAATCACGATAGTGTTCAGCCAACATGCGTGTCGTCGCTTTACCGGTATTTGGTATACCCAGAGCATAAAGGAAAGAAGCCAAATCTCTCTCCTTACTCTTTTCAAGTGCCGCCAAGAGGTTATTAGCCTTTCTCTCACCAAACCGCTCCAGCTTCACAAGATCATCATATTTCAGTGTATACAGATCTGCAGGTTCACGGACACCCAGTTCATCATGCAGTTGGATAGCTGTTTTGTCACTGAACGTCTCAATATCCATAGCATCACGTGAAGCAAAATGGGAAATGCGGGCCACAATTTGTGGTTTACAACCTAGCTTATTGTCGCAAAATAAATGGGCGCCTCGCTGCTGCAGTGGAAACCCACAAGCTGGACAATGATTTGGAACCACAATTTCCTCTCCGTCGTTCTCAGATGTTACTTTTCCCAAAATCTCAGGAATAACATCGTTTGAGCGACGAATAAACACGCGTGCCCCCAAAGCAAACTTCAGATTTTTACGCTCAATGTCACCAGCATTGTTCAGCGTACAATTTTGTACAGTGACTCCCGCCAGTTCTACCGGTTCTACCCTAGCCAGTGGAGTGATCTTACCGGTTCTTCCTACATTCCACTCTACCGAGTTAAGCACCGTAGTCGTTTCCTCTGCTTCGAACTTATAGGCCACCGCCCAGCGTGGGAATTTATCAGTATATCCGAGAACCTCACGTGTGCGCATATCTGTAATTTTCAATACTGCCCCATCAATAAGATAGTCCAATCCTGCACGCGATTCCTCAATCTCAATCAGCTGCTCCATTACATCATCAAAATTATCAAAGTAAGTCAGGTATGGGTTTACCTTGAAATGATTTTCACGCAGGAAGGTCATCATCTCCTGGTGGCTGCTAAACTGGATACCGTCTGCATATCCCACGTTGTAGAAAAATGCATTCAATCGGCGTTCTGCTGTCACTTTGGGATTCAAGTTGCGCAAAGCACCAGCTGCGGCGTTGCGTGCATTTTTAAGAGGGTCCACGGCAGTCTCATTATATTTGGACAGTACAGAGAGATTCATGATTCCTTCTCCCTGTACCTCAATTGTTCCATTTCGAAAAGGAATTGTAAGTGGCACGGATTTAATCGTCTTGACCTGTGCCAGTATCCCCTCACCTACCACACCATTACCACGTGTAGAAGCCTGCACCAGTTGTCCATCCGTGTACGTTAGGTTCAGCGTCAGTCCATCAAATTTTAGTTCTATCGCATAGCCGGGGGATGGCAAAGGTTGCTCTGGGTTCTTGGTATTGTAATCATTAATCAGCTTCACGACACGCGCGTTCCATGCACGTAGCTGCTCCATATTCTGGGCTTTATCAAGACTCCATAATGGGGCCAGATGGCGATGCGGTGTGAAACCCTTGAGGATCTCCCCGCCCACACGCTGTGTTGGCGAATCCGGCAGTACAATACCGCTTGTCTGTTCAAGCGCTACCAGTTCGTCATAAAGCACATCATATTCTTTGTCGCTGATCTGGGGATCATCCAATGTATAGTAGTGATAGTTATATGTGTTCAGTTCAGCAACAAGCTGCTCCATCCTGTGCATTGGGTTCATGCAGGCGTATCCCTCCGGGAACTTCATTAGGGCAGAGGCCTTAGCCAAGCTGCCCTATGAGGTTCGAGATTTAATGATAATTTAAATTTATTCTACTTTTGTAATCGGCGCAAAGCCAGCTAACAGTCGTTTAACCCCCACTGGAGCCGGGAAAGCAATCTGAAGCTCCATATCATTGCCCGTTCCTTTTACAGCTACAATGGTTCCAATTCCCCATTTGCCATGCTGTACCTTGTCTCCGGCAGCAAAAATGGATGAACCCCCTGTCGAAGCAGTCGGAGTTGGTTTTGCGGGTGAGGAAGTGGTCACTGTTACGCGGGGCGACGCTGAAGCAGACGAGCCACTACGGCTCATCGTATCAAACGAGCGCTCTCCACCAAAGTTGCTGCCACTGCTTTTGCCCAGTCCGCGACCACCATAAGATCCGCCTACATTGCCTGAACGACGGTAACGATCACGCTTGATGACCGTATCCTCTTTTAACTCATCCGGAATCTCTTCGAGAAAGCGGGAAGGCGGGTTAGCTGTGGTACGTCCAAACAGAGTGCGCATCTGAGCGCATGTAAGGAACAACTGCTCCTCAGCTCGGGTAATCCCGACATACGCCAATCTACGCTCTTCCTCCAGCTCTTCATTATCCAAAAAGGCCCTGCTGTGAGGGAATACCCCTTCCTCCATACCAACGATAAATACGATAGGAAACTCCAATCCTTTGGCGCTATGCATGGTCATTAATACCACCGCATCACTCTGCTCCTCTTCATCGTCATTCATGGAATCAATATCGGCAATCAGAGCAAGATCGGTCAGGAAGGAGACAAGCGACTTGTCTTCCGTCCCTTTTTCAAATTCCATGGTTACTGACAGAAACTCATCAATATTCTCCAAACGCGAGCGTGACTCGAGTGTATTCTCGTTTTGCAGTTCCAATCGATATTGAGTGGTTTCCAGCATTTTTTCAGTCAACTCAGTAACTGACAGGTAATCCACCATCCGACTTAAACCTTCAATCATATCGTAAAACTCTACAAGCGCATTGCGTGTGCGTCCAGCAAAGCCCAAGTCATCTACCACTTGAAGCACACGGAAAATCGAAACTCCACGTTCTGCCGCTGCTGCCTGCAATTTGGCAACCGTTGTGTCGCCGATGCTTCGTTTGGGTACATTAATGATTCGGGTCAGGCTGATATCGTCGTCAGGATTGGACAGTAGGCGAAGATACGCCAGCAAATCCTTAATCTCTTTACGATCATAGAACTTGATTCCGCCCACGATTTGGTAAGGAATATCCGATTTAATCAAAATTTCCTCGACCACCCGGGACTGAGCATTCGTTCGGTACAAAATGGCATGATGGCTATAGGTTTTGCCCGCCTTAATATTCTTATGAATTTCTGAGGCGATAAAATAACCTTCGTCATGCTCGGAGTCAGCACGATAAACCTTAATCTTGGCGCCGCCTTCTTTGTCGGTCCATAGTTTTTTCGGCTTACGGCCTGTATTTTGGCCAATGACTTCGTTAGCTGCATTAAGAATATTTGAAGTTGAGCGATAGTTCTGCTCCAGCAAAATCGTGCGTGCTTCCGGGTAATCCTCTTCAAAGTTCAAAATGTTGCTAATATCCGCACCCCGCCAGCGATAGATGGATTGGTCGCTGTCACCTACAACACATAGCCGATGATGCTTGTCGGCCAGCATTTTACACAGCATGTACTGCGCACGGTTCGTATCCTGATATTCATCAACATGAATGTATTGAAATTTCTTTTGGTAGAAATCTAGCACCTCTGGTACTTCTTTAAAGAGCTGGATCGTTGCCATGATCAAATCATCAAAATCAAGAGAGTTGTTATTTTTGAGCCGTTGTTGGTACTTGGTATATACCTTCGCCACAATTCCTTCAAAATAATCGCCAATCTTGCGCTCATACATTTCGGGAGTGACCAGTTCATTTTTAGCCGTACTCATCATAGATTGGACCGCTTTGGGTTCAAACTTTTTGGTATCTATATTCAAGTCTTTCATGCAGCTCCGGATGACAGACAATTGATCCGTAGAATCCAAGATGCTGAAATTAGAGGTAAATCCGATTCGCTCGATATCCCGGCGTAAAATACGCACACACATGGAGTGAAAGGTGGATACCCATACATCTCTCCCCTGTGGGCCAATTAGCTTGGATACGCGATCCTGCATTTCACGCGCGGCCTTGTTCGTAAAGGTAATCGCCAAAATCCCCCATGGAGCCGTCTTGCGGGTCGCAATGAGGTAAGCTATTCGGTGCGTGAGCACCCGTGTCTTACCACTGCCTGCCCCAGCCATAATCAGCAGCGGACCATCTACCGCCTCCACGGCCTGACGTTGAGGCTGATTCAGGCGAGCTACCGCCTCGTGTATATCTATTGATTGCATGCGTGCATGCTCCTTCCCTAAGCTTTCATAAAATTCACGCTCTATACTTCCAATTTCACAGCTACCGTCTCCAGCGCTTTCGCCAAATCACGATAAATAATGTTTCCTACTACAATGGTGTCACAAACAGCTGCTGCTTGTAACGCGGTAGATTTATCCACGATCCCTCCTCCGTATAGGACACGAGATCGCTCCGTACTGCGATGTATTTGTTGTACCAGCTCCATATCTCCAAAGACACCGCTATATTCCACATATACAATTGGCAGATGCATAAGCTTGTCAGCAATCTGTGCATATGAAGTGGCAGCAGAAGCACTCAATGAAGTTTCCGCACCGGTAAGCTTAGCGACGGTGGAGCCACCGTTCAAAACAATATATCCTTCCGTCACAAGCAAATCCCAAGGGATCATATAACCAAATTGCTCAATCGCACGTTGGTGCTGCCCCATAATCCAATTACTGTCAGCGGTATTCAGCACCATGGGAATCATATATAGATCAAACCCCGGCACCACAGCTTCCAGATCGGATACCTCAAGCACACACGGCACCTCATAACGCCGAACCCGCGATAGCAAATCCACCGTATTTTCATAGGTTACGCCCGATGAACCTCCAACCATAATGGCGTCCGTACCAGACATACACACGGCATCAAGCGCCTCATCATTCAGTTCCTTGTCAGGATCAAGCTTAAATACATGCCTCCATGATTGAATTGAATCTGCCAACACACATTCCTCCAGCATCCATTGCTTTTGTCATCATCCAGACGAGCCGAATTCCAATATCCAAAAGCGTTCTATGCTAAGTCTATGACAGTGGTTAAAAGGTGTCAATGTTCGTATCAAATGGGAACACCGAGTTCAGACAGCTCATGGTCTCAGCGCATACAACCAACTGCGTCTACTAAGTTCTTTTTCCGTTAAAACGTCAGTATAAAAACCTCTTACACCCATCTGTTCGTACTCAGTGGCGTCCTGCAACTCGTTAATCGTATTTACGTAGCACACTGCCCCTGCCTGACGTAAACTTTCCACTAAGGCACCACTCACGCGATTTTCTGGTAAAGTTACTGCCGTTATATCATGTTGTTGGACAAATTGAATGATCTGGTCATCTGTATCTTCTGTAGCATAGAGCGTATAAATAATGGATGTATAAGGATAGATACTCCGCAACGTTTGCAGCATTTCTTCATTATAAATTTGAGGGACAATACGAGACAAAAGTTCGGGATTTTTCTCTTGGGCCTGACGGGTCAGTTGCGCAAACAGCTGTTTGATTCGGGCAGGGTCCTGCTCTTTCGTATCGGTCACAATATAGGCATCCGGGTAGTTTTCCAGTAAATCCAATACATCCTTCCAATCTAGTGGAGTATAGGAACCGTGTATGGGGGTGTTTTTGAATTGATGATAGCTCCAAGGCTTTCCGCCCTGCTCTGTAGCAACTGCGTATTCCTGTTGCATCTGTTTTGTAAAGGATTCTGTCCATTCATGGCGCGCCACCAAATGTCCATCCGAAGTAAACATCAGGTCGACCTCGAATACACGGCTGCCTTTTTTATAATTTTCCACAAACGCTTCACGCGTATTGGTATAGGCCAAACCATCAACAGCTCCCATGGCATGCGAAATCACACGGTGTGTGGTGAAGCCAGTATGTTCTTCTGTAGATTGTCCTTTGTAAGCCAGTAAAAATGTACCGATTATCATTAAAAGAATGACTGCAGCAATCACTCGTTTCATAGGGTGTCACATCCTTTTCGTACAGGTCAATACCCTACATACACCTACTCAAAACAGCCCTATATCAGTTGAACTAAAAAATCAGCTATATAGACACAAAAAACACCCTCCGGCTAAGCCGAAGGGTGACTCTGGATTAATATGCGTTTTTGAAACCATTGCGAATCGTGCGAAAAATAATTTTAATATCGAATAAGAGCGACCAGTTCTCAATATAGAAGATGTCGTGCTTAATCCGTTCCTCAATAGATGTATCTCCACGCAAGCCGTTACTCTGTGCCCAGCCTGTAATTCCGGGACGAACATGATGCTTCACCATGTATTTTGGAATTTCCTCACGGAATTGATCCACATAATAGGGCCGTTCCGGGCGTGGGCCAACGACGCTCATATCACCCAACAGTACGTTGAAAAACTGTGGCAGCTCGTCGAGGCTTGTTTTACGAATAAAAGTACCAAAACGTGTGCGTCTTGGGTCATTGGCAGTCGTCCAGCCCGTATCTTCAGTTCCAGGCGGCAGTACCTTCATCGAACGAAATTTGTACATCCGGAAGGTACGACGGTTCAAGCCTACCCGCTCCTGCTTAAAAATAATGGGGCCTCTCGACGTGACTTTCACACCAATCGCCACGGCCAGCATAATCGGAGAGGTCAGGACAATGGCGAATAAAGAAAATAAAATATCGAATAGACGCTTAAACAATCGATTCCCTGCTACATCCAGCGGAATATCCCGTACATTGATCATCGGCATACCTGCAAAATTGTCAAAGTAAGGTCGTGCCGGCAAATAATCAAAGAAATCGGGAATAATAAGCGTGCGTACTCCAGCCTTTTCACACATGTTGATAATCTTGGGATACTTATCATGGGCATCCAGCGGCAGCGCCAGAATGACCTCATCAATCATCAGGCGCGACAGCGTTGCCTCCAACTGATCTAATCCTCCAAGAATCGGACGAAAATGAGCTTCTTCCTCTTCACTCCAATGTCGTTTATCATCCAGAAATCCCACTACTTCATAGCCTAAATCAGGATACTGTCCAAGATTATGATAAAATCGTTGGCCCAAAGAGCCTGCTCCAAGAATGAGCATGAATTGCTTATTGTATCCTTTTTGACGGAGAATTTTAAGAATTTGCTTCAAAAAATAACGATAAAACAAAATAATCAGCACATTACCAACCATATAGATCGCCAGGTAGGACCGCGAGATGTCGATTTGCTTTACGAAGAACATTACACTCAACAGCACAAACAGGCCAACAATATGAATCTGTGTGACACGAAACACGTCATCTGCAAACCGTTTTTTTCGTTTTGGTGAATAAAGTGAGAATAACATCCCCAGCACTACGGCAATTAGACCGTATATTAAGCTCCACCCTCCATATACTTGAATAGGAAGTGGCTCTTTATAAGTGATCCATTCACTTTCAAATTTAAAAAACCAAGCGATCAGAAAGGATAACTGAATGACCGCGAAATCCGCCACAATATATAATTGGGTTAAAAAACGCTGATTTCTGCGTATCATGCTTTCACCTCAGTACGAGATTGTTCCCCGCTGTCCGGCTTAACCGGTGCAGACAACTTATTTTTTAGAAAAGCCATTCCAAACTTCACCGTAATTCCCGCATATACAGCCATATTGGTGATCCAGCTGTATTGCTGCTTATAATGCTTACGATGAAATACCCACATAGCTCTATGAAACTCATAAATAATTTTCAAAGGGCGACGGCGAGCACTGCCTCCTTTGATATGAATAATATATGTGCGTGGGTAGTAGTAAATGCCCCAACCAGCTTGTTTAATCCGGTAACACCAGTCTATGTCCTCACCATACATAAAAAAGGTTTCGTCCAATCCGCCGACCTGGTCAATCGTCTCCCGACGCACCAGCATAAAAGCCCCAACCAGTACATCCACAGGATACTCATCATCCGGGCTTAGATGCCCAAGCTGATATTGGTTGTACTTCGGGTTATCCGGGTAACGCTTCGACCAGCCGAAAGCATAGTAAAAAGACGCAGACGGCGTTGGAAACCCTCGCTTACAAGCCTTATCTAGCGAGCCATCCGGCAGGATGACCTTACAACCCGATGCCCCCATCTCCGGATGTGTATCCATAAATTGAATCATTGTATCCAGCGTATCCGGCTGCACCAACGTATCGGAGTTCAACAGCAATACATAACGCCCGCTAGCTACTTCCATGCCCTGGTTGTTCGCCTTGGCAAACCCTGTATTATCCTGATTAGCTATCAACATAATTTCCGGGTATGCAGCACGAATAGCCTCAACAGACCCGTCACTGGAGTGATTATCGATAACAATCACTTCATATCGATACTGCGTCTTTGACGCATACACCGATTGCAAACAATCTAGCGTCAATCGACATGTATTATAGTTGACGACCAGTATGCTTACATCCATATTTAAAACGCTCCTGACAAATTCAGTAATCTATTCTACTATCGCCTATTATAGCATACCGTGCAGACCACGGGGCGCAAAAAAGCACATAACTTGTAACCTTGCATAGTTAGTAGAATTTCACAAAATTCGATTCCAGTCACTCCAAAGTGCAAATATAGACAAACGAAACCATTTGGATCTATATATTGTTCATTGGAAGTCGATTATTAGATTTTTGTAAAATCCTCGGTTGAGGTCTAAATTTCATCGTGGTAAGATATACATGGAAAAAGGGCTGGTGCCAGCCAGCCCCGCGCAACCAACGCTCCAAGAGCGGACGGTTTTGGAACAATCAGGCCGAAAATAGACCCTTCCTTGCGGGGGCGGTCTATTTTCGTTTGCTAAACTCTAACAGTGTGACGATTAACGCCCCGAACGTCAGCATTAAACTGAGCGCCTCAAACACTGTCACAGGCTTCACCCCCCTCCTCGGGAGAGTTAGCCGACCGCCCTTGTCAGCTCTATCGGTTGCACGTTTCAATTATACTATATATTTCCAAAAAGGAACACGCATTCGATGGGTTTTTATCTAGCATTCATTTGCACCTTTGAATATTTGACGCTTTTATATGGAAAAAAGTTTCAATATTTTTCTTTCCAGCCTCTTATAATTTCCCCAGTATAAAAACTAACTTATAAATCCAGTTGTCCAACCGTGACTGCCTGTAAAATGGAGACTGCCCAATATATTTCATACGAGAAAGCACACCCTTTTGGTAGCTATCCAGGAATTGATCCACATCTCTGTATAATTGAGGAGGCATATCTTGTCCATATAGTTGAACAAATTGCCGGGCTTGTTTACTTAAAATATAGCGATTTTTTCCTTTCACAAATCTACTTAGTCTCTTTCTCCACTTGCTAACCCAGCCATCCGTTGAACCTCCCAGCACGTTGTTTTGATGCTGCCGATACCAAATCGACGGCTCGGGATCAAAAACAACCTCACCAAAAGAAGCGGTACATAAGTAAATCCACCAGTCATGCATAATAACATTGTTTAAGGTAGCTGGAGTTTTCTTTTTCACGAGCTGGAGTGTTGGTTTATTGAACACCATGGTGCAACCTACACATACATTCTCGATGAGAGCATTATACAAGGATAAAGGTCGGGGAATATCAGCTGGCCATACCTTGAGTGGCTCCAAGTTTTGAGAGACCATTTGGGTAGCAGAACAGTACATCAGCGGCCGGCTCTCATCCTTTTCCCTGAGCCGAGCTACAGCCCGAGCAAGCTTGTTCGGCATCCACACATCATCCTGATCACAAAAAGCGTAATAGTCGAATGTCTCGGACGATCTTTGAATCAAATCAAAAAAACTCGTAATAACACCTACATTGCTCTTAAGGCATAACCTAATCTGTTGGGGATAGCGTTGCTCCAGTGTAATCAACTTGGCTACCGTATCATCTGTCGAGCCATCATCACGGATTAGAATCTGCACTTCTACGTCTTTTTGATTGATGAGACTTTCTATCTGTTCATCTAAGTAAGCTGCTCCATTATATGTAGACAATAAAACTTGTACGTTAGGTCTGTTCAGAGTAATTCCCTCCTTCTTTGGAAATATGGGCTACGGGGACATGTATGTCCCACCTGCCTATACATTATAATGCTCACCATCCTTAATCAACATAGTCTTTAACATAACAAAATCTCCCAATCCTGAAATGATGGGAGATTTTTGATAGCTATGATAAAGTTTCAATTACTCGGATTTATCAAAATACTCCTGCAAAAAGTCACGCAATCCCTTGCGCCAATCCTGTAAATCGTGGAATCCGTTGGTCCGGATTGCAATATGCTCCATCACGGAATTACGTGGCCGCGCTGCGGGTCTAGGAAACTGCTCTGTGCTGCAAGGCTCTAATTTTGCAGTGATTTTTACAGCATATAGCTCTGCGGCATCCTGCAAAATAGCTTGTGTGAACTCGTACCAGGTGCAAGAACCGCTATTGGATGCATGATATACGCCATACTTCTCCGTTTGAATCAATTCCGCCAAAAAACGTGCCAAATCCACCGTATAGGTAGGTGAACCCTTCTGATCATTTACCACCTGAAGCTGCGGCTTCTCTTGTCCAAGCTTCAACATGGTTTTAACGAAATTGTTCCCGTACAGCCCATACACCCATGACGTACGAACAATAAAGTACCTAGAGCAAAGTGTCTTGGTTAGCACCTCTCCTGCTCGTTTGGACTTCCCATAGATACTCTGCGGATTCGTATTATCATATTCGTGATAGGGCTGCTCGGCTGTTCCATCAAATACATAATCTGTACTGATATACACCAGTTTAGCTCCTACTTTTTCCGCAGCCAATACCATATTACGTGTTCCTGCAGCATTTACTTGATAAGCTCTATCCATATCAGTCTCCGCCGCATCCACTGCTGTATACGCTGCACAGTGGATTACAGCTTCAGGCTGATATTGTCCTACTATGTTCATCGCCTGATCCAAATTTGTTATATCCAGTTGTTCCCGATCGTAGCCAAGAACATTATGTCCTTGCTCTTGGAAGACTTTTGCCACATCCTTGCCGAGTTGACCAGATGCTCCAGTAACCAATATTCTCATTTTACACATCCCCTAAGCGGGAACCATACTGCCTGGTATAATATTGCTGATATTCGCCAGATTGAATGCGGGTCCACCACTCCTCGTTGTCCAAGTACCAGCGAATCGTTTCTTTAATGCCGGTCTCAAAAGAGTGCTTGGGCTTCCAGCCCAGCTCGTTCATGGTTTTGGTCGGATCAATACCGTAACGGCGGTCATGACCCGGACGATCCTGCACATACGAGATTAGAGATTCTGGCTTGCCTAGCTCCTCCAATACCGTTTTGACGATATGCACATTCGTCCGCTCGTTATTTCCCCCGATATTATATACTTCACCCAACTTGCCCTGATGAATGACCAGATCAATTGCACTACAGTGATCCTCTACATACAACCAATCGCGAATGTTCAAGCCATCCCCATACACAGGAAGCTGTTGGTCGCTCAATGCACGTGAGATCATTAACGGAATCAGTTTTTCTGGGAATTGATATGGACCGTAATTATTAGAACAACGTGTGATATTCACTGGCAAACCGAAGGTTTCATGATATGCACGAACTAACAGGTCACCGCCTGCCTTGGAAGCAGAATAGGGACTATTAGGCTGCAACGGAGTTTCCTCTGTGAACAATCCGGTTTCACCCAGTGAACCGTATACTTCATCTGTCGATACCTGCACAAATTTGGTCACATTATATTTCTTGGCGGCATCCAGTAACACCTGTGTACCGAATACGTTTGTTTTCACAAACACTTCCGGCTCCAAAATACTCCGATCCACATGCGACTCTGCCGCAAAATTCACCACCACATCAATTCCCTGCTGCATCAGCTGATCCATCACTTGTGCATCAGTAATATCTGCTTTCACAAAGGAATGTTTGGGATGATCTTCAATGGATTTCAAATTTTCCAAGTTGCCTGCATAGGTGAGTGCGTCCACATTCACGATTTCATAATCTGGATGCTGCTTTAACATATACAATACAAAGTTACTGCCAATAAATCCGGCACCGCCGGTGACAAGAAGTTTCATAAATACCTCCTCAAACGTGCTTTAATACAATTAACATGTTATTTTAAAACAGAACGACAAAACAGCCGCCTATTATCACTCTAATCAAAGTTAATGTCTGCATCCCTAAATGTCGGATGCTTCTGATCCTTCTCTGAAAGAATAGCATGAGAAGTTGGCCAATCAATCCCCAGCGCAGGGTCATTCCACAGAATTCCCCGATCATTTTCGGGTGAATAATACTCGTCTACCTTGTACAGCACTTGAGTATTTGGAACAAGCGTACAGAACCCATGAGCAAATCCTTTAGGCACCAGCAGCTGACGTCTATTATGTTCGCTTAAGATTACCCCGACCCAATGACCGAATGTTGGAGAACTTTTGCGAATATCCACAATAACATCATAGATGGCTCCAGAGAGCACTCGAATGAGCTTGGTCTGGGCTTTGGGGTTAAGCTGGTAATGCAGCCCTCGGATCACGCCAGCTTCTGCCGATAAGGATTGATTATCCTGAATAAAAACATGATTGATTCCATGCTGCTTCATCATTTGTTCATTGTAGCTTTCCATAAAAAAACCACGGTGATCACCATGGACCACGGGTTCAATGATTTTTGCCCCTGCAAGTACTTCCTTTATTATCATTCACGAAACCTCCAACATCTTCTGTATATACTTTCATTTATGATTACTATAAAATTAATAAGCACACTATTTTGGGAGGGAATATGCTTTTGAATTTATCGAGAGTTAATAAAAATTTTGTTTGGTCCTATTTGATTTTGATGTGGCTACTTATCCCGATTCTCATATTGTTTAAAATTGATTCTTACTATATCTCCATATTATTCAGTCTAAATATTGCTCAGTCGTTTGTCATAGGTGCTACATACATTTTACACATCAGTGGTATCTTAACATATGCAAAGAAAGAAATAATGGTGCAATACCTAGCTTTTGGCGGCTACCTCGTTGGAATTATATTCATTTACGCTTTCCTCCAAAGGGAACATTTCATTTATTATTGGGACTTTTCGGCCTATTGGAATACTTCCATACAATTTAATAACCTTTTAAGTACAGATTTTATAGCAGCATCTAAACAAATCTATGCAAGTATTTTAAGAGACGATTATTCCGTGTTCCCAACAGTCTTTCTCGCTTTACCGTTAAAGTTCTTAGGTACAAGCTACATGAGCTATGTGTTAGCAATCTACACCTGCTTCTTGTATCCTTCTTGTTTGATACTGTTCTTATTATGTATCAAGATTGCTGATCAAATCCAGCTAAACACAAAATTGAACGTTCTTATCATCTTTGTACTTACATTTACTTTTCCAATTATGATAGCTCCTATGTTGGGTGGATACCTGGATTCTATAGGACTTATTTTTATCGGCTTGGCCTTAGTTATCTTATTTAATAATGATTTTGAACGCTTAAATGTAAAAGCGATTTTACTTTTAGCTGCTTGCCTGGTATTACTAACATTCACAAGACGATGGTATGGATTCTGGATCGTATCTTTTTTTGGGTCGATCGGTATCGCCTTTATATTCAAATGGATAATAGAAAAAGATTTTCGCTTTAAGCAGCTTTTACAGGTTATCTTAAATTTTTTCATTATAGGAGCTTCTAGCGCATTATTTCTTGTCATATTCTTCAATGAGTTTATTCAAAGAGCTCTGACCAATAACTTTAAGAACGCCTACTCAGCTTATTATTTTGGTGACGTCTTAAGTAACTTGCAGAATTTATTTTATCATTATGGGGCCTTCATTTTTATCATAGCTCTTGTTGGTTTCGTAGGCTTGCTATTTATGAGTAAAACAAGGTATATATCAATCTTTTTAGTTACGAATTTATTCATTACGTACTTTCTTTTTACAAGAATCCAAAGCTTAGCTTCTCAGCATTATTATCTGCTTACAGTGAACGTGTTAATTCTATTTATTAGTGGCGTTATTCTTATACTAAACTATTTATCCAAGATAAAATATGCAAAAAGTATTGGCTTAGTTATTCTGGCTTATTTAGTGCTTTGTAATTTCTTAGTAACCTTTACGAATACAAATGCACGGCCGGTTACCTATTTATCTTCTTTATTCAGTGACTTTAAACAAACACCTAGAGTAAGAACAGATATACCTGTGTTGAAGCAATTGACGGCTGATCTTAAGGAAATTTCATCAGAACAGCATAAAGTATATGTTCTATCGAGCTCAGGAATCCTTAATGATGATATACTCAGACAGATCGAAATGCCTGACAATAGCAACGCTCTTCCGTTTATGAATTTGACCCATCATGTAGATTTAAGAGATGGCTTCCCAGTGTCGTTTTTTGAGTCTGATTATGTTGTGATCGCATTACCTACACAATACCATTTAGGTGAAAGTGGTCAAAAAGTTATAGGTATACTTGCAGAAGAAGTCATGAACGGATCTCTTAAAAATAATTTTAAACCTTTAAAAAGCTACACCCTTGATAATAACGTAAAAGCTATCGTATTGAAAAAGACATCATCCATCTCAAAAGAAAAAATTGATCTTATACGTTCACAATTTAAAGAAATATATCCTGATAATCCCGATCTTTTCTAATTCAATCCAGATGTACGACGCATAAAAAAACCCTCGAATAAAAATCGGGGGGTTTTTTAGTTAATCATTAAACATTTTTATTGGGGATTGTAGTTATATTAGAATTACCAAAACTAAATTTTTTGCCAATCAGGAATGGTAAGAATCTATTAAATATTTCAATAAAAAGGACACAACTTAAGAAAACAAGCAAGGTAGAGAGAACAACAAATGAAATTCCATCTAAATACATATTTGTTTTAGCAGAAAACAACTCGTAAAAATTCACATTCTCCCAGAAGCTAAGTATTAATCCATGCAGACCAAATATAATTAGAGAATTTTTACCGAAATAGGACAGCAAACTAGATGACTCAATTTGTTTGGATAAGTATATATAGAACATCAGGCTGCACAGTACTGATAGATAAAATAAAATGTAATTATGCCCATAGTAATTTCCTGACATACCTGGTTTATCATTTATTAAAAATAATAAAAGACCCAGAAAACCTGCGGCATAAGCAAAGTATGGTTTATTAATTTTAATTTTATCGATAAAAAATTGTTCATTTAATTTAAATAAATAACCACAAATAATTAAGGAAGCTGCATTAATTGAAGTTCCCAACGACCAGGGAAGTGCATGTGTGTCAAGTTTACTTAAAAATGCCCCTAGAATGGTGAGCAATATCCAAAATACATACATATAACTTTTCTTTGAGGAAATCTTCAAAACTAAGTACGAAATAATTTGGGCCAAGAAAAGACAAGGTAGGAACCATAGAGACATATTAAGAATACTCAGGTGATTCCCATCTGCATATAAAAAAGTTTCAATAACAACCATTGGATCAAGCGTTCCGACAATTCCCATCCAATGCATCCAACCAAAATACAATAAGGAGCATATATAAAGAGTCGTATATGGTAAAAGGATTGTTTTGATTTTAGACCACAGAAAACTACTAAACTTATACTTCTGAAAATTAGAAGTAAACCCAGAAGCAAAAAAGAAAAGAGGCATATGGAAGGAATAGAAATAACCTATAATAAAGCTTTTATCCATCGACTCATTCCCTTTAAAACCATGAGGCACCAAATGTGAGAAGACTAAAAAAATAATTGCCAGTCCCTTTAATACATCTACCCACTTTATTCTAGCTGGAGCATGCACAATTTGCATTTATAAAGTCTCACTTTCTTTATGTCGTTATTGTTTCAATGGATTCTTTAGTCCTGCGATCATCTTAAGAAAAAAGATCATAATCCATTTCACTTACTAATTTGTTAGCAAGCATCAAGGAAGTATGTGTTCCCGCATCAGTCCACCAATTTTCTAAAATATCAAATGTAAGTTGGTTTCGTTGGATATAAGCGTTATTCACATCTGTGATTTCATATTCTCCTCTTGCTGAAGGGGTTAAGGTCTTAATAATATCGAACACTGAATAGTTAAACATATAAATACCCGTAACTGCATAATCACTCTTAGGGTTCTTAGGCTTTTCTTCAATATTGACAATGTTATCGCCTTGTAATTCTGGTACTCCATAGCGATTAGCATCAGGCACTTTATGAAGTAGCAATTTCGCTCCTGAATCTTGAAGCTTGAATTTTTCAACGAACGAGGTTATATCATCTTTAAAAACATTGTCCCCCAAAATCACAACCATCTTGTCAATGCCAACAAAGTGTTCAGCTAAAAGCAAAGCCTGGGCAATGCCCCCAGCCTCATCTTGTACTTTGTAAGTCAGAGTAACTCCAAGGTCTATCCCACTTCCTAAGAGATTAACTACATCTCCCATATGTTCCTTACCAGTAACGATCAAAATATCATTTATGTTCGCCTTTTTGAGCTTGTCAATAGAGTAATAAATCATCGGATATTTACCAATCGGCAGCAAATGTTTGTTTGTAACTTTAGTAAGCGGGTACAATCTAGAGCCAGTTCCTCCAGCTAATATAATCCCTTTCATATCTAACTTCCTCCTATTGAAACTCTTTTATAGTAGCTCCATAATGGTTTTTGCACGAGCTTCCCAATTGTTGTGGACTATGAAGTTTTCCAGTTGCTCCTGATCATAAAAAGGCCGTTGCAGGGTGTCTACACTCGCTAAATATTCCCTTATTTCTTCTAAACTACGATATAGATAGACCCCATTCTGATCTAATAGTTTAGTTTCCTCACTCTGCACGGCTAAAGTCACTTTATTCAGACTAAGATACTCATAAACTTTGACTGGATTAATCGTATCAATTCTATCTGAATTCCTTGAAAAGGGATATAAACAAACATCAAAAACATCAATAATCGCACCAATTTCTGATTTGGGAACTGGGTTATAGTATCTAATCCCACTATGCTGCTCAAAATTATAGCCCAGGTTATTTCTGCCAACCAAACATACAACAAAATTCTCATCAAATTCTGTAATCGCCTTAACCGCTTCCACGTCAAACCAGTGGTCAATCGCTCCTACATAGCCAAAAATATGGTAGCCCTCATGCTTTAATCGTCTCAAGTCACTGGCAACTAGGCTATTTACATTTATGTTTAGTATAGCTGTATCCACAGCATTTTTCACTAAATAAGATTGTTTATTCAATGATAGAGAATGCTTATGCAAATCATTGCTCGTAGATATAACAAGATCCGCCTTGGCAAGTAATTCAAGTTCCCACTTTTTGAGTAACTTCTTCATCAATGCATTGTTAGTTAGAAATACATAGTCGTCCATACGATCAAATACAATCTTCTTTTTATTTTGTTTAATAAGAGGATAAAAAACTGGACTCCCCAACCAAATGATATCGGCACTGGAAATTAAATCTTTTAATTGTCTCTTCTCAAACCATTGATTTAGATGGAATATGTCTAAGCTTTCTAAGCTTCTAGGTAATCTCAGACTGCCTGAAGGCCTGAATATTTGAAGACTATCATTAATGGTTTGTTTTCTTTGCTTATAATCTGAGTTCTGCCTTGCAATACTATTAAGTATGCTAATGGATGGTTCTACAAAGGTGATGTGAACCCCCGGTAGCTTGGCAAACTCTTCAGCCAAATGTTGCGGACGTTGTTTTAAATCATCCCAATAAATTGGAGAGAAATATAAAATGTTCAATTTAACCGCTCCATACTATTAAAGGCGCCCCTTATTTTTATAAAAGAGGCGCCTTTAAAATTTTATTAATTATCTATACGCTCCTGCCAATTGTCTTCGCGTATTCATATCATTTTCCTTCATTTGTATCAGCTCTTCATAGGCTTCGATTGTGTACTGTTTATACAAGATATCAATTTCAATATCTCGATTCTTAGTTGGAATCTTCTGCAAATGATCTAACTCAGCTTTAACAATTTCAAGGTGACTCTTATCTGCCTCAATATCCGATTCCATTGGCGCATACAGATCCTTTTGCAATTGGTAATTAGTTAAAATACTGTTTCGCATTGTCTTTCTAACATGCTCAACCGTATATCGGGAGGTGTCCACATCATGAATGACTTTCATCTTTGGATTAAGACCAACCTTATAACCGATTTCTCTCATAGCAAAAGATACAACAATTTCTTCTCCTCCAGCGTAATTGTTTCCTTTGCGCCCATAAGCGCTCCTAAAGCCCCCAATTCGCATCAGCGCAGCATGTCTAACCGCAAAGTTGGCTCCATAAGGAAACTCCCACTGAAAATTAGAATCGATAATTTCTTCGCCATCGACTATAAGCTGACTCCAATACGCTTCAGTACCTGGTTTAACCACATCAGGCCGTTCCTCATGTAAATTGAGTATGATATTTCCACCCATAACTCCGATGTCAGGCCGTTCTGAGAAGCCTCTGACGGTCTCTTCAAGCAAGTTGGAGTTTGCGATAGCATCATCATCAATATAGAGTATGACTTCACCCTCTGCTCCAAATAAACCAACATTACGTGCAAAGGAAAGACCTTTTAACGGTGCCTCCATATATCGCAGGAAGGAATCATCAATATTGTGGGTTGCTCTGAATTCACGAACCAAATGATGAATCTCATCATTCTGATAATCATTATTGACAACAATAATTTCATAGCTCGCTTTATCCAACGACTGTTCTATCACAGATTTAATCGCATTGGATAGTTTTTCACTCCGCTGGTAAGTGCAAATAATAACAGATAGGTCCTTTTTATAGATGGGTTCACTTTCAATTACCGCCTCAATGCGATATAAGTGATCGTTTTTAATCTTCGTATTTATAAGAGAGAACAGAACTTCCGTATCCTGTGCAAAGAAATCATAGTTGCTATCCGTCTCACTATTCATTTTATCCTTTATTTTCAGATCCCAAGGATAATCAGCTACGAATGTATCTGTGGTGTGCTCTGATTTATCTATAAGCAGTGCATACATAGATGATGAAGCATTAGAATCCATAAATTCAAAATTATGGACTTCGCCTGTTTTAATATATAAATAGCAAACAGGCGTTGCCAAATTAAGGCCAATAATCGTATTTAGTTCATCTCTCCCAACCACGGTATGGCCCTTAGCCAGAACATATTTCTTAAAATAACTAACTTCAGCAGCGTCTCCCTCAATGATCCAAACTAATGGGGTCAGATAAAAATCCCTTCTAAAATCATCAAGTACCATGAGTTTATATCTGTTAGATGTGATGCCGAGTTCTTGATCTGAAGCGGTCAATGATTTATCATGCCAGCGATAATCATATATAGGCTCATCGAACGTCACATGTTTGAGCTCAAATAGGGAGTTCACTCTCATCCAATAATCATAATCTTCAAGGGTATGCTTATAGCTAGAGTAGTCACCTAACAAGTGAGTTACCTTGGCCCTATACATAAAGGCCGCACCAATCGTATTGTTAGGATATACATTTAGCTCCAATGCGGACTTAGGCAGCATAACATTGCCACTGAACTGTGGTTCTTCATACCAGCCATGATTGGATATTACTTGGCCGTCCGAGTCAATTAACCTCATGTTCGCATATACCATACCAATATTTTCATCACGTTTAAGATCAGCGACCATCTTCTCCAAGAAATGTTCAGGGAGAATATTATCTGCACTGGTCCACGTATGGTACTCACCCTTAGCTAGTTTAAAACCTCTGGATAATGTTCTAGGTATTTTACGATTTTCCTGATGGACTACCCTAATACGATGATCTGCTTTCGCATACGCATCAATAATTTCTGCCGTTTTGTCTTTTGAACCATCGTTAATAATAATGAGTTCAAAATACTTATAAGATTGCTGCAGAATACTATCAATAGCTTTTGATACATAATCCTCACCGTTATATACAGGAAGAACGATCGATATAAGATCTTTCTCAAATGCGGTCTCGAACTTATCAAGTTCCAGGGAAAATGAATTGTCTTTAGCTACTTTATAATTATAAAATTTATACTCGTACCAAGTTAATAACTGATTGTAGTTTCCTTCATCTTTGCGCAGATCAACAGGATGATCCCCTGCGTTAGTCCGTTTAAGCTTATGCGACACTTTAGATTTAATCTTTTTTAGTAAGATCGTGGTGCCATAGTTTTTCCATACTCTATATCCCTTAAGAACATATATCATTTTGGACTTGTGTAAGATATGTTTAAGTTTATTCGCCATTTTCCACCTTTTTGAGTTATAAATATTATGAAGCTCTGTCGACAGTCTTCCATTATATTCTTGCAACTCACTGAACTGGGTGTTCAGTTCATTATATTGACCAAATAATTGTCTATATTGATGATTTAAAATATCCAAGTTATTTTTTTCATCATTGTAATCCTGTATGAGTTGAACATATCTTTGTTCTAATTCATCTTTCTTTTCAGATAGAGATCTAAAATCTGCTGACATGCTGTTTATTACATTTTCCTGATGGTCACGCGTTTGAATCAATGTGTTAATCTGATCCGTATGCTCAGCTATGCGTTGTTTTTGCTGTTCTATTTCTTGGCTTTGATTTTGATTATGAGTTTGTAATTCATTAAATTCCTTTTTTAAACGTGTATGCCCTGCTCTATAAGCATGGTCTACGTCATCTTGTAAAAACCTATTAATTACATCCATACACTTATCTATCGTCTCTCTTCCTTTGACCGGAAACATCTCTAAAGTAAATTTCCTTCTTTGTTGTATTAGTTGCTCATCTAAGATTGCATTAAGTAAAGTTTGCTTAATATTGCCGTTATCACTCACAAAAGGAACAATGTTTTGCTGAACAATTTGTTCTTCCAAAGGTAAAATTCCCTCGAACGATTCTGTTTGGGGATGCTGAAATATTACAATTGGAGTATCCGTAAACAGCGCATCAAATATAGCCCCAGAGCCGTCTGACAATATTACATCCGCTTCCTCTATTAGATTAACAAGAGAAGCCTTGTGATCAAGCACTTCAGGAACACGAGATTTAACTAGACTAACCCGCTCATGCTCCAAAAAAGAAGTGCCATGGTGCAATTTCACCTTCACATTAAAGGTATCTGAAATCTCTTCAATATGGTTCATCACAAGCTCAATAGACGACTCATTCCCATACGTAGGCAAATAAAGCAAATTATATTTATCTGTTTCACGCTTCATCCGTTGAAATTTAGCGTATTTAATCATTCCTACGATTTCAGTCTGAGTGTAGGCTGCCAGAACCGAGGAATCATATAGCCCATTACAAAAAATGAAATCGAAATTCCGACTCCATGTATCTAAATTCCAGTTTGGTTTAGCCATTCCATACTGATATCTGAACTTATAATCGGACTTAACTTCCAAATAATAGGGGAGGTAAGGATAGAAGGCTATTTTATATGTTTTGTCAGGTACAGCGCTTGTTAGAGTCACGTTTATACCGTTGTTCTGCAAGTAATGATAGGTATCTAAGGACATGTCTCCCCAATTATCTTCTTCAATGTGAGGGACATAAATATCACAAACGATCTGCTTTTTTTCGCATTCCTCAATTAAAGGCTTAATCGTTTCATATAAAACAAGATTGTGAATGACAAAAGCTATAGATCTGTTCATATTCACTGTAAAACCTCTTCCTTTCAGGCAAAAATCCACTTATTTTCTTAATTTCAGTAATGTCTCATTCAGTAAAGTTGATGATGTACTCTTCGTATAGGGAAAATATATAATTTTCACTCCAACTTCCTTAAACTGCAACTCATACTGGTCCCAACGTTCATTTTGAAACCAATCATCACCAACGAACATTACGTCATACTTTAATTTTTGCCAAACCTCAAATTTATCCATGGAGTCCTGAGGAATTACAGTATCAACAAATTTGATATTTCTAACAATCTCAATTCGTTCCTCAAAAGGAATGACGGCTTTTTTGTACTTATATGAAACCAACTCATCTGTGGTCACACCCACAATGAGCTTGTCACAGAGTGACTTAGCATTTCTCAACAAATTCAAATGTCCAATATGAAATAAATCGAAGACTCCGGAAGTATAGCCGATAATCATAAGATTTCTCCTAACGTATTTAAATTGAAGTTAAACCATTTGTCGAATGTCGTCTTCCCTTCAATTTTTTCAGAAGATAGGACTCTTTCAAGTTGAACAGGAAAACCCACCTTTTTTCTGTTTACAATCTCTGCTGGGATAATGTCTTTAAAAATTCTCTTGAGCGGAGCCTTAACAGCTCCATCCTTCATCTTATACTGAGCGTCTACCCCTGCAAGCCTTTCAATTAATCTGTAGTCCAAGAAAGGTGATCTTGCTTCTACCGAATTTAACATCGAGGCACTATCCAGCCTTTTAAGTAACCCTCGCAAATGGGCTTGTTGAAAGAATGCCGCTACGATTTTTTGAGGGGACTTTAACTTCATAAAAGGTTCCAATGCATCTTCTACAATCTCTAAATCATCTTCCGATCCATAGGTGTAGAGATCACTAAAGGCTCGGATATCAAAGTCTGTGGTGCTACTAGCCCATCTGAAAATACGATCATATCCAAAGAAAAGCTCATCAGCGCCTTCTCCACTTAATATGACTGTGTTCTTAGCAGATGCTTGTTGTGTCATATGATACAGCAACACTTCGTTGGGCACAGACAGAGGCTCTTTTTTTACAATCACCAGCTCACGAGCTAATGATAAAAAGCGATCAGGATCAAATAATATCGGGTGATGAATAGTGTTATATCTTGTTGCTGCGATTTCAGACCACTCGAACTCATTATAATCTTCAAAGCCAACAGTCCAAGTATGCTCTACTCCAGCGAGTGCAGTAATAATCGTGCTATCCAAGCCTCCGCTAAGGTAACTTCCAATTTCAACATCTGCGATCTTGCGGTACTCTACTGCAGAACGAATTAAAAACTCAAGTTCCTCATCAGAAGGCGGCTCTTTCTCTGAATAATCAAGTTCCCAATATTTAATAAATTCGCCATTCTCATAGTAATATCCTGGGGGAAACTCTTTTATTTCATTATAGACAGTACGATTATTAAAAAAACATCTCATTTTTTTATATTGTCTTACAGCTGCTTGATCTAAAGAAACGTTGTGAACTAATGGGAGCAATGGAGCAATTTCAGAACTAAAAATGAACTCTTCACCATTCCTGTTATAATACAGCGGTTTTACCCCCATACGATCTCGCACTGCAAAAAATGATTTCTGCTGGACGTCTAAAACAATAAAACTGAACATTCCATTAAGCCAATTCAACATTCGGGGACCATATTGAATGTAAAGCTTCAATAAAAGTTCAGTATCTGAGTTTGTTCTCATTTGAATTGAATATGCAGAAGCTAATTCTTTATAATTATAGATTTCTCCATTAAATATAATCGCATATCTTCCATCATCAGAAAAAAAAGGCTGATCACTTCTCTGATCCAGATCTAAAATACTTAACCTGTTGTGACCAAGCATAAAATTTTCATGCTGGTATACACAAAGCGGGGCCGTAGGCCCCCGATGCTTCATTATATTTAATGAATTAAGAAATGCTTCTTTATTTATAGCTACATTAGAAAACAAAATCCCACACATTTTATCACCAGCCTTAATTAATAACTTGCAAATCTATTGTATTATCTACAAATATTAAACCTGGTACGTAATTATTCTCTGGTTTAGGAACCTCAAAAACAGCTGCTATACTTACGCTATCCAAATAAAGAGGCTCAAACGGCTTAGGTTTTAAGCCAATAGAAATGGTGTATTTACCACTTTCAGATAATAGATTACGGAAATTAAAGTTAACTTCAAGAATGCCCCCTGCTTGCATTTTCGGGACTAATTTTGCCTTATTATAGATATTCATGCCAAAAACATCTACACCAGTATGGTTTCTAACCATGTAGCCAATGGTTCCCTCGGAATCAATATCTTTATAATATTGTGCCAGCAAACGCAAAGTAACCATTTCACCAAAAGGGACCTGGTTTACCACTTCTCCATTGACTAACAAGTCTGCCCTTATAAAACGTGCATCTCCCGTTCCAGAGCGAAACTCATTGGCACGTTTTGCAAAAGCAGGATCCTCTTCTAGCAACAACAGCGTACTCTTTTTATCCGTTTCGGAATTCACAAATGTATCCAAAGATTGGACACGCTTCATATCTGCAATTTCCTGGTTAATAATATTTTCATAAATTTGTGCTACGCGCTTCACTGGACCAATCTCGACCATGTGTCCCTTATCAATAAGCAATGCTGTATCACAAAAACTCTTAATGGTATCCATGGAATGAGAGACAAACAAAACTGTGCTCTTTTTGGAGAGCTCCTTCATTTTGGTGATACATTTGGCCTGAAAATAAATATCTCCAACAGACAAGGCTTCATCCACAATCAAAATGTCTGGATCAACATTGATGGCTACTGCAAAGGCTAATCGGGCAAACATACCGCTGGAGTACATTTTGACTGGTTGATTAATGAAGTCCCCAATATCCGCAAAGGATGTAATATCTTCTACCTTCTCATCCATTTCTGCTTTGCTATAGCCCATAAGCGTACCATTTAAATAAATATTTTCCATTCCAGTCAAGTCTGGATTAAACCCAGCACCGAGTTCCAACAGAGCTGCAACTTTCCCATTTACCTTTATGCTTCCATTGGTAGGCGTAATTACGCCTGTAATCATTTTTAAAAGAGTCGATTTGCCCGAACCATTTTTACCGATAATACCAATCGCTTGCCCTTTTTTAATAGAAAAGGAAAGGTCACTTATGGCTTTGAAATCAGAATGATATTTCTTTTTAAAAGGATGAATAGCCTCTTTTAAACGTTCATTGGGATTATCATATATTTTATATATTTTAGTGACATTATTAACTTCTACAGCAACTGATTCTGTTTGAGTCATACTCTTCTCCTCACAATACATCAGCAAAATGAGATTTCATTTTTTTGAAAATTTTGATTCCTATCGTACCTGCGATGATCACAATAGCCCAAAAGTAGATCGTCATGGATGGATGCTCCCAGAACCATTTGTGATTAATAAAGGTATCACGATATCCTTCAACAATATAGAAAACAGGATTAAGTTTAAAGAAAAACTGATACTTATCCTCAACAATATTTAAATTCCAGAAGATCGGCGTAAGCCAAAAGAATAGCTGAATAAATACCGCAACAACTTGACCAACATCCTTTACAAAAACAACCAATGTCGCTGTTATGTAAGAAATGGACAAAGAAAGGAGAATCGTGGCCAATAAATAATAAAGGATTTGAATGTTATACATCGTAAATTCAACATTGTATATTTTGAACATAATGAAAAGAACGATGATAAAAAACACATGGACAAAAAGAGCAGCCAAAATTTTTACCATTGGTAGCAAGCCTACTCGGAAAACAATTTTCTTTACCAGATAATTGTTTTCAATAATACTATTGGTTGCAGTTGACAAGCTTTCCGAAAAGAATAACCACGGCACCATGCCTGTTAGTAACCAAAGTATAAAGGGAGTATCACCAATAGGTACATTTTTAAAACCAACCTGAAATACGACCCAATAAACAAGTATAGATACCATAGGATGTATAAAAGCCCAGAGTACCCCCATAAATGAACCAAGGTACCTAGATTGTATGTCCTTTTTAGACAATTCCCAAAGTAACTTTAAATTTTTCGAAAAGTTTTGAGTTAAATTCATACGAGTGTGTCACGACCTTAAATATGGTTTGGTAAGTCTCTTACAATACAAAGTAGTAAAAATTTGGTATTGTCATTGTTGCGATATGGCTCTAACAGCTACGATATGCTAAAATGTTGACGTATCTACAAGAAAAGGAGATTGTAAACCTTGTCGAATCCAGTATACGGGAAACAGGCCAAAACGTCGACCCGTGACGATAAAAGGCCGGCTATGTTTTGGGTGTTAATTGTTGGCATGATTCTGTTTTTTGCTTGGTCTCCCTTCCAAGCTGCACTCTTTAATGGGCAAATGCTCGATTTTGAAAAACCGCTCTATTGGGCTGTCATCATCGCCTCGATTCTGTTGATCCTGGCAATCGTATCTTATTATAAGAAATTCAAGCTGGAAGAGCAAAGGGACTGGCTGGCTGTATTAGTACTGCTACTTCCCCTGTCTTATGTACTTTCACTGACTTCAGCAGCTTCACATTACCTGGCCATGAATATGGTGGTGGTACAGTGCATCTATGCCGCTCTGTTTATTATCTCAATCTATCTATTACAGGATCGCTTAGGCAATAAGATTATTCACAACCTGATTATGACCATCGCTTATATCATCGTAGGCTTTGGCTTCATTAACTGGTTCGGACAGTGGGTGCTTGCCGGCAAGATGGTAGGCTGGTTTACCCAATATGTGTATCAGTATCGCTATACCAATGCAGTTATGACAGATACAAATGGTCTCCGGCTGACATCAGTGTTTCAATATGCGAATACATATGCGGCCTTTCTAATGGCTTTCTTATTCGCTGCCGTTTTCTGTCTGATGAAATCAAAACTATGGTATGGCAAGGCTATTCACGGCTTCATGTTGGTGCCTATTCTGGTCTCGCTATTCCTGACTTTGTCAAGGGGCGGTCTAGTTATGCTGCCTGTCGTGTTCGTGCTGCTTTTGCTTTTCTTTAAACCAGCACGCCAAATTATATGGATTTTGCATTGCGCCATTGCTGGTGTAGCGTCAATATCTATCTTGGCGCCGATTACAAATATGGGATTACAACTCAATAAAACTTACAACGGCGGAGAGGCTGCCAAGGCTTGGGGATTACTTATTGGTGTCTCCCTGGCTGTAGCTGTCGTACTGTGGCTTGTTGAACGTTATTTGGCTCCAACGCTGGAGAATGCACTCAAAGGATGGACCTCACGCAAGTTATCCAATCTGTGGTTGCCTGTCGGATCAGTTGTAGTGATTGGCTTGCTGGCTTTTCTGTTGATGGGAACTGGCCTGCGTAGCGTACTGCCGGAGAACGTACAGGTACGATTAGAAAATATCAATTTCCGTCAGCATAGTGTGCTGGAGCGGCTTGTATTCTATCAGGATGCTGCCAAATCGATTAAAGACCACCCTATTATCGGAAGCGGCGGTGGTGGTTGGGCAACTTTATACGAGAAATATCAAGATTATCCTTATACAAGCCGTCAGGCCCATAACTTTTTCATGCAGTATTTAGTTGAAGTGGGCATTCTCGGCTTCGTAATTTTCATGTCATTTATCTTATTTATTTTCTATAAGTATATCCGTAGCTATATTAGACAAGACGATGAAGAACGGGATTCTCATTTCCTGTATCTCATTTTGGCACTCTCAATCTTACTTCATAGCTTGCTGGACTTTAATATGAGTTACGTGTTCATGGGCATACTGGTATTTGTGAGTCTTGGCGGTATGGCCGCTACTATGGACAGCAAGCCGCTTAAACGTCTGACCATGGGTGCTTCCGGATTCCGAATCATGTATAGTGCTGTCATCGGCATTTTAAGCATTGTGGTGCTTTTTTCAGGTCTTCGCTTCGTGCAATCGGCCAATGCTGCCACATATGCCAAACAGATTATGGCGGCAAGTACATCATTTGAAGAAATTCAAAGTGCTATTAATAAAGATCTGGAGCTTCGCCCTACACATCCGGATTCGGTTATAAGATTGGCTGCACTGTATAAGAATGTGTATGATCAAACGAAAAAAGAGGAATTTTATAACGCTGCAATAGAAGTACTTAATACGGGCCTGAAGGCAGAACCGTATAATAAAATCATGTATAACTCCAAAGTTAACCTTTTAAAAGCAAAAGGTGAGAATGAGCAAGCCTTCAGCATTTTGGAAAATAACATTTCCAACTTTAACTGGGACAATGACTGGTACAACATGTTAATTACCCAGGCCTACACTATTGGTAATAAGGCACGCGAGCAGAAGGACACCGCCAAGGAACAGAAGTATTTCCAAGCAGGTCTTACTGCTTATCAGAAGGTTCTGGATGGGGTAGCTCATCTTAAGACGGTTCCACCTGAAATCGAGTTGACACGTACTTTTGAAGTAACTCCAGGTATTGCGCTCAGTACGGGCAAAATTGAATTCATGTTAGGTAAGCCTGCTGAGGCTGCAAGCATCCTCAAAAACGGCTTGAAGGACGATCTGAGCGATGCTACAAATCGTGAGGTTGCTCGCTATTATATCGTCGCTCTGCAACAGCAGGGACAAGATGACAAAGCTTTGTACGATAAACTGATTAAGGCTGATCCGAAGGAGAAGGAGCAGATTGAACAGTTAAAGGCTTTAAAGCTCTAGGTATACTGTTTAATATTGAACACAAATACAAAAATGCACCCACCAAAAAAGGAACGCAGAAGTTCTTCACTTCTAGCGTTCCTTCCTTTATATCCTAAGTTTTACTTCCTTCCGCTATGTGATTAATAAGCTTCTTCCCCAAATATTTCCCTCGGACTCTAGAGAATCTAGTAAAGTCATAACAATGCCTGCAACCCCATCCAATACGCCTACGAAATCCAAATGTTTGACTGATTGAGTATCCTTTACAATATCCCAAAAACCGAATGCTGCGCTTCTATCGAACTTGTTAACGACTTCTAAAAGCAAGCCCTGAGCATGATCACGCAACTCGGCATCTCCCGTATCCAGATACATCTGATGGGTGAGCTTTACTAATCCCGAATATCCATGACATACCGATGGAGAATATATGCTCCAACGTTCACGGGGACGTGCGTATATGGATTTGAAAGCATCCACAGCGAGCCCCTTTAAGTCTTCGTTCTCCAAAGCCCTCCCTGCTAGCCATAAACTCCTAGCAACCCCTGGAGTTCCATAACACCAGGCTTCACGTTCTGTTTCATCGGAAATAATTCCGTTCATATATTCTCTATAGCTTATATTATTGGGCCAGTACCACCCAAAATCATTCTGCTGCTTCCAATGAGTCAACCATGAACTGAAGTGTTCTATTGCCTCTTTATGCCCTAACACTCTCACATCTTGATGCCAAGCTATTGATAGTAAGGCCAACGGGCCAGGAATTCCATGAGCCAGCCCCATGTTAAAGTATCCTTCAGGATACCTTTGCTGCTCATGTGGGGGCAGATTTTGAACGGGAATATACCAACCTGGTAGAAATTCACCATTCCAAGCCCTCTCTTCACTTAACATGACAAGATATTCAAGAACATCTCTAAGGAGATCTCCCATCTCGGGTACATCTTTGAACAATAACAGGTATCTACCTATCCCACTCCATCCCGAAATAACATCATAGTCATGAAAAATGACTCCTGTTTTTAGATTGTTTCTTGAACTTTCCAAAAGAGCAGCACCATAACGAAGGATTAAATGATTGATCTGTTCAATAAAACTTCGGTATTTACGTAGATTGTCAGACAGTGCGTAGGCCGTAAATCCAATACCCGATAACCCGCTCCACAGTGATAAAGAGATGTTTTCCTTCAGCTTGAGTGCTTCTCTTGTATTCACAAGATACTGATGTGCGTATCGGGTAAACGTCTCGCTGCGGAATACAGTACCCAGCCTTCCGTATAGTAGACTCACCGCTGGATAGCCACTCGCAAGACTAATCTCATCCCATTTATAATCCACTTGTAAATCTGTTCGATTCGAATCCGATGAGCACATTGCCGTTACGTATTCTGGATCTGCCAATCTTCTTCCAACCTCATGTACAATATCCAAAATAGTCTGACGCAAATCTTCTGATATTCCCGTTGTAATCATGCCTCAGCACTCCTTTTTTGTATACTTCTGAGCATGGTTCAGATGATAAAGAGCGTGGCTTAATAGTGACATTATTTTCGCCTCCTTCATTCGATCCGTGCCTAGTAATCTGTTCAGATGCATGTGAATAAAACTTTCTAAAATATCCAATAACGGTCCGTCCCCGCATGTTTCCTCTTTTTTCTGAAAGAGCCTCTCCTTATATTGTTTTAGTTTTTCCCTGCGAGGTTGAAAGCGTTCTATCATAAACGCACCATAATCACAAGCTCTCAATGAACTCCATTGATCGGAAACATCGCATATCGACATGTACCATGTACGACCTTTTTGGAACTCTTTGATATGATAGTTATGCCACTCTTTCTGTTGGGACCATTCAACCTGCTTAGCTAGTGAAGGCATCCATTGATTTAACAAATCAATCACACTAATCAGGGCAATGTCTTCCAATGGCATATTCCATTTTTTGTTGTAGTGCAAATAAATGAATTCAGAAGCGAGCTTGGAATCTGCAGCAAAAACTTCCTCAGCCAGTTGAATGAAGTTCTCTCCTCCATATCTTTCCACCTCTGGCACGTATGTATCATACACAACTTGGTTCAGCAGTCCTTCTTTCTTAAGCTTGTTCGCCCACGTTTGAATAGCAGGAATCAGTTGTGCACACAACATCGCTGCATCACCATGAAATCTCACACGTACATGATCATCAGGATCTTTATATCGAATAATAAAATGTTGATCGACTATTTTTTGTTTTTCTGCCAGTTCACAAAAGAGTCTGAGATAATTACCAATGAATTCATCCTCCCGTTCAGACATACCATATAATTTAACGTACAGCCATTCACTGCCTGGAAAATAAACATCTATCGAACGGGTACTGATAGGGTTTTGCATAATATTCGGTTGAATACGGTCCTTTAAGCTCGATTGAACTAATTTATTCGTTTTCACCAAAGGAATGACATACTCTGCAATGTGATGTCCTTTCGTGGACTCTCCCCATACTTCACTCCAATCAAAACCGCATTCAGTCAACCATATGGATGCTGAATCTGTAAGCTTCTGATATTTATCATATAGTTCGGATATGCAAAAATCATGGGTAGTGTCAATTAACAATCTGTTATCCGCTATGGTTATATACACGTATCTTGGAATACTCCATTCCTTTTTCAGCCTTTCAAATGCACTGCACCAATCACTCTTGGTATGACAATTTTGAAAAGCCTCTATACCTGTATTTAAAGACCACGACGCTAATGACAGAATGGTATTGCCGTATCTTATGCGGGGAAGAAAAGGGAACTCTGATAGGTGATTCCCCCACTGAAACATTGAAACATTCCTTTGCCCTTCCTGCTCCATTTCACGTAAAAATCGATAAACATTGGGCGCTTTGTAATAATTCAGCATATTTGTGGCTACTGGAATTACTCTCTTATTTAAAGAGCGTGACATTAGATAAAAGGAGTCATGGGTACAACCTACATATAAATCGGATAAAGGAATAGTAGACTCACGGTCATCTGTATAATCATTGGTCCCAAGGATAATCTGATGAGAACAGGAACGATTCGTTATAACAACGTTGGAATGCCTGCTATTAATTGTAAGATAGATAAGCTCCGCAAAAATCACATTTGGATTTTGCTCTGATTGTATTTTATAAATACTGGAGATTTGTTTTTGTGCAGAAACATCTAGAATCGGACCAAATCTCCCAAATGTTTTACCTGCACCTGTGCCGCCTGAATTGGGGTTTAAAATTAATTTGTAGTCCCCACCTTTGAGAGCAGTGGCACCAGAAGTGGCGACAGTAACGTACATCTCCAACGATGTCGGAGGAGAAAGCTCCAAGGGTTCACATTCTATTTTTCTGATTTTTTCATCTGTAAGCTCAATTTCGATACTGCCTTGTTTGATCGCTTCTGTAATCCAGCGTGCTAAATGTTTATGTGTGTCTGCATTCGCAGCAGGTATTTCCCAGCTACGTTTGCTCATAGGATATTTATAATCTGGAGGAGCTCCTAATCCCATATCTTCATCCAATAGTTCTAACAAGGGAATCTGACGATGTACTCCGTACTTCTCAATAAAGGCGCTCCGATAGGTCACAAGATGCGGATTACATACATCATTCGATAGTCTCCATAAGATTTCTGCAGCTTCAGCAACCTCTTCCGCTATTTCGTGACTTAAAGTCGCGCTTGTTATAGCTGTTTCCATGTCAATTTGGAGCGGATCTTTGCTAGGGAACATTTCATTGATGCTGCTGCATATGTTCGTATATAGCTCTCCCCCCTCACCTACAGAGGTTTGATTATATTGCTGAATGTAGTTATGGATCTTCTGAATAGAGACTTTGAGATCGTCTATGCCTGTCATGGATGCGAGTTGCCCTTTTATATATTCAAATGGCATTTCAGAATTACGTATGGATAAGGGGGGTCTTAAATTACTTATTAAAAACTCTTGCTCTACTAACTTCTTTAAAAAATCAAATAGTTGATCTTGATTCATAGTCGGGAACTCTTCTTGCATTTTTTTCACTAGCTTCACTATAGGCACGGGCTGTTTTGTGCAGTGAATAACATAATCTACAAATTTGGAAATTCGGATTGAGCTACTTTTCATTTCATCAGAGGAATCAAAATGATCTATATAATTGAGATAAGGCAACTTCACACGTGAGCCGGAAGTATACAGGATCGAATTCGTACGAACTTCGACTTGTTCAACAACGTGCCTCATACGTTCCAAACCCTTTACAAGATCCATTAACCATTGCATATCTGGGCGTGCTATTTTTCGATGACAACTCAAGTCTCCTAATACAAGCCTACTTTCACTTTCAAAAGAACCCATGTTAACTCCAGCAAAAATACCGTAAGGGGTAGCGCGTGTTGAAAGCCTGATCATATAATGAGCTAATGCTTTGATCATCTTATCTACTTTCTTTGAATTTAGATTATCCAGTATTTGATTAACAGATCTCATTAGTGAGGGGCTGGCAATTAAAAGCGCTTCGTAGACAATTGGATCTTTTACCATATGAAGCAGCTTGTTACGTAAATTTTCATATGAAGGCTCATAAAATAGTTCCTTGTACATTTCTACAGGCAACAACGTAATTCTAACCAAAAAAAAATCTAACGCTCTAAACAAATTCCTATCTTCATTCCTGTGTTTTGCACCCTTCATAGCTAGTAACCCTCCTTCTTTACATAAGAAAACCCCAGATATACAAAGCATATCTGGGGTTAGTTTTAACACAATTAACAGCAGTTACAAGTTACATAAGTACTGTAGCAAGCAGAAACAGCACAAGTAACAGTTCCGGTACATGCCATAGTAACCGGTTCAGATGAGAAAGCATTAACCTGTAAGTCCAAATCAAGAGTGTCTTCTTGTTCCAAAGCGAATAGTTCTAAAGAGTTCATCTTTGTTCCTCCTTCGATAGAATAAGAGATTATTTGGAATATTACTCTCTTATTTTAAAAGAAGAACTAGATAATCGGAAATTTATTTTTATTGCATACAATTACAACTTTGTTATATTTTTATCAATATTTTCAATAACTTGTCTCATATAAGCCAGTACTTCATCCTTAATCTCGTTATGCTGTAGAGCATAATGAATGGTTGTTTCAATGAATCCCAGCTTCTCGCCAACGTCATGGCGATTGCCGTCAAATTCGTAGGCCAGAATAGGGTTCTTTTCTCCCAGTTTGGACAATGCATCCGTCAGTTGAATTTCCCCGCCTACTCCTGCCGATTGCTGACCCAGGATATCGAAAATGTCAGGCGTCAAGATATAACGTCCCATGATCGCCAAGTTGGAGTTGGCCTCCTCCTTCTTAGGCTTTTCCACCAATCGTTCCGCCTCAGAGATTTTGGAAGTAAGTGCATGACCTTCAACAATCCCGTAACGATGCACCTCGTTCCAATCGACTTGTTTTACACCTACTACAGAACGTTGATACTCATCAAACACATCAATCATCTGTTTAAGACATGGGTTCTCAGACTCAACGATATCATCACCCAAAAGGACAGCAAAAGGTTCATCACCAATAAACTTACGTGCACACCAGATGGCATGCCCCAAGCCTTTAGGTTCCTTTTGACGAATATAGTGGATATCTGCCATCTCTGAAGGTTTGCGTACTTCATTGAGCAGGTTCCATTTTTCCTTTGAGGTCAAATTATGCTCCAGCTCAAAGGAGTAGTCAAAATGATCCTCAATTGCCCTTTTGCCTTTACCAGTAACGATAATGATATCTTCTATACCAGATGCAACAGCTTCTTCAATAATATATTGAATGGTTGGTTTATCTACAATGGGAAGCATCTCTTTAGGCATCGCTTTGGTCGCGGGAAGGAACCGGGTTCCTAATCCCGCAGCAGGAATAATTGCTTTACGGATTTTCATAGGTAAAACTCCTTTTCGACAAATCTTACTAAATTATTCAATAGTTTGAGTAACGTTTGGAAATTGCTAATAGTTTATTATAGCACTTAGTCATTGCATTGTTATATAATTTAAGTAAACCATATTATAGACTAAAAAAGATAGAAATTTGAGTACCAGATAAGCCAAAATTTGAGGAGAGAGTTCTTTGGATTCAATAATCAGTAACCCTGTTTTAACGTTAGTTATTCCCTGTTATAACGAAGAAGAAGTACTGCCTGAAACCATAAGCAGGCTTACGGTCATTCTGGAAGAGTTGGCTGAGAGCGAGCTTATTTCTAAACATAGTAAAATGTTGTTTGTTGATGATGGCAGCCGTGATCAAACATGGGACATCATAGCATCATATAATCTAAAAAATCCTTTTGTCAGTGGTCTCAAATTGGCGAAAAATGCGGGCCATCAAAACGCTCTATTATCTGGGTTAATGGAAGCTAAAGAAACCTCAGATTGTGTGATATCCGTTGACGCTGACCTACAGGATGATCTCAATGCCATTCGAGAATTCATAATAAAATTCAAAGAAGGTAATGACATCGTATATGGAGTGCGAAAAAGTAGAACTACCGATACATTTTTCAAGCGTTCAACAGCCCAAGGCTTCTACCGTCTGATGAGTAAAATGGGCGTTAATATTGTATACAATCATGCAGATTACCGTTTAATGAGCAAAAGAGTTCTCCAGGAATTAAGCAACTTTAAAGAGGTAAATCTCTTTTTACGTGGTCTAGTTCCGTTAATAGGTTATAAGTCTACTGAAGTGTATTACGATCGACATGAACGCTTTGCAGGTGAATCCAAATATCCTTTAAAGAAAATGCTGGCTTTTGCTTTCGATGGAATCACCTCGTTTAGCGTAACCCCGATACGGCTTATTTCGGTTGTGGGTTTTGGAATGTTTGGCATAAGCTTATTAATAGCTGCCTATACCCTTATTAGCAAGTTCCTTGGCACCACCGTTTGGGGCTGGTCTTCTCTAATGTTGTCCATCTGGTTTATAGGTGGTCTACAGCTGGTAGCACTGGGGCTCATTGGCGAGTATATCGGTAAAATATATAAAGAAGTAAAACAAAGACCCAAATATATTATTGAGACTATTTTAGATTCCCAAAGCACCACCTTAGATACTGAAAACACAAAGAAAGTGAATAATACTGAAAGGGAAGCTGTGGCGGTCCAATAACAGATGCGAACAGGTGACTAATTTGACTTTATTTCAGAATAGTTTTTTCCGTTTTCTTGTTGTAGGTGTTCTAAATACAATATGCGGCATGTCCATCATGTTCTTACTCTTTAATATTTTAGAGACTAACTACTGGTTATCGACCTTTATTGGTAATTCTGTGGGCGCCACTGTAAGCTATTTCTTAAACAAAAGATTTACCTTCAAAAATGATTCGAACCATGGACAGACCATTTGGAAGTTCATCTCTATTATATTGATATGCTATATACTGTCGTATTGTCTCAGCTACCTTATCAGTCACTTCCTGATTTCAACTTTGAGTATTAAAAATAATGAGATTCTAGGCAACCTGTCTATTCTAATCGGGAATGTTTTTTATACTTTAATTAATTATGTTGGACAAAAATTTATTGTTTTTTCTAAAAAAACAAGTGCCCAAAAAGTATAGTAATAAGAGGCTCGATGGTAATTATTTATATAAACTAACAAATAAAAAAGGGGATGTGCTGTCGAAAGCACATCCCCTTTTTGCTTTTTCTATAGCATCCTTGTTACTTCACCAGTTGCCCACGTGTAACCCCTAACTGATTCGTCGCTTTCAGCGTCTTCCATACTTGTGTTCCGCTGATTTCTCCGCGTAAGGCACGGTTATAGAGGTCAATAACCTCATGGACTTGCTCTGGTGTCTCCTCCAAAAATTCCACGCGGTAACGGGACACGCCTAATTCCAGGAAGTTAGACAGGTATTCCGCGCCCGATTGCTCAATCGCGTTATACACCGTGTTACGGCATCCTTCGTCCACGCGAACCGGGTGAGACATCCCAATACGATCACGCAGGGATGCACGATGATCCTCACACGGACGACCACAGTTGGTGTAGTCTGTGCCTTCACTCATGAAGGTACAGTATACGCAGTGTTCGGTATGGAACATTGGCAAATGCTGCTGGATGACGATCTCCAGCTTGTCGGTACGTGTACATCTCAGCATATCGACCATTTGTTGGATGTTCAGATCATATGACGGCGTCACCAAGTCGCAGCCGGAATCCAGGAACAGATCAGCCGCTTTATGGTTGGCGATATTCAGCGAGAAGTCGCCAATCAATTGCGGATGATGTGCATCTGGGTTCTCCAAGCGATGACGCATGTAGAAATACAATGCACCCGGATTGCGTACCAGCACAGCATCCGGTTGCAGGCGCAGGATATTGTTGTGATATCCGTTTTCGCCCGGCATGTGAATACGCGGGGTAACCAGCGCAATTCGGCGCCCAGCGCCGTGCACAGCCTCTACGGCTGCCGGGAATTGCTTGATGAACTCGAAGTCGGCGTATATGAACTCCACGCCGGCCTCAAGCGCAGCCTCCACCTGAGGGAGACTGCGGCACAACGCGGTCAGCTCTGCCTGACCGTGTGCCACAGACGATGCCGGAGCTGAAGCATCGCCATACACCTCTACCGCCCGTTTCGTGTATATGGGCGGTTTGGGGCGCTCGCCCGCGAGCAGTTCCACCGCCTGACGGCGGATGCTGTTCAGCTCGCGCATGGGTACGATGACGTCCCCATGCAGATGGACGTCCAGCTCTTCCAGCTGGAACACTGTTCCGCCCAGTCGGCCGAACTGCTCTTCGAGCAGTTCGTGCGTCATCGGACGCTTCTGGGCGATTTCAAGTTCCAGCTCAGAATCCACGCGGACCGTTGTGCCTTTCTGCACGTCGGTCCACCATGTTGACAGCGGCTGTCCTGGTGAGCCGCTGACCCGCACGTGTACCGGAAAGACTCGGTACGGCTTTTCGGTTTCGTACGACTGGCGCAGACGCTTGTCCAGCGCCGGGTCGTTGGTCTTCCAAATACGGTCGCCCACGTGCACACGACGCAGATCCACATCGTTGCGTCCCGCTACGATGTCAACGATCCAGCCTTCTCCAGCTTCGCCTTCAATCTTCACGCCCTTGCGGCGGATATCGTATACGCGTCCGCCTTCTTCTTTTTGCGTAGGATCTCCTGCATCGAATACAATGCCATCGCCTCGCTTGAGCGGAGCATCGATACGGCACACTACGCCATCACGAAGGATTTTTTCCACTCGGCCGAGATACACGCCCCGGCTTTTCGGGAACGTGCCGTCCACCAGCTTTTTGTTATTCGTTCCTTCCAGAAAACCGTGCGTAAAACCGCGTGAAAAGCTCTGCTGCAGCTCGCGGATATCTTCTTTGCTCGTCTTGGACGTATCGCCATCAAAATACTTGTCAATGGCTTTACGATATTTGCTAACCACATTGGCTACATATTCAGGTGTTTTTAATCTCCCTTCGATTTTAAAGGAAACCACACCTGCATCGATCAGTTCTGGCATCAAATCAATGGCTGCCAGATCCTTGGGGGAAAGCAGGTATGTCACATCGGCCATCGGCTTTTGCTCTCCATCCACCATTAGATCGTAAGGCAAACGGCATGCCTGTGCACATTCACCACGGTTTGCAGAGCGTCCGCCCCACATTTCTGAAGTCAGGCATTGGCCGGAATAAGATACGCATAACGCTCCATGCACGAATACTTCCATCGGAAGTCTCGCTTGATCGCCAATTTTTCGAATCTGTTTTAAGTTATTTTCACGACCCAGCACAACCCGTTCCATGTTGTACGGCTTCGTGAATTCTACAGCCTCCGGCGAGGTAATCGTCATTTGAGTAGAACCATGGATCGGAAAATCCGGCGAAATGTCGCGAATCATTTTCACCAAGCCCATATCCTGAACAATTAGGGCATCGACACCGGCATCAATACAGGCATCGACCAACTCTTTAGCGTCCTCCAGCTCATTTTCAAATACTAGTATATTGAATGTCAAAAAGCCCTTAACCCCGTAGCTATGCAAAAAAGCCATAATTTCGGGCAGTTCATCCATACGAAAATTATTCGCCCGTGCCCGTGCGTTGAACTTTTCTACCCCAAAAAAGATCGCATCGGCTCCGTTCGCTACCGCCGCACGCATACAATCCCAGTCACCTGCTGGTGCCAGAAGCTCGACATCTTCTCTTCGTACTGCTGATTTCATTATTGCCCTCCCTATATGCTGAAAACGAATGTCTCTCATTGGAGCATCGTTGTTTTCAGGGCAGCTATGCTGCTTACTTGGTAATCTCAAGAACGTTCCATCCACTCACTGCAAAGCTGATTATGTTTAGTTAGGGGTATGGAAGCCTACTAGGAATCATATTATTAAGTCCTATCTGTCTCTATCATCTTGTCCGATCATTTACACGCTGAACCATCGGTCCCTCGCCTGAATCGTATCCAACTCAAAAAATCCGCATCACAAGCATCTGCGGCAGAAATCATTCTTATCTTGTAACTAATCTAGTGTACCAGACTGCGCCCCAAGCTTCTACACTTTCCAAGCGATTCCTTTAAAAATATAATCCTAAAATTCAAAAACACCCCCAATCCCGGTCAGCGGTGTATTGGAGGTGCGTCATCCTATCATTAACTAAGAAAACCTATACTTCGCAAGCATTTCTCCCCAGGGTGATATTCCTTCCTCCCTGAAACCAGATTTTCTGTATAGCTTTCTAGCAAGTTCATTGTCTGGTTTATATCCAATCATGATCAGATCAGTCCGATCACTGGCTTTCCTAATTTCGTCGATAACCAGCAACATTGCATGGTAACCATGACCTTGGCCTTGAAATCTTTCGTCAATCATAAATCGGTAAACCCAGTAATTCCCGTCATCCGGGTCTAAACCAAACATCGTAAAACCAATCAATACGTCATCATTATAAATCGCTCTCGATACAAACCCGTCCAAAAACTGACATTCCGCAATTGAGTAAAGGTTGGATACCATAAACCTTTGTTGCTCAGGGTTCGGTTGAAGTTCAGCACATTCTTCCCAATTACTTTTGTCAACTGCTTTTAGCCTAATTATTTTTGGATTCCTCCTTATACTTTTAGTCTGACATCTTCTCTCTTCCCTGCTTACTCACTCATTAAAAGATTAGTGGTCTTTGGCGGGCGCCAGCGAAGCGGGCCATTAGAATCCGAAGAAGCGCCAGTGTTCGCCTTTGACACGGGATTCTTACTATTAAATCCTATATACTCCAAGATCCCGGGTCAACAGCGATCGTAGGATCGAATGGCCCGCGTGGCGTCATCCCACATAACTCACTAATCTTTTACCCACACCCTTTACTTCACAAAATTAAACGAATTCAGTGTCGAATCCAGTGCGTTGGACTGTACACCCGTGTTGTTTGCATCGTTTAATGTCGTTGTTACGGTATATGTTTTACCGTTATGCTCCAGAACGATTTGGCGACCTGTATAGCCGATACCTTCGTCCACACGGTGGAATGTAAAGGACACTGCCGGCACACCGGCAAACGTTACATCCTTAACTTCCTCCACTTTGAGGTTTTTATAGTTCTTGGCTTGCTTATCATAGAAGTCCTTAAGCTGGGACACCGTTAATTCAAAAGATTGGTCGTTGTCGATTTTAATGGAAAAACGTCCTCCGGTAAATTGATACTCTATATCTCCCAATTCAAATTGATCACTAACCGCAGTCCAATACCGTGGGATATTTACTGTATATTCATATGCTTTAGACGTCTTTTTGATCGTTTTCGTTTTGTCCGCCAGGTAGTCATCCTCTTCCAATTGTCCAAAGTTATTCGCTACCGTTTGGAAATCGATTTGAAGCGAAGAAATGAGCGCGTTGAACTGGTCATTTCCCTTGCTTACTTTTTCAGGCACTGCGTATTCAGCCAGGTAGCGATACCCATTTTGCTGAATTAGCACATTGTACTCCTTGACCCATTCATCCCCAAAATTATAGCGGTACTCCTGCACTAATCCCTGAACGCCTGCAACCTCCAGCGGATACGTCTTTTGTGCCTCATAAGCAGTAGACACAAATGAATCGCTCAGCCATTTTTGCAGCTGCTGGCCCCAGTTCTCCAATTTTCCATCTGCTGGAGCAGAGGTGACTTTCATGCGGAAGCTTGATCCGTCATTGCTTTCATATTGCATCCGCTGGTCGTCCATTTTCCAGCCTGCGGGTATTTTGAGTGACACACCGTAGTCTGGATTCCCAGCCTCTCGTGTGCCTCCTACAACAGTGGACAAGTCTTTAATACTTTTATCCTGTGCATTAAAAGAGGTTTTAAAGGAGTTCAACAGTCCAGCATACTGGGCCAGATCTTTATAGTTCGTTGCTTTAGCATCGGAAAAATAAATTACATACAGTCTTCCGTTGTCATAGTACTGACGATTTTCCCACAGTACGCCATCCCCATCCTTCGTAATAACACGAGCATAAGGCACTTTCGCTTTCGGGAAGGATTTTCGGTCCACCACAGTTTCTCCCGTTTCCTTGGCTGCCTGCACCAATTGTTGCAATAGGTCGTCTGCATTCAGTGGAACCGGCTGTATTGCTGTGTGTACTTCCATATAGTATGCACTGTTCTCGTCCATAAATGTGGAAATGCTCTCATCTCCACCTCCTTGGCCGATGACGAGTCCTGTTGGATAGTTCATGGACCAATCGTAGTAACTGTTGCCGATCTGCGTCTTGCCCTCATCATTATCAATGTTCGGTGTCTCTTCAGCTACCGTGCCCGCCTCTTCTTGGGCTTTCATCCGAATGATGATCCCAGCGCCATTCTTCTCCATCTTACCGCCCAGTCCTTCTGCTACTTGACGCAATGGCACCATGAGAATCCCTGATGACATTTCCGGCGGAGCCGGAAGTGTTACCTTGTGACCCCTCACCCAGGCCGTACGACTACCGATCGTCAGCGATACCACGTGAGTGCCGCTGGTGATCTTGACCACATTATCTTCAGCTAGGCGAATTTTGCTGTTAAATGCCTTTTTAAACACACCAGCAGGAACCATCAGTGCACCACTTTTGGAATAGGGCTTCGTAATATTCGCATTTTGGCCGTTCACGACGGCTGTATTGCTGCCGCTTTGCAGACGCAATTCCAATATGTTTTTATCTTGATCTGCTGCAACTGCTGGTAAAGCGGTAAGCAGAAGGGACAATGCGACAGCGCCGACCCCCAGCTTACGCATCATTTTTCTTTGCATATGCTTCACAGTAAATCTCCCTTTAGCTTTATTTTATAGATTGATCAGCCGTTATCTTCACTTTCCAGTAGCTGACTCTGATGCTTCCTTCGAAGGAGCTACGCCGTCATCTACAGCAGCTCCTGATTCATTCGAATCTTCAAGATCTTCTCCAGACTGAATGGAATCATAAATCTCACCGTTATCCTGTGTCAGTACCAGCTTGCGCTTCACAATATCACCGTCCGACTGCATAAGTACACTCACCGTTTGACCTGGTTGATAGCTTTTAAGCAGCTCATTGACATCAATGGCGGAAGCTACACGCTTGCCGTTAATACTATACAGCTCATCGCCTTCCTTGATTTTGGCCTGTACAGCATTGGCTGACGTGATTTTCGTGACTTTCAAAGGGTCCTCAGTAGGTAATCCAACGATAGCTGACCAACTCTCTTCAAGCCCTAGGCCAAGACTAGCACGCCGAACCTCACCATATTTAAAAAATTGATTGATGACATATTTCACTGTATCCGCCGGAATGGAAAAGCCCATATTTTCAATTCCGACCGCAGAAAATTTCATTGTATTGATCCCGATGACCTCGCCCTTGAGGTTGACCAGCGGACCACCGCTGTTACCAGGATTGATCGCCGTATCACTTTGGATCAAACGATAAGCAGCGTTGACACCACGATTCAGCCCGCTAACAACACCTGAGGTTGCCGAGTTACGAAGTGAGAAAGAGATCGGCGTACCGATAGCCACTACCTGCTCGCCTACTTGTAAACTGTTCGTAGAAGCTGCAAAGGTAGCAGGCTTAAGGCCGCTTGCCTTAATTTTTATCAACGCCAAATCACTGATCGGATCGCTGTAGCTGTCGATGATTCCGTAAGATTTTCCGTCCGAGGTTACAACTACGGCATCACCTAGTCCTTCGATAACATGCGCATTCGTAACAATCCATCCATCTGCCCGAATGATGACACCCGTACCGTGAGCCAGGTTGTAACGGTCTCCCCCTGCTACGGTCTCTCCTGTCGCTGAACGGCCAATGATGCCGACTACAGAAGGAGATACATTTTTAACGACCTGCGGCACACGATCGGCCGATAACGTATATGTACCATTTGCGCTGTTATACGCGCCGCTGGTTCCTAATGCTTTATTCATATCACTTACGTTAACATAGACCCCGCCATTAATGACCTTGGCCTTTAACGCAGCTCCACTGCTGGCTGCACCTGCCGTTCCAGAAACACATAGAGCGCTGCCCAAAGCCAGAACAGCCACCCTTTTCCCCATCTTACACATATACTCACCATTTCCTCTCTAACATGACCCTGTTCTATCAGTTAGTCCAAATCTACCATAGAGGGGACACGCATACAATCTCTTTAAGCCCTATCTTTTTCTAAAAAAGCGCTGTTTGCCATATCCCTATCGTCTCATGCTATTTATATTATAAATTTTCCAAATCCTTATATCAAAAAAATAAGCAAAAACAATAAAAAATCGTTATACCATTTGGATCATTCCTTCGTTTACGGACATAACCAACTATGATACCATCACATTATATCTTAGTTATATTGTCGGAAATAAAAAATCGTGAGTTCTATATCTAAAATCTCAAGTATAAATAAGACACATGAAGGAGGTTAAAAAGATGGCCTATGAACCCATCTGGAATGCTCATCCCGATAAGCTTAACAAGTTTGAGTTAGTCAAGCTCGAAAAGGATGGTCTCGACGTTATACGTACCATCATCGAAAGCTATGCACACAAAGGGTATGACTCGATCTCTGCGGACGATATGGACCGATTCAAATGGGCTGGGGTTTACCAGCAAAAACCCAAGGATGGTCATTTCATGATGCGCGTCCGCATCAACACAGGGATCATGACTTCAGCCCAGGCACGTGCCTTAGCAGACATCTCCGCACTATACGGGCGTGGTCTTGTGGATGTCACCACCCGTCAGGCTATTCAATTTCACTGGCTGACCGTTGAAAGCTTGCCGGATATTTTCGAACGGCTGGAAAAGGTTGATTTGTATTCCTTTGAAGCCTGTGGGGACTGCCCGCGTACCATTGTTGGCAATCCGCTGGCTGGCATTGATCCTAATGAACTGATAGATACTCAGAAGATTGTAGATGAAGTAAACCGCTATTTCTTATTGAATCGCGACTTTTCCAATCTTCCGCGCAAATACAAAATGTCCATCTCTAGTAATACGTACAATAATGCACAGGCTGAAATTAACGATCTGTCCTTCATACCGGCAACCAAGACTCTTAACGGAAAAGAAGTGGTTGGCTTCCATGTGATGGTTGGCGGTGGACTATCCGCCAAGCCACATTTGGCACAGTCGCTGGATTTGTTTGTCCGTCCTGAGGAAGTACTGAAGGTTGCTATTGCTGTTACAACCATCTTCCGTGATTACGGCTATCGGGAAAAACGGCACCATGCCCGTCTGAAATTCCTTGTTGCCGATTGGGGCCCGGACAAATTTCTGGCCAAGCTGACCGAGTACACTGGCGAAATGCCGGGACGAGGTGAAGATAAAACCATTGGCTGGCAAGCCGCCTATTTTGACGGTATACATCCCCAAGCCCAAGAAGGTCTGAACTATGTCGGTTTGAACGTACCTGTCGGTCGCCTCAGTGCTGACGAGTTGCACGAACTGGCCGAACTGGCTGACCGCTACGGCGATGGGCAGATTCGTACCACGATGTCGCAAAATATTTTACTGAGCGGTGTGCCGGATGACCAAGTAGATGAGCTGCTGAAAGCTCCTGTGCTGCAACGCCTGACACCACAGCCCAAGCATTTTATGAGCCGTACGGTATCGTGCACGGGAAATGAGTTTTGCAATCTGGCGATTGTGGAAACGAAAAAGCGAGCGATTGACGTTGCCGAGTATTTGGATCAGCACGTACAATTGGATGAAAAGGTGCGCATCCATTTTATCGGATGCCCGAACTCCTGCGGTCAAAAGCATATTGCCGACATTGGACTGCAAGGCTCGCTCCTTAAGACACCTGAAGGCATGGTTGACGCGTTCGACATCGCTGTCGGCGGGGCGCTTGGAGCAGATGCCCAGTTCAACAAGGTACTCAAAGGCCGCGTACGTGGGGATCAGGTTGGTCCTGTATTGGCAGAGCTTATCCTGTTCTACAAAGAGAATAGGATTGCTGGCGAAAGCTTTTATGCGTATGTACAACGTGTAGGCATTCCGTCTTTCCAAGAGAAGTTGTCTGCCATTTTACAGTCCAACCACGTTGCATCCTAAACATAATCCGATTAACAGCCTGCTTGTATTTTATATACAAGCAGGCTGTTTCCTATGCCATACCACAGTGCCATACCTACTTGCTACTTCTTCGATTGCATAAAAAAAGACACCGGATTACTCCGGTATCAATATTTTCGCAAAATCGAGTACTACTGGCTTTTGGACGCCTGTTGTAGATGTCACCACCGCGTAGCCTGAAGGTATCTTATATATCAATCCCGTATCATATCGGATGCCGAAGGAGTTATCTTCCTTATAATGAGTCTTCGTTTCCCACACCTTCGTGCCGTTTCCTTTTAAGCCTGTGATAGTAATGCCATGCATCTTCGTGGTTTTACCCAGTGGATCATATTGATCACTGAACTGGACGTACAACTGCTCCTCAGGCAGATACACCTGGTCAGCGGCATAGTCCTCTGTATTACTAAACAATTGCAGACCATTACTTAACACCTGGGTACGTTTGCTGTTTCCTTTAAGCCCTGTTACAGCAATATGGCCGCTGGACAACTCACGTACCGCGGCAATTTCCTTACCTGATCCTAAGTCTAGATGGACATCACGGATATTACGACCATACACATCGGCTTGTACACCCACGGGACCATCTGAGCTGTTCAAAAGCGCATAATATCCATTGTGACTGCCAACCAGCCAACCTGAGGTCACCCCGGCCGTCGTCCGATTCCATTGTATGTCGCCATCTTCTGTGTATTTGAGTACAGTGAAGGACTGATCCGCAAGGTTCAATGAGGAGACTAGAAAACTGCCATCCTCTAGTGGCTCCAGTCCTACCTGAGAACCCTGCCCTTGGGAGATCAAGCCATCAGTCGGTAATGTTTTGGACCACAAGGGGTTTCCATCCGCGTCCAATCGTGACGCCCGCAAATCCCGCATTCCGTTCGGTTGGGTATAATCAATCAGAAACAGCAAGCCACCATCTGATGTCTCCCGCTGGACTCCCCTGCTGCTTGTTCCCGGTTGTACGCTCAGGTCCTGCTGGTGTTTCCATACAGTCTCCAGAGAACTGTCCAGCTTGCCATACGTGACGTGTACCACACTTGCTTCTGTAACGTCCTCGACGTTCAGCATTAAAAACCCACCCTTTGCAGCGGGCTGAATATAATTGTGAGCGTTTTCTGAATCTTTAATAGTTCCAATCGCTGCACTGGTCTCGATCTCGGCTTGTATGGGCGCATACGCCTCGGACACCTCGGAGGCATAGGACGGTGCAGCACTATAACCCAATAACCATGCCGCTATAGTGACTCCTGCTGCCCATGAGTATACACGTGTACGTAGAACTCTACTTTGCTTAATCTTCAAACGTTCCAGCTCCCTTCATGACTTCCTCAGAGATGTGGTATAAATCTTAGATGTGATATAACTATAGACGGTTTCGCTTCAACTAGTAATGGTTGTCACGTGGGCACGGAACTTCGTATGATGCTAGATAATCATAAGTTATATATTAACCTCTTCAAGCCCGAGCCTAAACATCCAAAACTCTAAAAATTTAGAGATTACTCAGAGACTTTCTGTCGATGAATATACATATAGATTTATTATTCCAGCGCTTGGTAAACTATGTGTCACATGCTTTAACGCAGGAATTTAATAAAAGTTTTCTTTTTTTACAAAAAAAATAAACCCTGCCAACGGGAAAGCATAAATACGCTAATTCGTATTTTGCCTTCCTGTCTGTGCAGGGTTTCTAAAACGTACTAAATAGTATCTATAGATCGACGGTCTGAAGCGCTTGGCTGCGCTGTGTATCCCGTTCAAGGATCGGCTTTAAGTATCGGCCTGTATAGGATTCTTCGACTTTTACGAGTTGTTCTGGTGTCCCGGTAGCCAAGATCGTTCCACCGCCGCTTCCGCCTTCTGGCCCCAGATCAATCAGGAAATCGGCTGTTTTAATTACATCTAGATTATGCTCAATAACCAGTACCGTCTCTCCCGAATCGACCAAACGATGCAGCACGGTCAATAAACGGTCAATATCGTGAACATGTAGACCCGTTGTCGGCTCATCCAAAATATAAATGGTTTTACCTGTGCTGCGACGATACAATTCGGAAGCCAGCTTCACACGCTGTGCTTCACCACCGGACAAAGTAGTCGCTGGTTGACCCAACTTGATATACCCCAAACCTACATCCATCAGCGTCTGAATCTTGCGATGAATCTTCGGGATATTTTCAAAAAATGCTGTCGCATCCTCTACCGTCATCTCCAGCACATCAGCAATACTCTTCCCTTTATACTTAACCTCAAGGGTCTCCCGATTATAGCGTTTGCCTTTGCACACTTCGCATGGTACGTACACATCGGGCAGAAAGTGCATCTCAATCTTGATGATGCCGTCGCCTCTGCAAGATTCACATCGGCCTCCCTTAACGTTAAAACTAAATCGGCCTTTCTTGTAGCCTCGTACCTTAGCCTCGTTCGTCTGCGAGAATAAGTCACGGATATCATCGAACACTCCGGTATATGTTGCAGGATTGGAACGCGGTGTACGGCCGATTGGCGATTGATCGATCTCAACAACCTTTTCGATATGCTCTAGCCCGCGAATTTCTTTATGTTGACCTGGGCGTACTCTCGCACGGTTCAGATCACGCGCCAACGTTTTGTATAAAATTTCGTTGACCAACGTCGATTTTCCAGACCCGGATACGCCAGTGACAGCCGTGAAAACCCCCAATGGAATTTTGACATTCACATTTTTGAGATTGTTCTCCTTGGCTCCGCGAATCTCCAGCCACTTATCTGCAGGCTTGCGCCGCTCGGTATTGACCGGAATAAACTTGCGCCCGCTCAAATATTGCCCGGTCAGGGAATTCGGATCTTCCATAACTTCCTGTGGGGTCCCCTGTGACATGATCATCCCGCCATGGATTCCGGCTCCTGGCCCAATGTCAATGATATAGTCTGCCGCCATCATCGTATCTTCGTCATGCTCCACCACGATCAACGTGTTACCTAGATTCCGCATATGTTCCAATGCACTAATCAGGCGGTCATTATCTCGCTGATGCAACCCGATACTTGGCTCGTCCAAAATATAAAGCACACCCATCAGACTGGACCCGATCTGTGTCGCCAATCGGATACGCTGTGCCTCCCCGCCGGACAACGTACCTGCTGCACGGCTTAAAGTCAGGTATTCCAGACCAACGTTAACGAGGAATCCCAGTCGGCTGTTAATTTCCTTTAAAATGAGGTTGGCGATCGACTGCTCTTTCTCACTCAGCTCCAGTGTATGGAAAAAATGAGAGGCCTCCCCGACTGACAAAGCTGTCACATAAGCGATATTACGCTCTTGTATAGTTACCGACAGGCTTTCTTTTTTCAGTCGGTGCCCCTTACAGGTGTTACATGGCTTTGCACTCATAAAGCCTTCAATAAATTCACGTATTCCCTCAGAAGCCGTATCACGATAACGACGCTCCAGGTTTGGAATAATACCTTCAAAGGTCACGTAGGCTTCCTTACGTTGACCAAAATCATTTTCATAGCGGAAACGGATCTTCTGGTCACCTGTTCCCTGCAAAATAAGATTCATTTGTTCTGACGTCAATTGACTTACAGGAACGTCCTGCGGAATACCGTAGTGTTCGCATACGGACTGTAAAAATTGAGGATAATAAGTGGAAGTTCCTCCACTCCATGCCTGGAACGCCCCATCTTCTACACTTTTTTCTGGATCGGGTATGAGCAGATCAGGGTCAACCACCATTTTAACTCCTAGCCCATCACAATCTGGACAAGCACCAAACGGACTATTAAAGGAAAACATCCGTGGAGACAGCTCATCTATGCTAAAACCGCAAATCGGGCACGCAAAGTTGGAGCTAAATCGCAACTCCTCTTGCCCTATAATATCTACAAGCAACTGTCCGCCTGAAAGATTCAGTGCCGTTTCGATAGAGTCGGACAGACGCGCACGTACATCTTCCTTGACTACGATCCGGTCTACGACCACTTCAATCGAGTGCTTCTTGTTCTTCTCCAATTCAATCTTCTCGGACAATTCACGCAGTTCGCCATTCACACGTACCCGTACAAAGCCCTGCTTGGCTATATCAGTGAAAAGTGTCTTATGCTCACCTTTGCGGCCGGATACCAATGGAGCCAGGATTTGTAGCCGTGTCTTTTCAGGATACTGTAAAATGCGGTCTACCATCTGTTCGACGGTCTGTGAAGTGATTTCAATGCCATGTTCAGGACAATGAGGATGACCCACTCGGGCAAATAACAACCGCAGGTAATCATAGATTTCTGTAACTGTTCCGACCGTAGAACGAGGATTCCGACTTGTCGTTTTTTGGTCAATGGAAATGGCAGGAGACAGACCGTCAATCGAATCGACGTCCGGTTTCTCCATTTGCCCGAGGAATTGACGCGCATATGCAGATAATGATTCCACATACCGCCGCTGTCCTTCCGCATAGATCGTATCGAAAGCCAGTGATGATTTACCTGAGCCGCTAAGCCCTGTCAGGACGACGAACTTGTCCCGCGGAATCGTCACGTCAATATTTTTGAGATTATGCGCACGTGCGCCTTTGATGATGATGCTTTCATTCGCCAAATGTTTCATCTCCTTAGCCGTAATTCACGTCATCCTATATCGCATTGGATTATCCGATGGAAGTGATATATCGCAAAGAGAACGACCACATCGGCCGTCCTCACTATTTCTTAAAAGCAATCAAGCATTGTATTATCAATATGTTGTGCTTCTAGCTTATTAACAATGTTTAATCAGCCCGCAACTCCAGCAAAGCATCACGCAACTCGGCAGCCCGCTCGAACTGTAGATTCTTGGCCGCATCCTTCATTTCTGCTTCCAGGCGCTGAATGAGGGATTGACGCTCCTTCTTGGAAAGTTTACCCGTCTCATTAGGAAGGTAATCATTCTTGGACTCTGCTGTCTTGGTTGCTTCAATGACATCACGAATCTTTTTACGGATGGTTTGCGGGGTAATCCCATGCTCTTCATTGTATTGAATTTGAATCGCACGGCGACGTTCTGTTTCCTTAATCGCTTTATCCATAGAATCGGTAATCTTATCGCCATACATAATAACACGTCCGTCACTATTCCGCGCTGCCCGTCCGATCGTCTGAATCAGAGAGCGCTCAGAACGCAGGAAGCCTTCTTTGTCCGCATCCAAAATCGCAACCAGCGATACTTCCGGCAAATCGAGACCTTCCCGCAACAAGTTGATCCCGATCAGCACATCGAAGGTTCCCAGACGAAGATCCCGCAAAATGGCCATCCGCTCCAAAGTCTTAATCTCGGAGTGCATATACCGAACCTTGATGCCCACTTCTTTTAAGTAGTCTGTCAAATCTTCAGCCATTTTCTTCGTGAGTGTGGTGACCAGTACCCGTTCTTCACGTTCTATGCGCTGACGTATTTCATTAATGAGATCGTCAATCTGTCCTTTGCTCGGACGCACCTCAATAATAGGATCAAGGAGACCGGTAGGACGAATAATCTGCTGCACCATCGTATCGCATTTTTCCATCTCATACGGGCCTGGAGTAGCCGATACATAAATAATCTGATTCACTTTGTCCTCGAACTCTTCGAACTTCAGTGGACGGTTATCCAAGGCAGATGGCAAACGAAAACCATGTTCAACGAGAACATTTTTACGCGCCTGGTCCCCGTTATACATCGCACGAATCTGCGGCAATGTAACATGAGATTCGTCGATGACGATCAGCATATCATCTGGAAAATAATCCAACAGTGTATATGGTGTTGCTCCGCGCTCGCGGAATGTCAGTGGACCCGAGTAGTTTTCGACACCGGAACAAAAGCCAACCTCTCTCATCATCTCGATATCATAGCGGGTTCGTTGCTCCAAACGTTGCGCCTCTAATAGCTTCCCTTGCTCCTTCAGCTCTGCTAAGCGCTCTTCTAACTCACGTTCAATGTTGACCAGTGCTACCCTCATCGTATCCTCATGGGTAACGAAGTGAGATGCCGGGAAAATGGCGATATGCTCACGTTCACCGATCAATTCACCTGTAAGCACATTAATTTCGGTAATCCGTTCAATCTCATCTCCGAACAGTTCTACCCGGATCGCGTTTTCTCCATGGGAAGCCGGGAATATCTCAACAACATCCCCCCGTACACGGAAAGTACCCCGCACGAAGTTGATATCGTTCCGCTGATATTGAATATCGACCAAGCGGGACAAAATCTGATTGCGGGGTTTCTCCATGCCGACTCTAAGCGAGAGCAGCAAGCTTGAATATTCTTTCGGGGAACCCAAACCATAAATGCAAGAGACACTCGCTACAATAATAACGTCACGACGCTCAAACAGAGAGCTTGTGGCTGAGTGGCGAAGTTTATCAATCTCCTCATTGATGCTGGAGTCCTTCTCAATATACGTATCGGAAGAAGGGATGTACGCTTCCGGTTGGTAGTAATCATAGTAGCTGACAAAATAATCGACGGAGTTGTTGGGAAAGAATTCTTTAAACTCACTTGCCAGTTGAGCAGCCAAAGTCTTGTTATGTGCAATAACCAGCGTAGGCCGATTCAGCTTGGCAATGGTCTGAGCGATGGTATACGTCTTACCTGTTCCCGTAGCACCCAATAGAGTTTGATGCTTCTTTCCTTCTGCAATTCCCTCTACCAATTCAAAAATGGCCTGGGGTTGATCGCCTTGAGGTTGGAATTCCGACTGAATTTCAAAAGTCTTATCGCTAACAACGATATCACTCATTGCCCTGCATCACCCTTATCGTCTAAAATGGAAACATCATGTTTTTACACTAATCGAGCTTTAACGTCTTTGCCTGTAATTCTATGTCGATATTTCCCGAGCAATGATACTTGGGAAATATGGTTGAATAAGAATGTTTGTTCCCGTATTATACCTCTTTCTTACCGTGGATGCAAACGATAAGTCTTGAATAGGAGTGAATTAAATTTTGGATATCACCATCGTATTGGGCATCATCGCCGGAATCATAGCATTAATCGGTGGCTTCTTATGGGAAGGCGGCGAATTCACAGGGCTGCTACAAGGCACATCAGCTCTGATTGTATTTGGCGGAACTTTCGCCGCAGTTGTTATCAGTTACCCTGCCTCCAAGCTGAAGACGATACCCACCGCTCTGCGGATGGCTTTTAGTCGTGAGGATAATCCTACGGAGCAATATATAGAGGATTTGGTTTCCATGGCCGCCACCTCCCGCCGATCCGGTGTGCTTGCGTTAGAACGTATATCATCGGAGCATCCGAATGCATTTTTGCGGGAAGGTCTTCAACTAGTCATTGACGGCACTGAACAGGAACAGATCAAGCAAATTTTAGAACTAGAGTTAGATGCTATTGGGCACAAGCATGAGGGGTACGCCAAAATATTTGAATCGGCAGGCGGCTATGCCCCTACGATGGGGATTATCGGTACGGTCATGGGTCTGATCCATGTACTTGGCAGCCTAACCGAGCCTACTGCGCTCGGGCCGTCGATTGCTGTGGCTTTTATCGCAACATTATACGGCGTTGCTAGCGCCAATCTGATCTTTCTGCCCATCGCGTCCAAAATAAGAGCAGCCAGTGAAAATGAAATTATCACGATGGATTTGCTGCTGCAAGGTATTCTGGCTATCCAAAACGGAGAGAACCCTAAGCTTGTACGCAAGAAGTTGGAGTTCTTTATCCGCTCAGAGCAAAATATAGATCGCAAACCGCCTCGTCGCTCACGTACAGAGAGCGCTACTCCAAAGGAGGACTTCCATGAGAGCGCGCGCTAAGCGCCGTGGGCGTCAAGGTGGCGGCGGAGACCAACGGGATCGGTGGATGATTACCTATGCCGATCTGATCACCCTGCTGCTCATTTTTTTCGTCGTGATGTATGCTATGAGCAGTCTGGATGCTAAGAAATACGATGTCGTTGTTCAATCCCTTCAGGATACGTTCCACAAGGGAGATTCTATTTTGGAGCAAGGCTCGGGCATTACGGGGACTGCCGATCGTTACACCAGCAAGAACCCACCCGCGACCAAGCAACCGGCCTCTAATAAAAAAGAAGCGGGATCAACCAAGCTTACCGAGCGTGAACAAGCTTTTCGCAAGCAGGAAAAAGAACTGCAAAACCTAATGGGTGTCATCCAGGAATATATTACAGACAACAAGCTACAAAACCAGATTTTCGTATCCGATCAACCGCGCGGCATTGTCATTACGCTGAATGACCGCTTTCTATTCGACCAAGGCAGAGCGGCACTCAAGCAGGGCTCTGCAAACACGCTATCCAAATTAGCCAGTCTGTTCCGGGATTTAAAAACACCGATTAGCATTGAGGGGCATACGGACAATATTCCATTCACCCGCTCCTCCAACTCATCGGCCTACAAGGACAACTGGGAGCTTTCCGGCGCTCGTGCACTGTCTGTACTTCGGTTCTTTATCGACCGAGAGCAGCTATCCCCCTCAGGATTCCAGTATGCGGGTTATGCAGATACCCGTCCGGTTGGTGACAATAGCACCGAAGCAGGGCGACAAAAAAACCGCCGTGTCGAAATCACTGTGCTGCGTCAGCTCCAGCAGTAAAACCCAAAAACCTCCCGATTCACGCCATAACGTGAATCGGGAGGTTTTTTGAGATGTATCCTCATGTTACATGGCTTCCGCTCTGATGTAGACGCAGAACAATAAACTGTACGAACAACGTGGATAAGGGCGGCGTACGAGATGTAATAGAGATTATTTTGTTTATGCTATATCTCACTATGTATAGAAGCCAAGGTGAAGTTAGGTTTTATCTTGTCATGATGCTTGATGTTAATAAGATAGGACGAGCTCGTGTTGCTTCTCTTGGATCTGTGAACTTTGGGGTACACTCTGTTGTCTACGATAGCTATATTTCCAATCACTGTACTTATTAAGGAGACGATCCAACTCCATAGACTTGGCCAACACCCGTCGATCCTTCAATCCCACTTCTTTCGCCAAATCATTTAATTCTTTTCGCTTTTCTTCGATGCACTCCTCCAATTGTTGCCATTTCACATCAATAAACCTCCTGTTCGGTGTGGTATTTACATTAGTTTACAGGCTGATACCTTCCCCACAGGTTAAAAATATAATAAAACCCATTTCATCCCTTTAGCGGAATACATCAAAAAACCAGCCTTACCAAGACTGGTTTTTTGCTAAGTCCATTTACTTATAAGCTTCCCCTGATACTAACCTAGAAGTAAATATAACATGATTATAATTCAGCCACCTCTACCGTGGCTTGAAACTGTAATCTGTGAACCATTACCAATTGTAATATTATGAAGATAAGACAGATTCCCAATATTACTGACTACTATTAGAGAAAGCAAGAGTGAAAGAAAAACCTTCTTCATCTTTGCACACCCCCTTAATAATAGATTTATAAATTTCAATTTGTACTTCGTCACATAAAGCTCTAAGATTTTCGAAGAAAACCATACTCTGGGCAAAACTCTCTACATTTTTAAGAAAGAATGATGTCTGAATACATTGTAAAATAGCATTTATTGCATCCTTGTGTCTCTTATTTCGCCTATAATAAATGGCTAATTGAAAATTAAAATTATAATAGTCATCCATAAATATTACGTCTTGAGTACTTCTGAAAGTATCAATAAACTTGATAAATTGATCTAAAATGCTGTCAACCGAGAAGAAATTTCTATTAGCCGATTCCAAAATATTCACAAGCCCTGGTAATATCTCATCATTATTGTTCTCTAATAAGTTTACATATTGAGGGAGCACAGATGTATCTCCTAACAGTAAATCAAGTGTATAAGAGTTCCCCATAGACCATACCTTAAACTTTTCCACTTCTCTTTTCCCAACGGTGTCTAAACCCTCAAACCAACTTAGATCGGCATACTCAGCAACAATTTTTTTCGCCTTCTCATAGTCGCCAATTTTTTGTAAGGCATAAGCTTTCATAAGTAATCCTTGCCCATAATATACTACTAAATGTCGTTCGGTTTTTACCGGTACATAACTCCTGTTTTTCCGAGCTCTTCTTTTATTTTCCTCTTCATATATAATTTTAGATTGCTCCCAAAGCTCATCACTGTGTGTAATTGTTTCTTGCCATTTATGTAGTGAGGAATATATATTTGTTAGGTGCAATAATCCGTCCAATTGATGACACTCTGGCAACCGAAAACGAAAAGGCTCAAATTGAATAGCTGCCTTTAGATTTATTTCAGTATTCTCACCAATTTTTGCACGAAATAATTTATAATGACTGATCGCCAAGCGTTCTGAGTGCTGATATTTTTCATTTTCAATTACACACTCATAGAAAGGAATTGCCTCCTGTAGCTTTCCCCCATCATATAGCTCCTCTGCCAAAGCAAAGATCGTCGGGATGTGATTAAGATCCTCCATTAAGCGTGAGAGCACTTTCTCCACGCATTGCAGGTTTCCTACTTCAACACAGCGTATAAGGAACGGCTTAACTCTTTTCCAATGTGGTCTTCCATCATAAAAACATTCATCCACATACAGGTCATACAACCAGTCTTCGGGATAATTAAGCGCTTTAGTGATCAAGTCCATTTGTCGTACGGAGATAGGCTTAGGCGGATTTCCGTTAAGCATAGCACTAAAAATGCCCCGATTAAGACCCGTAGCTTGTCCAAAACTATTAAAAGTATAGCCACCAAGTTTTAATTCTTTCTCAATTTCCGAACGAATCGTGGTTGCATTTTCCAATAAAAACACCCCCGGCGTATTCAGATGATTTTAAAAAATCACCCTCCTCGACAATCAATTACAATATACTAGAAATTATATGAATAAATTGGATGGGGGTCAACCCTTTATTCTACACCATTTCAATATATTATGGAATTTAATGTGTATAAAAATCCTCACAGCGGATATTCACTAATTTTTTTCAAACAATTTAGTCCAATAAACTAAAAGAGCTATGTGATCTTCTGCTTTAGGTACAGAAACATAGCCCTTTTTGCTCTAAGAGGTCATTTGCCTCGTATTATATTCCACTGCTTTTATCGCTTTTTCATATTCTGTCCGTTGTTCTTCAGTCGAATGATCCTTATATTTCTCAAACAATAGCGTGATGGACTTGATATAATAAGTTTTATCGTTCAACTGAGAGGATGCTTCTAAACTAATCAGCATATTGTTTATTGCCTCGGTGTAGCTTCCCTTACTAAAAAAATATCGACTAAGTTCAAGAAAAAAACGAGAATATGTCAGCAGACTGTTGTTGGTATGATAATACGATATATTTGTACGTAGCTCCCTAAATTTATTAATATCCTCGGCGAAAAGGACCAAAGTATCATCTACTGAGTAACTGTAATTATTGGCCGATTCTATAATGGTTAATAGACCTAGTAATATTTCCTGTGGATTATCCCTAATAAGTTCAACATAGGCAGGCAGACTATCTTTATCCCCCATCAGAATTTGTAGATTCAATCGATTGGCTTTCCCCCATATTTCGAATTTCTCTGCTTCTATCATTCCAACCTCATCCAGGCCTTCAATCCGAGTTAGATTTTCATAGTAAGGTATGAACTTCATAGCTGCTTCATATAGTCCTTGTTTTTCTAAGGAATTTCCCTGCATTAAATAGGCTTGACCATAATAAACGATTAGATGTCTTTCTGTATTGAGACGTGTAACTTCACGATTTTTCGCCCTTGCTTGAGCCTGGTCCCAAAAAATACCTGTGACTAATACTTCAAGTTCTTTCGCATAATGTATAGCCATGTCATAATCATAAAATTGGAAATTTGTATTGGTCAACTTCAACAAAGCGTCTAGTTGATAATTTTCGGGAAGGTTCTTTGGAAACGGTGCAAACCTTATAGCTGCTTGCCGATTATTATCCAAATCAGAATTTAGAGAATAACAAAACAGCCTATACTGGCAGATTGCCAGCCGCTCCGAATGGTAATATCTTTCGTTCTCTACCACACACTCGTAAAAAGGGACAGCTTCATTTTTCTTTCCCACTTTATGCAGTTCTTCTGCAAACTCAAATACCGTTGACACATAGGACCAGTCTTCCGTTAATCTCGACAATACCTTTTGAATACAGTCCTTCCTTCCTAAATCTACACAACGCAATAAAAAAGGCTTGATCCGTTTCCAGTGTCCTTTCCCCTCGTGAAAGCATTCATCTATGTATAACTCATACAGCCAGCCATCGGGATATCCTAGTGCCTTGGTAATCAGGTCCATCTGCCGAACCGAAATCGGCTTGGGTGGATTACTGTTCAGCATGGTGCTAAATGTACCACGGTTAATTCCAGATATTTTACTGAAGCTGCTAAATGTATAGCCTCTCTGCTTGAGTTCGGTCTCTATCGTCGAGCGGATCGTAGGTGTATGTTCCATTTCAATCCCCCTCTTAACTAAAAAATATATTTTTCGTCTTTTCTAACATTATGAGGTAATTTTAGTTCGTGATTTCTTTAATCTGAATATAAAAGTCAAACATATCCCTTCCTTCGTTATCCATTTTAAAGTTATAGAGGCTCTGTACAAAAAAATGAGCAGAGGATACAACCCCCCTGCTCATTTCAGCAATGTTTTAGATCGAACATTTATCTTAATTAGCTGTCGGCTCGGTTCCCCAAACAAGTACGCCGTTATGATACAAGGTAACTTTAGGATGATCGGCATATGAGGTTTGCGTGCCTTTATACGAATAATCGTCACTTTCGTTATAGTTCGACCAGTCTGTCTTATGAATACGGGTTTGGATATCGCCCGTGCTTCCTTCAGGTGCTAACACGCCTGCATCCGAATTGAAGCTGACTTCCAAATAATAATCGGCACCGGTTGCAGCCTTCTCCATTTTAACCAGTTTACCGTTCAGCTTCGAGCAGCTCAGCGTCGCATAGTCGCAGTTGAATGTCTGCTCACGGTCACCATCGATTGTGTAGTAGTAGCGAATTTTCAACTCGCTGATCGGTACGGAGGTTGTGCCTTTGTTTACAATTTGGAATTGCGGATTGAGGTGATTATCGTTCATCTTAGTATCTGCTGTGCGATACTGGAGCAGCAGTCCTGTTGTCGGCTGCTGTGTATCCGCTTTTGGCGCTGCGCTAGCGGTGTTCGACAGCGTCTGTCCTGCATCGTTCTTCGCTACGACTTGGTAGTAGTACGTCATGTCTGCCGTTACAGCTGTGTCAGTGTAGCTACTGCCATATACATCACTCACTACAGTGGCGAACGCGCCGTTTTCAGCCGTCGAACGCTTCACTTCATAGCTTTTTGCATTCGCCGATGCTGTCCAGCTTAGCGATACTTTCGCCGTTTCGCCCGCAGCGTTCAGCGTGAAGCTGCCCGGTACTGACGGCTGCTCGGTAATGCCATACGTTTTTAAGTTCGTTGGAAGCTCATCAAGCGTAATAACGTTCGGATGATGATACACTTTTTTCAGATGCTCAAGGCTGTTTTGTTTACCGTCTCTCAGGAAATCCCCATACCATGTAGCGAACCAGCTCCAATGGGCTTGATACGCCTTCATTAGATCAGGGTCTGGGATCGGTCCGTTTTCGCTCATGGCAACTAACTTTTTGTCCTTGCCCAATGTAACAAGGTCTTCGTATTTTGCAATTTGCGGGCTGTAATCACCTGCTTGCGGATAAGAGTCAAAGCTCAAAATATCCACATATTCGTCTCCAGGATACCAGTCCGGAGCAACAGAATTCCATACCCATATCAGATTGTTCAATTTGTGCACATTCGTCAATCGGTCGTGCATTAAAATATACAATTTTTTAACAGGTTCAGGGCCTTTGGCGCCCCACCAGAACCATTTGCCTTCTGCTTCGTGCAAAGGACGGAACAGGACAGGAACCTTCGCATCCTGCAGCTTCTTCAATTGCGCTGCGATCACATCGATATCGCGAATAAGTAATTTATAATCCTCGGACTCTGGATGGCTCATCGCATATTCTATATCAAATGTGGTCGAATCGGCATAGAAGCCTCTCCACCATTCTTTTCCCTGCGTATCGATCAGACCTTTCGGAGCGTTCCAGTGCCATGCAAAGGTAACGATGCCTCCTTGCTTATCCCATGCAATCGCCTTTTCCGCCTCTGTGGAACTAAGACCGTGTTCCGCTCTGCTTGGCGAGTAGTCGATCAGGTCAAGCGCTGCAATCGCCGGCTTTTTACCTACATTGGCTTGAAGCCAATCAATTTCGTTTATTTCCTCTTGACCAGAGAGCATATTCTTCCCATATTGGTCAACCAGGTAGTTCATCAATGCTTTTGCTTCTACCGTCGCATTCGGATTGGTAAGCGTTTTGGTTACCGCGTGAGGTGGGCGGTCAGCAGCAGGCTCCAGTCTGACGTAGTCGATATCGTACCAGCCCCAGCCTGTTTCAAAACCGATCGTATTCGCGCCTGCATTCAGCAGAACCTTGCCTCCAGAAGTTTCTTTAAAATCAGCCGTTTTTTTAAGCACCAGTTCGCCAAACGCTTTGCCGTTTAATGAGAAATTCGTGCGTTTGTCATCATGAGGAGAACGGTAGCCGATTGTAAGATTGTACAAGCCTGCCGCGGGAGCCTGAATCGTCATCGCCAGGGAATCCCCTGGATTGTGGAAATTCGTTACATAACCAGTACCAGAGAAGCCGCTCCCGCTGGATTCCACAATAGTTCCCTTCAGCGTGCCTTCCTCGGCTTCATAGCGAGCGGGACCGTTTACAGCTATCTTCGGAACCGCTTTCAAAATAGTGGATTCGCTCGATCCCTTATTGGTTTTGGCGGTTACTTTGTAATAGTATGAAGTACCGTTTGTTACGTTAGTATCCGTATAGGATGTTTCGGTCAAGTTGGATGCTACAGCAGTAAAAGGGCCGTTTTCACTCGCTGCCCGCTGTACACTGTAGCCCACAACTCCGCTGGAAGCGTCCCAGGACAAATGGACTTTCCCATCGCCTGCCTCTGCCTTCAGCTTAAAGCTATCAGGATTTTCCACTGGTGGCACAGACGTATCTTTGCCAGCAGTCAGCACGATATGATATGCCGTCAAAGGCGGTACGGTATAAGTAAAACGGTTACCTGAAATTTGCGTGATTGGCGCTGCTTCTTTAATTTGTGAACTATTTTTATCGAAGCCCCATACTTTACCGGAGCCGTAAGTCGTCGCGCCAGCAAGATCAAATTGAGCGTCGAATGCGCTGTCCATGCTTTTGTTCATGACCACGAGGTGCAGTTCCTTGTCGGCTGCATTTGTTATGGAAGCATGCACGGAGCTGTTAACAATATCCGACGTTTGCGCACTAACACTGGTGTCCCCGAAAGTAGAGTTTTTTCCGTCATAATTGCGGTAAAGCTTGTAAGCGGCACTAACGTAGTTGTTGACACCATCCTTTAACTTCCAGTAGTTTGCCATATAAACATCGTTTTTGCCCAAGATGCCGAGCACATCGGTCATCGCAATCCCGCCGGAAATATCATTTTCGCCGCCATAGCTATACTCGGTCAAAGCCAGTTTGGTCCCCGGATAATACTTATCCACCGACTGCTTCAATCGAGGTAGTATGGGCAAAAAGTCGCTGTTCCATTGAGCGATCCAACTATCTTCCTTATAGGTCGGGTCCCACAAGGTGCGAGGTGCCTGCATTCTGGCTTTCTTCGTTTCGTCATTGCCTACCTCATTCGTAATTCGTATGCCTCCGCCCATCGCTTCGGGATACCAGTGTACGTCGAATACATCCAGCAATCTCTTGCCTTCGGCTTGCGAACTAAGGCGCATTTGATCCAGGTAATAGTCTACGAACCAGCTATAATTGCCTTTTACAGAATCCCAATCAGGTGCAGTTTGAAGATCTTTATAGGCTCCAAAACCGTAAAGAACCGGTCCAAAAATTTCTGCTCCCGCATCAACCGCTTTTACAGCTTTGGATAAACTGACTGACCGGTCTATCAGCTCTTTCGCTCCGACCTTCTCACCATGAATGCGCGGATGCGTGTGCGACCAAAGAGCGGGTTCATTGTCGAGCGCATATCCTTTCACACCCGTCTTCATTGAGGCAGCGCCGTACTTGTTCACTAAAAAATGGACGAACTCATCCACATAGACCCGATTGTCATTAAGGTCAGGCTGTAGTTGGAACGGTGCATTCTTGGCGTTTACGACCTGATTCCAACGAGCGGAAGGGGCCTTTTCACTTTCCTGCACACTTCCGTTTCCATCCTTAGCCACATAACCGGCCATCGGCAACGTAACTAAAGAATAAGTGCCGTGCTTCAGCGATTGGTCATGAAACGAAGTCGTCACCGCTCCTGGCTTTTCACATTCGGCTTGTGTCAGGCCACCATTACTGCATAAATAGTTATCGCTAGATTGCTGCCAGTCACTTCCTGCATTGGACATATTGTTTTCCCAGTTGTATCCCGTCATTCGATTGCCACCAAGTCGTCTGGCAGCCATATTTTCATCACCTGCCAAATCCTGATTTGTACCGTATATATAAGGGCTAATAGGCTTACGATCCTTGGATGTATCTACTTTAATAGCAATAGTCTTTGCCGTTTGACCGTGAACCACAGCTGGAGCAGGTAAAGCCCCCCCTACTATCATCGTGCAGGCCATGACGACAGGCAGCCATTTGGAACGTTTGAACAGAATACTACTACTATTTTTCACTCTCATACCACTTTCCTCCTTTACATTTGAAAAGAGCAGCCCCATACAAGTGCCGCTCCGAAAGGTTTTAAGGCTCCTAAATCCAAACGGGTTTATCGTTCCGGCACAGCGTCGCCTTACTCTAATCCATAGATTCATTTTTTATAGATTCGTGCTTAAATTCCACCCATCGAAGCTCCAAGTAGCTGGTTGATTACACTCTCCTCTCCGTCCGAAATCAGAATTGCTCGGATCTTCAAATGTTGTAATACTGCTTTGCTATACGTTTTACCGACCAAATCTTCATATCGAACCATTTATGGGACGTAATGTCCATATTCTTAGATTATTCCAAATGCCCATATAGCAGAACATTGACTAGAGTTAACTTATTAAATAACTTTATAGCCTGAATATAAAAAAAGCCCCTTATCTAAGGGGCTTTTTTATCTCTACCGTACTTTGTCCTTTTGGATAAGCTCATAGTAGATCCGTGCTGGCTCGGCATCTCCAGTGGATAAAATGTATTCTGCCAAAGGTGCACACAGCTTTTGGAGATAAAAGGAATACAGCAGTTCAGCCGTGTCAAAATGAATGTTCAACACTCGTTTCATCAGTTCTTCAAATTTGTTATAATCCAGTTCTTCCGGGCTAATATCAAACGGGTATTCTGGAAAGGCTTTTTTTTGAATCTCAACAAATTGTTCCTTAAGTTTGGGTTGATTACCTGATCGTGCAGCCGAAAAATTCATCATAAAAAAGGATACAAAGTCTGTCTCACGGTCGCTTAACCCATAATACTCACACCAGCGCATGAACATCAACGGTTTTACCATATATAAATCTCCTTTAACAAAAGTTCAGATTTATTATGAATCCTACAAAAGTCTAAGAGGTTCCAACTTATGTAATATATAGGTTAAGCCCCATTTTAAAATATGATTCCTTAAATGAATTTTGCCATTTAACATATCCCTTATCTTATATTTCCATAAAAGTGGACAACAAAAAAAGACCGTTTCAGCATTTTAATGATGCTGACCAAGTCTTCTATTCATCCGCATATGGGTATTCGTATTTATTCTAATCCTCTACATTACCTGAGAAATCACAAGCTGCAAGTGAACACATAGGCTGGCGGAACATTATAATTCACCTTTTTAATCTGGATATCTGCAAAAAAAGTACGGAAGAAATTGTGCTTAACCTTGCTGTACTGGAACGTAATAAACTTGCCCTCCTGACCCAACACCTCGGCCGTTTGTCCCAAAATAAGGCTGGATAACGCAGCGGGTAAGCTGGTGAAAGGGAGCCCCGATACGATATAATCGACTTTCGAGACATGATACTGTTTCATGTACCGCGCTACATGCTCGGCCGATCCATGAATAATGTGTACCCTCTCCAAGTGTCCATATTTGCTTTGTAATTTTTTATAAAACGATTCATTAGCTTCAATCACTAACAGTAACGTTTCTGGACGCTTGTTCAAAATCAACTCCTGTGTAAACACACCGGTCCCTGCTCCATATTCAATAATGCACGAAGCTTTGTCAAAGTAAATCGGTGTGGCAATTTGCTTGGCCAGTTGTCTTGAGCTGGGTATAACAGCGCCTACGCTGCGTGGGTGCCTGATGTACTCTCGAATAAAGTGAATCGCGTTCATCTTTTCCTCTCCCTGCTTGACACACATGATAGGCATTCGGTTTATCAATGTTTCCCATTACATATTCATTGTATACCGATGAGAATATTGATTTCAAGCAGGCTGCTGTCGCTATATACAAAAGGGGGTAGCCTTATTCGACTCTAATCAAATAATGACCACCCTCTTGTTGTGGTATCTATTAGTCCATGGTGTCCAAATGCGTACCCTCTGCCTTGGATGCTTGTCCAGCTTTGCGCCGTCGTGCGCCTATGTGCATGGCCACAATTCGGTAGATGGAGGCCGGCTGTATAGATACGGCCCAGCCTGCGTCTGCATCCGGTGCAAGCACGACCCCTAGCTGATGATGATCGCCATCGTACATGCCTCGCTGTACAAACTTGCTCTCACCTTGCAGATTGCGTACCTCCAGCTTACAAAAAGCAGAGTTGATCCGCAAGGCCTGATGCAGCTCGGCACGACTGTTCACAACCAGGCCATTCACACGGTAAATGGCTTCACCCGGCAGTATGCCCATAGCTGTCGCCGGACTATCTGGCAGCACAGCAAGTACACGCATCCCTTGCTCTGGATGTACAAACATCGGGCTAAGACGGCTTTCCTCTATATTACCGTACCAAATCAGCGCCTCATGGGCCAAGAAGGAGAATAACGCTGCCAGCAAGATCAGCGGACTCCACCAGGCCGCCAATAGGCTTAGCAAAAGCAAAGCCACACTGTACAGGAGCAATCGGTTCGAAGTAAGTACTGCCTTCTGTCGGGGTAACTGGCCGAGCGTCACACTGCTAAAGCCCATCAGGACTGGCAGAGCTGCTAGCATATACCCTGTTCCGGCATCGCTGCCGAACAAAGGTGTCCAGGGGAGCATGAATCCTCCCTGAGCGGGTACCAGTAATAGCAACGGAATAGGCCAGAGATCCTCCATGCGATAGCCACCAACCAATCTCCCCCGTTTGCCCTCGACAAACAGCGGAGTAGCTGCCTTTCCTCCTTGCCAGCGAACCAACAGCGCTTCAGCCACATGCAGCACAGCGACCAACACTAATAGTGCTGGAATATCCAATCCGCGGATGGCTGCTACCGATGTCCCGAGCACTCCCCCAGGCTGCCAGCCACTGGCTACGTTCAGAAAAAATTGAACTACACCTAGCAGACCAACCGAATAAGCAAGACATAGGTAGCGGACGCGTACCAGCATGAGCAGTAATGTGGTAATCCACACGCACACGATGGAAGCCGGGGTCAGATGCACGCTGACGAACATTCCTAGAGCGGATAGCGCCATCCCGGCAAGCAAGCCACTCCACACGACACGCCAGGTCTCGGCAGCCCAGCTATGTATTCTGGTATGAAATAGCTTGCGCTCCAGCAGCATTTGCCGACGATAGCCAAGCGCGACAATGAGTATCGAGATATAATAAAACGGCTGCGATAGCAGATACAAGCAAGCATTCAAGACGCTCCATCCCCATTGTAATGCCCATTCCAAGTCCATTCACACTCCTTATGCCCCTGGCCCGCTGTATAGCGGATCACGTACATTTCATATCCATTTATTCTATATGAAATTGCCAACGTAGGGAAGACAAACCGACAGACTGCAAATATATCCCAATAAAAAAGGAGGCTGTTTCCAGCCCCCTTGTTGTAGCCTCACTATTATTTCGCTACGTTTGTCTTCATTTCCTTCCGAATCTCTTCAATCCCCTGCTTGAGTTGATTATCATTTTTCGGATCGCGAATTTTTTCAATCAGCTTGGCTTCCATTGCTGCTGCTGTCTTGGCATCAATGATGCCGTTAGCTGTCAGCTTCGCCTCTTTTTGAAAAGCCATAACAGAGCTTTCAGTCACTTTGTCAAAATAGCCATCCTCGCGACCTGGTTTGTAGCCCAAGCCTTGCAGAATGATTTGTGCATTTTTCACATCACTGCTGTTCATATTGTATTTCAAGGACTTTTCCTTGTTCAGCGGTGCTGCCGTAAAGTATTCAGGCTGTTCCACCGCCAGATCCGGCTTAATCCCTTTTTTATGAATCCATGTTCCATTTGGTGTTAGCCATTTGGCAATTGTGATTTTGAGCAGGCTGCCATCACCCATTTGCTTGTCATAGCTGGTCTGTACAGTACCTTTACCAAAGGAGTTTTCCCCGATCAACACTGCGCCAGCGGATTGCTGGAGAGCACCTGCCAGAATTTCGGACGCACTTGCGCTACCTTTATTCATGAGCAAAGTCACCGGATAATTTTTGCGTGAACCTTTGGATTTCTCTTCTTCACGCTTCTGATTTTTGTCTTCCACTTGTACAATCGTTTTGCCGGAAGGTACAAATTGCTGTGCAATATCAATGACGACAGAAAGCACCCCACCTGGGTTATTACGCACGTCAATGACGAGTCCTTTAAGCCCTCGTTTCTCCAGCTTGGCTAACTCTTCCTTGAAGCGTTCTGCCGTATTTAAGGAGAACTGGGTGATCGTAATGACACCTACACCACCGCTTTCCATATGAGCCGTTACAGTTTCCATATCAATGTTGTCACGGGTAATCGTGTATTCAAGTGGATCTGGAGAACCGTTACGCTGAATTTTGACTTTTGCATGACTGCCCTTTGGTCCACGAATTTTGGAAACGGCCTTGTTCAGATCCAATCCGTCCAGTGTTTCACCGTTAACAGACAGTATAATATCCTTAGCGCGTAGACCCGCCTTTTCAGCCGGAGAGCCTTTAATTGGTGTAACTACGACTACTTTCCCATTCTCAGCAGCTACTTCGGCTCCAATCCCGGTAAAAGAGCCTTCTATGGATTGCTCGAACTGCTGTGCGGTTTCTTTACCCATATAAGAGGAATACGGGTCGCCAAGCGACTCCATCATTCCATTGATGGCGCCATCCACTAGCTTGGTGCGATCCACATCCTGATAGTATTGTCCCTGAATTAAGTCCATCGCTGTCTCAATTTTGCGAATATCACTTCTGGAGGAGGAACTGCTCCCTGTTACACTCGCCAGCAGCCCCTCGCCTAGAGCGCTATTCCCTACTGTGGTTGTTCCAGTATAAGCAAAAGTGAGCAGACTGCCGCCAAGCAGCCCGATCACCATCAAGAGTACCGCTGTACTTTTTTTCAACATCTAATCGTCCACCGCCTTCTCTTTATCTTGTATCCTATTTCCTCACAACGCATCCATTCACGAAGTATACGTCTAGCTTGTACGGAATATGTTAATTGTATCCTACTCCGTGTTTCAATGCACATGTTCTTGATTGGATATGAACCATTACAGCAAAACCCTATCTACAACCAGATTGGTTACAAATAGGGCTTACCTTATCTATTATAAATAGTTCATCGGATTTACAGGTTTGTTATTCTCACGCACTTCAAAATGACAGTGAGGTCCTGTAGAATTTCCCGTCGAACCCACTTCTGCAATTTTTTGACCGCGTTTCACCGTTTGCCCCGTATGAACCACCGTACCACCGTTGCGAATATGTCCGTATAAGGTCCATAGTCCGTCTCCATGGTCAATGACAACCGTGTTCCCATACCCGCTCCACCATTCAGCAACAATGACAACACCGTCTTCGGCTGCATGAATATCGGTTCCCTGCGGAGCCGCCAGATCAATACCTGTGTGGCCTTTAAGCTTACCGGTTATCGGATGTACCCGCATGCCAAAAGTAGATGAGAGTCGGTAATGGGCTACTGGCGTAGCCAATGTACCCGATCCGCCTGTATACGTACTGGCTGCCGTATGACTGGAATTCGAAGCAGCGCCTGAGGATGAAGATGCATATCGCTTAGCTGCCGCAGCACGTGCTGCCGCTCTAGCACGTGCTGCTTTGGCAGCCTGCTCCGCTCTGAGCTTGTTCTTCTCCTGCACTAGCGCCACACGTTTGTTCGCAAGGGCTACCAGCATATCGTTTTGCTCTTCACTGATTTCATCCGATTCAGCAATATCATGATCATAGTTGGCAATCAGTCTTTGCTTCTCTTTTTCCTTGGAATTCAATTGAGCTTTGGCGTCCTGCTTGAGCGCGTACAACTTCTTGGCATTTTTATATTCCGTGTCGAGCTGCTTCTTCTTGCTAACGACCAGAGCCTTGTCCTTTTTATGCTCGTCCAACAGAATTTGGTCCTGCTCCACGATCGTTTTCAGGGAATCTACCCGACTGAGAAAATCACTAAAGCTGGTCGAAGACATAAGCACGTCCATATAGGAGACCGTTCCATCCGTATACATGAGACGCACACGAGTTTCCAGCATTTTTTCCCGCGAATGGATACGATCAATCGCTTCGGCTAAATCTTTTTTAGTCGCACGCAGATTATCTTCCGTTTGATCGATCTGAACCGCTACACGAGTCAGCTGATCACTGACGCTGTTAATTTGAGCAAGTACCGTTTTCAGGTTTTGCACGGTTTTATTTTTGTAATGTTGAGCATACTGTTTATCTTGAGCAGCCTTTTGCTGTTGTTGCTTGGCAGACTTGGCTTGCTTTTCTAATTGGTTCAGTTGCGAATTGATTTCACTCACGCTTTTGGCATATCCGTCAGAAGGCTGGATTAGCAATGCAGCTACCAACGTAGCAGCCAACACAGATCCTATTTTTTTCAACTTGCACTCCCCATCCTTTATCGCAAAATAACACCGGGCTTCCCCGTTCTATTGAATCGACCACGACGTTCCACCAAATGCTTCTTAGACTTTCAAGAACTTGCGCATGGACAGGGTACTGCCAATAATTCCGACCAGCATCCCCAAAATAACCAGCAATGCACTCAGCTGAATCCAGATACCTTCAAGCGGCATAAGCTTCAACATATTGAGAGCGATATCTCCCTGAACGGCTGTCAGCAAACGCTGATAGCCTGTAAATAAAACACCTACAGTAATAAGAGAACCAATAAGACCAATAAGCGCGCCTTCGATAAAAAACGGCCATCGTATGAAAAAGTTGGTCGCACCGACCAGCTTCATAATGCTGATTTCTCTGCGTCTTGCCAATATCGTTACTCGAATGGTATTCGAGATCAAGAACATAGACATGATCGCCAGTCCGGCGACGAATATAAAGCCAACATTACGGATCAGCTTGGTAATGGTAAAGAGCGTCTCTACAGTGCCTTTTCCGTAACGAACCTTTAAGATCGGTTTTTCGGGATGCAATGTATTCAGCTTCTCAATCTTCTCGGCCACAAACGGAACCGTCGTTGGTTCAATAACCTCTACCACGATTTTGTCCGGCAGTGGATTGCTATCCTTGTCAAAACCCTCTAGCAGATCTTTGCCGCTGTCTCCCAAATCTTTGCGCAGCTCCTCCAAACCTTGAGCTTTCGTCACAAAGGTCGTTTTACTGATTTCCGGCATTGCCGCGATTTCCTTTTGCAGCGTTTCACGCATGCTCTGATCGACATTGAGCTCCAGAAACACGTTAACTTCCACCTGACTATCTGCTTGATCAGCCAAGGAGTTGACGTTAAGCACCAGCATGATAAACACGCCGAGTATAAGCAGTGACACGATAATTGAGGTGATGGATGCTACGGACATCCAGCCATTGCGGAATATGTTTTTGAAACCTTCCCGCATATGACGCAAGAAGGTATTAAAAGTCATATCCGTACTCCCCTCTTACCTGGTCTCTTACGATGTTGCCATTTTCGATGGCGATAACGCGTTTACGCATGGAGTTCACGATATCCTTATTGTGTGTCGCCATCACAATGGTCGTACCCCGAAAATTAATTTCATCCAGCAGTTGCATGATCTCCCACGATGTTTCGGGGTCCAGATTCCCTGTCGGTTCATCAGCAATGATGACCGAGGGATTGTTCACGATGGCCCGTGCAATCGCTACACGCTGTTGCTCCCCACCAGAAAGCTGGGCAGGCTCACGATTCATCTTTTCTTTTAAACCAACCAATTCAAGCACTTCCGGAACCCGCTTGCGGATCAGCTTCTTGGGAGCCTCTATAACTTCCATAGCAAAAGCTACATTCTCATAGGCGGTCAAACGCGGCAAAAGCCGGAAATCCTGAAAAATGACTCCGATGTTACGACGAACATAGGGAATTTTGCGCTGCTTGAGCTTCCCAATGTTAAAACCATTGACTGAAATTTGCCCCTTGGTCGGTACTTCTTCTCTATAAATAAGCTTCATAAAAGTCGATTTCCCCGCTCCAGACGGACCGACTACGTATACGAATTCATTACGGTCAATTCTAACCGATACTCCTTGAAGTGCGTGGGTCCCGTTCGTATAGGTCTTCCACACATCCTGCATTTCAATCACTCGATCACTTCCCGCTGCTTAATCATATTACGTATAACCTAATATCCATTCGACATATTCCATGCATTTCCTTTAAAAACTTCTGTATTTCATCATACCGTTTATCATTGTAACAAATTTGTTACCTAAATAGTACCGAAAGTTTTCTGCTTTTGGCACATATATATGAATATTATGGCACACGAAATGCTATCAAGCTTATCAGACAGGAGACATCTGCATTATGAAAAAAATTCATTTATCTGTCATTTGGATATGGTCTGGTGTTCTGGCGCTGGCCATGCTGTGGGGAGGACTTCATCTGTACGCCGACAGACAAACGCTACCGGCGGGAGTGCGAGTCGGAGGAGTCAACGTAGGCGGCATGGATAAAACAGACGCTCTTCGGCTAGTGGAGAAAAAACTGGATGCATTGAAGCAGCGTCCTCTGCTCCTGACGGACAGTGACAGCAGTGCACAGGATATAAAGCTAACACTCGGGGAAGCAGGGGTTAGTTATAAAGCGGATGCATTCCGAAATGCGGTAAAGGCGCTGAGCGCGGAGCATCTCTGGACTCGCGTACAGACACGTTTTGGCTTTGAGAAGGAATGGTCTATCACACCTTTCCAGCAAGAAAAGATCTTAAAATCAAAATTCGGAGCTGATTGGGAGGAGCAACGATACGGCATGCCTATCAATGCGGTACGTCAGATTGATGCAAACGATCAGGTTCGTTATATTCCGGGACGCTCTGCCCGGCGCTTGGATTGGCCCAAACTGGACGTCGTAATGAACCAGGCACTCCCCAAGGATTTCACGGCTTCCGAGGAGCCGATCCGAGTGGAATTACCGTTCCACCAGTTGGAGCCGAAAATTACAGTCGACAGTCTGCGCAGCGAAGGTATAGAACGAAAGATCACCCAGTTTTCCACCAGTCTTGGCAGCAGCTCGGAAGGACGTGTATATAACGTTAATTCGGCGGCAAGCACCGTCGATGGTTTAATTCTCAAACCAGGTGACATATTCGACTACGGCCAGGTGATTGCCAAGGCTGAGCGCACCCATGGCTTTCGTGAGGCTCCAGTGATCGTGAATGGACGGCTGGAGTCCGGCATTGGCGGTGGGATTTGTCAGGTATCCAGCACGGTCTATAATGCAGCGCTGCGAGTCGGCTTGGACATTGTCGAACGCCGCAACCATTCCCTGCCAGTCAGCTATCTGCCCAAAGGCCAGGATGCGACTTTTGCTACCGGGTCTATTAATTTTCGTTTTAGAAACAATACTCGAAAATATTTACTCCTTCGTGCTACGGTCCAACACCGAACACTTACTGTCAAAATTTTTGGTACGTTCCCATCCAATGTTTCGTATGAACTTGAATCTCACACCGTTCGCGTACTCCCTATACCGGTAAAAAGAATACGTAATGACTCACTATCTCCCGGCTTCGATCAAGTCATTCGGCAGGGCAAAGAAGGGTATGTGGTAGAAACATTTCGAATAAAAAAGGTAGATGGAAAACCCGTCGAGCGCACCCGAATCAGCCGTGATACGTACCGAGCGCAGCAGCGCATTATAGCTAGTTATGGCGGTAACACAACGTCTGAGCCACAAACACGCGAACTGGAGAAACCTATTGTGGAAGATGGCATAAGCGAATAAACGAAAAAATCCCCCTTCACTACTGGCTGGATTGGTTCCAGAAAGAGTGAAAGGGGGGTTTTTGTTTCTAAATTACTCGCTGCGTTTACCCAAAACCGAGATTTCTACAGGCTCACTTTCATGGCCGTCTGTATCTTTAGCTTTGATCACCAGTCTAACTGTTGCTTTTTGACTAAGCACACTGATGCTAAATGTGCCGTCATCTTTGGCTACTGCACTACCGATAGGCAGATCATTGGAATAGGCAGTTACTGTGGAACCAGCTTTAGCTGTCCCTGTAATTGTACTTTCACCATCGTACACATCGTTAACTTTCAGTGCATTCGAAGTAGCATTCGCGTCAGCGGAAGTGTCTGCATTGCTGTCTGTAGTCGTATCCGTAGTTGTGTTGGTATCGGTGCTTGTATCTGTTGTTGTAGAGTTGTCTGTAGTAGTCGCAGTCGTGCTATCTGTGCTAGTACTTGTGCTGCTATCTTCTGTTTCACTGCCAGAAGTAGTCGACGTGTTACCGTAAGTGGAATCTGTCACGTTACTGTATGTGGAATCTGTTACCGTTCCACCAGGAGTCGTCGTCAGATTATCAACAGGGCTCAGGTTATAACCGGATGCAGCATCCAGAATAGCAACCGCCTCTGCGCGAGTCAGCGGCTTCAGTGGCTGGAATTTACCATCCGGATAACCGTTGATGATTTTTTGCTCCGCAACAGCCGCTACACTTTTCTTCGCCCAAGATCCGATTTTGTCGGAGTCAATGAATTTAGTAACATCTGCTGCATTACCCGCAGTCAGCCCAATAGCTTTGCCAATAATCGCAGCAGCTTCCTGACGTGTTACCTTACCATTTGGTTTGAGCTTGTTACCTGCATAGCCGCTTATGTAGCCTGCATTCACGGCACTTGTCAGTTCGTTGTATGCCCAGTGGGATGCCGGAACATCTGTAAACGTTCTGCTTCCATTACCGTTGATTTTCACACCACCCGCATACGTTACGTCTGTCACTGCTGGAAGTTCCTGTGTGAACGTTCCCAAGCTGCGGTTCAAGAGAACAATAAATTCTGCGCGTGTGATCGCCGCATCCGGTTTTACCGCCCCATCCAATTGCCCTGTAGCTGACCAGCGTTGCACCTGATCTCCTGCCCAATGGCCGCTTGTAGTTTGAGGAGCAGCTGCCGCTGCGCTGAATGCGCTAAGAATAAGACCTGTGCTCAGTACACCTGTAATTGTGGTTCTTAACTTTTTCCCCATTGCTATAAGTTCCTCCCTCAGATTGGATTCATCAATCTTTTTTAAACACTTTACCAGAAATCAAACCCAAATAACCCCTAAATTAAAAAAATCGTCCCATATAACCATGCCCCCTCCTAATGTAGGATAAATAAGAAACAGGACTTAATACCTAGTTATTCACTTGGATATGTATATTTGGACAGGTTAAAGTATACTGAATGAATAATCAGTTGTAGGCTGGAACAGGTCAAAGAGATTGCTACCCCCTAGGAAAAGAGGTTTTCTTATGGCTCTTATTCAATGTCAGTTTTATTCGGAAGTTCTTGGTCTAAGCACATCCATGAATGTTATTCTTCCGCAGGCAACCCGCTCACAAATTGGAATGGAGGGCAAGCAAGGAACAGGGCCACATCCGACACTGTATTTACTGCATGGCCTATCAGACGATGATTCAACCTGGCTGCGTCGAACCTCCATTGAACGCTACGTCGCCTCTATGGGCCTAGCCGTCGTCATGCCCCAGGTACACCGGAGCTTCTATACGAATATGAAGCAAGGAGCGGCTTATTGGACCTTTATTAGTGAAGAATTGCCGGCTTTGGCCCGTTCATTCTTTCCTCTGTCCGCCAAGCGTGAAGATAATTTTGTAGCCGGGCTTTCTATGGGTGGGTATGGCGCTTTCAAACTGGCACTTCAGCATCCAGAGCGCTTTGCAGCCGCTGCCAGTCTTTCGGGGGTCATGGATTTACATGCATCCCGTACCGATCCTGTGCAAAATGCAATGAGTCCAGCGGAATGGCTTAACATTTTTGGACCAGATGAAATACGCGGAACAAGTCACGACTTGCTGGAGTTGCTACAACGTCATGCCGCCGCGGGGACCTCACTCCCCCGACTCTACCAATGCTGCGGTACGGAAGATTTTTTATACAAGGGGAATCAGACTTTTCGGGAAACATGCAACTCTCTTGGAGTTCCGCTGACCTATGAAGAAGGTCCTGGAGCACATGAATGGGGATACTGGGACGCCAAAATTCAGGATGTACTGGCGTGGCTACCGTTTAAAGGGCACTAAACTTGCAAAAAAAATCCCCGCAGCTTTCCTCATCGCACCATGCGAAGGGATTAGGCTCCGGGGATTGTTGTTATGCCATTAGGGATTTGTCGTTGTCTCCGTCGATGGAGATCCCTTAGTTAGTGACTTAGGCAACACTTTATACAGGCGCCACTCGCCGTTAAACTCACGTTCAAGCTGAACCCACGGGGCACCATGTTCATATAAATTTGGATATACCATATTGATCTTACTCAGCGGCATGCCAGACATAATCTTAGGTACAAGGATATAGTCTACATGATTGTCCTGCGGATAACTTAATGCTTTATTGAACGCATAATCACTGGTGATCAGAAAACGTTTGGGATATTGGCTGTAGACGATCATTGTATAGGCTGAAGCCGAATCAGTCATAATGTTAGACTTCGGCAGATGCTTATCCAGCCAAACGGCAATCTTACGATCTGATTCCTGTCTCACATAGTTCACATTCCCCGTGCGTGTGAGAAAGCTATTCTCATCCGGTGCAATATCCGGGCGAGTCAACGCATAGGAGAGTAATCCAGCGGTTAGTAGCAAACTGACGGACACTAGACCAAAGGCCGCCCTCCGCCATCGTCCCTGAAGCTGGCTCAACTCATACGGCAACCAGGCTACGGTAATCGGGAATACATACATAAAATAACGAAACCACCCGTACGAGGATTGTCGCATCATAAGTAAAAATTGCAAGCCCGGCACAGACAGGAACAATAACAAAATAATCAGGGTTCCCCATCGGAATAATCGCCCGCTCAACAGACGAATGAACAGAATAGAAAATAAAGGTACAGAATACCAGATGGTTTTGGAAGCAATAAACTCCAAGGCCACCAGCGGATTGGAGAAAATCTCTACAAATTTATCATCATTCAGCAGCTCTGCCGATTGGGCCGTGTTCGAGTACTCTGAATTTAGGAAATAAAAAGCGTTCCCCATAATAAGATAGTTAAAGAAAATCCACAACAGCCCGGAAAAGACCACAGGGAGTAGAAGAAGTAACCAGGTTGCCTCGACTTTATGCAGCTTTTCCCGCAGAGCCAGCTCGCGTCTGCCCAAGTTACGATGAAGAAATAAAATCGCCAAGACCACGCCAACAGCCATGGCCATGCCTAGAGGCACCGCTTCATAGCGAGTCCAGAACGCCATGGCAAGTGCTAACCCAGAAACAATCAGACTTGCCGTCATGCGGTCCTTGAGCCACAGCGCAAATTCAATCACCGTCATCATAATGAAATATATGTATAACGAATCGCTCAGACCGTTGGCACCAAACAGTAAAATAAACGGATTCAGTGCGTACAACAAAGCCAGCAGCAAGCTCATGCTAGAGCTAAGCCCTGTTCTGACACCCGCCCGATATAGCAGCATAGCGGTCAAAGCAGAAAAGGTAGCACTCAGAATAACAGCAGCCAATCCATAGGAAGCTAATGCCGGAAAGATTGGATACAGCAATAGAATCACCATTTCCAGAAGACTGGGTAGTGGATTCCAGATAAATCCGATAGCGCCCAGATGCGGGTCGCGGCTGTACAGCACATAAAAGGCGTTAGCTACCCGACTGAGCGCGTCTGTGTGCATATATCCCAGAACATAGCTGAAATAGATGCCTGCAGACAGTTCCAATGCAAGTATAAACACAAACAGACCTATAGCCATCCATCTGCTTGCAGACCATTTGCGAAAGGACATTCCTCTCGTTCCCCCTCAAACTTCTTGCGGTGGTACAGCTGTAGGGAACTTACACCCGACAGCAGTATCCTTCCCTCCGCTACGATGCACTAATATACAATAAAAATTATTGCAGTTCTTCATGCTCTATCTTGTACAATCGCCACTCCCCGTCAAAATCATGCACCAACGAGGCCCATGGCGCCCCTTTTTCAAACAGATCAGGATAGTTCCGGTTCACCTGATCCAGTGGTACTCCTTCTACCAAGCGCGTAACCAAAACATAATCCACCTTGGAAGCGGGCAGATCCGTTAAAGATTTCCCAAAATCATAATCACTCGTTATCATAAACTTCTTCGGCATTTTACTGCTCAAAATGATCGGATAGGCCGTATAAGAATCTGTCAAAATGAGAGATGAACCATAATGTTCATCCAGCCATGACCCTATCTTCCGTTCAACAATTTGCCGAGTATAGCTTTCATTGCCACTATGCGTTAGATAGCTATGCTCATCCGCCGCAATCGCAGGATTCGTCAGTGCATAGGATAACAAGCCTGCTGTTACCAACATACCTGCCGTTACCAGTGAGATTCCGATCCCCCGCATTTTTCCCTTCAACAGACTAAGCTCATACGGCAACCAAGCAACGGTAATCGGGAATACATACATAAAATATCGGAACCAGCCGAACGAAGAATGTTTAAGCATCAGTAAAAGCTGAAGCCCGGGTACCGATAAAAAAATAGCCAGTAGCGTTACCGTGCTCCAACTCCACAGACGTTTGTCCAATAGGCGTATAAGCAAAATGGCAATCAACGGAGCCGCATACCATAAGGTTCGTTGCCCGACAAACTTTAGCATCAGCACAGGGTGAGCAAACATTTCCACAAAGCGCTGATCCTCCAACAAAGCCGCTGATTGTGTGGAATTGGAGTATTGCGAGCGTAAAAAGTAAAGCGGATCGCCCATGATAATCCAGTTAAAAAAGAGCCACAGCAAACCGGAAAAGACAAGCGGCAGCAACAATAGAAGCCATGTCGCTTCTACCTTGTACAGGCGCTCTTTTACAGACAATTGCGTTCTAACGTTCTCTCTGTTTGTACGCCACCGATGCAGAAAAAAAATCGTCAGTAATACGCCCAAAGCCAGCGCAACCCCCAGTGGGACTGCTTCGTAGCGAACCCAAAATGCCAATGCAAGCGCAAAACCGGATACGATCAAATTCGCTGCCTTGCGATCCTTAAGCCACATACAGAATCGACTCACTGTCAACAGGATAAAAAAGATATATGGCGAGTCACTCAAACCGTTGAAGCCAAACAGAAACATAAACGGATTCAGCGAAAATAACAGCGCAATCAGCAAACTGGTTGCACCGTGAAGCCCTAGTTCTTTTCCCGTCCCGTACAATAATGCTGCGCTCGCCTCAGCAAACAGGCTGCTTACAATCACTGCTGCTAGCCCGTGGGAAGCGAGTGCGGGAAATAAAGGATAGAACAACAGCACAATGAGTTCCATCAAACTCGGTAGCGGATTCCATACAAACCCGATAGCACCCAAGTGCGGATCACGGCTATACAGCACATAAAATGCATTAGCCACTCGACTGAGCGCGTCGGTATGCATATAACCAAGATGCCATGCAAAATAAATACCTACGGCCAATTCTAGAGCAGCAATACAAGCAAACAATAACAGTAACTTTCCATGTTTCCTTACGATCATGAAGCCTCTTTCTGACGCTTTTGCGGAACGGAGAAGATCCAATAGCGATTCCAGATATAATTATGAACTGGCACGATGATGGTAGTTAGGACTTCACCAATCAGATACGACCAACCGATCCAGTGAATGGTTACGTACATCAGAGCGGCATTCAAGAGCAAGCCGCAAGTACAGACCAATAAATATTTAAGAAACTGAGTCCGGCTTCCCTCGCCGGTAGGCTCGAACGTCCAGTTTCGGTTCAGCACATACGATACAAGCAGCGTAACTATAAAGCCTATTGTAGTAGCCGTTACTGCAGGTATTGCAAACAGTTCCACCAGCAACACAAGCACACCGACATGAATGCCTGTACCCAGCAGTCCGACAATACCGTATTTAATGATTGGATACTTTAGATACGAACGTCTGATCATGTTGATTAAACTCCCTATCCACCCACAATCGGTCAGCATTCGCCCGTTTGTCTGCAATTAGATAACGGGGTCTGGCTTTGACTTCGTGATATATGGCGGCAATATATTCTCCTACCACTCCAATCGACAGCATGAGTACACTACCGATAATCAAAAGCAGTAAAATGACAGTGGTAAACCCGGTCACAGCGTCACCCGTTATTTTGTGCATTAAGGTTTGTATCCCCAACACGACTGAAATCAGCATAAAAATGAGACCCATTAAACTCACTACCCGCAAAGGTACCGTCGAAAACGAAACGATCGCTTCCGCAGCCAATCGAAACAGCCCTAACGGACTCCAGCGGCTTGGACCCTCTTCTCGTGGAGCCACCCGGAATGTGATCTGGGTTTTACGAAAACCGAGCCAGGCGGTCATCCCGCGAAAAAACGGCATACGCTCTGGCATTGCCATCCAGGCATCCACCACTCGTCGATCCAGTAGCTTATAATCGGAGGCATCCTTGAGATTAAAGCCCGTCAAACGATTCAAGGTTGCATAGAACAAAGAAGCTCCGAGCTTTTTGCCTACAGACTCTTCTCCCCGAAATTCTTTCACACATTCAACTAAATCATAACCTTCATTCTGCCATAAACGCACCATCTCCCCGATCATTTCAGGAGGATGCTGCAAATCGCCGTCCATGACAATGATCGCATCGCCAGATGCATTTTCCAAACCTGCGCACAACGCCAGCTCTTTACCGAAATTCCGACTCAGCCGGAGCGCGAGTAAAGAGGGCATACGACGGGACAATTCGGACAGCTTGAGCCATGTATCATCTTTGGAACCATCATCTACAATAATGAGCTCATAACGTGGGGTGACAACAGACAGCACCCCATCAATCACCTTAAGTGAACGCTCAAGGTGTGAGCCTTCATTGTACATGGGAATGACGACGGATAAAAAAGGATTTTTTGTCTCCATTCTTGCTCCTTCTTTCTTCATATTCAGGAGGACTGTGCCGGGGCATCATCCAAGTCATGCATATCGGTCAGACCATGCGTCGTCTTCTCCCAATAGAACGGCTTGGTTATAAGCTGCCAAGCTGCTTTTATCGCAGCTATACTCATAAGTACCCAATATAACGGCGAGAGTAGCCCATATTTGACCATCGCGTATGAAAATGTTCGTTCACCGCGCTCTTCCAGCTCACCGATGACCCAATACATGCCGGCCACATTACTGAATACGAACAGAAAGTTGCCGATATAAAATTCCGCGCTGGCCAAGTAGTACACATAACCCGGGAACAGCTTGGGAATAAAGGATAACTCCCAGCCAAACCATAAAATAAGTAACCCCCAGAAAATCGGGTTTAGCAATGGCAACATCGGAGTCGCCAGAATCATCACCTGAAAACCGAAAAAGCCCTTCCAACCCACTTCGCGCACCAGCTTAACCGGATTGCGCATATGAACCAGCCATGTCTGCATATATCCCTTGATCCAACGTGAACGCTGACGAATCCAATTGCCCACGCGGCTGTTCGCTTCCTCCCATGTGCGGGAATCGACAATGGCCGTTTTATAACCACCCTTATACAGACGAATGCCCAGATCGGCATCCTCGGTTACATTATAGGGGTCCCACGCATTGATATCTTTCAATACAGATACCCGGAAATGATTGGACGTACCGCCCAACGGAATGGGGGTATCTAACTGCATAATTCCTGGCAGCAGCAATTCGAACCACATACTGTATTCTTGTGTGAACCAGCGGGTCAGCAAATTTTGTGTGCTGTTAAAATAATTGAGTTTTGCTTGAATACACGCATAATTTTCAGGGAGTGAATCAAACGCTGCAATAACCTTTTTAAGTTGGTCAGCATCGGGACGATCCTCAGCATCGTAAATGACGACAAACTCGCCGCGGGCGCGAATAAGTCCATAATTACATGCCTTCGGCTTGGTTTTCGGCAAGCCGTCAGGCACGACCAATGTCGTGTAATACGCTGGCAGCTTCATTTCCCGCAGCAGCTCAATCGTCTCAATGTCGTCCTCTTCGATCAGCAGCCGTACATCCAGCTTGGACTTGGGGTAATCCAGCTGTTCCAAATTCCGCAACAACATCGGAAGCACGCCCGCTTCCTTATACATCGGGACAAGAATCGTATAGATCGGCAGCCTTTTTTCATCCATGGCGTCTACCTCTTCCTTCGTGAAGCGAAGCTGCGCCCCACGCCGGGAACCGAGATAGATAATACCAAATTTGAATAGCGTCATAGCAAAATAAAACAGCTGGATCATCATATTAATGATCAGCACTGTCTTCCAGCTGTTCCAGAGGAGGCCGAGCAGTGTGATCATTCCCATAGCTGCAAACACCCAGAGCTGTCCCTTGGTAAAGGTGGTCCGCGCCGAGTTGTGCGGTTCTTTTTCCAATAGCCCGGTCGTGCTCTCTTGCATCATTTCCTCGCCGTAGATTTTACCCCAGAGCTGCTCCATCTCTTCCTTCGTAGCAAGCACTTGCTCTACTGGCATACCTAGAATTTCTTCCAGCTTCAAGCGTCGCTCCTCTGGCAACGGATCACTGACCGCTACAATATAGCGGTTCATATATTGATGGATGACGACCACGCCATAAGCCATGGCCACTTGCTCGGGTAGTTTGTACGCCGCATCTAGTGCCAGCTCCTCACCAATACGCCCGATTCGGTTCTGTGTAGCAATCGCGCGGTACAAATCCGCAGGCTCCAGCATTTGCAGTGACAGCAAAATGTCGCCGAGCAGTCCGCCGCTCTTCGCCTGGAACTCGAGCGCACGCTCTAGCTGCTCTGGTGTAATATAGCCGGAACGAACCAGCATATCGCCCAGTCTCTCCTTGGACTCATCACCGTCAATTTGCTCCTGTAGCTGCTCAGCTGTAATGAACCCCATCTCTACAAGAATATCGCCCAGTCTACCACCGTAACGCTTCTGGTTGCGGATAGCATCTGTCAGCTGATCCCGGGTAATCATCCCGTTCTCCACCAGCTGATCTCCCAGACGGGCTTTGCCGTTTCGTCCGGTCTGCGTTCCTGCTGCCGCCTCTCCGCCTTCTGCACCAGGGATACTGGAAGCAAGACCCATGGCTGCTCCTGCCGCTGCCTGTTCCTGCCCAGATGCATACTGAACTTGCGCCTCCTGCACCTGTCCATCCTGTATCCCTTCATCCAGCAATTGTTCCACTGCAGCCGCTGTGTCATTGGCTTTCTGTATAGCCTGAATACGAAGTTCTGTATCCCGAAGTCGCCGTTCCAACTCTTCGATATGAAAATCAAGCTTGTACAGTATCGGGGCCTGCTCTGCACGCTGAGCCTCTAGCTGTTGTTGCAGTTGTTCGATTCGCTGACGCTCTTCTTTTATTCTTCTCTTGGTTTGGCGAATTGAAACTCCTCCAACCTGCCACCTAAGCTTGTCACCCATGAATTCCCGCCCTTTCAATCCAGCGCCGCTCTTCCGCAAGCGCGTCCGCAAGCTGCTGCTTTAACTCGGCATCCCGCTGCTTTTTCCGCTCCAGCGCTGCGTGGAAAAGCTCCCGCTCCTCACGTAGCAACTTCTCCGCCTGGATTCGCTCCTCATGCAATGAGGATACGAGTTGATCTGCGTCAGAAGCGCGATAACCGATCCAAGCACTCTTTAGCTGACGCGTCGTTCGTTTAGTTCTCATAATGCCTCCCTGGATCGTCCCGACTCTGCCTTTTGCCATGTCGCTACTTCAATATTCTTAACGGCTGTTCTTCGAAACCAGGACACACCTGCTTTCTCATTCAAGCCCTTCATTTACACATTTATGCAATTCCCCTGGACGAAAAAACCAATAAAACTTGACAATGATTTATCGCATATGCTTCTTGTTCTATTGAATTGGTAATTCCATGAAAAACTTAGTGCTATTCTACCATAATCATGGTAGGCGTAGTATACAAAAATGTAAATTCTAGAAACTTTCACACTAATGTATGAATAGGTATATGGAACTATATAACTTAAACGCCACGATCGATATATACTTCCAATACATCTATGTAGTTCATGATTATTCGATCATAAATCATTCACATACCTCGGAAAACACAAAAGACACCGCGAACGGTGCCTTTGAGAACATAGCTGGCAAATATTCTTAAAATCTGATTTTACACAGCATCCTGTTGCTGTGCAAGAGAATAATTATTTCTTTGACAGATTAATTTTTTGGCTTATGATTTTCAAACCATGTTGACGTGTTCACTAGAAGCTGTTCACTGCGTCCAATGGCTGCCTGCACCTGACCGGTGGCGGTTCCGCCATACACATTCCGAGCATTGACTACCGCTTCTGGTTGAAGCACCTCGTAAATGCGCTCATCGAACAGATCCGAAAACTGCTGGAATTCATCCAGTTTCAGATCAAGCAAATATTTGCCCTGCTGGATGCAATACAGCACCGTTTTTCCGATAACCTCATGGGCCTGACGGAACGGAAGCCCCTTGCCGACCAGGAAGTCCGCAATATCCGTTGCGTTGGAGAAATCCTGGTTGACCGCTTGACGCATGCGATCCTTATTCACCTTCATCGTAGCGATCATCGGAGCGAACAATTGCAAGGCTCCCTCCAACGTAGCAACCGTATCGAACATCCCTTCCTTATCTTCCTGCATGTCCTTATTATAAGCTAGTGGCAAGGACTTCAGCACAGTCAGCAGACCGACGAGGTTTCCATAGACACGGCCGGTTTTGCCACGAACCAGCTCCGGTACATCCGGGTTTTTCTTCTGTGGCATAATGCTGCTGCCTGTGCAAAAAGCATCATCCAGCTCGACAAAACCAAACTCCGTGCTGCTCCATAGAACCAGTTCTTCGCTCAGACGAGACAAATGCGTCATAATCAGCGAGGCCGCGGCCAAAAACTCTACGATAAAGTCCCGATCACTAACAGCGTCCAGGCTATTTTCATAGACGCCATCAAAACCGAGCTGCTCAGCTACAAAATGACGATCAATCGGGAAAGTGGTTCCAGCCAATGCCCCAGCCCCTAGCGGCAACACATTGATGCGCTTGTAGCTGTCCTTGAGTCGGTCAATATCACGCTCTAGCATAGACACATACGCTAGCAAGTGATGCGCGAACAAAATAGGCTGCGCACGCTGCAAGTGTGTGTATCCAGGCACTATTGTGTCCAGATTGTCCTTGGCCTGCCCAATTAATGCAACTTGTACATCATGCAGCATACCCACCAGCGATACCACACGTCCGCGCAAATACAAGTGCATATCCGTTGCCACCTGATCGTTACGACTGCGTCCAGTGTGCAGCTTACCGCCGACCGGACCAATGGCCTCGATCAGGTTTTTTTCAATATTCATGTGAATATCCTCATCCGAAACGGAAAATTCAATTTCCCCACGGCGGATACGCTCCAGAACGGTGTGCAGTCCCCCCTTGATCGTGTCTGCATCCTCCTGTGGAATAATACCGCATTTGCCCAGCATGGCCACATGAGCCAAACTACCTTGAATATCTTCTTCCGCCAACGCCTGATCAAACCCAATAGAAGCCGTATATTCCTCTACCAGTTTGTTCGTTTGCTTTGTAAATCGTCCGCCCCATAGCTTACTCATTGCATGATCCCCTCTCTGCAATAACAAGCCGCCCTCGTCGTTTGGACAAGAACGGCCCGCATTCCGTACAGTGTTAGATTACATCTTATTTATGATTTTGTGTTACGCCTGCATTTACCTTCAAACGCAAAGCATTCAAGCGGATAAAGCCTGTCGCATCGCCTTGATCGTAGGCCTGTGTCGGATCAGCTTCCATGGTTGCAATGTCTGGGTTGTACAAGCTAACCGGACTTTTAACGCCTGCACCAATAATGTTGCCTTTGTACAGCTTCACGCGCACCGTACCACTGACATTTTTCTGACTCTCATGAACCAAGGCCTGTAAAGCGACACGTTCCGGCGCGAACCAGAATCCATTGTACACCAAGGTAGCATAACGGGTAATCAGGCTATCACGCAGATTCATAACCTCGCGATCCATTGTGATGGACTCCATTTTGCGGTGAGCTGTGAACAGGATTGTACCACCTGGCGTCTCATAGACTCCGCGGCTCTTCATACCCACAAAACGGTTCTCCACCATATCTACACGTCCGATCCCATGTTTGCCGCCCAGTTCATTCAGCTTTTCCATCACTTGTAGCGGAGTTAGCTGTTCACCGTTCAAAGCAACGCAATTGCCTGCTTTAAATTCCAGTTCCAAATATTCTGCTTCATCAGGCGCGTCCTCAGGCGCGTTGCTGAGCAAGAACATCTCTTTATTTTCAGGAGCGCTCGGATCAAACCAAGGGTCCTCCAGCACGCCGCTTTCATAGCTGATATGCAGCAGGTTGCGGTCCATGGAGTACGGCTTGGCTGCAGAAGCCGTTACTGGAATACCGTGTTTTTCCGCATAGGCAATCATTTCTGCCCGGCCCGGAAACTGATTGCGAAACTCTTCCAGCCGCCAAGGTGCAATGACTTGGATGTCCGGCGTTAGCGCCGCCGCGTTCAGCTCGAAGCGCACCTGATCGTTACCCTTGCCTGTTGCGCCGTGAGCAATGGCTGTTGCTCCCTCGGCAATCGCAATATCGACCATCCGCTTAGCGATCAATGGACGTGCAATACTCGTTCCGAGCAAGTATTGCCCTTCATATAAAGCACCCGCCTGAAACATCGGGTAAATAAAATCCTTGGCGAATTCATCACGCAGATCATCGATGTACACTTTAGAGGCTCCTGTAGCAAGTGCTTTTTCCTCCAAACCGTCCAATTCTTCCTTTTGTCCGATATCTGCGGTGAAAGCGATAATTTCAGCATCATATGTTTCCTTGAGCCATTTCAGAATGACCGACGTATCCAGACCGCCGGAATATGCGAGTACGATTTTTTCTTTTGCCATTGTTGAAGTCCTCCCCGAATGCTTATACCTCTATCTTCTTAACGATCAACCTTATCCCATTAAAGCAACTAGCAACGCTTTTTGTGCATGCAGACGATTTTCCGCCTCATCAAAAATGACCGAGTTGGGACCATCGATTACTCCTGCACTTACTTCTTCGCCACGATGCGCAGGTAGACAATGCAAAAATAAATAATCTGGCTTTGCGAGCTTAACCAGCTCCTCATTCACCTGGAAGTCAGCAAAAGCAAGCTCACGCTCCTTCTGCTCTTCCTCAAAGCCCATGCTTGCCCACACGTCTGTGTAGATCGCATCGGCATCTTGTACTGCTTCCTGCGGACTTTGCGTGATAACAATTTCACTCCCTGTCTGTTTGGCAATCTCACGGGAAACCGCGACCACACTCGGGTCAGGCTCGTATCCAGCTGGACTTGCAATGGAGACATGCACTCCGAGCTTGGCTCCGCCAATTAAGAGAGAATGCGCCATATTGTTGCCGTCTCCGATGTAAGCCAGTTTGAGTCCTTCCAGCTTGCCCTTTTGCTCATACAAGGTTTGATAATCAGCCAGCACCTGACACGGATGCGCCAAATCGCTCAAGCCATTAATCACAGGAACGGATGCATAACGGGCCAACTCTACCACATTATCGTGCCCAAAGGTACGAATCATAATGCCATCCAGATAACGTGACATCACTTGGGCCATGTCGCTAATCGGCTCTCCGCGTCCCAGTTGAATGTCATTTTTGCTGAGGAAAAGGGCATGCCCGCCCAATTGATACATACCGACTTCAAAAGATACCCGTGTGCGTGTGGAAGACTTTTCGAAAATCAGTCCAAGTGTTTTCCCCTTTAGCGGCTGATAAGCTTCTCCGTTTTTGTGCTTACGCTTAATTTCAATGGCGAGATCAATTAAATACTGGATTTCCTCTGGCGAGTAATCGTCCAGCTCTAGAAAGTCCCGTCCTTTCAAATTCACCTGTTGCAGTGCGCCGCCCTGGCTCATGCGATCCTCTCCTTTTACACTCTAATCTCGGATGCTTCTGTCTTTACACTAAGCTACGTGCTCCCGAATCAATTCAGCAATCCATGCTACAGCCTGATCTATTTCTTCTTTCGTTACATACAGGTTAGGCAACAGGCGAATCACGTTCGGTCCTGCTGTAATGAACAGAATGCCCTTCTTCTGTCCTGTCAAAACAAGCTCTGCTACTGGCTCCGCACACTCAATGCCGACCATCAAACCTTTTCCACGGATATCCTGAACAAAAGGAATATCTCCAAGCTGCTTTTGCAGACTCTGGAAGAGATAATCTCCCATTTCGGCAGCGCGGTCTGGCAGCTTGTCATCAATAATCGTTTCAATGGTCGCTTGAACTGCTGCCATAGCAAGCGGTGTACCCCCGAACGTAGAACCATGACTGCCCGCTGTGAACGCTTCACGCAAATATTCTTTGCCTAGCATTGCACCGACCGAAAAGCCACTGCCCAGTCCTTTCGCCAATGTAAAAATATCCGGCTCAATCCCATAATGCTCAAAGGAAAACAGTTTACCTGTCCGTCCCATACCTGTCTGCACCTCGTCAATGATCAGCAGCAATCCATGCTCCTGGCACAGCTGGGTAATCACGGCCACGAAAGCAGGGTCTACCGGATACATGCCACCTTCGGCCTGCACCATTTCCAGCATAATTGCCGCTGTATTCTCATTGATCGCTGCTTCGAGCGCAGCCTGATCATGAAGCGGAACGCTTTTGAACCCGGCGGGAAGCGGTAAAAAGCCTTCTTTCACTTTGTCCTGACCCGTAGCAGTCAAGGTTGCCAGCGTCCGTCCGTGGAAGGATTGCGTGAACGTAATTATTTCATAGCGACCGTTCTGCTTCACCTTCTGGTGATAACGACGTGCCAGCTTAATGGCAGCTTCGTTCGCTTCAGCTCCGCTGTTGCAGAAGAACACGGCATCTGCGCTACTATTAGCTGTCAGCAAGGCCGCAGCCCGTTCCTGCCCAGGAATATGAAACAGATTGGATACATGCCACAGTTCATCGATCTGTTTTTTCAAACGCTCCGCTACAGCTTGAGGCGCATGGCCTAGATTGGTAACGGCAATCCCTGACATGAAATCCAGATAACGTTTGCCCTGATCATCCCACAGCCAGCTTCCTTGTCCTTTCACCAGTGTAAGCGGGTATCTCGCGTAGTTTGGAAAAAGAGAGCTATCTGCCTGCGTTTTTGCCGCCCCCTTTTGCGCTCCGCTTCCATTCGTACTTGGCATTTCCTCGCTCACCAGCGTATTCGGTTCCTTACTCATGTCGTTCACGCCCCTTTATCGTTTGGTTATATAGGTGGAGCATATATTGCAATTACTGCATACGCACAATGCGTGTTCCAATCGATTCTCCGCTCAGCACACGGCTGAGTACCTGCGGTTCGCTGCCGTCCACAATGACGACTTCCTTCACTTTTCCGTGAATGCAGGCAATAGCCGCTCTCACTTTCGGGATCATACCACCGTAGATTTCACCCGTGCTGATCATATCTTCAATTTCCTGTATGGTGATCAATTCCAGCACCTTTTTCTCTACACCATTCTTTTTCAAAATACCGGGTACATCCGTCACAACAATCATCCGACTGACGCCAAGATGAGAAGCAACCGCGCCCGCCGCTGTATCGGCATTAATGTTATAACGCTGACCGGATCGATCCATGCCAATAGGCGCAATAACTGGCATATAGCCCATATCCAGCACACCGGTAATAATCGACGTTTGAACAGATGTTACCTCTCCGACCCAGCCGACCTCTGCGGCATTCGGCACAGGCTTTGCTTCAATTAAATAGCCATCACTGCCCGACAAGCCCAGCGCTCGCCCTCCGTGCATCCCTATTCTGCGAACAATCCGCTTATTAATACTGCCTGCCAGCACCATTTCCACGACATCTAGCACGGGTTCAGTCGTTTTACGCAATCCATGAATGAACTCCGTCTCGATTCCCAGCTTCGCCAAATTGTCAGAGATCGCAGGCCCACCGCCATGTACAATGACCGGTTGAAGACCTTCCGACTGCAGACGGGCCAAGTCGTCAAAAAAGGAATCAGGCAACGCAGCTAGCGTACTTCCTCCGCATTTCATCACAAAATTACGACGTGCCACTCCCGCATGTTTCGCTTGATCCGCGTGTCCCACTGCCGATTGCATATCATCTCTCCTTTTCTCCTCTGCACAATTTTGTGCGATTTTCAAATGATGCCGATACTATATCCGCCCGCTTCTTCTATTAACTATTAAATATCCATCCGTATTTAAATCTGGTATCTATGTCCGATATGCCGCATTAATCCGCACATAATCATAGGTTAGGTCACAGCCCCATGCTGTAGCCGTCCCGTTCCCGTGATGCAAATCAACGATAATTTGCACCATATCTCCACGCAAATAGGAGAGCGCCTCGGCTTCATCAAAAGCAACTGGACTTGATTGGCTCAGCACCACAATATCGCCTAAACGAATGTCTACCGTATCCGGATTCACCGGCTCTCCGGCACGTCCGACGGCTGCAATAATCCGTCCCCAGTTGGCGTCTGCGCCAAAAACGGCTGACTTTACCAGACTGGACCCGATCACAGTCTTGGCTATCGCCTGGGCAGAAGCATCGCTTACCGCCCCGCTTACAGACACCTCTACCAGCTTCGTAGCACCTTCCCCGTCACGGGCAATCGCCTTCGCCAGCTCCCGGCAAATATAAGTGAATGCCTCGGCAAAAGCCTCCCAGTCGGGATGCTCAGCGTTCAACTCGCTGTTGCCTGCCAGTCCGCTTGCCATAGCGATTAGCATATCGTTCGTACTGGTATCCCCATCGACCGTAATCATGTTAAAGCTGGTATCCGTGGCCTGCTTTAATAGTTGATGAAGGGCCGTCTGTCCGATGACTGCATCACAAGTTATAAAAGCGAGCATGGTTGCCATATTCGGATGAATCATACCCGATCCCTTTGCCGCCCCGGCGATGTGCACAGTCACACCGTCCACTTCAACTGACACGCATGCTTCCTTTTTCACCAAATCCGTTGTCAGAATGGCTTGGCTGAATTGCTCCGCCCCATCGTTTGCCCCGCTCATCCGCTCAGGTAATGACGATATACCGCCAAGCACACGGTCCATTTTCAGATGCTCGCCAATTACACCAGTCGAAGCAACGGCTACATCGCTCTCTGCCACACCCAGTTCACGAGCAGCGGCCGAACGCATAGCGTAAGCGTCCTGCTCCCCTTGCTGTCCCGTACAAGCATTGGCGTTCCCGCTGTTCACTACTACCGCTTGCAATCGGCCGTTTGTCAGGCTCTCGCGGGTCACCTTCAGCGGTGCAGCCTGAAACACATTAGTGGTATACACCGCAGCAGCTGTCGCCTCTACCTCACAGCGAATCGCGCCGATATCGTTGCGGTTCGTATTCTTCAATCCACAGTGCAATCCCCCGGCTGTAAAGCCACACGGAGTTACGATGTTGCCCCCATGTACTACTGTAAATCCTACTTTGCCCATAATTATGTGCCCTCGCCCGCATTATAAGGAATGAATGGCAGCTGGACGCTTGCGTTCTCAAGCCTGCCCGCTGTCGTTCCCCTGTCCCTATTGCGTTTACGTGCTACTTACGGATATACCGGTATGAAGCCCAGCCCGAGGTTCTCCTCCCATCCCATCATCAAATTTAAATTCTGAATCGCCTGCCCAGCGGCACCCTTCACAACATTATCAATGACAGAAATAATCGTAAGACGCCCGGTACGGGCATCTGCTGCAAAACCGATGTCGCAGTAGTTTGAACCAAATACTTCCTTTGTTGCCGGCCATATACCTTCGCCACGTACACGGACAAAAGGATGGCCTTTATAATAATCCCGGTATAACCCGATAAGATCCTGATCTGTATGATCACCTTTCAACGTGACATAAATTGTACTCATAATTCCTCGCGTCATAGGCACAAGTTGTGTCGTAAACGTAATCGTAACGTCCTCGCCCGCAACATCACCCAATACCTGTTCAATCTCAGGGATATGTTGGTGCTTATTCACCTTATAAGCCTTAAAATTCTCATTCATCTCCGCATAATGTGAAACAAGACTTGTTCCGCGACCGGAGCCGGATACCCCGGATTTGGCATCCACAATCAGTGACCGATGGTCAATCCAATCCGCCTTCAAGGCAGGAATAATTCCTAATAGTGTTGCTGTTGGATAGCAGCCTGGATTCGAAATGAAAGAAACACCAGCAAGCTTTTCTGCATACACCTCGCTGAGTCCGTATACCGCTTGCTTGAGATACTCAGGTGAAGCCGCAGGCTTTTTGTACCATGCTTCATACACTTCCCCGCTTCGGAGCCTAAAGTCCCCGGAAAGGTCAATCACCTTCAGTCCGGCATCCAGAAGCTGTGGCACTAATTTGGTGCTAACGCCTGATGGCGTAGCTGTGAAAACCAGATCAGCCTTGGCAGCAATTTCATGGATATCGACACCGTCCAAATCCTGCACCACAATATCCGTCAGATGTGGAAACCCATCACTAATCGGAACACCCGCGCTGGATGAAGAAATAACAGATACAATCTCCACCTGCGGATGATGAACCAAAAATCGAATCAGCTCCACTCCGCCATACCCAGTGGAACCGACAATTGCTACCTTTAGCTTGCTGCTCACAGACCTTCCTCCATTCCGTCCCTATGAAATATGTATTATTATACGACTCTATTCATATAAATACAACACCTCATGTCATGTTATTCCTCCAAATTATAAATATGCACTCTTGCCCATTCTTTTGGCCGACAAGCTGTGCAGGCTATAATTGAAGAAACCAAAAAAGACAGACCCCCCTGTGAATTTGGTCTGCTATTTTGCATAAAGAATGGGATCGTTCCCTTTATATATTATCTTGTATATTGGTATTCATCCGGATTATCCATTTGCTGCACTTATGTATTCGTTGAACATTGAATAGGGTATAAAGAGTGAGTATGTACCAAAATAAACCTATAGTTAGGGGTGTTACACATCGAAACCTATACAGCGAATATAGTAATAGATGCTAAAGCCAAATTAGGCGAGGGTCCTAGTTGGGATCACCAGTCTCAACGTTTATTTTGGGTCGATATTGAAGGCTTTCAATTGCACATCTACGATCCATCTACAGGCACAGATCGTACCATAGATGTAGGCGAACATATTAGCGCAGTCGTCCCTTATCTTGAAAATAAAGTAATTGTGGCTATGATCAGCGGTCTATACTGTTTGGATATTGAGACAGGAGCCAAAGTATTGATCCACGATCCTGAGGAAGGTAGGCCAGGAAATCGATTTAATGATGGTAAATGCGATCCTGCAGGACGTTTTTTGGCAGGAACCACGAGTTTAAATGGCGAACGCGGGCAAGGCGCATTGTATAGTCTAGGAACAAAAGGAAATTTGTCCTTACTGGTTGATAAAGCTTCCACATCTAATGGCTTAGCCTGGAGCTCAGATCACCGTACCCTGTATTATATTGATACTCCGACCTTAGAAGTGGTCTCCTTCGATTACGATGTGACACAGGGCACCATTATGAATAAGCAACTAGTAGCTAGATTGGATGAAAGTGAAGGATATCCAGATGGCATGACCATCGATGCAGAGGGGATGTTGTGGATCGCGCGCTGGGGCGGTAAACGTGTCTCTCGTATCCATCCTGCTCAGGGGGAAGTGATTGCTGAGGTGTCACTCCCAGTCAATTGTGTGACTTCATGTGCTTTTGGCGGTAGAGATCTGGATGAATTGTATATCACAACTGCTCAAGATGGCGATAATACCGATCAGCCACTAGCAGGCGGTTTATTTATGGTCAAACCCGGAGTAAAAGGAGTCCCGACCTCATATTTTAATCAAGGACAACCAGCAGATTGGCTTGATCTATTATCAAAAAGGACTTAATGAAACTGTTCTGAAAAGATAAGAGCCCACTCATCAGTGGGCTCTTCTGCATTGATTCAGTTAGGAGCAAGCGTCCAGAAGACCATATTATGCTAGCCTTCCCTTTTGAACCCTTCACCCAATACCTCATGTGTATTACTAATAATTACAAAAGCTTCCGGGTCTACCAAGCGGACGAGTGTTTTGAGGCGGGTTACCTCGTTTTGCCCGACTACAACCATAAGTACAGGACGTTCTTCGTTTGTGTAACCCCCCCGTCCTGCAAGCTCTGTCAACCCCCGATCCAAATCCTGCAAAATAGTTTGCGTGATCTTTTCCTTTTGATTGGATATGATGTAAGCCACTTTGGAGTAGCCTAATCCCATTTCTACAGCATCAATGACCTTGCCAGTTACAAACAGGCCAATCAATGCATACAAAGCTCGCTCCGGCGATAGGGCGAAACCAGCTAGCGTGATCACTGTGCCATCCATTAGCATGACACAAAGAGAAAGGCTAAAACCGGTATACTTTTGAATAATCTGCGCCAAAATAGCCAGTCCACCCGTCGAGCCTCTGCCCCGAAACACGGTGCCCAAACCCAATCCTACTCCGATTCCACCATACAGCGAAGCCAGCAACGGATTTGTTGTCGGGACTGCCCAATCCTTCGTCACATAAACGAATAGTGGCAGCATGATGCTTCCTAGCAGGGAACGCAAGCCATACTTTTTTCCTAATAGCAGTACTCCTGCTATAAATAACGGAATATTCATTCCCCACTGCGTATAGGCCGGTTCCAGGCCAAATAGCTCCTCTCCCAGGATAGACAAGCCAGATACACCCCCGGATGCAATCCGGTTGGGCAGCAAGAACATGTTAAAGGTCAGCGCTGTAATAAAGGAGCCAAGTATAATTAGCAAAACATCGGTTACGTTACGCGCTGGTCCACTGGCGGCAATCAGAGGCTTACGCCTTCTTCGGCGGGCAGTGGGAGGGTTCAATTGAGACATCATTCACGTTCTCCTTTAATAAAAATACCGTCACACAAAAATTCCTACAGGCCGCAGGCACGTAGACTGCGGTTCTGTAGGAAAACATACAGGCAATTATTCTGCGTCCAGCTTAATTTGGCTGCGCAGGTAACCATCGATGAACGGATCGAGATCGCCATCCATCACAGCCCCTACATTGCCAGTTTCCACGCTGGTACGGTGATCCTTAACCATGCTATATGGATGGAACACATAGGAGCGAATTTGGCTGCCCCATGCAATGTCGGACTGTTCACCACGGATTTCGTCCAATTGCTGCTGTTGTTCTTCGATCTTGCGTTCATAGAGCTTGGAACGAAGCATCGTCATTGCACGTTCACGGTTTTTAATCTGGGAACGCTCATTTTGGCAAGTCACGACAATACCGGTAGGCAAATGCGTAATCCGAACAGCCGAGTCGGTCGTATTAATATGCTGACCACCTGCACCGCTGGCCCGGTACGTATCAATTTTAAGATCTTCCGTGCGGATCTCAATATCCACATCATCCGCAATTTCCGGTACTACATCACAAGACACGAACGATGTATGTCGACGACCGGAGGAATCAAATGGAGAGATGCGAACAAGCCGATGTACACCTTTCTCCGCCTTGAGATAACCGTAGGCATTGTAGCCTTTGATCAACAGGGTTACACTCTTAATCCCTGCTTCATCACCTGCCAAATAATCCAGGGTCTCCACCTTGAAGCCTCGTTTTTCTCCCCAGCGTGTATACATACGCAGCAGCATTTGACCCCAATCCTGGGACTCGGTACCACCTGCCCCCGGGTGCAGCTCCAGAATAGCATTTAGCTTGTCATAGGGCTGATTCAAAAGCAATTGCAGCTCAAATTCTTCCAGCTTGCTCAACAGGGATTTGATACTGTTTTCAACTTCTCCAACCAGCGCTTCATCGCCTTCCTCTTCAGCCAGTTCAACCATCATGCCTGCGTCTTCATATTCCTGACGTAACTGTTCATAGCTGTCCACAGAAGACTTCACAGCATTCATCTCAGCAATTACGCCTTGGGCCTTTTCGTTATCATCCCAAAAATCAGGGGCTGCCATCTTTTCCTCAAAATTCGCGATCATTTCCTGTTTGAGATCTAAGTCAAAGAGACCCCCTAAGGTTTGTTAGTTTCTTGCCTATTTCTCGTAAATCATGTTTTACACTTGGATCAATCATGATGTCATTCTCCTTTTAATATAGGGTTAGGGGGAGTAAAAGCGTTATGAGTTACGGCTGGTGGGTAGGCGCTGCGCGAATGATTTGATCTTACGATCGCTGAAGCTTCTCCAGATTCAAATCCTCCGCTTTGCTCCCGACCGCCGTAAAGTCAAACTGCTTTTACATAACAGGCTCTGGTATGTGAGCCAGATCAACTGCGGAATTGACTGACAAATAAGCAGAGACTTGCTTATTTGTCATAATTGTTTTAAAAAAACTAGGAGAGCACAGTCATAGCCATATTCAACCTGACCATCTTACAGAAGAGCTATATTGAATATATCTGTGTCGTCCCCTGATGGCACAAAATGGCCGACGGTCAGTGGTTGAACTGCCGCCTGCCATTATATGCATTGCAGAGGATAGTGTATATCAAGATCTATCCCTTAATTTCAATCCGTTATTTTCTACGCGGACGCGAAGGAGCGGATTTCTTTTTGGGAGCCGCAGGTTCGCCACTCGTCGAGATTTTGTCTTCGTCGATGACAGCCTGACGCTCTTGGTTGGATTCGATTTGTGCTTTCATGATGTATGTCGCTACTTCCTCTTGGATGCTAGCAATCATAGCATGGAACATTTCGAAGCCTTCAAATTGATACTCGCGCAGAGGATCGGTACCGCCGTAAGCACGCAAGTGAATACCTTGACGCAATTGATCCATAGCATCAATATGATCCATCCATTTGCTGTCAACTGCACGCAGTACGATAACCTTCTCGAACTCACGTACCATTTCTTCGCCGATCATCTCTTCACGGCTGTGGTATCTGTTGGTAACTTTCTCGAAGATCATATCGACCATCTCTTCTTTTTCCTTACCCCACAGATCGTCACGCGAAAGTGTATTTTCCTCAAGCAGGTTGTTGTTCACATACTCTGCGACTTCTTCCAGTTCCCAGTTTTCAGGGATATCATCACCACAGTGAGCTTCCACTACACGCTCAATGACAGGTTTGATCATGTCGAACACAATTTCCTTGATGTTCTCTGACTCCAGCACCTCACGGCGTTGTTTGTAAATAATAGCACGCTGCTGATTCATCACGTCATCATATTGAAGAACGACTTTACGCTGATCAAAGTTATTCCCTTCGACACGTTTTTGAGCTGATTCGATAGCACGTGAAATCATACGGCTCTCGATAGGTTGATCTTCTTCGAAGCCCAAGCGTTCCATCATATTCAGTACGTTGTCTGCACCAAAACGCTTCATTAACTCATCGCCCAGCGATAAGTAAAACTGCGTGGAGCCCGGATCACCCTGACGCCCTGCACGTCCGCGAAGCTGATTATCAATACGACGGGATTCATGACGTTCTGTACCGATGATGTGCAAACCACCGAGTTCTGCAACGCCTTCGCCCAGTACGATGTCAGTACCACGACCAGCCATGTTAGTAGCGATGGTAACCGCGCCAGCTTCACCCGCACGGGAAATAATCTCAGCTTCTTCCGCATGATACTTGGCGTTAAGCACTTTGTGACGAACACCTTTGCGTTTCAACATTTCAGAAAGAAGCTCCGAGTTTTCAATAGAAACCGTACCTACCAATATCGGCTGGTTCTTTTTGTTACGCTCCAGAATTTCGTCTACTACAGCATGGAATTTACCCTTCACGCTCTTGTACACTACGTCAGGCATATCTACACGCTGGTTAGGCTTGTTCGTCGGAATTTGGAGCACTTCCAGACCGTAGATTTTTTTGAATTCTTCTTCTTCAGTTTTAGCTGTACCCGTCATCCCCGCCAATTTGCGGTACATACGGAAATAGTTTTGAAATGTAATTGTCGCCAGTGTCATGCTTTCATTTTGGACAATGATGTTTTCCTTCGCTTCAATAGCTTGGTGCAAACCATCACTGTAACGACGACCAGCCATCAGACGACCTGTAAACTCATCGACAATCAGGACTTCACCGTCAGCCACGACATAGTCCACATCCAAACGCATAATAGCGTTAGCTTTCAAGGCTTGTACGATGTGGTGATTGATTGTAACACTTTCCTGATCGTACAGGTTTTCAAGACCAAAGAAATTTTCAGCCTTGGATACGCCGTTTTCGGTCAAAGCAACTGACTTCACCTTAATATCCAGCGTGTAGTCCTCTTCAACATTCAGGCTCTTTACAAAACGATCAGCCGCAAAATACAGCTCGGTCGATTTTTGAGCTTGTCCTGAAATAATCAATGGTGTCCGGGCTTCATCGACGAGAATAGAATCCACTTCATCAATGATACAGAAGTACAACGGACGCTGTACCATCTGTTCTTTGTAAAGCACCATATTGTCGCGCAGATAATCGAACCCGAACTCATTGTTTGTGCCATACGTAATATCACAAGCATAAGCTTCCTGTTTAGCGGCATGATCCATATTCGCCAGGTTCAGACCTACGGTCATTCCCAGGAAATTGTAGATCTGTCCCATTTCTCCGCTGTCGCGTTGTGCCAGATAGTCATTGACTGTAACCACGTGCACACCTTTGCCCAACAGAGCGTTCAAATAAACCGGCAGTGTTCCCACCAGTGTTTTACCTTCACCAGTTTTCATTTCGGCGATTTTTCCTTCGTGCAACGCAATACCACCGAGCATCTGTACGTCATAGTGACGTTTGCCCAGCACCCGCTTGGACGCTTCACGAACCGTTGCAAAAGCTTCCGGCAGCACTTCTTCAGCGGTAGCACCTTGTTCAATCCGCTCTCTAAACTCCGCCGTCTTCGCTTTCAGTTCCTCATCCGAGAGCTTCTCAAAATCAGGCTCTATTTTATTGATCAGTTCAACCGTCTTCATTAAACGTTTGACGTCACGTTCATTCGTATCTCCAAAAATTTTTTTGACAATTCCTAGCATGGTTTACCCCTTTCGCGCAAAACAATTAATAGAATCAATTTCACAATAAGAAAGGGTCCATGATGAAATTGATTCCCGATATGTTTGACAGGCCCGGCTATACCAGCCCATCGTGCGATGTTCTTTGCATAAATTGTAACAGTTTGTAGGACATGCCGCAACACAAGCAGCCTCTAGATTTGCATCCGGTTAAAGATACCAAAACAATTGACGCACGAAATACACAATTGGTTACACTTATTCAAGTTGAAATTTCCATTCCTGTTTACAATAAACATATAAAAGAGCCCTATCCCGCCAGGTTCGCAAGGATAAGGCTCGTGTTATGATCATTTTGCTAATATCCATGAAGCATATTCAATCGAAAACGTACTATTCATTTTAAAATGTGATAAGTTTCTGCTTCTCAGGCTATTCCCGTTCGATCAGACCGTATTTACCATCATTGCGTTTGTAAACTACGTTAACTTCTTCGTTATCAATATTAGCAAATACGAAGAAATTATGTCCAACCATGTTCATTTGAAGAATAGCTTCTTCCACATCCATAGGTTTCAATAAGAAACGCTTGGTGCGGACGACTTCCAGCTCATCCAATTCTGCATCCTCATCTTCAGCAACAGCCACACCACCAGCCGGATCTTCCACAAAAAGAGTTTTCAAACTGCCTTCCTGCCGGAATTTTCGGTTAAGCTTGGTTTTGTGCTTGCGAATTTGCCGTTCAAGCTTGTCTACCACGGCATCAATGGACGCATACATGTCATCGCTTTCATCTTCGGCACGGAGTACAAGCCCCGGCAAAGGAATGGTTACTTCTACAGTGTGCAAATCTCTGGTTGTGCTTAACGTTACACTTCCATCAGACGTCGGGGGTGCATCGAAATACTTCTCAAGTCTGCTGAATTTCTTATCAACGTAGTCCTTCAAAGCGTCGGTAACCTCGATCTGTTGACCTCGTACTGTTAAGTTCATAGGGCACGCCTCCTTTGCCTCTTCAGTATAACACATATGTTAACGCCAAGTAAAAAAACCTATCAACATTTCGACGGTTTTTTACAAAATTCTTTATAATTCGATAAAATGCTTCCGATAACGCTAATCTTTGAAAAGGGTCATGATTAAATTTAGCTCGCATACATATGTGAATAATGAAGAGATATTCAAAAAGCCGGTCCGCTGGTGTTGTGACAGATCCACTGTTTTCGAGTTCATGCCAATCTATTTTATTAAAGAGGGAGGGTGGCTTTATCAGGCTAATCAGATATAGGGGCTTATGCTGTAAGCAAGGCCTGGTTATCATATAGGCAATTTATACGAAAGGATCATTACACCCAGCCTAGCTGGCTCTTCCCCTTCAAAAATCTCTGAAGTATCTAATTGGGAAGAGATGGAAAGTAGGAAGTTAATCCATGGCTTTTATTCAGCGTTATGCAACGAACCAGACCGGGGCTATTACCTTTATAGGGAATACGCTCGGGCTGGCACGTTCTACTTCGGTAGGGGTGCCGGGTACTGCGACCAGCATCGGCGCTTTCATCACAACCAATACAGCCTCACGCTTCGGCACATATCCATTCGGCACGACTTCTGCCTTTGCCAGTAACTCATCGACAGCATTCCTTGTGCTCCCTGCGGGCAGTACAGTGCTGTATGCTGAGCTTATTTGGGGAGGAAGCTATGCCAACGGTAGTACCAATGTATTGTCCAGCGCCAGCAACCCAGTCACATTTCAGACCCCTGCTTTATCTACTACAGTCAGTCCTGAATCTGCAACATCGGTCAACGTCACCAGCCTCAGTACCTATGTAAGAACCGCAAATGTAACAAATCTGGTCATTCAAGGCGGCGCAGGAGCGTATACGGTCGGAAATGTGACGGGCACCATTACGGTCCCCGATTCTACCAACACCAACCACGCTGGATGGACGCTGGCAGTGGTGTACAATAACCCGTCTCTCCCCTTCCGTAATCTATCGCTGCGTGTAGGTGGTGAGGGGGTCAGCAGCGCTACTGGCTCGGTCAACGTAGTAGTGAGCGGGTTTGCTACACCAGTACAGGGGACTTTGCGCGGCAGGGCGTTGATTAGCGCCCAAGAGGGTGACGTGGATATCACCGGTGATCGTGCGTTGTTTGGACCTACTACATCCAGCTTAACTGCGCTGTCTGGGCCCAACAATTTTTCGACTAATTTTTTTGCGTCGCAAATTAACGGGGATGACGGCACACTCGTCACGACAGGGACCTTCGGCACAACGAATGCCGTGAATGGGACACCTGGCACGCAGGTTACGGGTGGACGGCAAGGCTGGGACATTACCAACGTCGATATCTCCTCCACGCTGCTAAACAGCCAAACCAGTGGTGTCCTTCAACTAACCACTAATGGCGATATTTATACCGTTAATGCCAATGCCATTCAAATTGATATCAATGCTCCGCTGGTGACCCTAACCAAAACTGCTAGCTCTACGGGGTTGGTAATTGGCGATACAGTTACTTACACGGTTAACATTTCAAATACGGGGCTTGTCAGCGCGTCTAACACAGTACTTACCGATACCATACCAGCCGGAGCTACCTTTGTACCCGGCAGCGTTATTGTCGCGGGCACTGCCCAGCCCACAACCAATCCTGCAACAGGTATTACAGTGGGCAGCGTAGCTCCTTCTTCCACGGTAACCATTACATTCCGAGCAACAGTCACCTCATTGCCAGCCAATGCGCAGCTAGGAAATCAGGCATCAGCATCTTTTTCTTTTCAGACTGTTCCGGGCGGTCCTGTCATTTCTGGTAATGTTCCTTCCAATACTGCGAGTACACCGATCTATCAACCCGTTATTGGGATTGTTAAAAGTGCCAATACATCGGCTGCTACAGTAGGAGACACCATTACGTACACGTTTCAAATATCCAACACGGGTAGCATTGCTGCGAATCTCAACTTTACAGAGAGCATCCCGGCGGGCTCATCCTTTGTTCCGGGCAGTGTGACCATTGGCGGTTCTTCCGTGCCTGCTGCCAATCCTGCTGCTGGCTTTTCAGTAGGAACGATTAATACGGGGTCTACTATACCGGTGACCTTCCAGACCCTCGTCAATGCCGTTCCTGCCTCTGGCAACTTGACAGATCAGGCGACTTACACGTACACCTTTACGCCACCTGACGGACGTGTATTGAATGGAAACGGCACATCCAACACGCTCACCATTCCTGTATCCTCGCCGAATGTGACCGTGACCAAAGCCTCTTCCCTAGCAGCTGCTGCTGTTGGCGAAACCGTTCAGTTTACGATAACCGCCACAAACAACGGCATTGCAAATGTGACCAATGTCGTGGTAACTGATCCGCTACCTAGTGGAGTTGCCTTCGTACCCGGAAGCGTCACCATAAACGGGACACCAGCTACGACAGCTTCGCCTGTAACCGGGATTCCAATTGGCACTTTAGCTCCAGGCGCATCGGTAACGATTGTATTTCGAGCAGCCATTAATTCATTGCCTTCTCCCGCGCAAATCAACAATCGCGCGATCGTCAGCTTCACCTCCGGTGCTTTTACCGGATCATCGTTGTCCAATCTTGTAGCTATACCTGTCGTGATTGCAGCGCCGACGATTACCAAAAGCGCGAGCTCCAACCGTGCCAGCGTCGGTGGGACGATTACTTATTCATTTCTCATCGCCAACACCGGTACAGCCGTGTTAAATACGACCTTAACGGAAACTGTACCGACAGGCTCCACCTTTATTCCAGGTAGCGTCATTGTTGGCGGGTCTTCAGTTCCAGGTGCCAACCCCAATACCGGAATTCCAGTAGGCACAGTGAGTCCTGGGGCACAAATCACAGTCTCGTTTCGCACCACAGTAGACTCTCTACCACCCGGAGGTGGATTAAACGATCAGGGGCAGCTCCAGTATTCCTATCAATTGCAAGACGGGAGAACCCTGTTGGGCACACTTCTTTCAAATATCGTGTCCGTATCCATATCGCTTCCCAACGTAGCAGTAACCAAGTCTGCCGGATTCACATCCGTTAGTGTAGGCGAAACGCTGACCTACAGTGTAAACGCAGTTAATAACGGAATTGATCCCATTACCAACGCCGTGATTATCGATCCGCTCCCTAGCAGTGTGTCATTTGTACCCGGAAGCGTAACTATTGGCGGTTCACCCGTGAGCACTGCTGACCCCAGAAGCGGTATTCCTGTTGGCAACATCAGTGCAGGCGCATCTGTTCTAGTGTCCTATGCCGTGCTGGTCAATGCCGTCCCGTCCGTACAACCGCTGCAAAACACGGCCAGTGTCAGTTTCACCAGTGGCACCTTTACCGGAACCTCTCAGACGAATACGGTTGCTGTGCCCGTTTATCAGCCGCGTATCAGCGTCGCCAAATCTGCAAATACAACAGCAGCTACGATTGGCGACACGATTTTGTATACCTTGTCGGTCACGAATAGCGGCAACTATAATGCTTCTGTCACGCTGACTGATGCTATTCCTTCCGGGTCTACTTTTATAGAGAATAGCGTGGTAATTAATGGTGTTAGTCAGCCTGGAGCCAGTCCAGCAGCAGGTATTTTCATCGGAACCGTGTCACCGCAAAGCCCAATCACACTGACATTTCAAACTGTAGTGGCTTCTCTTCCAACGCCATCTGTGCTAACTGACCAGGCCACTGCCGCCATTTCCTTTACGCTGCCTGATGGGCGGGTACGCACAGAAAGCACATCGTCCAACGTGTTATCCATTCCTGTGTCTGCGCCAAATGTATCCATTTCAAAGACCGCAGACCGTTTCACTGCCATTCCAGGCGATTCAGTGTTATACACGCTGACAGTACTCAACAACGGTATCCAGGCAGTGAACAATGTGGTTGTTTCCGATCCGATCCCGCTCGGCTCCCAATTCACTGCGGGCAGCGTAACAGTGAATGGCATTGCAGTGGCTGGCGGAGATCCGTCATTAGGTATCCCGGTTGGGAATATTGCCCCAGGAGGAGGGGCTACGATCACGTTCAGGGTCACGGTATCCTCTCCATTGCCGAGCCCACCGCAGCTCAACAATCAAGCGCGTGTCAGCTATACCAGCGGCGCTTTTTCAGGTGTTTCAGTTTCTAACCCGGTGACGGTAGCCGTCAATGCCCCAGTGCTAACTGTAAGTAAAATTGCTGATCCCATACGGGCAACGGTTGGCGATATCGTCACGTATTCTGTGGCAGTAACCAACAATGGCAACATAGCTGCTGCTGCCATATTGACAGACAACATCCCCACAGGCTCGGCACTTGTGCCGAACAGCGTGGTCGTTAACGGTACACCTGCTCCGGGCGCCAGTCCCGCAACAGGTCTGTCTATTGGCTCCATTACACCTGGAGCTACAACTCAAACAACTTTTCAGGTGGTGATTACTTCCGTGCCTTTACCTCCCCAACTCACCGACCAGGCGAATATCAGCTTTTCCTTTCAACCGCCGGATGGTCGGATTGTTAACGGCAATGTTTCGTCCAATATCGTCACAATTCCTGTTTCATCGCCCAATGTGCAGGTCAGTAAAAGCACCTCGGCAACTGATGCCGTTCCCGGTGATACGATAACCTATACGATTACAGCTACCAATAGTGGGATCGCAATCGTAACAGATGTCCGCGTGACTGATACCATTCCGACAGGCTCCTCTTTTGTTCCTGGCTCCGTTATCGTAAATGGAACAACGCTGCCGTCAGCCAGCCCCGTGACCGGGATTCCAGTCGGTTCTATCGCAGCCGGGGCGTCAGCAACGGTCACTTTCTCCGTGTCTGTTAACAGCCTGCCTGAGCCACCCCAGCTTAGTGATCAGGCCACGGTTTCTTTTACCAGCGGCACACTGAATTTCACATCACTCTCCAATACCGTTGTCGTTCCCGTTTACCAACCTATTATCAATCTCGTTAAAACTGCTAATATGAGTCAAGCAACCGTAGGCGATACCGTAGTCTATACACTGACCGCCCAAAATACAGGTAATTTAGCAGCAACAGCTACCTTTACCGATGCCATTCCATCAGGCTCCTCCTTTATACCCAACAGCGTCACCGTAAATGGTTTACCTGTTGCCGGGGCTAACCCCCAAACGGGTGTGGTGGTCGGAAATATTGCAGCAGGAGCCTCTGTCGCTCTAACCTTTCAAGTGGTCATTAATGCTGTCCCTGCGGGCTTGGGCCTGTTAAATCAAGGTTCGGCCACATTCACTTTCCAGCCGCCTGACGGTCGAACATTAAACGGAAGCGTCCAATCGAATCCGGTGTTTATTCCTGTATCCAATCCAGATGTGACCGTGACCAAAACAGTCAATCAGACGTCTGTAGCCTTTGGAGATACCATTACGTACACCATTACCGCAGCAAACAATGGCATCACACCGGTGACAGGAACGGTCTTTATCGACCCGATTGCCGACGGCACTACTTTTGTACCTAACTCCGTACAAGTCAACGGTGTCACTATACCGGGAGCCAACATCGCCACAGGCGTGTCTGTAGGCACTGTCCCTGCTGCCAGCTCGGCAACGGTCACCTTCCAGGCCACAGTAACTTCCTTGCCAGCATCAGGTTTGTCAACGGATCAGGCAACAGTCTCCTTTAATTCCGGGGCCTTCGCGGGTCAATCCGTCTCGAATCAAGTCAATCTGCCTGTATTTCAGCCGATTTTGAATGTGACCAATACTTTGAGCGCAGATCGTGCAACCGTAGGGAATACGCTTGGTTTTGTCATCACTGTCACGAATACAGGCAATGCGCCCGCAGAGACAGTCGTGCTGGATCTGTTATCCAGCTCGCTTAGCCTGAATCAAAATAGCGTGTTGGTCAACGGTGCGCCTATTCCCGGGGCAGACCCGATTACAGGCATTAATATCGGCTCGGTCGCCCCAGGTGCGACGGTAACCGTCTCATTTAGTGCCGTGGTCATATCGGTACCATCTGGCTCTATACTAACCAACCAAGCCACTGTGAACTACACGTTCCAACTGCCGGATGGACGAACGTTGACCGGCAGCGGTGCAGCCTTGCCCGTATCCATTCCGGTCTCATCACCGAATGTTACAGTCACGAAGGCTGCTGATGTGGCAGTCGCTGTCGTAGGTGATTCGGTTCCCTACGTCATAACTGCGTTCAATAACGGACTCGATCCTGTTACTGGCGTAATCGTCACAGATACCATTCCTTTCGGAACCGCCTTTGTACCGGGCAGCGTTACAATCAATGGTACTCCTGTTGTTACAGCCAACCCGCAAAATGGCATTCCTGTCGGGACGCTTGGAGCCGGTGGCGGAGCCACTATTCGCTTCTTGCTTAGCGTACAATCGCTGCCGTCACCAGCGTCCATCACCAATGAAGCGACCGTCAGCTTTACTTCAGGTGCATTTAATGGATTTTCTGTGTCCAACCCTGTTACCATCCCTGTGTACCAACCTATCGTCACTGTATCAAAAAGTGCAGGAACGGGAAGAGCTACGGTTGGAGATACTATAACCTATACATTCTCTGTTACTAACTCTGGTAACATCGGCGCAGATACCGTCCTTACTGATCCGATTCCAGCCGGGGCTGCCTTTATCCCTAATAGTGTAGTGATCAACGGCACTGCCGCACCTGGCTCAGATCCAACCGTCGGGATTCCCTTAGGTATTATAGGCGCCGCTACGACCGTCGCACTGACCTTCCAGGCAGTTATTACCTCACTGCCCGCGTCGGGTACACTGGTCAATCAGGCGACCGCTGCTTTCAGTTATCAGCCACCAGATGGCCGTGTCCTGACCGGAAGTGCAGTATCTCCGGCCGTGACCGTCTCCGTCTCTTCGCCGGATGTGGACGTTATCAAGACAGCCTCCGCTACAGATGCCGTAGTCGGAGATACCATTACTTATACCGTGATCGCCACGAATAACGGAATCAGCCCAGTCGTGAATACCGTCGTATCTGATCCACTGCCGCCAGGCACCAGCTTTATCCCCGGCAGTGTGACCGTGAATGGCACATCTGTACCTGCTGCGTCACCAAGCTCAGGCATCCCTGTAGGCACCATTGCAGTGGGTGGCTCAGCAGCCGTTACATTCCAAGTCTCCGTTGCCAGTCTGCCTCAGCCGCCGCAAATAACCAACCAAGCGACTGTCAGCTTTACTTCAGGCGCGTTGACCTCGTCTTCGCAATCCGATCCGGTGACCTTGCCCGTTTATCAGCCGATCATCGGTCTGACCAAAACCGCTAATACCATCAACACACAGATCGGATCGACCTTGGTCTACACCTTGACGTTAACCAATACTGGAAATATCGCCGTTTTACCTGTTCTGTCGGATAACATTCCTGTAGGTTCTGAACTATTGCCTAACAGCGTAGTCGTTAACGGCATCCTGGTGCCAGGAGCTTCGCCAGTTACAGGCATAACACTCGGATCACTGGCCCCTTCAGGCAGTATCACAGTAAGTTTCCAAACCATCGTCTCGTCTCTGCCAACTCCGCCTATACTGACCGACCAAGGGCAAGTGAACTTTACGTACTCACCACCGGATGGTAGAGTGCTGAGCGGTACTGTCACATCCAATACAGTTAATGTCGCTGTGTCTGCACCTAATATTCAGGTGACTAAAACATCCAGTCTGGCAGCCGCTGTAGTTGGAGATACGATCAGATATACACTGAGTATTACGAATAGCGGTGTGGATTCCGTTACAGATACCGTTGTAACCGATACAATCCCAGCAGGTACTTCCTTCGTTCCGGGTAGTGTCCTTATCGACGGGGTACCTTTCCCTAACGCCTCGCCCATTGCTGGAATTGTCATTGGAAACGTCGCACCTGGAAATACATTTATCGTGAGTTTCCAAACTTCTGTCCAAAGCTTGCCGCAACCACCACTGCTCACTGATATTGCATCCGTCACATTTACCAGCGGAACGTTCACCGGCACTGCCTTTTCCGATCCACTCATCGTCCCTGTGTTCCAGCCGTTAATTACACTTACTAAAGCATCCAGCACTGTTAACGCCTCCGTCGGCGATACACTAACCTATACGATTACAGCTGTGAATAACGGTAATATTGCAGCTGCCCTTACGATCAGTGATAATATCCCCGCCGGATCATCATTCCTTGCCAACAGTGTCAGTATCGCTGGCAGTCCACAACCTGGTGTGTCCATCGAAACGGGCGTCCCGGTTGGATCTGTGCTGCCGGGCGGAACGGTATCCGTAACTTTCCAAACCGTTATCAATGCTCTGCCTAATCCACAGGTACTGGTCGATCAAGCATCAGGCTCATTCACTTTCCAACCGCCGGATGGCAGAACCGTATCAGGATCAGTTGTATCCAACACAGTTAGTATCTCTGTATCTTCGCCAGATGTGAGCATTGTCAAAGGAACAGCAGCTACAGACGCCATTGTCGGCGATATCATCACCTATACCTTGGCTGTCTCCAACAATGGAATCAGTACCGCCAATAATATAGTGGTTTCAGATGTCATTGCAGCGGGAAGCTCCTTTGTGAATGGCAGTGTTACTATAAACGGAACCTCCTTCCCTGATAGAAATCCGGGATTTGGAATTGCCATCGGTACACTCACTCCTGGAGCCGTTACTACCGTTACATTCCAGGTTCGAGTTGATTTCTTACCCGCACCTGCACAATTTACCAATCAGGCATCAGTTAGCTTTACCAGCGGGGCATTTACTGGCAGCTCAATATCTAATGTGGTAACTATTCCAGTCTTCCAGCCGATCCTGACAGCAGTCAAAACAAGCAGTACCAACAATGCCACCATAGGGGACATCATCACCTACACCATTGTCGTATCCAACACCGGAAACATTGCTGCCTCGACTACGGTAAGTGACAATATTCCAGACGGCTCCGTATTCCTTCCAAATACAGTGTCGATTAACGGCATCGCTGCTCCTGGTGCAAGCCCAGTTTCCGGCATCCCGACTCCAGCTATAGCACCAGGACAATCGGCAACCGTTACTTTCCAAGTGCTGGTATCCTCCATCCCTACAGCTGTACTACTGGTAGATCAGGCTGAGGTAGGCTATCGCTTTAATGCTCCAGATGGCCGAGAGGCTGGCGGATTCCATTTATCCAACATCGTTGAGGTTGCCGTGTCACCGCTAGATATCACCTTAAGTAAAAGCGTAAGCTCACCTTTCGCCACTACTGGCGATACCCTGACGTATGAACTCGTGATTCATAACGAGGATGCGGACACCGTACAAAATGCCCGTTTCCTGGATACATTGCCAGAGGATATCGAGTTTATTACAGACTCAGTTCAGATTAACGGGTCTACCGTGGCTGGAATCGATCCTAGTGATGGCATACCGTTGCCTTCATTAGAAGCGAATACTAAGACCCTTATATCCTTTGAAGTCCGTATCGCAGCTACCGAACAGCCGGGACCGCGTACCAACCAGGCCCGCTTGTTGCTCACAAATGGTGAAGAATCAAGTGCCATTTTGTCCAATCCTGTGACGGTTGCTATACTCCAGCCTGTAGTGAACCTTACGAAATTAACCAATACAGAGATCGCACATCCGGGTCAAAGCGTCACCTATTCCATCATCGCGGAAAACACCGGAAATATTGGGGCCTTCGGCTTGTTGGCTGACTTATTGCCACCTGATCTCTCCTTTGTTCCCGGCTCTGTTTCGGTTAATGGAGTTGCTCAATATGGTGCCAGTCCAGAACAAGGTATTACTCTAGGCGCTATTGCACCAGGAGAAAAAACGACTACTGTCTTCTCCGCACTTGTCGTTCGTGTCCCTGAGTCGGGCTTACTAGAGAATCAAGCTTCGCTGACTTACTCCTACCAGTTACCAGATGGACGGAGCCTAGATCAGCAAACGACTTCGCCTTCCGTCTCGGTTAAAGTAGCCGCTGCCGATCAAGGAGCCTTGTCAGCTGTGCTGCACACGACGGTATCTACTGTCGCATTGGGTGATGCTGTGCCTTATCAGCTGACCCTTGTTAATGATGGAGGTTCCGTCGTTACCGACATCGTATTAGCCGATTACGTACCAAGTGGCACCCTCATAAGCCCGGACAGCTTGAAAATTAACGGTTCTTCATCTGCCTCCAGCAAGCCGGGTGAACCACTCTTTATCGGCAGCTTACAGGCGGGACAGACAATTAACGTATCCTACACCGTAAATGTTCAATCTCTGCCGATCGGAGGACGTCTAAATAATAACGTGCGGCTTCAGTATGCTGATAGTGGTGGTGCGAGCGAGGTCACCAGCAATACCGTGACTATAGCTGTTTTCGATCCGCAGCTTGCCGCAAACATCTCCACAGAAAATAAGGAGGCCCTAGCAGGAGAAACCCTGACCTACACGGTACTGCTCAATAACTTTGGCAACATTGCTTCAGAAGTTATTCTGCAAAATTTCATCCCTGCCGGGACCCTATACATTCCTGGTAGCCTTCAGTTGAACGGTCAATCGTTGGCAGAAGCCGATCCTGCCGCCGGAGTTAGTCTTGGATCTGTAGAAGCCGGTCAGTCATTGACCCTGACTTATCAAGTAACCGTATTCGAGACACCTCCATCCGGCTACATCGTAAATCAAGCTGCCTTTACCTACTCGTTTACATTACCTGGAGGAAGAATCGTACCAGGCACATTGACTACCAATACCGTGACAGTCCCAGTGGTATTCCCACTGCTCGAATTAGTGAAACAGGTGAACACCCATGACGCCTCTGTAGGAGACACACTGACCTTCACCATTCAGATCACAAATAAGGGGGGAATCTCGGCGCAGTATCCGTTGTTCACGGATCCGTTGCCGCATGGACTTGTTTATGTGCCCAACAGCCTGACTATCCAAGAGAAAGCACAGCCAGGCGCTAATCCTGGCACTGGTATCACACTCCCGGATATTGCACCAGGAGAGACGCTCACCCTTACGCTCCAGGCACAAATTCGTGAAGCACCTGCAGATGGAACATTCAGCAACCAGGCCACCATCGAATATACCTCACGTCGTAGTGGTGGAGAGACCCTGCAGGAAACCGCCCAAACCAACACTGTAGGCGTGGCCGTCATCGCAGCCATCCCTAAACTTACACTTAGCTCCAGCGCTCTGCGTGTCGGGCAAGAAGATACCCTGTCCTTCACCGTCCAGGTGGAAAACATCGGCAACACTCCGCTGGAGGAGCTATTGCTCACAGCACCATTCTCAGCCGAAGATTTCCTTGTACTGAGAACCGTCACCGTGAACTCTGTGCCAATTCCGCATCCTAATCTGCTCCAAGGTATCCCGTTAGGCCAGCTTGATCCTGACCATAAAGCCGTCATCGTCTTCTCCTTCGATATCGAATCTGCACTCCGCGCGTACTTGATCGCCCAGGCCATCCTGCGCTATCAATTCCGTTATCCAGACGGACGCGTAGAGAAACAATCTGCCTCCTCCAATACCATTTTTGTGGAGATGGCTGACTTTGACGGTTTTCTAGAGTAAAGGTTCTGTTACGTTGAGCCCCTTACCCGTGTAAGGGGCTCTTTTATGTATGTAGAAAACATAAAAAAGCCCTGGAATATATTCCAGGGCAGTTGCTAGCGCGTTATCCATTGCTAACCATCTTACCAATTATGTAGGTCGGCTATGCCGGGGATGATTATAATTTGGTTACGTTAGCGGCTTGTGGTCCACGTGCGCCTTCGACGATGTCGAACTCCACGTCTTGTCCTTCTTCAAGTGTTTTGAAGCCTTCTGTTTGAATTGCGGAAAAATGTACAAATACGTCGCCGCCGTCAGCCGTTTCGATGAAACCATAACCTTTTTCTGCGTTGAACCATTTTACTTTACCTTGCATGCACTAACATTCCCTTCGTCATCAAATGAAGTGAAGCTCTCGCCCACATTTTTGACTATACCACCCAAAGTTATCCATTGTCAATTGGAATTGATAATGTTTTCATACATAGTTATTCCAATTTTATATTGACAAAGCCTTCTATTCCTATAGATTGGAATGGTATAGTAGGCAAAAGAGTTTATTATACTTGTATAATAAACTCTTTGTGAATGTTTGAAACTACTAAAATAAATTTAATTTTTTCTACGACGTTAGTTATAGTAAACTACCGTTGGCTGGGGCTCGATTCCTTTTGCATAGTAGTAATTTAAGTTACTTACAAAATCAATTACTTTCTTTTTATCTAGATCATACACAAGAATGTCTGGATCTCCAGCCATATCAATAAAATCTAGACGTCTCGGCGTAGTTCTGCCACTGGTGTCAACAAAAGAGGAACTGTGATACGGTGGATTGCCTGAACTATATGCAGATTCAAAATAGGTAAAAAGCGTATCTGCATTTAGAACAATCAAAACAGCATTATCCGAGCTTGCATAATTTGACGTATACTTCACAGGCGTAGTGATACTTTTAACCCGAACATCTGATACATTATGACTCCTTGAAGAATAACTCCCACCACTGGAGAAGTTGAATTCTCTTGACCATTCCAAATTCGGGTTTGCCACCGTTGTATTGGCAATTTGGGTCCCATTCACCTTAATATCTCCGTTTGAATACTCAATTACCGTATATAACAAATTGTTAGAGTAGGATGTTAGCTTGGCCGTCTTACCATTAATCGGTGTATCCGCTGGTGAGGCCGCATTCATGTGGATACTATAGCTTTCACCTACCGTTCCTGTGGAAGTAACACGCAGGCCCCAGTCCCCTGCTTTTAAGTCTGTAGCAAACTTCAGTTCAGAGGCCTTTCCTCCAAAACCTGTCAGACTTGCTGTCCCCGTGCTCCAATCAATCGAGTACAAGTCAAATCTATAATTGGGATTACTGGATTTGATCTGAGCCAGAATGCTTCTATCCGTAGGTACGTTAAAGAACCAAAAATCTGTTGGATCAGCTGTCGTTAAAGAATCAGTGAAACTCATGAGATCACCGTTCACATTGAAATTAGACGTTAATGTAATCCGATGATTGTTCACTTTAAGAGTCTCGCCATATACAGCTTCAATCGTGCTAGTAGGTTCTAGCGCTTGAGTCGTATTAAGTGAAAGTGACGTAGCAGTATCCTTCGTCGTTGAATTTGATGAACTGGCCTCAACTGAGGCTGGAGCTATTGACATACTGCTTAAAACTAAAATGGCTAATAAAATCCCAGAAAGATATTTTCCCCACTTCATAAACATCATCCCTTCTCAGAATATTTAAAATTATTCATAGATTGAAAATAATTCCTGTGGATGATGTACTATTTCTATACAACACTTAATTATCCTTTATTCTAAGCTTTCGTCTTAGAAGATCTTATGGTGAATCTATGAACTAACCTTGATCAGCACCCTCATCCATTAATACTAACTTTCCATTTTTTGAATTCTATAGCCACACTTTATATATCAATACAATGCACTATAATTTCGACCTTGTGTTGAAACTACTAGTTATCCATTCAGCCTACTTTTGTTTAATAACTCATCCACTTTTTCTATATCAAAAATATGTGGATAACAAGAATATCTACTATTTTCAAATAATTCAGTCATCATATTTTGTATAACAGGAAAGTTTATTCTGAATATATAGACATAAATGTTTAGACATCCCTTTTGTTCTTTTGTATTCTTGGTAAGTAAATTAACTCAAAGGAGAATATGAATGAAAAAGATTTTTATCCCACTCTTACTTTCCATGTTTTTTGCATTATTTATCGTTTCACCCACTTTTGCTGCTACAAATATTGGGTCAGTATTAGAGCAACCCGAGCAAGGTTGGACAAGATATAATCACGACTCAAGTGAGATAACCTATTTAGGTGGAAAATGGACGCTGGATTCAAGTTCAAAATCTTATAATTCTACAATTGGTAATAAGGATACAGGTATTAAATTTAATTTTACCGGTTCTAAAATCCGATATATATCCACTACATGGTCATCTGGTTCATCTAGTAATGATGTTATAATCGACGGTAAAGTCGTTGGTAAAATTAACTTTTCTGGTCCCGAAGTGTACCAGAAAAAAATGATGTTTGAAAAAACGGATTTAAATCCAGGTGAACATTCATTCGAATTGAAAAATAATGGTACCAACTATATTTTCTTCTACGGTGTGGACATTGAAGGAACTTTAAAACCATTCAATCTAATAAACCCGACTCCTGTGAACCCCGTGCCTGTAGATCCAACGCCTAACCCTGATCCAACACCAAGTCCTAATCCTGATCCGTCCGAACCTACTGAGCCAACCGAACCAGCACAACCAACTGGCGACCGAGCTATTCTGACTGTAACAATGGACAATGGATTTGATAAAGAATTCGATCTGAGTAAAAAAGAATTGAATGCCTTCATCGCTTGGTATGACGCTAAAGATGCTGGTAGAGGCCCTTCATTCTTTGCGGTTGATAAGCACAATAATAACAAAGGTCCATTTAGTAATCGTAAGGACTATGTAATATTCAATAAAATACTCACGTTTGAAGTAAGTGAGTATACAACTAAATAAATAATAAAGAGGACTCTATATTGGTTAAATACCAGCGGAGTCCTCTTTTAAATCTACTCTTACGGAAGAATAAGATCCGTTAACTTAGTAGATTCCGGCGTTATTTTCTCAACTACTCCTCCGCAGTCTACAATCTCCTTCCTTTATATTCACCAAGAATTCCTTGTGCTGCATCCTCTACAACTGCCAAATTGTATCTATTCGTCAACTCTAAAATTTTATCCATATCACAAGCTACTCCAGCATAATGCACTGGGACAATTGCCTTTGTTTTATTTGTGATCGCATCTTCTGTAAGATCTTCATTATTTGAAGTCGAATATCCACGAATACAATCTTAGCTCCTCTTAAAACAAAGGCATTGGCAGTAGATACGGATGTATAAGAAGGCATGTTTACACTAAAAGTTCTTTCAAACTAGTTTGCACATAAACTCGTAAATTCTCCATCCCCCGAAAGATGTCCACTAAAAAAATGACTTTTCAACATACTCCCCTTCTTTACCTACGATTTCCAGTACATTGAAATTTATCATTATCATCTCTCATTTCAGAAAATTATGTGGTGATGCCTATGCCTATGTAGCTTAATAAAAGTGTGGTGAATTTAGTCACAGTCTCAATAATTTGTCTCATACTTTCACTGTAAAAAATTTTATCCGTCCTGTTTATTGCTAAAGATCTTCCGCGTCCTCTAAATACAGGAATTCCCCAATTTTTTATAAATGTCTTCACATCCTCAAAACTGTTAATATAATAGTACTCTCCTGCCGTGTGAGCAACATCTACGAAGGTATATGTAAAAACGGGTAGACCTTGCCGTAAGCAATGGCAGCAGAAGTACTGCCTCCAGATCAAACTGTGTTTAAATATGCGTCACACGGGGGATAGTCATTACATTTCAATAGATCGTCTAGTTCTGTTAAAAAAGAATCGTTTAGCTCCGTATCAAGGTGATTACCCACTATGGACAGTCCCCCTCCCCAATACTCTCTATCAATTTAGTCTGTGGAGGCATATATTTATAAGTAAACGCACTCTCAATAATGGATTCCCGAGACCTATCTAATCTGCTGTGTTTATTTCCCTAGGCAAAATTGAAAATGTGCTCTATGAGATAGGAAGATCATAAGCCAATGGCAGAGTGATTATGGGCACAAAAATAGAGAAAGGTCGGAGCTTAGATTGAGCCTGAGATAGACAAAACAACGAGCGGCTTTAAATGTAATATCAACTCTTATTGGGATAAAAAAACACAAGGAACCAACATAGTAGTTCGTTCCCCATTCACATCCCACAGATCACAAATACGATGATGTCCCTAGAGGAGGCAGACGTATACAGTCTATTCTGTCCATCCAAAACTCTCTATTGTCCGAAATCCCTCCTTCTCTTGTACTGAAAGCACCAACAAATCCATTCTGTACTAGAACAGGAGTTAGTTTGTCCAACATTAACTTTTGGTTGACTCCACCACCAAAAGCAGGCGTATACCAGATCGGGTTTATACCTAAAACACTCTTCATCCAATCTTTACAAGGGCCGATTTCAATATCATAGAATTCCTGTGGATCGCCATTGTAAGGAATATGATTATGAGCATGCACACCTATAGTCATTCCTGCCTGGCTCATTTCGACTATTTCTTCTGTACTTATATAAAAATCATTTATAAATTTTTGCTTATCGGGAAATAAGGACTGAAAAATAGACTCAAGAAAAATAGTTGCTTCCGTAACAGATAATTTAAAATTAAGCATAAATTTATTGTATCTGCGGAGTTTCTTCTGTTCGTACTTATAGATTTGGCTCTCCTCTTCCACACCGCTCGTATCATATGTCCCACTCAATAATTCCCATAACTCTTCATCGGATTTGAAAGAGAGTACCGTGTGTACCAAATGAACTAATGGAACGTTACCCGTGAGGTGTGGCCCAGACATGACTGTGAAATATGCAGGAATTCCTTTTCTTTTCAAGATGTCAAAGGCAAACGTATATTGGTCTTTTGTACCATCATCAAACGTTAGTACACACCATGGTTCCGAATTAAATCTATCAATCTCGTCTAACGAGATAATTCGGTGTGTCTTGCTAATTAAATCTAGCTGTTCTTCAAAGTCATGGGGATGCAAGGGAACAATCCCACCCCATCCCTTCTTCTCACGTACATAGTGGTACATCGCAGCAATATTACCCATTATTATTCCACCCTTTAGGAAGTGGCCAGATGTTAGGACGATCCATATCTCCATCAGTTTTAACAAGGTACATGTTATTCACTTCCGTATTTTGAAAATAACCTTCATTATTCTTAATTTTCCATACAAAATTAATAGGATTAACACGATAACGAAAAGGCTGGAACAGGCCTGCCAATCCACATTCCTTTGGTGTGTAGTCTATATTTTGTTTTCTAAAACCGATAGATTCCAGAACATGCTCTAAACGATTTGAACTTAACTGAAAATCCGCCGCTACACACCCTTGGTTTCGAGCCCATGACAAAACCCCGGATACCATCTCAATCAAGCGATGATCTGCTATTCCTTCCCAAACATCAGCATTAGCTGGGATGATTTCTATAATCCTTAACACTTTTGTGCCGTGGATACTCTCTTCTGGAGCATATACTCTATCTAGGCGTGCAACTACAATCCCTTCGGCAGTGGAATCCCCGAAAAATAAATACTTATAGCCCGCGCTATTTATATATCTCCATTCCCAAAAGGAGGCGCTACGGTACTGCGAAAGTGAGAAGCGATGTTGAATACTTTTAACGTATAATCGCTCTAACTCCTCACCCGTAATATTGAGTATTGGGCTGTATGAATGTATTAATTTTCCCTCGACATCCGATAACCATTGACTAATACTTGCTTGATCAGCCGGGTCCTTTAGTAATTTTACATAACCATTCACATCAAGTGGAATGACATAACGGTTCAAATGATCTGAATAAGAATATCCCATACGCTCATACATAGGCACCACTTGAAAATTACAACCCAAGGTCAAGCACACCGAATTGTACTTTTCAGCTTCTTTCATAAGCATAATACCCAAGCCACTGTTTCTATACTTTTCTGATACAATCCACATAGCGAAACTGATACCTTTATATTGTTCTCCGTTAGAACTATACTTACCAGGAATGACCCCAAGGAATCCCTCAATACAACCCTTGTCGATCAGTAGTAAACTTTCCGATAGACCGTTTTCGTCAATCCGATACTGCCAATCAAACAATTCTTTATTATAGATAGCGTGCTCTTGGGACCAATTTATTCTCATAAACGCAACCAGCGACTCATAATCAGAATCTTTATATTTTACAATTTCCAATAGCTTCTTCCCTCCTTTTCATGCGTTATATTCTCTACATGACTTTTCAAACAAATTATTAATTATGAATATTATTCAAAATGTTTAAAATATTGTGTACGGAATCTATATTAGCTATTTCATCAATGGGAATAGACACATTAAAATTAGCTTCAAGTTCCATCACTAAATTCAATTGATTGAGTGAATCCCAACTTTCAAAGTCGCTTTTTACCGATTCCAACGTGACTTTTTCGATAGACACATTCATAATTTTAGAAATTATTACTTGAACCAACTCAAATTTATTCAAAAAGAACACTCCTTAAGTAAGATATGATGTGGTTGAAATATCTCTCCTAGATTTAATTCATTGTTTTTAGATACATCTTTATACTTCTTTGAAATAAAATCGTAAAAAGGTTTATTCTTTTCTGTTTTTATATACGTAGCCTTAATATTATGGGGAGATAGATGCTTGATAACTAAATAAAGCATTGCTTCCTCAATCCCTTTGCCCATGACACGACAACTCATAACAAAATCATGGATTTCAGCTTGACTTCCATCATCACATGAAACAGAAATCAGACCTGTATAACCTGCATTTCCAAATTTGTCTTCCACTTCAAATAAGATTACATGATTATTCGGTAGTTCACTCCAGGACCAATACTCTTCGATCGTAAACCTGCGGGTCGCCATGTTAAACTGATTCGTTTTATTCATTAACTGCACAGCACGTGTTAGTAAGAATTTATCTAATTTATGTGGAGTTAGCTTAATTTCAAGTGAGTGAAGCCACTCTTCCAATGACCCTACGTTTAACTTTATCGACTCCCGTTCTTGCTCCTGTTTGAACCAGTCTGTTCGTTTACGATCCTCCAACGTTATAGCAGGAGTCTCAAAACAATTCAGCCTGCTAATAAAAACAGGATATTGTGTTACATCTACAGGTAGGTCAGGTACATATACTTCTGGAAGAGCCTGCTTGATACGATCTCTTTCAGATGGATTATCGTCTAGAAATACAACAGATTGCAGACCTAGGTTGAGCTCCTTTACAATTTCAGCCACATTGGCAGCTTTGTCGTTCCAGTTGATTCGAATTGAAGAAAAATCTTTTTTTCTCAGTATCATATCTGGGTGCTGTTCTATCATTTCTAATGCTACCGATTCGCTGTTTTTACTGCAAATAGCCAGAATAATACCTCGGCTACTTAATCTGTACAATTCTTGCTGAAAAAGTTTGAAGCTTTCACCAACTGGATCTATCCCTCCCAGTTTGATGTTGTCAATGCCATCGTCACCAATCACGCCACCCCAGAGTGTATTATCCAGATCACAGATAATTAGTTTTTTACTTTGTCCGTATAGACCACTAATGATTGATTTTAGTTCATTGGATACAAAGAGGAAAAAATCGCGTGAGAACGGGATTTTTCCAAGTGCATACATTTTAGCATCGTAGCTTTTTTGCTCGATTGCTGCATACCAATAGGAAGAATCAAGAATAATAACATGATCATGTTTTTGTAGTCGCTCTGAAAGACGCAGATTCATTTGCATGAGTACATTGCTTAAACCTACATTGTGCTTTAATGTCATCGATTGTATCCAACGGTAATGAGGTGGGAGGGACCAAGATACAACAAATATATGTTTGGCTTTTCCCTCAGCCTCAATAATAAGGTCGCAAAATTGATCGACTTCATTAAGAACGTCACCGATATTAATTTCCTTATAATCCAGCAGTTTAATAAATGAAGGGATTACTTTCTCAGGGCTTGTCCATAAAAGCAATATATCCTTTTTTACCGACCATACGGAGTGATCAGAATCCATAAGAACCTGGTTTACTTGATTGTAAGGGGCCTCAGTTACCTCTAGCGTGAAATCTGCAAAAGATCCCTCTAGAAAACGAACCATTGGATTTAGATTTAAATCAGAGAGGATTAATAGTTTGTTTTTTTTCATTTTATTGTCATCCCCCATAGAACAAACTCAAATTACTTCATAATGGCGACACTACCACATAAGTCACTTATAGGCGTATACTTAACACCATGTTCTCTACAATACTCTCTAACCGCTTGTTTTACTCCATGAAATCGAGTGCTATTGTAGTCATGGATTATAATATATCCTCCATCTGACATTTTAGGATAGAAAAATTTCAATCCTTCGAGGATAGGCTGATATAAATCAACATCGAGACTAACAAATGCAAAAGTTTCATTCACATCACTTGCTGATTCTGGAAAGTAACCTTTTTTCACAATACAATTTTCTTTATATATCATTTTATTCAGTACTAAGTCCACATCCGAATTGCAAAATTCTCCTGCAACCGAGTTCGAAAAATCACCTTTATTCTCGTTATCAATATCCTTCTGGTCAAATCCGCTAAAGGTATCAAATAAATATAGTTGACGATCAGGAAATATACGGTTGATGTATTTAGAAAATTCCCCCTTAAACACACCAAGTTCTGCTACGCTTCCCTTTACTCCACACTCATTTATTTCATCAGCAATTTGCCGTAATAGAGCCAGCCTTGTATCAAATTTCAAACCCATAAAATAGTCGATAATTTTTTCCTTTTCAATCGCTAACTCTTCCGTGAGCTGCTTGTACACTGATTCACCATGAATATTCGCTATAATTACATAATCGAATACAAGCTTACAGATTTCATTAGGAGAAACAACCAGTTTGGACAAAAATTTGGAGCCTTGTTTAGATACATCATTGTCTGCAAATGCGATAACCTCGAATTCATCACTTAATAGATAATGAACACGAAGTCCTCCGTCACCTGCACCAAAAATAACTACCTTTGCTTTACCAATCAAATTCTACACCTCTTCCGAAATAAGCATCATAAAGATAATGTCTGAGTAAGTACTCTTTTTATGCAAAACATAGCTGTGTTAATTGAGTTTAATATTATAATTCATCGAAAAAAAGCCTTTATTTGATTAATAACAAAGCTCTGCTCATCCACCGACATATTTGTTCCAGAGGGTAAACAAACTCCTCTTTCAAATAATATTCTGCTAATATCCATGCCACTTTCATGAGCAAAATACACGGCATCTTTAAAGAGTGGTTGAAGATGAAGCGGCTTCCATACTGGTCGAGATTCAATATTATCTTTTCCTAAATACCCTATTAAATCACTAACGCTTTTACTAATAACCTCAGAGTCTATTATCATTGTTGTCAACCATCGAGTAGACTTACCCAAACTCTTTTCCGGCATAAATTGTATTCCATTAATTCCTGATAGCTCATAGCTGTACTTTTCAAAAATTTCTCGTTTCTGTTGAATGCGCTCATCCAACACACGAAGCTGCCCTCTTCCTATACCAGCCAGGACATTGCTGAGACGATAATTGAAGCCTACATCCTCATGCTGGTAATGTATCGCCTTTTCCCTCGCCTGAGTTGCGTAATGTCTCGCTCTGCTTAAAGCCTCTAAATCATCTGAAACCAGCATACCCCCGCCTGAAGTAGTAATAATTTTATTTCCATTAAATGAAAGAATGCCGAATTTACCAAGTGTTCCACTCATTTGCTTACCGTAAGTAGCTCCCAGCGACTCTGCAGCATCTTCTACAATTGGCACTTCGTAATAATCACATATCTCTCGCAACCGATCGTAATCTGCACTCTGTCCGTACAAATTTACTATAACTACAGCTTTAGGCTTCTTTCCCTTATCTGCATATGTCTTGAATGCTCTTTCAAGCGCCTCAGGGGACATGTTCCAGCTGTCTGGTTCCGAATCAATAAAGACAGGAACTGCACCTTGATATAAGATCGGATTGGCACTGGCAACAAAGGTAAGTGAAGAACAAAAAACAATATCATCCTTCCCCACACCAAGCAGTATCAAAGATAAGTGAATTGCTGCTGTCCCAGAACTTAGGGCAACTGCACCACCACATCCCAAGTAACTTGCCATCTCTGATTCAAACGCGTCTACATTTTTGCCCAGTGGAGCAATCCAGTTGGTTTCAAAAGCCTCTGCGATATATTGTTGTTCTAATCCGCCCATGTGCGGGGAAGATAAATAAATTCTGTCTCTGTTGGACATTTCGTTTCATCCCTTATCGTTATCAGTTTTGATTACTTTGGCCGGACAACCCACAGCTGTAACTTTTTCTGGCAAATCGCGGATGACACAAGAAGCAGCACCAACGATGGTATCACACCCTACACGAACACCAGGTATAAGACTTGCACCTATTCCGATATGAGCACAGCACCCGATTTGAACTCCACCTGCCATATGTACACCTGGGGAAATATGTGCGAAGTCTTCTATTTTACAATCGTGATCTACAGTAGCCGCCGTATTAACAATGACATGCTCGCCGACATATGCGTCAGCGTTAATCACTGAATTTGGCATGATTACCGAACCTTCGCCAATAAATGAGCTAGGTGAGACTACAGCGCTTGGGTGAATAGCAGTTCCAAATTTGGCTCCGGCGACTTTGAATTGGCTTGCCATCTTCAATCTGGTTGTATTATCTCCGATTGCCACAATAAGCAGCGCCTCGGGATACAGAGATACTAGTTGATCAATTTGATTACGGCCCCCCAAGACTGGCAATCCGTTCCATGTTTCTTCTTTGCAATGATCGTCTAGAACTCCAATGATTTCTTCACCATTAAACCGTAAAATATCCACGATGACCTTGGCATGTCCTCCTACTCCAAAAACAATATAGCTCAAGGTCGCTCCCCCCTTAATAGGTAATAGTCTTTTGGATAAGCTGCTCTGACTTGGAGGTTCGTTTCAATATATCCACGATGCGAGAGCTTGTGTTATCTCTACCATAAATATTGTCAGCTGCTTTAACAATTTGTTGGAAAGGTTCAGACTTTACATATTCCAAGGCAGATATCAGTTCAGCCTCGTCGGCCGCGATGTCTATGGTATTCTCAGAACGCTCTCTACCTGTCTGACGAGTTCCAATATTTATGACTGGGACATGAAAAGAAGCAGCCTCAATGATCCCTGAGGAAGAATTCCCAATTAACATTTTTGCATTTTTTAACATTGTTAGATAATCTAATTGCTCAAAACTGGTTACCAAATGCATTCCTTCTCTCGCAGCAAAACGATGATATACACCAACGATCGCATCAGCGCCAGCATCCGAATTGGGCATTACACAAATAACCTCATTCTCACTAGCCAAAAGAACTTCTAACATGTTACCAAGAATGAGCATATCCGCTTCTTCTGTGGTGACAGGATGATAGGCAAACAAAACAAAGTCGTTATCTATATTCAGATCGTATTTACGTTTCGTCCTATCTAGCTCAGGCAGGGGTGTATTCATCATCGTTTCAATTCTCGGAGCACCGACTACATGAATTCTCCACGGTTCTTCGCCAAGCCTAATTAGGCGCTCTCTGCTTCCGTTTGTAGCCACAAAGTGAATATGAGCAAGCTTACTGATTGCATGCCGAACAGACTCATCTATCGTGCCGGATACTTCACCACCATGCAAATGAACAAGCGGAATGTTCATATGAGAGGATACAATCGCAGCAGCAAGCATTTCTCCCCGATCTCCTAGTACAACGGCGAAATCTGGCTCCAAAGCTTCTATGGCTTGCGTCATGCCCATAATTGCTATTCCAATAGAACGAGACATATTAGCGTGAGTAGATCCTTGTAGCAGGCAATCTACCTTAGCAGAAACACGAAACCCGTCCTTTTGGATAGCGTCTAATGTATAACCATGCTGGGGAGATAAATGCATTCCTGTGGCCAACAGGTGGAGCTCCAGTGTATGCTCTTCCTCAATAGCCCGTAAAATCGGATAATATATCCCATAATCTGCTCGCGTTCCGGTAATCACTAATACTTTTTTCATTGTACGTCATCCCATGACAACAAATAATCTACATGTACGTCTTTCAGAAGCTGCTTGCCAACCAAATTAGCATAATATTTCGGCTCTATTCCCGTGCCTGGGCGCTTGATGACTAGATCCTCCTGAGTTATCAACTGGCCTGCTTTTTTCGATGTTGCCATTACAACACTTTTTCTTGCAACGGCTCTAGTGCTTTCCTCAGAGGGCATACACCTTTTAACACCATCCCCTAGAGCTTGCTCCACATTCCGAATCGCATCCACCATCTTTGAAAAGTCAGCAGGTTCTAATGAAGCCTTATGGTCAGGACCGGGAAGGGTTCGATCCAGCGTAAAATGCTTTTCAATAATCCTGGCTCCTAACGCTGAAGCCGCTATAGCGATCTCAATCCCCGCCGTATGATCCGAATATCCTGTGACTTTATCAAATGCTGTGGATATTGTCTTCATAGCCAGCAAGTTTACATCCTCCAAAGGGGCCGGATAATCGGAAGTACAATGCAGCAATAGCACCTCGCTTTTTTGGAATACTTGTAGGGACTCTCCAATTTCGTCCAGATTGGACATCCCAGTGGAAAGAATAATCGGGCGGCCATAGCTATCGAGCTTCTGAAGGAAGGGAATGTTGTTCATATCCCCTGATCCAACCTTGAATGCATCAATTTGAATTGAATCGAGAAACTCTGCGCTTTCTTCATCAAAGGGTGTGGACAGGAAATCGATCCCTTTATCCTCACAGTACTTTTTCAATAGCACAAAATCATCAAAGCTCAATTCAAGCTGTTTTAACATGTCCAGTTGGCTCTCAGTAGAATTGGTATTTTCCGTCTGATATTCAGCCTTCTGAGCGTACTTGGTTACCAGCTTTTCACTTTTAAAAGTCTGAAATTTCACCGCATCGGCACCACATAAAATCGCTTGATCGATACATTCAAATGCAAGCTCCAATGAACCGTTATGATTGACTCCTACCTCTGCAATAATATAAATGGAGTGGCTCCCCTTATTGGGTAAGAAATTCTGCATGTTATTTACTTCCTCCTTACTGCGAGGCTTACTTGTTATTGGATTCTCTCCAAAAAAACTCCGCCATTTTCAAATCAAACTCGTCATCTATATCAACAGATCGCTCTCTAGGCATAATATATCCACAATTATGCGGTCCAACCAGAGTGTCACTGTTCATCAACAAATCTCTTTTCACAATATAGATGGCTCCATTTAGAGCATACAGTTCTTTCAAATCTTGCCTTCTCAAGTGCTCCCTTTCATCTTTCAGGTAGGCTGTGAGCTTACCGTTATCCATTTCCCGAAGTAAATAGGGCTGCACTCCTGACAAAGTGACACTTTGTAATGAATCCGCCTGATTATTTAAAAAAAGAGTATACGCCTCTTTAATATCCAGGGCATTTCGTAATGGAGATGTAGGTTGAAGCAGCATAATAACATCAAAATATTGATTTTTGGTCTGTTCATAAAATTCAACAGCATGCTTCAATACATCAATGCTTTTAGCCACATCGGTAGCAAGCTCCGCAGGCCTTATAAATGGAACAGCGGCTCCAGCTTGACTTGATACACGAGCAATATCCTCACTGTCCGTTGTGACAACAACTTCATCTACGCAACCACTGTTCAACGCAGCCTCAATACTATATTGAATAAGCGGCTTTTCATGTAATAATCTAATGTTTTTACCAGGTAAACCTTTTGAGCCGCCGCGCGCAGGAATAACCGCCAAACAATTGGGATTGCCCATCACACAGCACCCATGGTAAAGCCTAAACCATTCTGTTCAATCAGCTCCCGAATAGCTTTCGGAAAAATCTGTGGTGCAGTCATCGAAGAATATTCTTGACGAGTCGCCTTTTGAAAACCAGCGTATTCCTGTTCCGCTGTGTGAAACAACGAAGGAATGATATACATTTGTCCATTCTCCAGCGCTCTTTCAGATTCCTCAAGCGTCATGAGTTCCTCATACAGCTTCTCACCCGGTCTGATTCCAGTCTCAATAATTTCTCCACGATAGGGTTGACCAACCGCTTCCTCATACGAATCAACCAGGCATTGGGCCAAATCCGTAATTTTGAGAATCGGCATTTTCAGCACAAAAACTTCTCCGCCTTGCGAATAATGTGCAGCATCTATAACCAATTGGGCGGCTTGTGGAATAGACATCATAAAACGAGTCATCTCTGCATGTGTAACCGTCACGGGCATCCCTTTGGCAATCTGATCACGAAATAATGGTATAACAGAGCCTCTAGATCCCATAACATTTCCAAAGCGGACACAAGAAAAGATGGTGCGTTTGCTCCCTTTGTACAAATTGGCTGCTGAAATCAAACGTTCCGATAGCAGCTTCGTAGCACCCATGGTATTCGTTGGATTCACCACTTTATCTGTGCTAATGGCTACAACTTTTTCTACATTATGCTCAATAGCCGTCTCAATTAAATTCTGTACACCAATAACATTCGTCTTCACTGCCTCCATAGGGTTATATTCGCATGCAGGCACGTGTTTGAGAGCAGCCGCATGAAAAATATAATCCACATCCTCCATGGCGTAGCTTAGTCTTTGCTTGTCCCTGATATCACCGATCAGATAACGGATATTCGTAAATTCTTTTAATTCTTGCTGCAGATCAAACTGCTTGCTCTCATCCCTGCTAAAAATCCGCAAGGCTTTAGGGTTATACGATAAAATATTGCGTACAATTTCACTGCCAATAGAACCTGTGCCGCCCGTAACCAATACAATCTTGTTGGTAAACATATTAACCTCCGGTTTGTCATCTATGCTTGCTTTACAAGCAGGTCCCCTACTCGTTTGCTCGCTTCAGCTACCATCTCCAGCAGATCAGGCGTATTTTGCTCCAAATCTACTAGGAGTGTACCAAGATACTCATAAATATATCCTGCCTTACGCGGCAATTGCTCTTCTGTTACAATGGTGGGCAGCATCCGGTCAAAACGTGCCAGTTCCAATGGAATCAAGGATTCATACAATGGGGCGAACCATTCCCTGTTAGCAATCTCTCCCCAACGCTCTTCGATCTCGACCATCATGTTTTGGCATTTAAGAGGTTTTGTTCTGCTAAGTTGCTGGATATTACTCATTAACTTGCGCAGTACTCTGATTTCTGCTTGTACCTTTAACAAGTCTTCCTGCACAAAGCCGAGTCTGTCCTTCACAGGAGTAATTTCTTCAGGGTTTAAAATAGAAGGATGATCCACCATCCATTGTTTTATTGCGTTTGGTTCCAACTTCGCATGACAAACTTCTTCATATATTTCCTCCATCGGCTGGAATGGCGCTCCTTCAATCACGGCTCCATGGCGAGTGGAATTAATGAAAGTAATCTGCTCAAAATTTTGAATAAGACCTTCTATGGTCTCCTTCATGAACATAAAGCTGGAGTCCGTTGCATTATACCCGCCCTGTACATTTTCTACAGTCTGCGTTGCCTTATCCAGCATGCTCTTGGTTATATCTGCTGAAAAGTGCTCGACTCCATCGCTATATACTTTTTGATCCGGATAAGACAAATCCTGACCAGCGAAAATAATTTTTTCCGCTCCCAGATGGACGGCTACCTGCAACGCTGTACCTGCTACCGAAGGCGTAGGTACCATCAAAAATTGATTCTTATGTTTCTGTAAAAAATATTGTGATATTTCATCATTCTTAAGAACTGCATGGAATTTATCGTTCTCTTTGCGCTCCGAAATTCCATAATAAGAGGAGGACGTAAAAAAGAGTGTCGATTTCAAAGTATCCGGATTAGAAAAAATTCTATCATTTACCTCATGACCGTCCATGATAACGGATAAATGAGGAGTAATCCCATGCCTGATTAACGCTTGCACACTGGAACCCGCCGCAATGATCAGACTATGCCGAGACAGCTTTTTAATCCATTCGATGTCTTCTGTAAGCGAGGGACCTGACGATACGACCACAGCCGACGAACCCTTAAAGGATTGAAACATCCGCTCAATAGATGAAGTACTGAACGTTTCAGATAGATGATACAAATAATTTCGAGTCCATTCTTTTCTAAATCGATTCTCTGTATATTTATTCGTATTAAAGTCTGATTTATACTCTATAAACTCTTCTCTAACATCCCGCAAAATATCAATATCTTTTTCCAAATACCTGCGAAGCGCAACAAAGGCCAGCTTCTCCTGCATATAACTGCACAGCAGATAAAAAAGCAGCTTCAATTGGCTTTCACCTACTGAAATCCAATATAAGTTGGGGTGGTTAAGCAAAAAACTGATATCATAAGCACTCATTACCTGTTTAAAGGCTTCTTCATCCGGTTCATATATAAACAACCACCGATCCGGGAAGCGTTCCAGCAGATCCGCGATACTTAACCCTTGACCAAAACCGTATACAAACAGGATTTTGGAATCTTCCATCAATTCAGCAACAGCCTGAAGCCAAATTTCATCCCTCTCCAATTGCTCATAAACTGGTGCTTCTTCCTTTTGCTCTGCGATATGCGTAACACTACCCAGCATCTCTAATACATGAGGGAAACGCTGTTGTATAACTTCCAAGTTAGCATGTTTCATATATAACCACCAATCCGAAAACTTTATATCTATTATTATCGGCCTTTCTTTATCAATAATAAAGGTAAAATAAAAAAGGTGCCGATATACATTCGGCACCTTCATAATCTTTCTATTTACGATTATCAAAAAAGAGACTATTTGCAGCATAGGACTGTTGATAAGCATGTTGCTGAGCCCGAATCATGCCGCGTTTTTGCAGCCATTCTGCCGCCTCTTGCTTGATCTCCATCATTCTAGCCAGAATTGCCTGTTCTTCCTGAAGAATAACCCTGATTTGTTCTTTAATCTCGTTCGTGACTGCAGCCCGATAAGGCTCCATCGCTTGTACAAGCTCTTCTCTTTTAGTTGAAAAGGCCAACAAATCATCTTCATCCATGCTGGAGAGATCCTCTAACGTTCGCCTGCAGAGAAGCTTTAGTTCATTAACAAAGGACTGTAAATGTTCTATCTCATTCATACGCCAAAACCTGCTCCTACAGATTTACTTGCTTCTACCCAGGCTTCCCTCAGTTCCTTTAGATGAAGCATTACTTCTTCTGCAGACGCAGTTTCTTTATGAATGTTAGCCTGGATCAGACAATGCAGCATGTATTCGTAGATTTTTACCAAATCGTTTGCCAGGGAGTAATCGAAATTTAAGGCTGAGATAAGCTCATGCACAATCGCTTGGGCCTTGCACAAGTTTACATTCGTTTTCTCATAGTCCCTCTGTTCAATACCCTCAATTCCCGCCTGTACAAAACGGATGGCTCCATCATACAGCATAATCAACAGCTTGGGTTTGGACGCTGTTTGCGCCTGGGTCTGCTGATATTTCTGATACGGAGAGTTAATCAAATTGCCATCCTCCTCACTTTTAGCTGAATAAACTGTTAGAAGTAGTATTATACTTACTTACAGCAGTTTCCATTACTGAAAACTTCTTGTAATAATTCGTTTCTTTCTGGTCCAAACGATCTTGGAAGTCATCAATTTTAATATCCAATAACCTTAAAGACTCACCCATAATACTATCTTTATTAAAAGCTGCGGTTAAATCTGTGCTTACTTTAGAAGTACCAGCCGTTTTTGCCAGACTGTCCAAAGTTTTATTGGAAATTTTACGCAAACGCGAAAAAATACCATCGGATGCGGTCACTTCATTATTTAAATAAGAGGAGGAATAGTTTTTACCCAAAAAGTTATTAACGATATCCGGATTATCTTCAATGGCCGCTTTCAGCTTGTCCTTGTCCAGGATCAGTTTGCCCCGAGTCTCATAGGTTCCTGTTGTGATCCCTAAATTTGCCATGCTTAATTCACTTGTTTGTGTACCGTTCGGCAGTGTAATTGGGCTATCCAAATGGACAGTCTGAATCATTGCTGTGCGCATATCACTAATTGCGGATGTCAGCATACTATCACGCTTAAGCATACCACTTTTAGCTTTCGTTTCCCAAAGTTTAACTTCATCGTCACTCATATCTTTTTTCTGATCACTGGTTAACGGTGCGTACTTGGAATACTTTTCTTCGTTAACCTTGCCATTCATAAAAGAGAGAAGCTCGTTGTATGAATCAACAAAGCTTTGTACGGTGTCAACGATTTTATCCAAGTCTTTACTTACTTCAATGTGGGTGGATTCGCCTTTACTAGTACTGTTCAGCGTAATCTCTACGCCATTCATCAAAAAATTATTGGAAGATTTCGTCACATCAAGACCGTTAATATTTACACTGGCATCCGAACCACCTGAAAGCTGAGAAGCCAGTTTAAAGCCTGTAGTGAATACATCCCCTTCCAATGCAATATTATTCCCGTTTGTCCCTGTAGCCTTGCTTGTAATGGACATTTTACCTGTTGCTGAATCAAATACAGCTGTTACACCTGCCTGGGAAGTGGAGTTGATTTTGTTTACAAAGGATTCAACAGTTTCCGTAGCTGCATCAATTGAAATGGAGACCCCATTGACCTTTACAGCTACCGTCCCCGTACCAGAAACTCCGGAACCGTCAATATCGGACAAAAGAACCTTACTCCAATCAGTTTCTGTACCCGTTTGAGTCGGAGCTGCAGATGATTTGGTAGTAGCGGCTGTCGCCAGTTTATTCACCGTGATATCCATAATCCCGCCAGCCGAGCTCCCTGCTTTGGCAGAGACTGCTGTTGTATTGCCGCTCACAGTAGCTTTCTGTGCGTTCAATGCATCCAACTTACTAAAAGTGTCATTGATTTTAGTCTGAGCAAACGTAACTAACTTCACGCTTGTTTCACGGTAACCCTCACGTTTCCACTCCATCAATTGCTTATTTTGATTCATTTTATTCAAAGGCTGGCTATCAGCCTGAATCATTTTTTTTACCAAGGAGTCAATATCCATCCCTGATGCCATCCCTGTTATTCTTGTAACTGCCATTATAGCATCCTCCTCTACTTATATCTTTTTATCTACAATTAAACCTGCCAATTCCATCATTTTTGCGGCTACATCAAGCATTTTCTCCGGTGGAACTTCGCGAATTAGCTCCCCCGTCTCCTTATTCATAACTTTAATCATAACTGCGTGGGTTTCCTTGTGGACAGAGAATTCAAGAGCCTTCTGTGGACCCTGAATCGCATCAATCGCTTTTTTCAGTTCTTCAAATATCTTATCTTTATCTTCTCTGACCGGACGACCAATTTGTTGTTCGGATGAATGGGCTATTGCTGCAATACTCTCAGTTCCACCACCTGCATCTGATTTCGAGATAGCAGAAGCCGTTGGCATTAAACCCTTCATTGCTGGTGCTGAAGATTTAATCGGATCCATGGAGTCCTCCATTACGTATTAGAGTATGTTAACTATCTTCCCAACCTCTAGTAAACTGGTATGTAATCTATATCGGCGTTTAGCGTACGATCTTTTATGGCTTGGACAAATAAAAGAAAAAAGGTCTTGCCATAAAGACAAGACCTTGCAAAATACAAGTGTACAAATTAACGAAGCAAGGAAAGAACACCTTGTGGTGCGGAGTTTGCTTGCGACAGCATGGATTGGGAAGCTTGCAGCAAGATGTTGTTTTTGGACAAAGCAACCATTTCTTTAGCCATGTCTGTATCACGAATACGGGATTCGGAAGCAGTCAGGTTTTCAACAGTTGTTCCCAAGTTGTTGGAAGTGTATTCCAGACGATTTTGAACAGCACCCAACTTAGCACGTTGTGTAGCTACTTTTTCAATTGCAGTAGTTGCACTTGCAAGGGTAGCAGCTGACGTCATGCCTTTAAATCCTGTTGTACTAATACCGGAGATAGTAATTTTGAATTTGTCATCATCAGCTTGAATTGAAACGTTAGAAGTGATCGCAATGCCATTGAATTTAGTATTGGATACGATCGCGTCGATTTGAGCACCCAATTGTCCCAATTCCATTTTGATATTGGATTTATCACTAGCTTGATAAGTTCCATTCGATTGTTGAACCAGCAGTTCTTTCATACGAGTCAGCATGGAGGATACTTCGTTCATTGCACCCTCAGCTGTTTGAGCGAAAGAGATACCGTCTTGAACGTTACGTTGAGCTTGCTCCAAACCGCGAATTTGACCGCGCATTTTTTCGGAAATGGAGAGACCAGCAGCATCGTCAGCAGCACGGTTGATGCGCAGACCAGAAGATAGTTTTTCCATGTTTTTGCTTGCAGCAGTGTTGTTCAAAGACATGTTACGGTGTGTATTCAATGCAGCGATATTGTGATTGATAATCATTATAAATTTCCTCCCTGAAATGGTTTAATGCCCACATCCTTGTGGTATAAGCGTCTTCACAGGTCGGCCGCCCTGAAGAATTACCGCTCTTGTATATATATCGACTCTACTTTGCAAATAGTTTATAGCTGTTTTTTATTTTCTATAAAAAAATTTCGTTCAAGATAGTGTTGTATTTTTTTTGATAAAACACATATATTCACATATTTGAGCGCCACCAGGATTAAATTAAAACGGTCTAGACTATTATCCTCAAAAGAACTGACCTTATGTACCGAAAGTTATTACATGGGCTTCAACCATTCTTCTTACATCGAAGTTAGTTGCACCTTCTATGATAAAGGCCAAATCTTCTTCCACCTCAGGAAATATACCATCGAAATCTGTTAACCCCTAAATTGATGTTTCCATACCATCACTCAATTCCATACCTATCATAAGGAAGTCATTAACTATGACCTCCCAGCCTGTTAAATCCCATGCACAAAATAATTTTACCGATATTAAAATACCGACTGAAAGAAAACACATGCTTCTGTTACCAACGTAACATATGACGTATACAACACTACGCCAAATCAAGCAATATCAATCAGTATGGGTTTCATTCCCATCATGGAATCAGATACCAGCATACCTTTCACATTATTTGCCACACTTTCGGACACATATGATGGAAATGAGCCAGATGACAACCCGCTTGCTGCCAGATAAGGGCTCTTAAACCTTTAAACAATTAATAATCTATTTGATGAGGACTGGACCAAAATTAAGGTAGTCGGCAATGCAGGTGTACGCTTAAATCTTACCAACACTTCCTTTGTAGCTCCAGAAGATTATTATATCCGGTCATCGCTTCTAATAAATTAGACTTGACAATTCCGCATACTCTGAATGTCAGCTATCAGACAGCGGAAGTTTCCCATGTAGCAAACAGTAGCATTCATTCAGATATAGGAATACAAAGCTTCATGAATTATAGTTATGGAGACAAATGGATAATTAAATGCAATATTGTGATTAACGGGCGAGCCTTTGCCGCCTCGGGCACTCCTGTTGCAAATGTAATGGATACAACCCAGATAACAGTAACTATTAATCAAAAAGTATTCACAGCCAGCGCAGTCACTAACAGCCAAGGTTATTTCTCAATCCCCGTTAACTCCTTAACACCAGCAGCTGGGCAGTATTCCTATTACACAGGAATAAGCACACATTATTATGACATTATCCCGATTTGCTTCTATAGCAATGCAACACAGATTAACTCAGATATAAGCTCCCCTATAATTTTGCCTATCAAATCTAATCTCTGTTATTAATTAAACTAGAAGAAGTACGATATAAAAACATAAAAGCTGGCGATTATTATTCGCCAGCTTTTATGCGTATCTTTTTATTTGTGATGATCCAAATCAAGCACAATCTTCTGGAAAGACTCCATATCAAGAACCGCTTTTTGATTATTTTGCTGAATAGCATCAAAGATTTCTTTTCGGTAGATATCAATATCCTTAGGAGCGGAGATCCCCAATCTAACATTATCCCCTTCCACCGACAATACTGTAATGACAATATTATTATCGATCACAATCGACTCGCCTTTTTTGCGTGAAAGTACCAACATCAGGATTCACCTTCCTTACCTGTAACTTGCCCCTCATTCCATAATGTATGTCTCGTTGTATACTCCGTGTTTTGCAAAACAACCTGTTTTCCTGTGCATTTGTCTGTATTTAAAATAATAGGTGCCAATAAGTTCACAGTAATTTTTGTCCGGTCACTATGCCAAGTTACAATACACCGGACGGAAACCTGCTCATGACTCGTAACACCAATTTCCTCCAATACACTATCCGTTAACTCAAACTCATAATCTTGGTTAAAGTCAAACGGATTGACCGTTACAAATGCAATAGACGGCTCATCTACAGCTGTCAGCAGGCTGAAATACTTATTATGTTCCTGCAGGTAAAATTTATGCAAATTCTCAAATCCGGGGATTCCCTTTGTGAATGTAAAATACTCTATTGTCGCTTCTTGTGCGAGATTATCTTGATTTTGTTTTGGGTCCATCTTTCTAATCCTCCTTCAATGCTAACAAAAAAGCTACGGACTTTCTGTCCATAGCTTAGAATCAATCTGTCAAATAAGCAAGTTGTTAGATCATATTGAATCTCATAGATGTAGTCCATTAGGAGTGCACCAAAAAACAAATACACTTCTTAGTTCATAAAGTCCACTAACGATGGCTGCATAATAGAAGCAGAAGACTTCAATGCTGCCTGGTAGATCGTTTGAGCCGAGGTAGCCTTAATCATTAGACTGGCAATATCCGCATCTTCGGTTTTGGACTGCAATGTGGTTAAATTCAGATTTCGATCCGTCAAGCGCGCTTGAACCAATTGAACCCGATTGGTACGTGCACCAACCTCAGAAAGACTGGATTGCATCTTGTTCGTACGTGATTCAATAGTTGTCAATTGTGCCGAAACAGCGTTATGATCACCACTAGTAAGTGCGGCAGTCAGATTATCCATCACTTTAAACACATTATCTGAATCTGTTGAAGCACCAAAAAACTCACTACCGGATGTATTCACTTGAAACGGGTCTTGATCCCCAACTGAATACTGGATAGCGCCCTTATCAGGATCGATCTGGGAATAATCAGTCACTGTGCCGGACAGTACATATGGCTGCTTATCGTAATTCTGCCCATTGAAAATATATTTGCCCCGAATTTGGCTGTTTCCGATATTAGTCATTTGTCCCTTTAGTTGATCGACTTCCAGCTTAATTGAATTGAGTCCAGCCTCATCTACAGTCCCACTGGAGGCCTGTACAGTTAGCTCTTTAAGCCGCTTCATTACTTCCTGAGCCTGCTGCATAGTAGAATCGGTGAAATCTAACCAACTTACAGCAGCATCGGCGTTGGTTTGAAATTGTTCATTGGAAGCCAATTCTGCACGGTAACGCAGGGCATAGGTCACACCTACAGGATCATCAGAAGGCTTGTTAAGCTTGCGTCCAGTCGAAATCTGGTTTTCCATCTTATCCATATTACTATAATTGCGGTTCAGGTTACTGAGCGTCTGCATCGACGTCATTCCTGAGGTCACTCGAATAGGCATGCTTTACCTCCTTCAAAATATAAAAAACTACCTATGAAAATGCTAGAGACCTACACGTCCCGTACTGTTTATGAGCTTATCCAGTAGTTGATCAAAGGTCGTCATAAAGCGTGAAGATGCGCTATAGGCGTGCTGAAATTTAATCATATTGGACATCTCCTCATCAAGAGATACCCCGCTCACCGACTGACGATTTAGATCTACCTGTTCCGTAAGTAATTGGGCATTTTCTGATTGGCGTTCCGCTTCCTGTGTCTGTACCCCCAATTGCCCTACTATGGAGCTAAAGAAATCATCTACTGTCGTATTCTTTGCCGTTGCTCCGCTGAATTCAAACTTATTTGCTTTTAATCCACTCATCAATAATGCCAGTCCATTGTTACCGACAGTAACCTGTTCATTGGTCGTTCCTGCCCCATTAACCCGCAGGGAAGAAGCAATTTTCTCCGGATCATTTTGAATATCAGGATTAAGTGTAATATTTCCGGCTGTAATGGCTGCGCCATCTGTCGAAGTGAAGAACGCTCCGCCCGCCTGCGCTGTAGTTCCGCTCATTGTATATCCCAACTGGTGCAGACCGTTGATACCTTTCACTGTTACAGTCAGGTCAGAGGTCAATGTACGATTGTTATTTGCATTGGAATAAGTAACCGCCGCACCATTTACTCCAGTATTCAACACCGTACCTTCAGGCAATACTGTACCTGCTGGCAGTTTAACAGAGATATTACCATTAGCCAGTGTATTGGCAAGCTGGTCTAGTTGGCTCTTGTAGTCAGCTACATAACGATCACGGGACATGACCATGCCATATACTTCCCCACCAGTTAGCGTTCCGCCTTGGAAGGCAGCTACCAATCCTTCTCCTGTCACGGCAGTTACCTCAGTCCCTGCGACAGCCACTTGCCCAGCAACAGTCACTTGGTAACCATTATCCAGTTGGGTAACCTGTACATTAGCAAGCTTGGATAACTGATCAACAGCATAGTCACGCTGGTCTTTCAAGTCATTCGGATTGTCGCCCAAGCTTTCTAGCTTGGCAATATTTCCGTTCAGATCAGCAATGGATTGTAACAACGAATTCATTTCCGTTGTTTTTAGAGTAATGTTATTGGTCAAGTCCGAGCTAAGGGCATCCAGCTGCTTGCTGGTCTGGTTCAATGCATCTGTCAAAGCAAGCGTCGTTTCTTTTACAATTTTACGGTTGGTGATATCCTGTGGATCCTGACTAAAGTCAGACCACGCATCCCAGAAATTATCCATGACTTTTCGGATACCTGTATCTGAAGGCTCATTCATAATGGTCTGTAGTTTGTTAAGAGTGTCATAGCGAACATTCCATCCACCATATGAAGTATTTTCATTACGATACTGATCGTCCAAAAACGTCTGACGGACACGCTCAATAGCAGTAAATTCCACCCCTGTGCCCATTTGACCTCGTACAACAGAACGGTTCAAACCATAGGCTTCCATTGATTCCGAGGCCTTCATACTAACCACTTGTCTGGAGTAACCCGCTGTATTGGCATTTGAGATATTGTGTCCGGTTGTATTTAATGCTGCTGTTTGTGTGTTTAAACTTCTTTTTGCTGTTTCTATACCATGGAATGTTGAGACCATATTTTCCTCCTTCAATTAGGCACGTGTATCAAATAGCCCCGCTCGTACTGATGATGTACTTTTGTCAGCTGGACGCTGATAAACTGCTTCAGATTCCGCATAATATGACATACTCTCAATAGAAAAATCAATATAGGAAAGCGCCTGTTTTATGAGTTGCTGATTCAACTCATTTAATCTTTTTAATTTTGCAAGCGTATCCGCTAGATTTTTTTGAATTTGAAGGAGGCGCTGCTTATCTTCTACATCGAACACAAGACGAGACAACTCTGTAATATTAAGATTCAACTTGGATTTAATACCACGTTCCTGCAAAAATTCATACGCTGCCTGCTGGCGTTGATCATCCAGCTGTTCAATGTGTTTGGACATCTTCGATTCCTGATTCATGACTTTTATAAGCTGCTCAACCTTATTTGATATCAGTGCTTCTTTTTTCTGAGTTCCTAATGCAATTAACTGCTCGTGCGCCTCTCTAAGCTGTTCCAGCACGTCAATCAAACGCTCTAAAGGCATATCCTTCACCTAGCTTTCGGAAGACTGCTTAAAAAAAGGTAACAGCTTCTCTGCAATTTTATCGGCATCCACACGATAGGTTCCAGAAGCTACTTGCTGCTTAAGCTCCTGAATTTTCTTAACGCGGTCTGCATCACTGCTGCGATTCAGCATTTCCATTGCTTCTGGAGAAATGGAAACCTCGTCCTTGCGGCGGGATTTCTTAAGCTCCTCCTGGCGTCCTGTTTCAATATTTCGCTGATATGGATTAATAGCTCCGATGCGGTTGGTCTCGTTAATTTTCATAACTTCCACCTTCCTTAGTTATTTGATATGGTCAGAATGTATCAGACGACATAGCGTCGAACATGGTTCGTATTATGCCTTACTTCTTTATTTCGTGCATGGTTGCTAAAATAAAAAAACCGATAAGCTCTATAAAGATTATCGGCGGTATTTGAAACTTTTTGAATAGCTGAATGCGTATTTAATTCCCCTGTACTAGTTTCCACGAAGTTTATCAATCGCGCTGTAGGTACCTGAGCCCATATTATTACTTTGATCCTGATTACTACTTTCGCGTATGGCATGATTCAGGTCTTTAGTCAGACGCGTTCGACAAGAATCGCACATATGCCCTTCACGAATTGGTATCCCGCATACCTCGCAAGGATACGTCATATTAGGTGCATTAGCAATGGAAATACGTCCCTCACGTATAAATGTCGTGATTTGTTTAACGGAGACACCTGTAGCTTCCGAAAGCTCGTGCATATGAATACCCTTATTTTCACGTATATGTTTGACACAGTGTTCGTATTCAACCTCAATTTCTTTAATACAGTTCTGACAGATTCCCCTAACATTCATAATAAACAGCTTTCCACAGCGAGGACAGTTATCCAAGTTCATCCTCTGTAGCGCCCCTTTCCAATTTCCGGACTTTTAATTGCTTTTATCCTTACATTACCTTATAGCCAAGATTCTCGTCTATCAATTATTTCAAAAAAGTTTTTTAGATTTAACACAACTCTACATTTTGTTCGTTATCATTGTAAAAGTTATAAGAGAAGAAGATTGTATCAGTAAATATTTTCCACCCCTATTCACATTAATATGCAACAACAAAATGTATAGGAAAATAAGGCCTTCTAATCCAGCCTATTACATGTAGGTATTTATCGTCAAACAGCGCTCCGTACTTTAGATAAAAAATAAAATAAGCGCCATTCCAGTTATTTTCGGGAATAGCGCTTCATTATCATTAAATAGCTATATATGAATATGGTTAAAATGTAGAAATAAAATGAGGGAAAAACCGAGCGAAACAATCCTCAGAAGAATTCATGTTCACCTGTGCCCCGAATACCATCAAGAAAATACTATAAATCCGGGGGATCGGTGTCCATACGAATGCTCCGCACATGGAGTGTGGGTATTCATAAATCTCATACACCTAACATCATTTCAACTTATAAGCTATCTGAAATTAAGCTAGACGTACCATTGGAAATTTGCAGCCCAAAAAACAAGCGATTTTACAAATAATTATTCAAAAAAGCATTGTTTTAATAGAGGCCTTCCCGTATACTATAGTCAAAAGCTTGGTTTAATAAATACATTTTATAAAACAGTTTATAATGTTAATTATTTATTTGTGTTTGTTTGTGGCACTTGCAATTCTTGGCCAACTTTAATCAGGTTGTTGATTTTAACCAGTTCTTCAACAGTTACACCGTATTTTTCAGCAATAGAAGCCAGTGTGTCGCCATCTTGAACATTAACAGTAATTGTTTTTACAGTTGTCGCTGGTGTTTCAGTTGTAGTTGTTGCTGGTTTTGTGGTTGTTGTTTGGTTGTTGTTCTCTGTTGTCGATTGAGCAGGTGTTGTAGTTGCTGCATTTTCAGTAGTTTCAGTTTTAAAGAATTTAGCTTCAAATGCTTTTTGTGCTGCTTCTTGTTGTTCTCTCATGATTTGGTCTTCCAATTGTTGTTTTTCATAATCTGAACCAGATTTCGCCATCACTTGACCTGTTGCAAGTGGACTCAACAAAGATACTGCACCCAAGCTAACTGCCAGCATGCTAGAAACTGCTACTTTTTTCATTACGTTTTTCATGATTTTGTTCTCTCCTCTTTTTAGCTTTAAATTTTAATTAACTGCTTTACTACTGAGCGAGACACTCCCAATGTCCGCTCTTTTGTCGTTAGCTAATCACTTATTACCAATCATGTTAGCTATCAACAGATAGAAATTGTACTCCTCTTTTCCAAAAAAATCAACCTCTAAATTGAAATATTCTGATTTCATCCCTCACTTCCTAACTTTTTGTTCGTCTCTATATTTTTATTATATACCTCTCTCTAGCTTGTTGTCAAATTCTGCTGATTGTACGGATTAAAAGCTTCTACTCTATCATTTAATCCTTCTTTCAAAAGAATTATAACCTTTTTTTCATAGTTTCAAGCATAAAATTATGGAATATAGTAGAAATTTAGACTTATGACCTCGCTAAGGTCAGGCAAAAGATAGCCAATTGTACTCCTTGTTCTAATGCCTTTTCTCTCAAAACACGTGCACACGCCTGCAATGTACTCCCCGTTGTATAAATATCATCTACAAGCAAAATTGTAACGGTATGCATATGCTCCGTAGCACGTTGAGATTCGGTTCTTAAAATAAAAGAATTCATCAAATTCGTCATATTGGGATGAATAGAAAAAGCTTTATTCATTGTATTCATGCGCTCATTTTTTGATTTAAAGCTTTGTTTTCCTGTATCTTGCGGACGAACAAGCAAAGATAGGAAGGGGATCTTATTTTGCTTTGCAATTTCTTCTGCCAAAATCTGAGCCTGGTTGAAGCCTCGCTCTGTCAGCCTCTTTTTACTTACTGGGACACAGGTCACTATATCTACATCCCACAAAGATCGCTTGAAACGATTACATTTATGACCTGCAAACTCATGTCTCATCGCCTGATAGGCTCGGTTCATGATCTCGCCCAGCAGGGGGCCAAACTTTTCATTGCCACGATATTTGAACTGCCCAATCCATTCTCTTATCATCGGCGTATAGCTGGTTGCACTCCGATTGCATACATAGTAACGTACTAACCGATCAGGCCTGACGCAATCTGGACAAGTCGTCGGACGTCCACAATGAACACAACGAATGTTGTAAACCCAAGGAATTTGGGTCAAACAACGAGTACAAAGCCCAGTAAATTCAGAAAAATGACCTGTGAGAGTGCCGCAAGCAACACATGTTTGCGACTGACGATGGAATAACCAATTCAAAAATAGACGGGTTCTTGGAATCATCCCCATACCAAAATGCACCTTTCTTGGTAGTTTACGTACCGACATTGTTTCAGGTTTCACATTTTCAAAAAAACTTTATTTATTTAATGCATTTAGTGCTCCACCAATTTCAGATATCCTTTTTTCCGAGCCAGTGCATTCATACGTTTAATCTGTCTAATCGCTCTCTTTTGACCGCTAGTCCATTGAGGGGATATAAAAATAACACTTCCACATGGGTCATCCTTAGATCTTCCCGCACGGCCAGCCATTTGGACAAGGGACGCTTCATCAAAAAGACTGCTGTCCGCGTCTAGTACATACACATCACTCTGTGGAACAGTCACTCCCCGCTCCAAAATAGTGGTTGTGACCAGCACACGTATTTCAGTTGCCCGAAATAAACGCACCTTAGTAGTTCGCTCTTCATCCTGCGATGAGGTACCAGCGATGGGTATATCAGGAAATTGTCTAATCAGCAGTTCCACAAGACCTTGAATATGTGAGATTCGTGTCACAAATAGAAAGACCTGCGCCCCTCGTTGAATGGATACGTTTAGGCGCTGAATAAATGAAGCAGGAAGCTGACCTTTTTGCAGCCACTGATGCAGTGGAGTAGTCCCCAAACGAATGGGGACAGGTAGGGGATGACGATGAAAACGAACGGGAACCTTGGCATGTGGCAGTTGACCACGTGCAGCCTCTTTCTGCAAGGGACGTGGTGGCGTAGCAGACAAGTAAATAAACTTTCCTTCCCGCTTACACACTGCTTGGGCAGCAAAGGCAAGCATTGGATCATTGTGATAAGGAAATGCATCAATCTCGTCAACTACAACCAAATCAAAAGCCTGGCGATAACGCAACAGCTGATGTGTTGTTGCCAGTGTCAGTTGTCCCCTTTGCCACCGTTCTGCACTCCCTCCATAAAGCGTCACCATGCTAACCTGGGGAAAGGCAACTGCCAAGCGAGGTGCCAATTCCAATACTACATCACGGCGCGGTGTTGCTACGAGCGCTGTCCCTCCGCGCTCCAACACATGCTGTAAAAGCGGAAACATCATTTCCGTCTTGCCCGCGCCGGTCACGGCCCAGAGCAGAAAACGTTCAGCCGCAGAATCAGGTACTTGCCGGCCAGCAATCCCCCAAGCGCGCTCGCCAGATTTAGGCGACAACTGCTCGTTGAGGGCAAGAGTGCTGTCATGCACAGCGGCAGCACCTGATTCCTGGCGCGCACGCATGCTGCGCCGGAATAATTCGCGCGCTCGTTGCCATTGACCTTCCGGGCGAGAGCATCTTCGCCCCCCGCCGGGTGGTGCGGCCAAAAAGCGCAGCGCTGTTTCGGCGGCGGCACGTTGCGCAGGGCTCAGCCCCCAGCGGTCGAGATTCGCCGCCGGGGCTGCCTCTGCCGTGCGCGGCATGGCAGGTTTCGCTGCACCGCGCAGCAGCAGTGAGCACTCACGGCTGCGCCCAAGCGTGAGACATGTCTCGCAGTAGGCGCACGCCTTACGACCGCACGATGCGCAGCTTGTGCGGTGCACCTTTCCGCTGCCACAACGGTTGCAGCGGAGTTCATGTCTACGCGCGGCAGACCAGCGCGCGCGTGGTGCTGGAGCGAGACCAGCAGCAAAGCTGAGTCGGCCTTGCAGATATGCAAGTTGCGCAGCTGAACGCCAAGTATGCTCCAAATCCAGGGTTGCCTCTGCTAGAAGTGCTTCAACTTCAGGTACGAACAACTGGCGTCCTGCCAACAAATGAGTCAGCTCGTTCGCTTGTCGTGTTAAACATTCCATATCCAATCCATTTACTCCCGTGGCGAGCTTCCGGTTTTGAATAGAACGTACAGTTCCTATTGTTTCTCGTCCCTCATTCCCATGTTGAGTGCGTGAAACCCATCCTTGGTGTCGGTCCCAAATGTATATATTGTCTACTCCTCCAGATAAGATCCGTTCTCCATTAGAAGATTCAAGAACCAACTCATTCTTTAGCTGTGCAAGAGTATAGGCCCACCATTGTCGATCCCCCCACCGCTCCATACCTGCTAATTCCCTAAATCTTCCACACAGGCTCACTCCCCAAGACAAGGGAAGCCCGTCTCCTAATAACACCCATCTTTCGACAGCATTCTCCCGGTCCTTATCTTGACGCAACCACCATGTCATATCTACTCAAATATCCACAGATAATCGGAGGTTCCAATTCCCTTTATACTTAACTGCATATATTGCAATTTTCATCTTCGTACTCTCCTCTCATTCATCACTTTTCCTAGTTTTTATCACCCCGGAGAACAGCAAAAAAGCACACTTCCATGGCTATTAGCCTGAAGTGTGCTTCACATCAAACAGATTTCAACGAAATCCCTACTGTCTTGCATATGCAGCTGTCTATAAATATTTATATCTGATTTTAAACACGATGTCCACAGATCCCTGTCACTAAGGAACAAGTGGGGCGCCCGCCAACGGGTTTGCTGTTCTAAGATCAATAACAACCTGTTTTTCACCGCCTGACTTCGGCAAAACCGGGTTCCCCGGTGAAAAACGACATGAGATGACTGAGACATCCATATGACTATAGCGCACCAGCCGGGTCAGAATCGGTAGCGTATCGTCTATAGATTCATCATCCAGTACCGTTACATGTAGCGGCCTCCGGTGTAGCCAGGCAAGGATACTCAATGAACGCATCACCCATTCCACACGATCTCCATCATTAGATGTAATCACAATGTAGCGAGTCGCACGATGATCCAGCAATGTCGTGTGTGAATCTTCGCCATTGTGATAAGCCTGAACCGCCTGTCGTATATACATGAGATGCACGACTGCAGCTCCCACACCGTATATAAGCAATATCCAAACCAAGTGAGCCGTCACGAGGGTTCCACCTCCTCCTATAGCGACAATATATGCCGTATAACAGGAAGAGGTGTCACGGTTATGTACTGGACTTCCATACGAGCGGATATCTCGCTCTAAAAGAGAGGCGGTACAGCATTCATATCTAGGCAGCTGTATCGTCTAATGCATGAAAAGACTAGACTTTACAGCGTAACCCATCCATATTTGATGGAGTTAATGACTGCTTGTGTACGGTCATCCACTTCCATTTTTTGCAGAATACTGCTGACATGGTTTTTGACCGTTTTCTCGCTAATGAATAAATATTCACCAATCATCTTATTGCTCTTGCCTTCGGCCATCAGACGCAACACTTCTGCTTCACGGCGAGTCAGCGGATTATTTTCACCTGCGACAAACTTCACGCCTGCTTCCTTAGTATGACCTTCCGCCATAGCCCCTGTTTCATTCAAGTAAGTCATCCGACGAAGCTGCTGAATAAGCTTGCCCGTTACCTTCGGATGAATAAATGCATATCCTTCATGTACTGAACGAATAGCATTAATGAGGGACTCGGCTTCCATATCTTTTAACAGATAGCCATTGGCTCCCTTGCGCAACGTCTCGAATACATAGCTTTCATCATCATGAATGGATAAAATGATCACTTTGACATCCGGGAACATCTCACGTAGTTTTTCAGTTGCTTCTACACCATTTTCAATTGGCATATTAATGTCCATCAGAACAATATCCGGTTTCTCTACGTTGCAGAATTCCAGCACTTGAATGCCGTCGCCGCATTCTCCGATGACCTCAATGTCGTCCTCCATATTCAAAATACGTTTAAGTCCTTCACGGAACAACTGATGGTCGTCCGCTAAGAGAACTTTAATGGGTGCACTACTCAATTCCTGATTTTCCATGTTGTTACTCCTTTCCCTTTTCCACGTTGGTTGGGATATGAATCACTATCTTGGTGCCTTGATTCTCAGCTGATTCGATCTCCATTCTCCCCTCGAGCAGTTCAACCCTTTCCCGCATACCAATCAGACCAAAATGCCCATGGTCTTTGCTTTTTTGCTGAAAAAGCTCTGGCTTAAAGCCCAGACCATTATCCTGCACAACAATTTTTACAAGCTGTGCCTGGTAGGTAATCTCAACAAGCACATAGGTAGGGTAAGCATGCTTGGCAGCGTTAGTCAAAGCTTCCTGGATCAGACGGTAAATGGCTGCTTCCATCGCGGAAGAGAGACGGTGTTCCTTGCCCCTTGTTTCAAAAAGCGCTCTAATCTTCGTTTTTTCTTCAAAATCCTGCACATATTTCCGGAGCGTCGGAATAAGCCCCAGGTCATCCAGGGCCATGGGACGCAAGTTGAAAATGACCTTTCGCATTTCTTCAAGACTGGAGCGAACTTGTTTCTTCAAGTCTACTATTTCGTCCTGAACCATCTTAAATTCCTGCTTGGCGATCATTCTTTCCACAATTTCCGTCCTAAGCACTAGATGCGCAAGGAGTTGCGCAGGTCCATCGTGAATTTCACGGGATATGCGCTTACGCTCCTCTTCCTGAGCCAAAATAATTTTCAGACCAATAAACTGCCGATTTTTGGCCGATTCAATGATCCGCGTCACTTGTCCCAATTCACCCGATAAATATTCCAGCACGACCCCCATCTGCGAACCGATAGTTTCGGCCCGCTCAACTGAAGCCTCGACACTTTTAGCCCGCTTTTGAAGATCATCTCTTCTGGCTTTGAGATACATTTCCTTCTCGCGAAAAATCATCACATCGAGTTGAAGCTGTGTTGCCTTCTCATAAGCCTGCTTGATATCCTCTTCCGAGTAACGGACGAAATCACGACTGACCTCAGTCAACCGAATTCGGGACCGCCGATAGTTCATTTCCAGCTGGTCCACCTTTTCGATCGTTTCTGCCGTTTCCTTCAATACGCTCTGAAGTTCTTGATTTAACGTAACCAGCTCGGTCCGGGCCGTGTCCAATATTTCGAACATCTGATATTTGCTGTTCTCCATCACCTGGATGGCATTTTTAATGACTCGGTCTATGATATCGGCTTGAAAGTCCACAAATGTTCTACTCCAATCCTAGCATTTCAAGTATATATCATACCATATCATGACTGGAGGGTGATGGTCTTCGTTTCTTGTTCCCATTTTACAGTCATCCCTAACTGTTCAGACACAAGCCTCAATGGGACTAAAGTCCTACCTCCTAGCACAATAGGTGCAACATCAGTGCTCTGACGCTTTCCGTTTAGAATCACTTCTTTTTTTCCTACAGTTAAATCCATCAACACACCACCGCGCATAATGGTGATCCGTTGATCGCCCGCATTCCATTTGGCTTGCCCGCCAAATGCGTCCAGCACATACTTGATTGGAACATACGTCGCACCATTGCGAGTCATCGGAGCTGCATCAATCGTTGTTGGCGTTCCATTCACCGTCATTGATTTTTGACCGATCGTCATCTGAGATGTTCCCTTTTTGAGTCCTTCTGTGCCGACCGTTCCCGGTGTATTAAAAGAGATATTATCAAAAGCAACCTTACCTGTCTTAGCGCGTTCATCCTGACCCTCGGCTACATTGACCACATAGAGACGTTTCAGCTTCGCCGGATACGAAATATTCAAACCGCTCATATCTGCGTTAATCGTTTTCCAGCCATTCCAGTCGATCACTTTGGCAAGATCAATATATGCAGTTTTGCCTTGGGCATCCTCCAGTTCCGCACGCAGCCAGTTCAGACTCTTATCCCCTTTGACATCAATCGAGATGGATGTAGCTGCCTGCTCTAGCGTCTTCCCGGATGTGCCGTTTAATTGAGCGTAAGCGTACATTTTACCACTGCCATTCGTCATGTCGTAGCTTAGCTCCAGCACTTTGGAATTGGCATGGTCTCCATCCCCTTGTACAACAGCCGCTGTACCAGTAACACCTTTCGCATTTGAAGTGAAATCAACCGGATACGAAACATTTTCAAAGTTTTCCCAGTTATTCGCACTTGCTCCACCAGCGGACAGGAAGACAACCGCGCTGAAACCATCGTAGCGACCAATGGCATAGCCTGTTTTCACACCCGCATCCACTGTATTTACCGTAAGCTGATTGTCCTTAACACTTCCTTTAAAGCCAATGAACTCCCATTTGAGCGCATCTGATGTAATGCTGACACTCTGTCCATCTTTCGTCTTGGCCGTTATCGGTACTGCGATTTTAGCTCCTGCAGTAAGCGAGCCTGTCCCACTTCCTGCAGTAAGCGATGAAATTTCATCTGCTCCAAGCACGGTGACCTTGGTTGTCGCACTGGCTGAGCCACTGGATGCTGTTACAGTAGCAGTTCCCGGTTTGGCCCCCTTCACAACACCGCCGCTCACGGACACAACAGCCGGGTTACTGGACTTCCACGTCACTTGTACTTTCGAGGTATCAAATGGATTGTAGTAGTTGTCGTAGCCTTTAAAGGAGTAGCTTCCGGTCTGACCAATCAGCAGCGTTTTATTGCCCTTGATGGTAAAGCCTTTGAGCGTTCCTTTAGGAGCAGTGGTATATACTCCCACTCCGTTTACGATGCTACGTTGCTCTGTACCATATTCTGTATTAAATGTAAGCCCCGCTGTCGTATCTCCCAAGTCACGAGTTACCATGGTAGTAGAGCCGCCCCCATCGAGGTTCATCCCCTTCCAGACACCAATATCTTTCATCAGTGTTTGCAGCTCACTCAGGGATACACCAACACTGTTCCCATTCTTCTCAACGGCAATGACATATGCGTATCGTTTGTCACGGGAATAACCCAAAGCCGTACGTGCACGCGTCCCGCCTATACTTGTTGTACTTCGGGAGAACGAAGTCTTCTGTCCGTCATTTACTAATATGGTATGTCCACCGATCATCATTTGTAGGTTGGAAGGATCTACTTCACTCCCTGTCGATTTGACGCGAAGGTGATAGCTCGTTTCTACGGTCTGTCCTACGGTTAGATGCGTTTTTGCATAATCCGCTGCTTTACCGTGTGTACGTAAAATATAGCCATCCTGTGGAACAGTCATATTCAATGTAGCATTCTCGGAGACTTGCGTAACTACGCCATTTTGTACCAATATTTCAGTAGGCGTTGTCGAACTGTTTTTAGGTCGCTCAATTGCCTTCCAAGCAGATGTATAAATATACATAGCATTAGAGTGGCTATAACTGCTCCCACTTGTCTCAGGCGAGTAGGAGGCCTTGTTCATCCCTGCCAAAGAGAAGGAAGACCCATCTCCAGCTTTTACTGTACCTTCGAAAGTAAATTGCTCAACCATCGGTGAGCCATCCTTCGTTACAGCAAAGGCATACATTCCCGTTAAATCAGAGGGAGTAGACATTAGCACCCCCTTGGATACCTGTCCACCGATCGGCGCTCCCTCGCTAGATGTATTAAAATAATCCCCGTTCACACCAGCAACCGCACCAGTCTCTTTTGCCATACCGCCTGTACTCTGACGGGTCGTAAACTGTCCATTCTTCCCAGTCATGACATCCAGCTTTACGTACGGATTTTGCAAGTCTACTCGAATGATATCAGCCAGCGCTGTTCCCTTGGACCCTTTAAAACGATATTTCAATAGTGTTGCGCCCGAAGTAATGATCTCCTCACCCAATTTTACCGTTGAACCGGAGGCTGCACTCGCGATTGGAGCAGATATCCAATTATTTAACGGGATTAGAACCCCAGTTCCAGCAACCGGACCGACCCATAATACTCCTGCCAGCGTTAATACAGCCCATCTTTTAGCGATTCCTTTGCCATCTACTTTCACATTGATCTGTTTTCTATTACTTAAAAACATTTGGATAATAGCTCCCATCTTCTTTGTATTCAAACGGATTAATCCGCACATGTACTCTACCAATAAACAAAAAAATCCTCTTATGTTAATAGACTTATTATAAAGGCAAAAGTTCCGAAATCCCGCCAACTAATTCATAAAATCCAAAACAGTGAATTGACGAATGCAATATGGGCGCACTATAATACACATGAACTACAGAGTTCATTTTAAACTAATTAGTTTAAACTCGATTTTATGACCCTATCGGAAGGATGGATAATCATGAATAAACAACGGGCCATCATCATACTCACCTTATCAATGAGCCTCGCAATTGCCGGATGTTCCACCGGAAAAAAAGATGCTGCTTCAGGTTCATCCGGACAGCCGACCGTTGTGCGCACCACAATCGTCAAAAATACACCGCTCCATACCGCCTATGACTTGTCAGGCACCCTTCAGGCTTATGAGGAACGGACACTGGCCTTTCAAAATGGAGGTATTGTCGCTAGCGCAGAGGTCACTACTGGCACTCTAGTCCAAAAAGGGGCAATCATTGCCCGTCTTGATGATGCTGACTACAGGCTACAGGTTGCACAGACAACAGCCTCTATCCAAGAAGCTCTGGCCGGTATAGATAATGCACAGGCTAACCTACAGGCAGCAGCCTCTGCGATTCAATCTGCCGATGCAGGTATTACGAGTGCTCGTGCAAATGTCAGCAAGGCCAACAAGGGCGCGCGCGCTCAAGAAAAACAGCAAGCACAAATCACTGTCGATAAGGCACAAAGCGCCTATAACAAGGCCAAGACGGACAGCGAGCGGACGCAAAAACTGTTTGAGGCGGGTGCAGCTACCGCGTCGGATAACGAGAACGCCCGCCTGAATGCTACTGCTGCTCTTCAAAATCTAGAGCAAGCGAAAGCTTCCTTATCTCTTTTGCTGGAAGGGGCCACAGCCGAAGAGCATCAATCTGTCCAAGCTTCCTTTCAGGATGCGATTGCAGGTAAAACTAAAGCTCTTGCAGCCAGTGAACAAGCAGAGGCTTCCCAAAAACAAGCACGTGCCAACTACGAGAAGGCCCTTGTCGCCAAAGACCAGGCAGAGCTGGCACTATCACGCACCCGTTTAACTGCTCCCGTGAACGGCGTAATCTTAGACAAAATCGTGAATACAGGTGATTTGGTCGCGTCGGGCCAAGCCGTCTATCGCATAGGCTCCATCGACCGTCTTAAAGTACTCCTTCCCGTACCAGACAGTGAAATTAAGGATTGGAAAAAGGGACAACAGGTGAAGGTGGCGCTATATGATGAAACTCGTCAAGGTACGGTGTCCAACATCTATCCTTCAACTAGTACCGATACGGGGCGGGTTAACGTAGAGATTATCATTGCCAATCCACAGCGAGACTGGTTACCCGGTCAAGTCATTAAAGCTGCGCATCAGGTGACAGGCAAGAATGGGATTCTCGTGCCTGCTGAAGCAGTCATCAATACGGGAAGCAAGTCTTTTGTTTTCAAAGATGTTCAAGGAAAAGCGGTTAGAACCCCTGTGGAGCTTGGCAATCAGGTTGTAGATAATCAATTGCAAATTGTATCCGGGCTTCGAGAAGGAGAGCGTATTGTCATTAAAGGGGCAGAATCCCTGTTTGATGGAAATGCGATTCAGACGGAGGAAGGCGGACGTCCATGATTGAGTACATCGTAAAAAAACGAAAAATAACATTGCTGTTTTTTGTCATGCTGATTGTAGTTGGAGCGTTCGGTTTTTTCCAGTTACCACAGCAGGAAATGCCAGACGTGACCATACAGAATGCTATGGTCACAACCGTTTACCCCGGTGCTTCACCACAAAAAGTAGAACAAACCGTAACTAAAGAGCTGGAGAAGCGCATCAAGGAAGTTGAAGGTGTCAAAACGATTAATTCGACTTCTGGAAACGGATTCTCCTCTATTTTAATCGAGTCCAAAAATGGAGTCGATCCTCAAACGGTTTGGGACAATATGCGTAAAAAGGTGCAGGATGCACAAGCTGATCTTCCTCAAGGTGCTGAGGTACCTGTTGTAAATGATAAGCTGACCAGCTCGTTTATCGGCTCTTATGCCCTGACCGCCGACTCATCTGCACCCCTGTATAAACTAAATGACTTAACCACCACCTGGAAAGATCAGCTTAACACAATTTCCGGCGTATCCAGTGTCAAATTCAATGGTCTTCCCGACCAAGAAGTACGTGTCCATATCGACAACCAGAAGCTCCAGCAATATCAGTTGTCGTGGGGACAAGTGGCACAAGCGATCCAATCTCAGATCAATCGAGTTCCTACTGGTAATATTGAATACAACGGACGTACTTATCAACTCATTGTTCGTGAAACCGAAAAAGCTGATGAATTAAATCAAGTCATTTTGACACGTACACAAGAAGGTAATCCTGTTTATTTAAGAGATATTGGAACAACTGAGCTGGCACATCCTGAGGCAGAATATTTCGCTTATGTAGAGGGTAAACCGGCCATTACGCTAAGTATCGGAGCGGAAACAGGCACAGACATCCCCTCTATGAGCGAAAAGGTCAATACCAAGCTCAAAGAGCTGGAGAAAACACTCCCCGCAGGTGTTCACTTGCAGACTCTTTTTGCACAAAAGGATCAGGTAAACCATATCTTTGACGACTTAAAGCGTGAAACGATTCTGGCCATTGCGGCTGTTATTCTCGTTTGTATGTTGGGCTTGAATTTACTCACCTCTGCTTTTGTCGCCCTGGCAATCCCTATTTCGGTTTCGATTGCCATTATCTTTTTACCTATGTTCGGCATTACTTTAAATCAGATTTCCGTTGTCGGTCTGATCATTGTACTCGGCATACTCGTAGATGACGCTGTAGTGGTAAACGATAACATCGAGCGCAGACTTACAGAATTAGGGGAACCACCCTCCGTTGCAGCTATAAAAGGTACCAAAGAGGTCATGCTTTCCATTTTGGTTGCAACTCTGGCCACCATCTCAGCTTTCGCTCCATTGTTGTTCCTTCCCGGAAATGTAGGTGCCTTTATTAGACCCATTCCCGCTATTGTTTCTCTGACCATGTTAGCCTCTATGATCATGTCTCTCACGATCATCCCTATTTTTCGAGAATGGTATGAGAAGCGCAGACAGACTCGTCATCCTCAGGGAAAATCAAAACCAGTAGGCTTGCTCGGTCAGCAGATTCACTCTTTAAACAAGCTTTATTCACAAAAGCTGATGCCTAAAGTCATTCAGCGTCCCTTGCTGACGGCTATGGTTGGACTCATGCTTGGAACAGCTGCTTATGGATTAGTTCCCTTTACATCCGTTGAGCTTTTTCCTGAATCGGAAGACCCCCATGTTGCACTAAATGTAAAAATGCCTGTAGGCACTTCCATTGCGGAAACCGATCAGGTTGTTAAAGATCTTGCAGGCTGGATCAAGAAACAACCTGAAACATCCAAGGTCGTTTACAGCGCAGGGGGGACTGCTCCCCAACTGTTTAGTGACATTAATAGCATGGGTGGGAATATTACTTATAACGAAACCGTAGGTCAGATTGCTGTCGTCGGAAAAGAGAATGTATTCGATCTCAATTCGACAGTTGATGCCTGGGAACAACATGTTAAGAAATTCTACCCTGGCGTTACGGCTACCATGTATGTTCCCCGTCTTGGGATTCCAGTAGGTAAACCCGTTTCTATTCGTATCTCAGGTCAGGATCTGAATGAACTGCAAACCCTTGCCCAAAAAGCAAAGGAGCAGATCGCGACAGTAGAGGGCACAACGGGCATCGTTGATGACATAGGAATTGAACGATATGCCCTCGAACTTGAGGTCAACAAACAAGCCATGGATCAGTATCTAGTAAGCTACACAGATTTGACTCGTACCCTTCTTCTGTTAAAAGAAGGAGCCCAAGTCAGTCAATTTGATACTGGAAGCAGTCTGGTAGATATCAAAATGTATTTGAATCATAGTAACGAAGAGCCAAGTAAGCTTTTCCAACAACTAAGTGTAGTGAATGCAGCCGGAAAGCAAATTCCATTAAACCAGCTAGTACAGATTAAGCCGTCATTTGCTATTCAGCAAATCAAGCATTACAATATGGAGCGGACGATTACAGTCGAAGCCGACTTGAACGGACGAACTGCAAGCGAAGCCATGGTAGATGTGAAAGGCAAACTGGCACAAATGAAGTTCCCTGAAGGCTATAAATGGGAGGTAGGCGGTGAAACATCCGATCAGTCTACCATATTCGCGGATTTAGGGAAGCTGGCGATCGTTGTAGTCTTACTCATTCTACTCTTGATCACGATGCAGTTTTATTCACTCTCCATTCCTATTATTATTATGACGACCGTGTACCTAGCAGCAGCCGGCGGGATCATTGGTATTTTTCTGACTGGTATGCCCATCGGTTTTATGAGCATCATGGGAATTATCGCACTTGCGGGTATTGTTGTGCGGAATGGGATTGTCTTAATTGAATTTATCGAGGATGCAAGACATGAAGGAATGGAATTAAAGGAAGCCGTAATACAAGCGGCCGCTGCTCGTTTCAGACCAATTTTATTGACTTCCCTGGCTGCCATTGTAGGTATGATTCCCTTAGCACTATTGGGAAGTCTGCTGTTTAAGCCACTGGCGTTCACCGTCATTTTCGGTTTGTTATTTTCAACCTTGTTAACTTTGTTTGTGGTGCCATCCTTGTATATGATCATGGCCAAGTATAAGATGCACCGACAACTCAAAAAACAGCAGCACACAGTTATTACACGTGACCAACCTTTGTAATGTATGAAGTGGTAAATCCGCATGCTGTCGAGTTGGTTCCTGGAGGGAAGTATGTATGGAAAGTAAAAAAAATGATATTTTACAGGCGGCCATTCGGCTGTTCTCCAGAAAAGGCTATTATTCAACATCTGTTGAGGAAATTGCCAAAGAAAGTGGGATGGCAAAGGCCTCCTTCTATAAATACTTTCAAGGGAAAGAAGAACTGCCTTTGGAAATGTGTATCATTCTGGAGAATAACATTGAACAAGACATCCGAGCTCTCTACAGTAAACCTGATCTTTCTAAGCACGATAAACTGCATGGTTTTATTGTACTCTACTTGAAAAATCTCGTTGAAAATAAAGTGTATCTCATGATGGATCTTCCTGAGCCTTCCATGCTTATTTTTCAGAATGAACAACTCAATGGTGCGTTTGAACAGCATGAATACAAATTGTACAAATGGGTTCGCGACTGCCTGATTGATATTTTTGGACCAGGCATTGAAGATCATGCATGGGATATAACCTTTGTACTGAAAAGCATTGTGTTTGAATATATTCGCTTCTTTGCCGATCGGATGAATGATGAAACCATTGAGCATCTAACACAGTTTATCATCTTCTTATCCAGTTCCTTGGCAACCAGCCTGAGCAGTGCTGATCCCGCTCCACATTTGTTCTGGAGCAAGAAAGGCTGGTTACCCGAGAGCGCGCTAAGTAATCCCTTTGACCAAGGTCGTCAAATTAACGGCCTGCTCCACTCCCTGGAAGATAGTATACTGCTTTCTTCGTGGAGCGCAGTGGAGAAACAGGAGTGTCAGCAAATTTATGCTCAATTAAAGGAAGAGGCTCTGAAGTCGAACCCTCAGAAAGGTCTCTTAAAAGCTCTTTTTGCGTATTTGGAGCAATATAAGGAAGTACAGAAGGTGTGTCATTTACTTAGAAATTTATTGGGTCTCGCACCGATATCCGAATAGTGGTGCGAAATTAAGTACACCGTGGCAAGTTCATCGTTAATAGCAAAGCATATCAAAAAAGACTGTCTCATGCATAGCATGAACAGTCTTTTTAGGTTAATGCGTTATTTTGATAACTTACGAGGATTATAACCCCGCTTGCTCTCTCAGAATTTCCGCTTTATCTACACTCTCCCACGGTACATCCAGATCTGTACGTCCAAAGTGGCCGTAAGCAGCTGTTTGCTTGTAAATTGGACGACGCAGATCCAACATGCGAATGATACCTGCTGGGCGAAGATCGAAGTTATTTCGGATCAGTTCGACGAGTTTTTCATCACTGACTTTCCCTGTGCCGTATGTATCGACGTTAATCGAAACAGGCGTAGCTACACCGATGGCATAAGCAAGCTGTATTTCAACCTTGTCAGCCAATCCAGCTGCCACGAGGTTTTTCGCTACATAACGAGCAGCATAAGCAGCAGAACGGTCCACTTTTGTTGGATCTTTACCCGAAAATGCTCCCCCGCCATGACGTGCATAACCACCGTACGTATCCACAATAATTTTACGGCCTGTCAGACCTGCATCCCCTTGAGGACCACCGATAACGAAGCGTCCTGTTGGATTAATGTAGTACTTGGTTTGCTCATCTAGCAATTCAGCAGGAACAACTGGCAAAATAACCTTTTCCTTGATGTCTGCTTGAATCTGTTCCAAAGTTGTATCTTCTGCATGCTGCGTAGAAACCACAATAGCATCAATACGAACAGGTTTTCCATTTTCATATTCTACCGTTACTTGAGTTTTACCATCTGGACGAAGGTAATTCAGTGTTCCATCCTTACGCACTTCAGACAAGCGTCGTGCAATACGGTGAGACATAGCGATAGGAAGAGGCATTAGCTCAGGTGTTTCGTTCGTAGCAAAACCGAACATTAATCCTTGGTCACCAGCCCCAATGTTTTCTGTTTCCTTATCTACTTCAGCAGGATCACGGCTTTCCAGGGCAGCGTTAACCCCTTGCGCAATGTCTGGCGACTGTTCATTCAAAGAAGTCAGTACAGCGCAAGTATTATAGTCAAAACCGTATTTTGCACGTGTATACCCAATTTCCTTAATCGTATTACGAACAATGGATGGAATATCCACGTATTCCGATTTGGAGCTGATTTCACCAATGACGAGAACGAGACCGGTAGCTACCGATACTTCACATGCTACCCGTGCATTAGGGTCATTAGCCAAAAAGGCGTCCAATACAGCATCGGATATCTGATCACAAATTTTATCCGGATGGCCTTCTGTTACAGACTCGGACGTGAACAAATGACGACCTTTTACAGACATGAATTTCAACCTCCCACAATTAAAATATATCAGGATTTTTAATAAATCCTAACATGGCATGGCATTATTCAGTTACCTTCAACTCAACAAATAACGGAAGATATCTTTTACACCGGATTAACAAAAAATGAACCTTTTCCGGTAGGAAAAGGTTGCGTACAAGCCTCAAATGCCATGATATCCTATTTAAAACTAGGTGTCAATTCATGTCATCCAAATAACAAAATTCGAAAATGAAGTGAGTTTACATGCGAACCGTTATGATCCACATGTAAATAGATACAGTTTATACCTACTATTTGTTTAAAATCTATATCAATAATTACAAATTATAATGTACCAAATTCAGACAGGCTACGTTCAGCGGATTGTATCAATCGTTTAGTAATTTCTCCACCAACGGAGCCATTTTGTCTTGAAGTTAAATCGCGCCACGCTACATTTTGATTCCTTGTATACTCCCCCAATTCTGCAGCAAATTCACTGTCAGCATTCGGACGGATATGTGCATATTGAGGATTATAAACAGGTAACCCAAACTCGGCAGCAATTTCATACTTCAAATCATCTAACCTGGCACGGCTTTCGGGAATTAATCGTCTTTGACCTCTTGACGCCATCGTATGCACCCTCCATTCAATGAGTTATTTTTCATGAAGTTAGTGTGCAGTGTTTAAAGTCAACTTAGCCAAGAACAATTTGCTATCCCAAGCAGTATTTAAGAAAAAGAGTACCTTAAAAAGAGATAGACACCAGTTATTGAACAGTATAGCCGCCTCGTACCATAACGACTAGGCCAAACTTCTGCCCTTCTTTTACCTGAATACCTCTTCCTTCTCTAGGAAAGGATAATAAATGATTTTTTTCGACAGCCTGATTATGAACAATTTCCGTTCCAGAAGTAATATCAATAGCACCACTGGCATCCATACTGTACACAACAGCATTTCCATTACGCAAAATAAATTCTGCTCCTGCTTTGGCAATCAGTTTCTGACCAGGCTTTACATCAACAACCTTCAAAGCCTCTGACTGCTCCGCTGTTGAACTTTTAGCTGCATTAGAGGTTCCTGAAGATGTTGTATTGGAAGTAGTGGAGTTTGCTGCTGGAGCAGTCGAACTAGTTGTTTTACTACTAGTACTGCTAGCAGTTGCCCCACCTTTGATGGCCTGAGCAATTTTTTGGTCAACATAGCTTTTGGTTACGACTGGATCATCAGCTGTTCCAGGTTGTCCAGAACTGGAGGCTCCATTAACTGAACTGTTCATCAAAGAGCCAGCCACAATTCCTCCTCCAAGTAAAACAACAGCCAACGATATTTTATAGCGTGATTTCATGAAATCCTCCTACTGCAGGTTATAACAAGTATAGGTTAGGCGTAAATTATTGTGCGCTTGCTCCAGCGGAACCTTGCATAGCCCAAGGCTTATTGTAAGCCAGCTTCAAAGTATCAATACTTGAGACAATATCTTCCGCTTGTTGTTCAGCAGTAGTCACTTTCAAATTAGCCTCGTAAACCTGAAGCTCTGTTGCCAATCCAACATCAAATTGCTTTTTAGCCATATCAGCAGCACTTCTTGCACTTACCAAACCAGCTTGAATCTGTGAGTACTGACTTTCCAATGCTTTAATGTTGTTATAAATCGTTCTTACAGCCTCTTCCAGTTGTCTCTTTGTGCCTTCTGTAGCATACTGAGCCTTTTCAACATTAAGTTGTTCAGCTTCATAAGGGGTATTTCCAGGAGTACTAAAGTTATAAAGCTTCAAGCTCAATTCAGCCAAATCGACTTTTTGCTCACTCAACCAAATGGCAGTACTGCTAGTGAGTACTTGGCTTACTTTTGTCTCCACATTATCTTTAAATTCAGAATAAACAGGCTTATCCTTCAATTCATAACGTTGCTCTGGTTTGTAGCCAATCAATTGATTTAAAGATACATATGCACTATCCAAATCTTTTTTAGCTTTATCCAAAGCTGCTTGATTTTGAGTCAACTGATTAGTCGCTTGGGTAACCTCATAATCACTTGACATTTGATTATCTCTCTTGATTTGTGCAACTTTAAGCTTGCGCTCAGCATCTTCAATATTCAATGCTGCGAGCTTAACGGCATTTTGTTTTTGAAGGAGCTTGTTATAAAGATCCTTCACATTATATTCAATACTTTCTTTGGTCATTTCCAGATTCTTTTTGGTAGCCTCATAATTAAGGTTCGTTTGGGCATAACCTTTGTAAGCTTTATCTTGACCCTCATTACCTGCTTCTGCTGGAACAAAGTCAATATTTTTGCCTGTCTCTTTTAAAATTTTTCCTGCCTGATCAATACTCACTTCTCCTGTTTTCACTGAAGTACTATCAGCAATAGCCAGTTTGACTGCATCGTCATAGGTCAAGGAGTCATTATAGTAAGTATCATAAGTAACTTTGGTCACAGGAGCTGCAAGTGGCTTACTAGACAAGCTATTGGTGTCAGTAGCACTACCACTACCTTGATTCGAAATTGTCACTGTTCGTGTAGTCTGATCCCAATTTACTTTGGCGCCTAATGATTGGCTCACAAAACGTAAAGGAACGAGCACTTGACCCTTTTGAATTTGAGTTACTGCATCGAGCTGTACAGGATTACTGTTTTTATAAGCAAGTTTGGAGCCAATATTTAAAGTTAATGTATCGTCATTTTTAGATGCTGTTACTTTTTTAGCCTTGCTGTCCCACTCCACTTGCGCTCCCAAGCTTTCAAAAACACCACGAAGAGGCACCAAGGTTGTATTTTGACTGACTATCGGAGACTGTGTATATTGCTGAGTCACACCGTTAATAATAACCTTTATATCACCTGACTGAGCTCCTGCAAGATTAGCAAACGCAGAACTAAGAACCAATGTGGATAGTAATGCCACTCCAAAACGTTTCATAATTTCTCTCCTTTGTCAATAAGACTAATAAAAGAAAAGGGCTCCAAAAGGAACCCTCTTCTCATCTAATTCAGTTAACTCAAAAGAGTTGCTCTTAAATTAGTTGTTGTTTTCAACAGTTACTGTTTTAGCAGTTGCATCATAGTTGATGGATGCATCCAGCGCTCTGCTCACCCAGAAGATAGGCAGTACAGTACGGTTTTTGTTAGTTACAGCTTTAACGTCCATACGAATCACAGAACCGTTAACAGTCAACAGGTTAGTGTTCAGTTTGATTTGAGCAACGCGGTCACCTTTAATCAGGGTAACTGTGGAAGTTGCTTTGTCAAACAGGATGTTTTGTGGGGATACACCCAAAGCTTCAGCTGCATAACGTACTGGCAAGTAAGTGCGTCCGTTTTCAGCATAAGCAGCTACATCAGCTGTTTTAGATTCGCCGTTCACAGTGTAGGAAGTGCTTCCCAGTGTGAAGACAGCTTTAGTTTTAGTAGCACCTGGAGCTGGAGTTCCAACAGTTGCGATTGCTACTTCAGCAGCTGCAGTGTTGTTGTCTTTCCAGTTTTGAGTGTTGTCAGTTGCGCCTTTGTATGCAGTGTAAGAAACTGCGCTACCTTTCAGCTTAGCAACGATGTCGCCTTGAGCTACAGTACGGTCAACAGTCAGCTTAGGAGCAGAGATTGTGATTGTACTTGGAGTAGCACTTTCGCTGTCGATGTAGAAGCTCAGACGGCCTTTGTTACTTTCGCCGTAAGTATCAGTAGATACGCTCTTCACTTTAACGTCACCAGCTGTAACTTTTACTTCTGGAGTAGAAGCAAAACGTACACCTGTTGGCAATTCCAAGATTACTTCGCGGCTACCATCTTTCTTAACGAAAGCTTCTTTAGCAGCTTCAGTGATTGTAATATCGCCAACTTGTTGATCACCCAGACCGATTGTCAGGGTTGGCTTGGAAGCAGCAGCCAGAGTAACTGCTTGTTTCACAGTTGCAACCTTAACATTACCGCTCAAACCTTGGCTACCAGCAACTTCAACATTCAGATCGCCAGAGAAACCTGGTTGCGTAGCAACTTCAACGTTTCTCAATTTCAAAGTACCAGCATCAGTTGTGCTGTTAGGGTTGTTGAAAGTCAACTTCAAAGTACGTTTGTCAGAGTCAGTGTAAGATACCTCTGCTCCACCCAATCCGTTAGTATTTTCCATAGAACCAGCGAAGCTGTTTCCTGGGTTGTTACTCTTGAAAGTTTCCTGCCAACGAGCACCTTCAGGCAGGCGCAAAGTTACAGTGCGTCCTTTTACAAAGGATTTAGCAACAGTTTCTTTAATTACGATGTCGCCAATTTTTTGTTCGTCATGTCCAGCAAGGATAGTTGTCGGAGTAGCTACAGTAACACCACCACCGATTTCGCCATAGTTACCAACAACAAGAGAGCTAACATCAGTTGTTGCATTACCAGAAACGCTAACAGTAACATCGCCTTGTTTAGCATTTGTTTCATCATCTACATGGAATTTAACTGGCAATTGGAAAGAATTTTGTTTAGAGCTTTTCACAGTATCTTTCAATCTTACAGTAAGAGTATCACCATCGGATTTAGCATCAATGTCAGCAGCTTTTATATCACCAAAAAGAATTGCTGCTGTACCGGAAGCATCCCATTTAAAACCACTTGGCAATTTCAACTTGATATAGTTACTACCTGTCAAAGAACCTGCAGTTTCCTCTTTAACTTTCAATGTTGCAGTGAAGTTATCTTCACTGGAAACTGTGTCGTTTGCAGCGAGAGAAACTTGACCAGAAGAAACAACGTTTGCGATTGTAATTTCACCGCTAGTCAAACCGCTATTGGAAGCTGCATCAATAGCTGCTTTAACTGGACCGTTACTTGGACCAGCTACATTAATTCTACTAAAGTTCAAGAAGAGAGTAACATCATCTTTAATGTTATCTTGACCCGTAAAAGTGATTTTTGCGGAGTTTACGTTAACTGGTTTACCATCAGTGTCATAATTGTTGATGATTGGAGCAACTGTAATACCAGTATCTTTATTATCATCAAAATCAGCGTATACACCCAAGCCATAAGTAGCATCACTTACACTACCTGTGCCATTAGTTGTACCAGTTACACCAGCAATTTTCGCAACATCGCTACTGTTAAAATAAAAACCTTTAGGCAAAGTAACAGTAAAAGAAGAACCTTCTCTTACAGAAGCTTTGCTCACTGTAATTTTCACTCTGCTATCAAGATTAGTGAAGTTTTCAGCGTTTCCACTAATAGTAGGAGTATTCACAGCTGTGAAACTAGAAGATGCATGGATAGCAGTTGGTGCAGTCAATGCTGCGATTGGAGCTGCAACACCAGCAACCAATGTTGCTGTTGCCAGCACGTTGATCATTTTTTTGTTAAACTTTGTCATAACCTTTTTTTCTCCTCCTTGAATATAAACAGAAATATTATTTTTGTCTTTTTGTCGGATCTTGTCACTCATCAGTCGTTACACCTCCTTTCCGAGCTTTATGAGAACCCTTATAAAATGATATCTGTGACAATATCACAGAAGCTTGGAATCTAGTTGAAAGAAAGCGTCCATTTATGACGTACTCCAGTATTATACAATGTGATAACAATGCAGTAAAGATTTTTTTTAGCGAATTTTGTCTTTACGCTTTTGTACCCCTTTGTTTCATACTCACCCAATTAGACGTAGCATGGGTCTAAAAAGTTGCGTCTGTTTCAAAAAAAATTTTATTTTTTTGATTATGTATTCCGCTTTCCACAGTCATAATTATACTATTGAACCTGTTCCTCCGTCATCCTACAACTTTTACCTTCTCAACCTTAAATGTACAAGGGTAATTTCTGTACATTAATCAGGTCTTTAATGGAGTATATTCGTAACGAATAATCCATAGAATACATAAAGTACATAAAGACTATAGATTCCTTAGAAATCTAATACTCTAATACACTTTAAATAGTAGAAATGACGGGGAACAGTAATATAATGTAAATATAACAAAACAAATTATTTTACTACATTAATCTTCGCGCCATCAGAAAGCAAACTTACGCCCTTAACGACAACATTTTGTCCCTCAATAAGCCCCTTGGTTATCTCAACCTGTTTGGCACTTTCCTGGCCTGTCTGCACTTCTACACGCTTAGCAACAGAACCCTCCACTACATATGCATACTTCTTACCTGCCTGCTCCGTAATGGCGTCCTGCGATACTAAAATGTTTTTAGGAGCCTCTGTCTTCATATATACAGTTACAACCATCCCTGATTTTAATTCGCCAGAACCATTAGGAACCGAAATCTCGACAGGATATGCCTTAAGGTCATTATCCATTACCGGATTGACGGCCGACACTCTGGCTTCAATGCGCTTGTCTAACGAGTCCACACCTACAGTTACAGATGAACCCACCTGCATCTTCAGAAGCTCTGATTCAGAAACGTTGACCTTAGCAATGATAGGATTGGTATTCGCAATTGTAACAACTGCAGATTGCGCACTAACCATTTGCCCTTGGACTCCTGTTACTACCGATATCGTGCCGGAAATCGGAGCTTTGACTACAGCATCCACCAGTTGACTACGCGCTGTATCTAAGCTTGCTTTGGCTTGATTTACAGAAGCGCGGGCTACATCTATGCCTGTTTTCTGTTGTGCAAGACGTAATGATTTCAGAGCATTATTATATGTTGTTTGTGCACTTTCCTTGGATGTTTGTGCATTGTGCAGCGCGATCTGTGCATTCTCCACTGCAGTTTGAGCCTTTCGATACGCTATTTGGGACTGCTCTAACTCGGATTGAGATAGAGCACCCGCACTAAACAACTGTTGGTTGCGGTTAAGCGTATTTTGTGCATCACGTACGGAATTTTGAGCATCAACCAGGCTGGTCTGAGCTTGAGTAATGGAATTGTCTTGCTGTACAAGCGCACTTTTAGCTTGATCCACACTGGACTCTGACTGTTGCACAGATTGCTCTGCGCCTGACTCAGCCTGTTTTAAATTGGCCAAGGCAACCTGATATGATTCCTGGGATTGCTTAATCGAGTCCTGTATATCCTTTTGATCTATAGTAAACAATGTGTCGCCTTTGCTTACCTTTTGCCCCACTGTAAGATTAATATTTTGAATCTTACCACTAATTTTTGGAGATACTTGAGCCGTTTCCTTGGGAGCAAAGCTTCCAATAATCCCTGTTGAATCGTTAATACTACCTTTGGCCACTTTGGCTACTTGAACCGGAATGGCTTGCTGCGCAGCAGTTGGAGCGGCAGGGGCTTCACCCCCACCGCAACCCGCTAATGCAACTGATAAGAGCAAAGTTGTAGCAATCAGAGCACTTTTTTTATTCATTATGTTTCCTCCACCTCACTTATATATGAACACTTTTTTGTAGTTTTGCTTCTTTTTTCAATTGTTTCTTTGCCTGTCTTTTCAATTTCCGATCTTTACGTTTTTGTATCATATTATCTAGGATAACGTAAACAACCGGAATAAGAATCAATGTAATAATAGCAGCGAAGGATAATCCGAATACAACAACTACCGCCATCGGTGCTTGTGTTTCGTTACCACTGCCTGTAGCAAATGCCATTGGAAGCAGCGCTAGTACAGTTGCCAGCGTCGTCATCAAAATCGGACGTAACCGCTCAGATGCTCCATGAACAATAGCTTCATCTCGATCTTCGCCTTCTTTTCGAAGCTGAATTATAAAGTCAATCATAACAATCGCATTGTTGACGACCAAACCGACGAGCATGATATAACCGGTAAATGCTGATACGCTGAGGCTTGCTCCTGTTACAGCTAAACCGATAAGTACACCAATTACCGTAGGTGGAACTGAGAACATAATAACAAATGGTGTAAGCAACGATTCGAACTGCCCAGCCATAACCATATAAATCAGCACGACTGACAGCAAAATAGCTATTGCTAAGTTCATAAAAGATTCCATCATTTGTTCATTTTGTCCGCCACCCGTATCTGCACTATAGCCTTCTGGGAAGTGAGTACTCTTCAAAAGAGCATCTATTTTCTGATTAATGGTAAGAATATCACCTGTTCCATCAATATCAGCTGTAATCTGTACTTGACGAGTTTGGTTTTCACGAGTAACAGTATCGGGTACACTCCGTTTATCAATACTTGTTACTGATGATAAAGGAACATCAATCCCCTGCGAGGTGGTAATACGCAAGGCTTGTAGAGATGACAGATCATGGCGGCTTTGCTCTGGCAATGATATCTTCACATCAATCTGATCATCACCCGTTCGATAGCTTGTGGCGGCTGATCCATTAAATGAAGTATTAACTGCAGATAAGATTTGAGTTGCTGACAAGCCATACCGACTAGCAAGCTCCCGATTAACGGTAATTTCATATTCTTCACGAACTGCACTCAAGCTACTTTTGACATTAACGGTACCCGGTATTTTTTTCACATCCGCAACGAGATTGTCCGAGAGTTCACGCAGGACGTCCATATCGTCACCTTTTAAATTAATGTTAACAGCCTTTCCACTCGAAAGACCTGTTGCAGATGCCAGTGTAATCTCTGCATCTGGAATACTATCAAATTTCTTACGAAGGCCTTCCACTACAGCGTCTGTTGGCTGATGCCCATCCTTCAGCGTTACATTTATATCTGCCGAGTTGGATGGGGCTGCACCTGAAAAGCCTGAGTTGCCACCAGAACCAACAGTGACTGTCATTTTATCCAGGTCAGGAACTTTCAAAATTTCTTTTTCTATACCTTGAACTACCTTTTCCGTTTCTTCCAAGACTGTTCCATTCGGAAGTTTCACATTAATCGAAAATTCACCAGTATCGGACTCAGGGATAAATTCAGCCTTAACCAAAGGAACCAAAGCACCTGCTGCCACAAACATTAATAAAGTAATGATTAACACGGATTTTCTGTGGTTAATTCCCCACTTCAGTACACGTCGATAGCCACCCTTAAATTTCTCAAATCCGATATTAAACCACACAATAGGGTTAATACCTTTATAAGTACCTGAAGAGTAAATGGATTCATCTGGTATGGTAGGTAACCAACGCGAGCTAAGCATCGGCACAATTAGAAGGGATACCAGCAAAGCAGCGATGTGAGAGAAAATTACAGTTAACGCCAACGGTTTAAATAGAACCCCTGCAATTCCATCAACAAAAACAACTGGTAAAAATACTACAATCTGTGCAAGTGCAGATGCCATAACCGCATTACCCACTTGCTTGGAGCCGTCAATAGCACCTTGTAGCATACTTTTGCCTTCATGTCGCTGCCTAAAAATATTCTCAATAATAACAACGGCAAAGTCGACGAAGGATCCTAATCCCAAAAGCAAACCGCTCAATGAAATAACATTAATGGTTTGTCCGGTGAAATACATCATCATAAACGTTGCTACAAAAGAAATTGGAATAACGATCGCAGCAATAATAGTAGAACGTATACTGTTCAAAAATAATAGCAGTACAATGGCTGCGATAATAAGCCCCAATATAGCATGCTCTATTAGCGAGTGTACGGAGTCTCTAATAGGCTTAGAAGCATCTGTTACCATTTCCAATTGAGTTCCCGCAGGTAACTCTTTCCGTATTGAATCTAAACTCTCCTTCACTGAATTGGCGATTGAAAGAGTATTTCCACCTGTAGCCTTAGTAACAGAAATATTAATACTTGGCTTTCCATTAAAGGTAGAAATAATAGTAACATCTTCAGTGGAGTCTTCAACAGTCGCAATATCCTTTAATTTCACACTTCCCTTACCTACAGGGATTGGCGTTTCACCCATTTCCGAAACAGCCTGATATTCACCTTGTACCCGAAGCTGAATTTGTGTATTACCACGATATACAGAACCAGCAGAGCCAGCAATGTTATTAGCCGATAGCGCTTGGCTGATTTGGTCCAGAGTAATACCATAGCTTTGTAACTTGGCCTGATCTACAGTGATCTTTACGAGTCGTTCTTGGCCGCCTGACATGTTGGCTGCGGCTACTCCCGCAATTCTTTCAAGTCGCGGCTCAATAATATCTTTAGCAATAGGCTTCAGCTTGTTAATATCCTGGTCCCCTGTAAAAGCGAGGGTTATAACTGGTGTTGCGTTAAGATCCAATTTAAGTACGCGTGGCGAATTTGCCGCCTTAGGAAGAGAGCCTCTAACCCCATCAATTTTATCTCGCATATCGAGGGTTGCCTGATTTATATCTACTCCCCAGTTAAATTGAATCATGACCATAGATGTTCCTTCTGAGGACTCGGACATGATCGTATCCACATTCTCGATAGAAGCCAGATTTTTCTCAATAGGTTTAGTAACCAATTCCTCAACTTCAGTAGGCGTTGCATTTGGAATACTGGTCACCACTGCAGCATATGGCAGCTTCATATCCGGCATCTGCTCTACAGGAAGCCTTAACGCAAAAATACCGCCCCCGATTAACAAAGCAATAATTAACATAAATACTGTCACAGGACGGCGTATTGAAAACTGAGACATCTCATCACTCCCCACTCACTTCTCTATGTAATATTTAAGCACACACATCCTCTACTACGATGAAATAGGCGTAAAGTTTCAGATAAATGCGCAAAAAAAACATATAGAAAAATAATAAACACATTTTGAGATAAATTCTTAAAAAAAAGCAATTAATACAGCCATTTAATGCAAATCTAAAATAAAAATGCCGTAATGCTTATCCGAAGTTTTCATCTCATTGATATTATGGCATAGGCCCATAATTCCAGTCAAATAGCTGATTTATAAAAAACATCCCTCTCATGTATATGAAAGGGAATTTCCATTACGCATGGAGGGATGTTTAATAATTTCAGGTTTTTGATTGATTAAATTTTAGGAAGCAGTTTTTTATCAGCCATAACTTTAGCCACAATAATCGCTGCATCTCCACGCAAGGTCAAGGATGTAGGGTTAAACATATAACCTTTTTTCGGATCACTTGCATCTATAGGAGACCCTGTGATAAAGCCTTTCTTGGCGATAGCCAATACAGATGCTTGCGCATAGTAATCGATCTTGTCCGCATCTTTAAAGGTCTTGGACAGATTTTTCATAATCTTGTCATGATCTGTTTCCAGCTTCAAATTCAATGCCTTGGCGATAATGACTGCTGCATCTTGACGTGTGATTACATCTTCCGGCATAAAGATTCTTGGTTGCGAACCTTTGACAATACCTGCACGCGCAGCTGTTTCAATATAACGATAGTCGTAGAGCGCATCTGCGGATATCGTATTTGGAATAGACACGTCGTCGAAATGCTTCGCTCCACTGAAATTAAGCGGAATTTGCAGACCTTTGACAATCATCGACGTGAATTCGCCTCTTTTAATATAGCTGTCAGGTCCAAAGCTATTAATTGGATCCATTGGGTTCATAACACCTTTAGCCAAGATCGCTTCGATGTAATCTCTGGCGTACTTGTGCTTAATGACATCACTATATGTTTCTCCAACCTTAGCAACTACATAGTAGCCGAAACGATCAAACGGTACTTTAATGGTATGTTTCTTCGGATCCACCACACCACCAATGTTCTGCCAATCCTTCAAATCAGGATCAAAAAAGAACACTGTCATTTGTTTCCCTGCATCCTGAGCAATACTGCTATCATACGTCAGCGTCAATGTAGCACGCTTGGAAGGTACTAGCTCGTTAGATGGGTCACGCCAGTAGAAGTTTTTGATCTTGCTACTGTCATTTTGTGATTTGTTTGCCAATTGATATGGATCGGCACCATACGTTACGGGATCGTAAGCATCTGTTTTGATATCATCTGCTGTACCTGGGTCAATCCAGAATACTGGACTGGACTTGGTAAAGCGACTTGGGAAATCTCTGTTGAAGTATCTACTTCCATCAGCAATCAAACTCTGCATGTCGGACAATGCTTTTTCAGTTTCAAATTCATGACGGTCTACCACACCATCTTCGCTATTCGCGATCGCAAAGTACAAAGTATGACCAGAGAAAACCTGGTTTTTGAATTGCTGTGGTTGATCGTAATCCCGACGTATCAGGCTCGTTCCCTTCGCGAAAGCAAGTGTAAGATTACCATCAAACACTTTGTGCGATGTTTTCATCGCTTCCATGTACTGCTCGCCAGGAATATTAGTAGGCACATATTTAACAGTAATGGTCTGTTTTAATTTTTCCTTGCCAACTGTAACCACTACATCAATTTTATTATCTTTGTTGGCTTTTAGACCTGTTACGATGGCTTTGTAAGTTGATGGGTAATCCACAGTACCATCATAATCAGAGTCGAATCCTTCTTGAACTGCTGTTTCCTTACCTACTGTAACACTATCTGCATTACCTGCGTTTACAACAACTTGCACAAAGTTTTGATTCACGATCCGTTTTTCAGGAAGCGGACGCAAGATATCAAACGAAGTGGATTGACCAGATACTTGCAGCCGGAAAGTAGCAAACGGTCCGCTCTTGCCACTGTTGTACAAAGTAATGTTATAAGCCACTGGCGTTCCATCTTGCGAAATAGTTTGGTTTTTTAATACAAAACTGAAATACTTTTTGTCCGGATGGTAGTATACGAGCAGATCTTTCAAATCTTTGCTTGTAAACTTATCCGTAGTAGCACCAGAGTTGTATGCCGTTTTGGCATCTTCTGCCGAGAAGAACTCGTTATTCAGCGTCCAATTAACCTCACTGTCGTCTGATCCCTTAATCTCTAAAATGTATTGATCTTTATTGGCAATATCACTTAATGAACCACTTACCTGATCCGCTTTACCCAAATCAGCAATACTGAAGGTACCAAAGATATTGATATTTTTCAGAGATGTTTTGTAGTTAGTGTCATCTACTTTAGTGAAATTTGCATCTTTTGCTTTCGGTGCAATTTCGCTATACTTCGGCGTATTGCTCAAGCCGCTAACAGGTGTAAAAGGAATAATGCCCTGTGTGTTTGGAACAGGAATTACTGGAATATTCGTTTGTGTAAAGTTTACTTTTACCGTATTGCTGTACTCGATACCTGGCTTGAACACAAACTTGATTTCATTATTTCCGTTTGCCAGGGCATTGGCAGCCGCTGTTTCAGATGAAGCAGCCAGCTTAAAGTTCGCTCCTGAGCCTTCAAGGTCAACTAATACGTTGTTCACATACAAGAATACATTTCGGTTACTGCCAGTGTAGTGAATATCAGCTGCATTACTTACATCCAGCAATTTACCTTTAAAATAACCCAACTGATTCAGTTTATACGTATTTAAGTTTGCACTCGATGTATTCAACGGAATTTGTTGACCATCATAAATCGTATCGTATTTCATGAATGGGCCTTGCAATAAATTAACGGTTGCCTTGATCAATTTGCTTGAGTCACCATTCAGGTAAAAATTCAGGACGTTTTGTCCTTCTTTAGGCAAAGTATCTACATAAGCAACAATCTTCTTTACTTGTGTTGACTTACCATTGATTGTCCGAATCACATCTTGGGGTGAACCCACAGTATGAACGGATATACCAGAAAGCTCGCTAATTGAACTAGGTGTGCCATTAACAATGATAAATTCCATGCCTACAGGCACTGATGGAGCATCTGTAGTCTTGTTTTTCATAGAACTTCCCGTTAATCTCATAGCTTCATCTATGGCAGCTGCTTGATCAGACCCGCTACCATTAATTCTATTCAGCAACTGATTATTAAAATCCGGTAGAAAGTTCACTTCATCAATATAAGGCTGAGTGCTGCTGCGCAATGTAAATTGAACCGCAGATGCATTCGAACTCGTTCCATTTGCAAAACCTACACTCAGAGATGCACGAATCAAGTGGTCTGTTACGATACCATCAGGCACAGTTACCTGGAACGGATATACTTTGTAACCACTAGATGTAACAACATTGCCTGTATCAATCGTAGCATCAATACCATTGGTATCACCAATAGCGCTACCGTTATTGCTTACATCCGTAAATCTAGCATTAATTTTGCTCACTACTGGATCCGTTGCTCCAGAAGGAACCAGAACATTACCTTTCAAAACCACGCCGCTTGTAGACGATACGGTAAAGTCAGGCGAAGTCGTCAGATCAGCAGACACATTGCCGTCCTTACTCAAAGTCAAATCGGAAAATTCCGGTTTACCCGTATAAATCGTAATTTCACGCGTCACTGTAAGAGCCTGAGTTCCGTTACCCACTTTAATCGTCACTATATTTTTACCCGGACTGAGTACAACACTTCCTGTTAGCTTATAGCTGGTATAGGAGTTAACAGTATACGTATTGCTACTTTTTGTAGAAGTGAGCGTTACACTGTCAGCATTAGGAGCCGTACCTTGAATAACTACTTTCACGTCATCCGTACCGCTATTTCGTGCGTCTGTCAGCACCGCTGTCTGATTCTCTACTAACTGCTGGGTTTCGCCATTCAGTGTGGCAGACAGATCATACAGCTTGGGTCCATCCTGATACTCAATGTAAATAGAGTCCTTCATTTCAGCCGAATTTTGGCTACTTTGGAATGTAATTCGGTTCAAACCAGGAAACAGTTTAATGTCTGAAATTTGAATCGTAGAGCCATTAACCGTAATTCCGCCCTTTTGACTCTCATTTTTATTAACTACTGTAAGGTTTGTTCCATTTTTAGAGAGTTGGAATACACTATACGATATAGTACTTCCATTCACTCCGTTAATCGTACCGTTAACTGTAACACGGTCGGTGTTTACCATTCTGGCCGAATCCGCATCGTATTTTTCATTTGGAAAAATGAAATAAGTTCCTGTCGCAGCATGAGCCGTACCTACCAGGGCCGCCGGCACCAAGCCAATGATGAGACCAACCGTCAGCAACATGGATAGCAATCGTTTCAAATCATTGTCCTCCTTTGATTCTGTCGCACCTTGGGGTACGTAATCATTCATTACTTTTTTTATCGGTAGCAAACATACAAAAAATTAGTAAATTCTCAAAAAAGGAGGGAGTTTTTTTACAGTAAACATCAAAAAAGCCTTCAAACCCGCGGTATACCGCTAAGCTTGAAGGCTTACATTTAAATTCAAATTATAATTTCGATCGCGTCTGGGAATCTGGCTTAGCCAACAACCGAATTAGTGTGTTAAGTACAGGACGTTTGGTTTTGCCAACGAGTCCAATAACTTCTGCCCCGATCTGTAGGAAGAACATCATGATACATATCACGACAAAGGTGACCCAGTTTGCTTCATTAAGCGCAGCCGATGATTGAATAACGGCTAATATACCGAAAAACACAGCAATACCATAGATAATCAACACCGTCTGTCTGTGACTGAAGCCTAGTTCGCGCAAGCAGTGATGCAAATGGCCTTTATCCGGTGAGAAAATCGGTTTTTTCTGCAACTTGCGACGAATAATAGCAAAGAATGTATCTGACAAGGGCACACCGATAATAATCAATGGCGTAATAAATGATACGATAGCAATTTGCTTGAACCCAAGCATTGAAAGCATAGCCAGAGAGAAGCCTAAAAATAAGGAGCCTGTATCACCCATAAATATTTTTGCAGGATGAAAGTTAAAAAACAAAAATCCGATAATACTGCCTAACAGCACAAGGCAAAGCATGGCTACCATGTAATTGCCCATTATCAGTGACATCACAGCGATCGTTCCAATCGCAATTCCTGAGACACCTGCAGCCAGTCCATCCAGACCGTCAATCAAATTAATGGCATTGGTCACACCTACGATCCAAAAAATCGTAAGCGGAATGGAAATCCAGCTTTCTAAAGAAGAGTACGCATCCTGAAAAGGTACATTTACAAAATCCACACGTATATCAAAAGCAAATACGACCATACACGCAACAGCAATTTGAGCCAAAAATTTCAATTTTGCATTAAGATCAAGACGATCATCGAGAGCACCAATCAATGTAATCAGCGTACCGCCAATCAGAAAGGCTGCAATAAAGTTAATATCCCGCGAGGACAGCATTCCGTCAGGCACAAAAGGTAACATCGCCAATAAGGACAACAGAAATGCCAAGAAAATCCCCAGACCGCCAAGACGCGGCATAATTCGGGTATGTACTTTTCGGGCATTCGGCACATCGACGGCTCCAACCTTCACAGCGAATTTCTTGACGAGCGGTGTCAGTAACAGCGCAAGTCCCAGTGCCATGATGAAACCAATAATATAGATCAATAACATTTGATCATTCGACCCCCAATTTTAAAGCAATGCCTTTTCAGATGTAACCGCATTGAATTATACTCTGATCAAAAATAAATACCAAGCCTCATATTCTGGCAAATTAGCGGGTTTTAAAGGCAGATTCAAGCTATTTATCACACTTTTGTGACGTTTTCTTTTTCACGCATCACTTTCACTGCGAATTTCGGCAACGCAAGCATTCTTTTGTAACGACTGGGCTCTTTTAGGAGTCTATATAACCACTCAGCTCGTAGCTTTTGAAACAATTTAGGTGCTCGTTTTGTTTTGCCTGATATAACATCGAAACTACCGCCGACCCCCATCATCACCGGCACACCCAGTTGTTCCTTATATTTACCAATCCAAGGTTCCTGCGTGTCCACTCCACGGGCTACAAACAACAAATCGGGATTCGCTTCACGAATAGCCGCAATCACCGCTTCATCCTCGTTAGGACCAAAAAAACCGTCGCGCTTCCCACAAACCGTAATTCCAGGATAAAGCTCATGTACCCGCTGAGCAGTCGCTTGAATCACTTCAGGTGTTGATCCAAGTAAATAAACTTTCCAATGATAGTTTTCTCCAGCTGCAAGCAATTCATGTAACAAGTCAAAACCCGCCACCCTCTCAGGTACAGGATGCCCAACATAGTTTGCAGCCCAGACCACACCAGTTCCATCTGGAACAATCAACTCTGCCTGTTTCATCACATTCATATACACTGGATCTTCCAATGCAGCCATTACCATAATCGGATTGGCAGTGATCACTTGATGGGGGCGGCGAGACTTCACCGCCTGAATCAATACATTTAATGTATCTTTCATATTAAGCCTTGATACCTGAACACCGAAAATCGGGACGGTAGGCACACTCGTAACCTTATCAACTGTCACTGTATCCATCATCCTTTGCGACACAAGTAATTAACGATATGCTGTGCTGGTAAGCGAGCCTCACTTTTTAACAGAGCAATTGCTGCCCCTTGGCTCTCAATCCATTGACTACGCTGATCCAGCAGCCGCATAGACTCATTAGCCAGCTTTTGCCCATCCAGCGCCTCTGTAGTACCTACAGGCTGGCTACCAACACGGCTGAGGAAATGATCAATTTTGGGATCGTAAGATATACCCAGCGGGGGCACCTGATGGGACGCTGCATAGATCAAGCTGTGCAGCCTCATCCCAATCATCAAGCTACATCTGCTGACTTCCAAAAGCATCTGTTGCGGATCGGTAACTTGTTCACACATACTGACAAGGCTTCCCGTCCCCCTAATATCCCCCAACAAATCCATTACCATCCTTGAAGCCTGTACGTCGTCAGGTAAATGGAATGGCAAGAAACGTAAGTGAACACGACGTTCTGCAGCTAATCTTTTTAAACCGTCTGCAATGGCCTTTAAATCGCGTTGTTCCTTATCCCAGTAGCGTACAGACACACCTACGACTGAGAGTTTATCCTCACCAGTCTCAGGCCCCGCATGATGCTGCCCCGAACCGGAAGGTAAAGGAAGCCCCATTACAGGGTCAGGAACAACCTCGACAACCGGGCGTTTCAGTTTCATGGCACCCAGTAAAGCAGCAGATTGCTCATCTCTTACGGAAACATATTCACAGCGTTGAAATACAGATCGGATCATAGGATAAAATATTTTTCGCTGTACCGGGCCCATGCCCTGAGCATATACAAATGTCGGCTTTCCAGCCCATTGAGCCAGTTTCAGAATCGCCAGATAATACGGAATGCTTTTAGGGCTTGTAGCATCCTGGAGCAGACTCCCGCCGCCACTAATTAGCCCATCGCTGTTTTTAATCGCTCTCCGCACTTCTCCTAGGCTCATACGCGGAACAGCTTCTACTCCGTACATTTTCTGTGTCCAAGCAGGGTCAGAAGATAGAACAACAGGCTTGATCGTGATCCCCGCCTGACGACTCTCCTCTTCTAAAGCAGTCAGAATCGATTTGAGCACCGCTTCATCCCCACTATTGCGAAATCCGTAATAACCCGAGATTATTATCGTTTTAGCTGTGGTGACCATTTCTTCCAACATCCTTCCAGCACTTGCCACACGACAATTGCGATGATTCCCAGCACCAGGCCCAATCCCAATCCCAACAGCCCGCGACTAAGCGAGAGTGCCGCTGGGGAGTGAATGTGAGCGAAGGTATCTACCATCGAGGCTTGACCAATAGCAGCTATGATCAGCAAATAGATTGCTTTGCGATATTTCAAAGCCAGGAATGCCCCTGCAATAAACAGTGGGTGAGCCATTAAGAATTCCTTATTGCGCGGACGTACACCAAACGCATTCTCAAGGAAGTTACGGAAAACCAGCTCCGTGTTCGACACCGTACCTGCGTTTCCAGTACGAGTCAAATAGTAGTAACCTGCCGCTGCGATAACAGCTAATGCGATAACCCACAATACAGTAATCGGCGTACGTAGCAGTTTGGAGATTTCCTCCCGTATAGAAACGCCACGATAAAAGAAAATATAAATCGCCGCCAAGAAGATCGGCAAAATGTGAAGCAAGCTTACGCCTCTAAACTGGTTCAATACCAGGCTATAGGCAATACTGTTCAACAGCGCAATAACAAAAGGTACTGCAGCCAGCGACAAGATCGCTGTCTGTACGTACAGTATAAGCGTTTGAGTCAAACGTTGACCTACAGAAAGCTCAGAGCCCTGTTCACGTTTAATTCTGATCGTACGCACTGCAATGATCATTGCAACCGTAGGTCCGCTAATCGCTGCGAGTAACGCCAAGCCTTGTTCCATCAAGCTGGAGTTCAAAACATAAAGCCCTGCAGAGCCTACCAAACCGAGTGCAAATGCCAGCAGAGTCAATGCCGGAACAAAATAGGACACCATAATAGAGAAGAAAGCTAGTGCACCCAGTACGACGATCACTTTGAGATAGCGCTGAATGGAGGAATCGGCCACTTGGAACGGTTCAGCTTGTCCAAGTTCAAACCCTTTTTTCTCCATTCGTTGTACAGCGTTGCCCGGTTTGTCTAAGCTGTGAATCAGGTTGTCAACTGAGTCTTTCACCTTGGCCTCAGCAACACTGCGACTAGGCGCGGTATTCAGATACAACATGCGAATATTCCGATCCTTGGTAGCCAGTGCAAAACGATCGGCCAACGTTTCCACATCAAGTGTTGCATCTTTATCACTCAATGAGTAGAGACGCACAACATTATAATGGATATCGTAAGCGAGTTTATTGAAGCCAGCTTGCGGTTTTTTTAAGTTTTCAATAGCAGCTAGGCCAATATCGTATTTATTCAGTAATTTAGCAAATGACGCTAAGCTATGCTCTTTCTCGTTGTCGGTAAAGCCTTTGACTGAATCACCTTCAAACAAAATGCGTTTTACACCATTTTGCTGAAAGGAAGCCAGCATCTCTTCTGTCAACTCCTGGTTATAGGGAAGACTGTCACTCATGCGTGGAACAATAAAAAATCCTTTGCTCCGAAGCTGCTTCATAGCAATCGGGTCAGGCTGCATAGGCTTGAGATACGCATCCTCTGGGGAAGTTTCCACAACAAGCCCTTCCTGTCCCTGATAACTCCACGGCTTTACGTTGATGCCCAGGCTTGTAAACGTACGTAAAATTAACGGTTTTAGTGCCTCAGCATTTTCTTTGTCAGCGAAAACAACGTACGTAAAATTCTCATTTGCAGGTGAAAGACGTTTTTCCAGATCCGCAACATTCTGAGTCGTATAGGTTACGACACGGCCCGCTTTACGGAAATCATCCAACGTGCTTTCATACATCGCCATGCTGTTCACACCAGCCTGCTGTAAGCGGTCAAGCTGCTCATTCAGATAGTCCTGCGGATGAGCCTGATACGAAGCCGCCTCTGTCAAATCCCGATAATCGAATACAATCTCTACTTTTTTACTCGAGGATTCTGTCTTTACACGATCGGCGATGACTGGAATGGAAGCCAGCAAGCCAACAGCGACCAGAATCCACAACCATTTTCGAGAAGTCGTATTCCAATACTGCCATTTCTGATACACCAAAGAACCTCCTTAATATTCGGGATTTTGCAAAATTCAATGCCGCCCACCTTGCCATTCTACTTTGATGTAGGTCACCCATTGAATTTTGCAAAATCCTCCGTTGCCGGAATAAGCCTATTTTTCCAAAGCCTCTTCCAGGTTATTCTGCAATACAGAGAAATGACCTCCACGGCGTACTGCCCTTTGCCGTGAGAGGTCACCGATTACTTATTTCATATCTAATTACCTTAACCTATTCTATTATAAAGGGAATTTTCTCAAGCGTCTACGCGAGCCATAACAGCATCGACCAGCTGACTGATTCTTTGCTCCGCGTCTTGCAGCGAGGAACCACGTACTGCAAAGTATACTTTGATTTTAGGCTCTGTGCCCGAAGGACGCAGGCAGAACCATGAACCGTCCTCCAATAAAAACTTGAGTACGTTTTCCTGTGGAAGTCCGTCCAGGCCTTGTGAGTAGTCCAGTACTTTGTCTACCTTCACACCTGCAATCTCTTGAGGTGCGTTGCTGCGCCAATCCATCATTTTGCCCTGAATTTGCTCTACTCCATCCTTCCCCTTGAGTGTACGAGACTCCAGCTTCTCAAGGAAGTAGCCAAACTGCTCGTACAGCTCTTGTAAAACATCATAGAGCGTCTTGCCTTGCGTGCTGTAGTAAGCAGCAGCTTCAGCGATCAGCATGGCCGCCAAGACAGCATCCTTGTCACGAGCATAATTTCCTGCCAAATAGCCATAGCTCTCTTCATAGCCAAAGAGGTAGGTATACTCGCCAGTTTGGTCAAACTGGTTCATTTTCTCCCCAATATATTTGAAGCCGGTTAGTGTGTTAAACACTGTTGCTCCAAAATGTTCGGCAATGACTGCACCCATTTCACTAGTTACGATGGTTTTGATAACTGTACCATTGTTCGGAAGCTTTCCAGTTTCTTTCAGCTGATTCAGCAAGTAGTAAACCATAATTGCGCCGGACTGATTACCGGACAAGACCACATATTCGCCATCACGGTTTTTCACAACTGCCCCCATACGGTCAGCATCAGGGTCTGTTCCGATCAACAGATCTGCACCAATTTTCTCACCCAGCGCAATGGCCAACTTGAACGCATCACGTTCTTCCGGATTAGGCGATTTAACGGTCGAAAATTCTGCATCTGGCTGCTCTTGCTCAGGCACAATATGCACCTGTTCAAAACCGATTTTCTCCAGTACACGACGAACAGGTATATTTCCAGTGCCATGAAGAGGTGTAAACACAACTTTGAAGTTCTTGCCCGGTCCAGCTGCAATCAGTTCTCGGTTCACACTCACACTGGCTACCGTATCTACAAACGCTTCATCTTCCTCTTCTCCAAGCCAAACCAACAATCCCTGTGCCTCTGCTTCTTCACGTGTCAGACTTTTGATGTCAGCAAAAGAAGGAACCTCACGAATATAGCCAATCACCTTTTCAGCCTGATCCGGAACAAGCTGACCACCTTCATCATTGTATACCTTGTAACCATTATACTCGGGAGGATTGTGACTCGCCGTTACAACAATTCCGCCACTAGCTCCCAAATGACGTACACTAAACGAAAGCTGTGGCGTTGGACGCAAGGAAGGGAACAACTTAGCTATGATACCATTGCCCGCCAGTACCAAAGCTGCATCCAACGCAAACTCTGGCGAAAAATGACGCGAATCATGTGCAATGACAACCGAAGGTTTGCCTTCTTTGCCAGCATGCTGCTCTAAAATATAGCGAGCGAGCCCTTGAGTCGCACGTCCGATCACATAACGGTTCATCCGGTTACTACCTGCCCCAATCACTCCACGTAGACCGCCTGTACCGAATTCCAGTTCTTTGTAAAAGCGATCCTCTAGTTCCTGGTCGTTGCCTTGCAATGCGCGCAACTCCTGTTTGGTTTCTTCATCAATATAAGGGTCTTGCAGCCAGCTTTCAATGCCTTCTAATGCTTTTTTACTCAACTGCGTCATACGGAATTTCCCCTCTCCATTTTTGGGTTGTCAAAACAGGATCTCTATGTACACATGCACTCGGTTCAGACGTCGTGCTTATGTCGGCAGGGCTAATTTATTGGGGTGGGTCTGATAAAGCAAACATAATCTCGCCCTCAGCTACTACTGTGTCGCCCACTTTCGCCGTAGCTTTTCCTTTGCCAAAAGCGCCTTTGGAACGAGTAATTTCCACTTCAAGTGTCAGCGTATCCCCAGGAACTACCTGCCCACGGAAACGGAAACCGTCCAACCCTGCCAAAAAGCCGATTTTACCGCGATTGCTCTCTAGGTGCAGTAATGCGACTGCTCCGACTTGAGCCAACGCTTCAGTGATCAACACACCAGGCATAACGGGATAACCCGGAAAATGTCCAATAAAATGAGGCTCAGTCATCGTTACATTTTTAATGCCTACTGCTCTCTTTCCTTCCTCCAGTTCAATAATACGGTCCACCAACAAAAATGGCGGTCGATGCGGAATAATCTCCTGAATTTGATTAACATCCAATTGCAATTTGTCCATTTATCTTAATAACTCCTCCCGCTTGCAGATTTGACTCTGTTCAGCCATGAGTTACTGCAAGCATAATATTATCCGGCTAGCGCTGTATAAAAACAGCTCATCACGGCAACAATGTTAGATATCCTTCACCTACTGCAGAAGTGAAGGTTGAGATAAGGGGCTTTTTCCGCCGGTTATGCAACTAGAGGCGAGAAGAAGCCCTTTTGCTCGTGCTTGGTTTTACCCCGCAGTGTTATAAACTCCCCATCATTATACATTCATCAGATGCAAAAAGAAAATTATGCGGAAGTACCATATTTGTTGCTCCTATTATGGAGTGAAGCGAAGTTTCAGTTGAGTCAAGGTGAGCAGGCTACGGGGATGGATCATTCTTCCGATCGCTGTTATCCCCAGATTTTCCATTATATAAAACCCGAAAGGGTAAAATCCGAGGATAAAGGCGAACGCTATCGCTTCTTCAGAACGATTCCATCCCCTCCGCCAAGTTACTTTTGGCTCATAAAGAAAGCCCGCTTCAATAATACTCGCTTGTCGTGAAGGGCAGAGAAATAATCGGATGGCTCTGCGAATGGCCTACATTGGCCGCAAGCCATGCGTGCTGCGCTGGCGGCTCTTGCCGCTGGAGACATAACAAAACCCTGCGCCACTGGCACAGGGTTTTGTTTTCTATACTCCCCACACAATCGCGGGTGGTTTATTTTAATAAGAGTGGCCCTGATGGCGGCCAGCGGAGCGAAGGATTTGAATCTGTAGAAGCGTGAGCGTTCGCCTTTGCAACGGGATTTTTACATCTAAATAACTTATAAAATAAGAAAATTCCGTTGCAACAGCGATCGTAAGATCAAATCATTCGCGAGCGTTCACTTCCCGCCCCCACTCATTAAAGTAAACTAAGGCGCAAATATAAGATCAATCACATGCTGCCAGGTTTTCCATTCAAATACGCCTGCCAGCCCTTGCTTACCTACAATTACATATCCTGCAATTAGGCCGCCTAACAGCGAGAACAGAAGCAACAACGGAACTACGAAATAACGAGCAGTACGCCAGCGGGATTTAGTCTTTTCAGGCATCGGACGGGAATCAGATTGTTCTTCCTTCATCACCAAATCCTTAAGCCCTCAAATTGTTAGCCAGGTTCATCATGGTATCGCTAGAGGTTAATGCCCGTGCCGCCATTTGATACATCCGCTGGACTTGCATCATATCCGTCATTTCGCCCGCTAAATCCACATTAGACTCCTCAAGATAACCGGAACGCACAGATACGTCCGTTGGAACAGCACCTGCCACCCCCGCTGCACCGAATACGTCGGCTTCTGTCACGCCATTTGCTAACACAAACAGGTTATCATCCCGCTGTTGCAATCCTTCTGGACGCTGTACATCCATTAGCTTAATTCGCTGACCAACTGTCGGAGCGCCAGTTCCATTAGCACGAATCAGCAATTCGCCATCAGAGTTAATAGCTACTTTGGAACCCGCTGGCGCAGTCACAGGAACATCGTTATTATCCAGCACAGAATAACCTTCGGCAGTGGTCAACATCATCGTCTCATTATCATTCGGATCAGGAATAAAATGAAAGCTGCCATCACGCGTCCAAGCTTTTTGTCCATTTCCTTGGATTTCAAACAAAGCATTCCCCTGGATCGCCAGATCCGTAGGAAGTCCCGTCTCCTTGAGCGGACCTTGCTCCATATTTTTCATAATTGCGGTCGTTTTGACTCCGTAGCCCAAATTATAGCCGAGCGGCATCGCCCGTCCATTTTGGAGATACGTCGAAGGTTGTTGCTGCACATTGGCCAATACATCTTCAAAGGAACCCTGTTTACTCTTATAACCAACCGTATTGACATTGGCGATATTATCGGCAATTAAATCCAAACGTTGCTGCACACTGGCCATAGACACCATTGCGCCAATCATGGAGTTGTTCATCACTTACCCCCTGTTATACACGGCCTACTTCGTTAACGGCCTTGTCCAAGCTTTTATCATAAAATTGAATAACCTTCTGATTCGCTTCATACGCTCTTAACGCAGCCATCATATCCACCATCGACTGAGCAGCATCTACATTAGATACTTCCAGATAGCCCTGGCGAACAGATACAGTATCATTAGCGGTCATCATTCTAGCCGTAGCACCATCCGTATCATTCAGGCGGAAATTACCGTTGCCCTCACGAACGAGCTGGTACGGCCGATCAATCACACTAATTCCAAGCGTCGTTCCGAGCAACTGGTTGGATTGGCTGTCCACCAATTGACCCCGTTCATTTACTTTAAGCGCTGAGACAGACCCCGTCAATTGAATTGGGTTTCCATTCGTATCCAACACTGCTGAACCAGTCGACGAAAGCAATGCTCCCGTTCCATTTACTTGGAAATGCCCATCACGTGTATAGCGGACATTACCATTATTGTCCCTTACCGTAAAAAACGCTTCTGGACGATAGGTGACTTCACCGTTAGCATTGATGAATTTTCCCGCCTGATCAAAAGCCATAGGTCGACCAGTAGCCGGGTCATTCACATTAATATTGGACTGTATCGCAAAATCCGTAGTTTGTCCACTATCCTTCAACGCTCCCTGAATGTAAGGAGAGAGGCTTTCCTCAGCGAAAACGCCAGTATTAAGCTTGCCGACCGTGCGGTCCGGGTTATCAGGGTTTCCCCCCGTCATGGAAATAAGCATTTCGGGGAATGAGCGCTGAACGCTATTCTCCTGTTTATATCCCGTAGTATTCATATTAGCAATATTTTGCGTCACAGTGTCATGACGTCGTTGTTGTGTCATCATTCCGGCGGCCGCAGTATATAAACCTCTCAACATGTATCGTGCACCCCAATCCTATACTCTGCTCATCAATTATATGCTCGCATGGAGGCACTTAAGCCAAAATGCTAGGCAACATGCCTGACCGCACACGAGTCTCTTATAGTCACTATCGGCAGATTAGAACTTTTTCTTAACCACATGATCCAAATTATCCAACATAATTCCTGTGCCTTTAACGACACAATGCATCGGATCTTCGGCAACCAGCACTGGAACACGCAATTCTTCAGCAAGCAGCTCGTCCAAACCGCTAAGCAACGCACCACCGCCAGTCAAAATGACACCACGGTCAATAATATCAGCTGATAGTTCCGGTGGGGTCTGCTCCAGTACAAACTTAGCGGCAGCTACAATCGCTGACACGGGATCTCTCAGTGCATCCTGCACTTCTTCCGCGGAAATACTTAACGTTTTGGGCAATCCGGATACCATATCCCGTCCACGGATGTCCATCTCAGCACGTCGTCCGCTCGGATGTACGGTTCCGATAGCAATCTTGATATCCTCAGCCGTACGTTCTCCGATGAGAAGCTTGTACTTCGTTTTTACATATTTCATGATGGCTGTATCAAATTTGTCCCCTGCCATTTTAATAGAAGAAGCTGTTACAACATCTCCCATAGACAGGACTGCAACGTCTGTTGTTCCGCCACCAATATCTACGACCATGTTGCCGCTAGGCTCAAAGATATCCATTCCTGCCCCGATGGCAGCCGCTTTTGGCTCTTCTTCCAAAAATACTTCTTTCGCCCCGCTACGCTCCGCCGCTTCACGAATCGCTTTTTGCTCCACTGAGGTAATGTTCGTCGGCGCACAAATCAAAATACGAGGGTGGCTGTACCAGCTTTTTCCCCCTACCCGATTAATAAAATATTTTAACATCGCTTCCGTGACTTCAAAATCGGCGATGACACCATCACGCAATGGGCGGATGGCTATGATATTACCAGGAGTACGTCCTACCATACGGCGTGCTTCCTCTCCGACAGCCAGAACTCTTTTTGTATCGCTTTCTATCGCAACAACGGAAGGTTCGTCAAGAACAACCCCCTTACCTTTGACGTGGATAAGCACGTTGGCCGTACCGAGGTCGATACCGATATCATTACTGAACATATTAAAAAGGCCCCCAAAGTGATATTTTAAAAAGCTAAGATTCGACAAGAAGCGGCAAATATATGTATAAACCTACGGTTACATGTCATTTTTCGTCTTGTACCATCTTTTAACATATCATACTTCAGGGGGTTGATTCAATGGCTTTGCCAGCCAATTCACTATATATTTTTAGGACTTGCCGGAAACAAGAATTCCCCTTCTTTTCCCACTCGTTTTTTTGTACTTAATTTTCGTCGCTTCCCCTCCCCGCAGATGGCGGATGGATTTATGGTATTCGAGAATGTGCTTCACCTGATCGGCAAGATCCGGGTTAATTTCAGGCAGCCGTTCGGTCAGATCTTTATGCACCGTGCTCTTGGAGACACCAAATTCCTTGGCAATCGTACGGACCGTATTCCTTGTTTCCACGATACAGCGACCGATTTTGATGGTCCGTTCCTTGATGTAATCGTGCACGCTCCCGCCTCCCTACTGTGGATAGTTTGGTACATTATATGAGGAGTGTGCCTATATATTCGCGGTTTGGCGGGAAGACATGCTTCGCAAGGCCTATTTATTTGGCAAAAGCAGCTTTGTTTACCCTATGCGCTAAAGCTACACAAGAAAAAAGCAGGGAATATGAATTCCCCGCTTTGCATGCAAAGCTATGGCCTAATTTATTTTTTAGGAAGCAGACCTGTTGGATTCACCGGCTTGTCATCCTGGTACACTTCAAAATGCAGATGTGTTTTCAAATCCTTTTCAAGCTCGTTGCGTCCTGCTGAAGCAATCACATCATTTTGTTTCACTTGATCGCCTTCTTTTACTTTCAGGTCACTCAAGCTTTGATACACTGTTTTGAGATTATTATCATGCGTGATTTCTACGACATTACCTACCAGCGGATGTTGTTCCACACGGGATACTTTCCCACTCAGGGCGGCTCTCACCTCAAATGCCTGATCGTCGGACCGAGAAAGATCAATTCCGGTGTTAGCGGTAAATGTTTTATCGTACTCTACCATAGCTGCCGCTTGCTCATCAGCTGTCGCGTTTTCGTCAAAGAAAGGCTTTACGACCTGCACTGCGCTAGCATCTGCCACCGGCCATGCGATATTTTCCGACTGAGCAACAACCTCTACACTTTCTGGTTGTTGTTCGTTGACATCGGTACTCACTGCGCTTGTGCTTTGTACCGATGGACTAGCTGGGTCAGGTTTGAAAGACTTCTGGCTAGCATCCTGATAGACCCATACTAAGGTTAGTATAATGGCTGCTGCGGCAATGTAGGCTGCCGGGTATGCCCACCTTTTGGACAACAGCTTTTTCCACGAAGACGGCCGTGAAGCTCTTCCACCCTGAAAGGTTTTGGGTGTATCTTCATGATTTTGGTTCTGGTTTTTATTTTGTTCACTCATTTGCTCATCACCTCAGTAACCAGTGTTACCGGGCGCAACTCTTTTATACTTCAAAGTTACGAAAAATTTACTAACTTAGAATACGAGAGGCATTCGCAAAAGAAATGCCAGTATAATAGTGAAGAAGAATCTGAGTGGCAGTATGGCCTTCCTTGGCCATTCCATTGGCTCCCCACTGGCTCATACCGACGCCATGACCATAACCATAGGTTGTTATAGCAATCCGATCCCCTTCAGTCTTCCACGTAAATTCAGCCGACCGTAGCCCTAGTTTGTTACGAATTTCCGGTCCCGTAAAGACCGAACCTCCCACCTCAATCTTCTTGATGCGATGCCCTTCTGTTTTGGAGAGTATACGAATCTCTGGCATACTTCCCCCTCCAGTAGAAGCGGTGACCGCAGCACGACTCAATCCTAATCTATCGAACACGCTCTGACGGCTCAGTGTAACGGTTTCTGTAAAACGAGGGGCCAACTGCTTGTCCCATGGACTGGACACACTTCGTAAATAGGGCACGGCCTTCGCCCATACATCCTCTGAATTTTCAGTATAGCCATTGCTGGTAGAAAAAAAAGAAGCAGTAATGGGTTTGCCCTCATATACCATGATTGTATCCTTGGTGTCGCGTACAGCCTGGCGAATCTTTGCCAGATCTACGGATTTACCAGAATGCTCCCATTCCCTAGTAAGTTTAGCTTTGGAGATGTAGGCCTGGTGTTTAACGGTATCTGTCACATCTGCGCCTGCGGGGGCGCCGCTGGTGTCATCAGCCAACAAACGCCGGGTAATGAACGTACGCGCGGCAATGGCCTGTGCTTTCAGGGCTTCTTCCTCGAAGCTGGGCGGCATTTCAGCTGCTACTACGCCGACAATGTATTGCTCCAAAGGCAGTGTCTCCGTCCGGCCAGTAGACGTGACGTACACCCGCACGTCCGGCTCTGCCGCTGCCGGCACGCTGCGCGCTGGAGCAGCCGGTACGGCCGGCATCGGCGGGACACCCGGCAGGCGCGTAACGGGCGCCTCGCTCTTTGCCGCCGTATTAGGCTTCGCGGGTTCGGCTGTGCGGCTCCCAGACGGCAAAGGCTGCACTGCCTGGCGTGGCCATGCCATTAGTGCGGGCACCGTCATGGCAAGCACCAGCACCCCTGCCATCGCGGCAAAGGGCAGCCATGGGCGGCGGCTACCCCAACGCGGGGCTCGCCCGGATGTAGGCCGCAGATGCGGCTGCGCTCCCTGTATCCTGCTTGCGTCGCCTGTGTTACCGGTCGCTGTTTCAGCATCAGGAAGCATCGTACCGACAGTGTGTATAGTGGGAGTCAAGGCTGTTGTCCGCCGATTGCTTTTGACGCAAATCGGCAATGCGCCTGTTCTGTCAGGCTGCTGCTGCATAAGCTTATTTTTCTGCAACGAAGTTGCTATAGAGCCAGAGCTTTCCTTCGCAAGTGAAGCCTGGCGATGTTCCTTAGGATGATGAATGGGTATACAGATGCGAACCTGTGAATCTTTCATAGGCTGAAACCTCCATCAAAGGGCTAAGTGTCCGGCTAAAGTACAGATATACTCCAGCAGATATTCTCAATCATATGAGGTCGTCCACTTTGATAGAACCGTTTTGAGAGAACTGAAAGAATGAAAAAGACAAGCAGCAAAAACACAAAAAAACCAAGCCCTTTCGGACTTGGTTCTAATGGTTCAAGTTAATACCTATGCCAATACATTAAAGATTAGGCGAGGGAAGGCTGAATCTTCTTGAACAGATTCCCTGACGTTTCTTCTGGCACAACGCGCTCTGTGCTGGCCGAATGATCCAGTTTGGATTCATCTACAGTCACTCTGTAAATATCCGCTCCCAATCCAGTCAGTTTCTCAGCCAAATGAACGTAACCACGATCAATGTGATGAACGCCAGATACCTCCGTTGTACCTTCCGCAATAAGTCCGGTCAGAATTAACGCAGCTCCTGCACGCAAATCAGTCGAGGTTACTTTCGCACCCGTCAGCTTAGCATTGCCAGTTACAATCGCCGAACGACCTTCGACCTTAATTTCCGCATTCATGAGATGAAATTCATCCACATGCATAAAACGATTTTCAAACACAGTTTCCGTAATGATGCTCGTTCCTTCAGCGGCAAGTTGAAGTGCCATCATCTGAGACTGCATATCGGTCGGAAACCCAGGATATGGCAATGTTTTAACATCAACGGCCTTTAATGGCTTATCAGCAATGACACGAATACCATTTTCATCAGGTTGAATCGTTACACCCATTTCTTCCATCTTGGATATAACCGGTCCCAAATGATCGGATATTGCGCCTTCTACATATACGTTCCCGCCTGTGATCGCAGCAGCAACCATATAAGTACCTGCTTCTACCCGGTCGGGAATGACCGTATGTTTTACACCATGCAGCTTCTCGACGCCTTCTATACGAATTACGCCTGTGCCTGCACCGCGTACTTTGGCCCCCATGCCATTCAGGAAATTGGCGAGATCAACGATCTCAGGTTCCTTAGCAGCATTCTCAATGGTAGTTACGCCCTCAGCAAGAGTAGCGGCCATCATAATATTCTCGGTTGCTCCTACGCTGGCTACATCCAAATAAACTTTAGCTCCGCGCAGACGACCGTTACTTTTAGCTTCAATAAAGCCCTGGCCCAAGCTTATCTCGGCGCCCAACGCTTCAAACCCCTTCAAATGCTGATCAATAGGTCTTGTTCCAATTGCGCATCCGCCTGGAAGCGAGATTCTTGTACGTCCCAAACGTGTAAGCAATGGCCCCATAACCAAAAATGATGCGCGCATTTTCCTAACCCACTCGTAAGGGGCTTCACAGGAAATTATCTTCCGCGCGTCAACACGAATGACCTCGTCTTGGTATGTAACGCCTGCTCCTAAGGACTCCAGCACTTTGTTAATGGTCATCACATCGTCTAGAGGAGGTGCATCCATAATAACACTTTCTCCTTCTTCTCCTAACAGAGAAGCGGCGATGATCGGCAGAACTGAGTTTTTGGCTCCGCTGACTTTGACACTCCCGGTCAATCTGTTGCCACCGCGGACGATAAATTTGCTCATCTATGGTTCCCTCCGCGCGTCATTTCTCTTTTCCATTTTTGAAAAAAAGAACATATTCCGCTATTTTCATGCCTTGCTTTTTCATTGCATAAAAAAACAAGATTTTACTGATACCCTAACTGCCATCATACCACTGATTAAAACAAGTATACAAGCGTTTTTTGTTCTTGACGATCAATGCGTTCTAACTGATTCAACCAGTTATACATGTATGGGTCTTTTGTTTACCATTGTTAACAATATGGCACGATGTTATTCGACAATTCCTGCACATCCACAGCCATAAAATCATATAACCCGCCTACTTCATGTTAAAACAAATTCTAGAGCATCTGGCTCCAAGAGATGTAGTCCAACAAGAACCCAGAAACCAACTGTCCCAAAATAATAGCAAGAAACAAGTGAAGCAATCTGCCCTGCGGTCCTTTGGGTTGCCGGATTAACAAATCCAGCTTTAAGCTTTGCAACGCCCACCAAGCTAACGCTATACAGATGAGCGATACGATCATGGAGATCAGCGCGGTCATACTCGCCGATTGACTCAACTGTTCAGCCAACTGCTGCTTCCCGTTCATCCGTAATTCCTCCCATCTGCGTCACAGACTTCTTTATAATACTCGGCGAGCGCCTAATATGCCAGTGCTATTTCTGTTTCCAGTACATTTATTTCGACAAAATGTGAATAATCACTTCTGTTTCGCGAATTTAAAAGGTACTAAATACCTAGCTACCAAACAAGAAATAGGACTACACTTTTGGAAAAGGTAGCTAAAAAAGGGCTCGATCACAGTGATCGAAGGAAGCAAAGGTCACTTACCTTCTGCAGGCATTCTTGGGCAGAAGTTATGAAGTGGTCTCTTTGTCATTCCATCCGTATACTATGCCGAACCCTTTTAAAATTCCACTCAAAATCCAATATTAATTCTTATTGGTTCTGATACTTGTAACATTCAATCGGTTAAGCGCCCGTTGCAGAGCGACTTCTGCCCGATGATGGTCTATCTGTTCCTGCTTGCTCTGGAGCCGCAGTTCTGCCCGCTCCCTTGCCGCACGGGCACGCTCCACATCAATTTCTTCGGAACGTTCCGCACTCTCAGCCAAAATGACCACTTTATCTTTGCGGACTTCAATAAAGCCCCCATTGACCGCAATCACTTCAGTTTGACCACCGATTTTAATACGTATCGGTGCAATCTTCAAGGGAGTGACCAAGGGAAGGTGTCCTGGTAAAATCCCAAGATCGCCTTCCGAGCCGCGAACACTGATGCTGTTTACCTGTTCTGCATAGACCAGGCGCTCCGGCGTCACAATCTCTAGTAAATAGGTGCTCACTTGAATCCCTCCTGGAAGCTGCCCACAGGCAGCTCACTTCGTAAGGCTCGGCTATTTTCTGCCTGTATGCTTACAACGTTTTAGCTTTTTCCACTGCTTCTTCAATGGCTCCTACAAAAAGGAAGGCCGCTTCTGGAAGGTTGTCATGCTTGCCTTCCAAAATTTCTTTGAAGCTGCGCACCGTCTCTTTAACCGGTACATATTTACCCGGGAAGCCGTTAAATGCTTCGGCAACGTGGAAAGGTTGTGAAAGGAAACGCTGGATTTTACGGGCACGCGCTACCAGCATTTTATCTTCTTCACTCAACTCGTCCATACCCAGGATCGCAATAATATCCTGAAGCTCATTGTAGCGGGCCAAAATTTGTTTTACCCCTTGCGCTACATTATAATGCTCTTCACCCACAACGTCTGGAGACAAAATACGGGAGCTCGATGCGAGTGGATCAACCGCTGGGTAAATACCCATTTCGGAAATTTTACGTTCCAGATTCGTTGTAGCATCCAAGTGGGCAAACGTCGTAGCAGGAGCCGGGTCAGTATAGTCATCCGCAGGCACGTAGATTGCCTGAATGGAAGTAACCGAACCTTTTTTTGTAGAAGTAATCCGTTCTTGCAATTGACCCATCTCAGTTGCCAGCGTAGGCTGGTAACCTACTGCGGAAGGCATACGTCCCAACAGGGCAGAAACCTCAGAACCTGCTTGGGTAAAGCGGAAAATGTTATCAATAAAGAGCAACACGTCACGACCTTCTTGGTCACGGAAATACTCAGCCATCGTCAGACCTGTGAGGGCAACACGCAAACGCGCACCCGGAGGCTCGTTCATTTGTCCGAACACCATCGCTGTTTTGTTGATAACGCCGGAATCTCTCATTTCATGGTACAAGTCATTTCCTTCACGTGTACGTTCACCTACACCCGCAAATACGGAAATACCACCATGCTCCTGAGCGATATTGTTAATCAATTCTTGAATGGTTACGGTTTTACCTACACCAGCACCACCAAACAATCCGACTTTACCACCTTTGGCATAAGGAGCCAGCAAGTCAATAACTTTAATACCCGTTTCGAGCATCTCTGCTTGAGTTGTGAGCTCTTCGAAAGAAGGCGCTTGACGGTGAATCGGATTTCTAGCCGCTTCACTCATATCAGCACCATTATCAATTGGCGTTCCAAGCACGTTAAATACACGTCCAAGAGTAGCTTCGCCGACAGGTACCGAGATAGGCGCTCCCAGATCTATTGCTTCAGCTCCACGAACCAAACCATCTGTGGAAGACATGGCAATACAACGCACACGGTTGTCACCTAGATGTTTTGAAGCTTCGAGCGTCAGATCAATTTTGACTCCGCTCTCCAGCACAGTCCCAATATGAATGGCATTCAGAATTTCCGGAAGCTGTCCACGTTCAAACTCAACGTCGACAACCGGACCCATGATGCTCACTACGCGTCCTTTGTTCATCTTTTGGTTTCCCTCCTACAAGCTTGCACAGCCGCAAATCCGAACCATTCTGATTTGTTTTGCGCCCGCAATTTATCATAATAGTGTAGACCCTGTTATAAATCAGTCGCATTAAGACTGAGCGTTAGCCCCTGCGACAATTTCCGTAATTTCCTGGGTAATAGCCGCTTGACGAGCACGGTTATAGGTCAAGGAAAGCTCTCCAATCAACTTGGTAGCATTCTTCGTAGCAGATCCCATTGCCGTCATCTTCGCTCCCAACTCACTTGCTTTACCATCCAGCAAAGCGCCATAAATGAGCGTTTCCGCGTAACGCGGCAGTAATACTTCAAGCACTCCTTCTGGTGAAGGCTCATAATCATAGTTAATTGAGGATGAAGCTGCAGCTGAATCCGGTGTTGCCATTGGCAACAAACGATCAACTGTTGGAATTTGAGTTAATGCATTGACAAAGCGGTTATAGCATAGATAAAGCTCATCAAATTCTTTAAGTTCAAAGCCTTGAACGGCTTTGCTAGCAATCGTTTTGATGTCTGCAAATGCAGGTGTATCTGACAAATCTGTTACCGATTCGGCGATAGGGAATTCACGCCGTCTGAAATAATCCCGTCCTTTTCGCCCAATGATGAAGATCACAAATTCATCCTGTGAACGGTGACGTTCAGCAATTGTCTGCGTAACCTGCCGCAAAATATTGGCGTTATAACCACCAGCCAGACCACGATCAGATGTAATGATGAGATAAGCCGTCTTTTTAACTGGACGACTCTCCAACATTGGATGCTTGATGTTATTCGCTCCAGAAGCAATGCTGCTTACAACTTCTTTAAGCTTCTCCGAGTAAGGACGAGCCGACTCCGCTTTCTCTTGAGCTTTTCTCAGTTTGGAGGCAGCGACCATTTCCATCGCTTTCGTGATCTGCTTCGAACTCTGCACACTTTTAATCTGACGTTTAATGTCGCGCATACCTTTTGCCATGATTTCACCACCTTCAAGCTTTGACCAAGCCAAAGCTAACTTCGTAAGTTTAAAATCCAGACGGATATATGTTAAAGGACCTGTTATTGAGGGTAAAACATGCCAAGGAAGCCACAACCCAGAGGGTACGCTTCCTTAGGACACCTTTCATCATAAACAGGCAAATTCTAATATATTAAACCGACGTGGCGAACGATTTTTTAAATTTCTCGATAGCTGCCTTCAAAGCCGCTTCGTTATCAGCTACCAAGTCTTTGGTGTCGCGGATAGATTGAAGCACATCCTGATGATCGGACTCCATGAAAGACAAGAAGTCTTTTTCAAAACGTTTAACATCCGATACAGGAATATCATCAAGGAAGCCTTTTACAGCAGTATACAAGCTTACTACTTGTTGCTCTACAGCAAGCGGTTGGTGAACACCTTGTTTCAGAATTTCCATCATGCGTGCACCGCGATCAAGACGGGCTTTAGTGGATTTATCCAAGTCGGACCCGAATTGGGAGAACGCTTGAAGCTCACGATATTGAGCAAGATCCAGACGCAGGGAACCTGCAACCTTTTTCATCGCCTTAATCTGAGCGGAGCCACCTACACGAGATACGGAAATACCTACGTTAATCGCTGGACGTTGCCCTGCATAGAACAAGTCAGCTTCCAGGAAGATCTGTCCATCCGTGATGGAAATAACGTTAGTTGGAATATAAGCAGAAACGTCGGAAGCCTGTGTCTCGATGAACGGCAACGCGGTAAGTGATCCGCCACCCAACTCATCATTCAGCTTCGCCGCACGTTCCAGCAAACGAGAGTGCAGATAGAAAACGTCACCCGGATATGCTTCACGACCCGGTGGACGACGCAGCAACAGGGAAAGTTCCCGGTAAGCTGACGCTTGTTTAGTCAAGTCATCATAAACAACTAGAACATGCTCGCCTTTGTACATAAAGTATTCACCCATGGCACAGCCAGAGTAAGGAGCAATGTACAGCAACGGTGATGGTTCGGAAGCTGATGCCGTAACGACAATCGTGTATTCCAACGCACCATGACGACGCAATGTTTCAACAACTTGAGCAACCGTGGATTGTTTTTGACCAATAGCGACATAAATACATTTCATGCCACTGCCTTTTTGGTTCAAAATTGCATCGATTGCGATAGAAGTTTTACCCGTTTGACGGTCGCCGATAATCAACTCACGTTGACCACGACCAATCGGAACCATCGCATCAATAGCTTTAATCCCCGTCTGCATAGGCTCATGTACCGATTTACGGGCCATAACGCCTGGAGCCTGACTTTCAACCGGACGGAATTCTGTCGTAGCAATCGGTCCTTTACCATCCACAGGTTGCCCCAGCGGGTTAACTACACGTCCGATCATTGCTTCGCCCACAGGGACTTGCATGATCTGACCTGTACGTTTTACTTGACCACCTTCACGAATGTCGGAGAATTGACCCAAAATAACAACACCGACATTGCTTTCTTCCACGTTGAGCGCCAAGCCCAATACGCCAGTGTCGAATTCGACCAATTCACCGGCCATAACTTTTTCCAGTCCGTAGACGCGGGCAATACCGTCGCCGACTTCAACAACAGTGCCGACTTCAACGACCTCGATATCATTTTTATATTGTTCAATCTGACTTTTAATCAATGAACTGATTTCCTCAGGTTTGATACTCAAGTGTGTTCACCCCTATCTTCTATACTCGTCTGTTAAAGGATTTCTCGAGACGATCCAGCTTGCCGGCCAGACTGCCGTCGTACAGTGTATCGCCGATAACCACTTTCAATCCGCCCAGTAGACTCGGGTCCACTATATTTTCCACACGGATTGTTTTATGTTCACGGGTTCCGAATTCCTCGGCTACCGCTGTTTTTTCCTGATCACTTAAAGCATAAGTCGAATACACCTTAGCATGAGCAATTCCCAGCTTGTATTCCTGAATATCGAGGTATCCGGCCAGAAGAGATTCGAACAAATCTGCTCTACTCCGCTGAATCAACAGCTTAATTGTGTTAATCAGCGACGCAGACAACTTGCCTTCAAAATTGCTAGCCAGAACCTGAAGCTTGACTGCTTCCGTAATGTTAGGAGAATTAATGAATTTACGGATTTCAGCATCCCCCGATACAGCTTCTACAAAAGCACGTAGCTCCTGTTCGGTTTCCATAATGGTTTGTTCCTGCTCTGCTACTTCATACAAAGCTTTCGCATACCGTTTGGCAACTACCGTATCTCGGCTCATGCTTTGCCTCCTACCTCTTTAAGGTATTGGTCGACAAGCTCTCCCTGGACTTGGTCTTCCTTGATTTCTTTTTGAATCAGTTTGGAAGCAATTTGTACCGAAGCTTTACCCACTTCGCTGCGCAGTTCGGCAACTGCCTTATTACGCTCGCTTGTGATTTCACGAACAGCTTCGTCTTTCAGGCGGACAGCTTCGTCTTTAGCCTGAGTAATAATTTGCTCCGCTTGCTTGTTACCTGTTTGTTTTGACTGCTCTATAATATCGTAGGCTTCCTTACGCGCCTGCTGGAGAGCCTGCTTTTGCTCCTCAACATAAGCAGTAGCCTGCTCACGCGTTTGTGCCGCCTCATTCATTTGCTGTAACACGAGTTGACGACGCTTTTCCATAACGGAAAAGAGAGGGCCAAATGCATAGCGCGTCAGTAACCAGTACAAGATCAAAAATGCAATGATAGTGAAAACGATACTTGTCCAATTTAAACTCAATTGAAGTCACTCCTTTCCGGTGAACGTCGGTTCTGGATCTTTCATGTTCAAACGAACAAAGAAGGCGCGGATGGCTGTGCCTTCCCCGCCAAACCTTGCTTAGTTCAATTCATTAAGCCTTAGCGTAAAAAATAAATGCCAGAACGACACCGATAATAGGTAGGGCTTCGACCAGACCTACACCGATAAACATAATAGTTTGCAAGGTGGACTTCGCCTCTGGCTGACGAGCGATACCTTCAACTGTTTTACTTACGATCAGACCGTTACCAATACCTGCGCCCAAAGCGCCCAAACCTACTGCGATCGCTGCTGCTATTAATGCCCAAGCTCCCATTTTAAAAATCCTCCTTAGAGATGTGTATTTGTATTGTACATGTATTTGCAGTTAAGCGCGAAGCGTACTCCTGAACTTAACTAAAAACCTGAAACATAATTCACCTAATGTTCTTCTTCATGTGTGTCAATTGCCTGTGATATATATACGAACGTCAAAATGGTGAAGACGAACGCCTGAATGCTGCCGACAAAAATACTAAATCCTTGCCAGACTACGAGTCCCAATACGGAAGCAACCATACCTCCCACACCAAGTGCTGTCATTTTCAGCAGAACACTGATCAAAACTTCGCCGGCAAAAATATTACCGAACAGACGCATACCGTGTGTCAATAGTTTTGAGAACTGTTCAATCAAGTTAATTGGCAAAAAGAACGGAAATGGCTGAACGTAATGCTTGAAGTAAGCTTTGGTATTACGGAAGATTCCCAGGAAATGAACCAGGACAAAGATCATCAATGCCAGTCCAATGGACACCCCTGCATCTGCGGTAGGTGATTTCCACCAGCTGATACCTACATGGGCAGCTTCGCCTGGGTGAGACGCCTGTGCTTGTTCTAGTGCTTCTTTGACTGGAATGATTTCATGTCCAAATACCTGGGCACTTTGCACATTATCGAATTCAGTCACAATTCCGAACGGTAAACCCAGCATATTGCCCACGAAAATGAACATGATCAGCGTCATCCCCAAGGAGAGGAATGGCTTCCCTTTTTTCAAATCCATCGTGCTGGAAATCAGTCCTTGAACGAATTCTACGACCCATTCCATAAAATTTTGCAGCTTGCTCGGATTGTCCACAGACAAATTGCGTGTTGCAGCAAATGCCAGTCCAAATACAATCGCGCAGGTCACAACCAGCATAATAATGACGGACAAGTCAATGTTAAACCCGCCCAATTCGATAATCGGTGATTCATGCAACATGTTTTCTCACCCCTTTCTCAGTTGAGCCATTATTTTTCCTGTAGCGTGAATATGATGCCTATAATTAGAAGAAGAAATTGCCCAGTCACCAGGCTTGCCATTACAGCGATCTCATGGAAATAAGCTGGGAATTCCATAGACAGCACCACCGCCAAAATAGAGGTCGCCAATCGAACGCCAAAGCCAATCCCCACCTTTTTCTTCTTTCCTTCACCGGCAGCCGCACTCGCAACCTGTCGAATCTTGTAGGCCATATATAGCACATTTAGACAGCTTACTCCCGTTCCCAGAATGATTCCGTGAGCAATGTCACGATGTTGGGGCATGAAGGCGGAGACCAGGAAACACAGAGCCATAATCATAAGCGCTACGATCCATAACATCTTTTGCATTCGGGTCATCTCATTCATTTATCCCTCAATACCTTTCCGATCACAAGGGCAATACTGAATGCGCCTACAACCAAGCCTGCGAGAACGCTTACGCCAGTCCAGATTCCAGATCCACCAAGTTTGGCATCAAGCCATTTTCCAGCATAGAAACCACCCAGTGTGCATATCGTCAAATCAATGCCGATCGCGCTCACCAGTCCTATAGCCTTAAAGGCATTTCCGGTGTTGTTTCGGTTGTTGTTTTGCTTGGAAGGTTTGACCACTTTTCTCATGTCACCCCTGCAATTCCAGTCCATTTTACTTAAATATAAGATGCTTTGTCAATTGAGATATTTTAGCGCCCTAAAGTATAAAAATCAGTCGACAAAGCATCTTAAAATGCTGTATCCCTTGGTAACCGTACAGTTTAACTGTATGCTTACCTTGTAAAGATTAATTATTACGAACGGACGCCTTTTGTGAACATTGTGTGAAATTCTTCAGGACGTTCTGTTTGAACACCATAATGGCGCAAAATCGCATTGACAATTCTTACAGATGCCTGTCCATCACCGTAAGGATTCGCTGCCTGACTCATAGACTCGTACAACGTGGAATCTGTCAAAAGAGCCTTTGTCCGATTGTACACGTTCTCTTCACTTGTACCCACCAGTTCCAAGGTACCCGCTTCAATTCCTTCCGGTCTTTCGGTCGTATCACGCAGCACCAAGACAGGTACTCCGAACGAAGGCGCTTCTTCCTGAAGACCACCGGAATCGGTAAGAATCAGATGTGTGTGTGGATAAAAATTGTGCAGGTCCACTACATCCAGCGGATCAATCAGCTTAATACGCGGATGGTTGCCCAAAATTTCAAATGCAGGTTCCTTCACAGCCGGACTCGGATGAACCGGGTAAACAATTGCAATATCCTCAAACTCGTCTGCGATCCGCTTAACCGCATTAAAAATCTGACGATGCGGTTCCCCTTGGGACTCCCGCCGATGTGCTGTCATGAGAATCAGGCGTTTGCCCTGAGCCCAGTCCAGTACCGGATGCTCGTAGTCCTGGCGAACTGTATACTGAAACACGTCAGTTACTGTATTGCCTGTTACATATATTCGCGATTCAGGTTTATTTTCCTTCCGCAAATTTCCAGCCGATAAAGAAGTAGGCGAAAAATGCAGATCGGACAGCACACCTGTGAGCTGACGATTCATTTCCTCAGGATATGGAGAAAGCTTGTTCCATGTCCGCAAACCTGCTTCCACATGCCCTACTTCAATTTGCTGCATAAAGGCTGCATAGCTAGCCAGAAAAGTCGTCAGCGTATCGCCGTGAACCAACACAATATCAGGCTTGGCCTCACGCAATACGGGCTCCAGACCTTGAAGTACACGTATGGAGATTTCATTGAGTGTCTGGCGATCCTTCATTACATCCAGATCATAGTCAGGGTGAATATTAAAAACTTCCAGAACCTGATCAAGCATCTGGCGATGTTGAGCTGTAACGCATACCACAGACTCGATATGCTCCGGATGACGCTGAAGCTCCAAAATGAGAGGAGCCATCTTAATCGCTTCCGGACGCACACCGAAAATTGTCATCACTTTGATTTTAGACATTTTCAGTTGAACCCCTTTTCGTAATAAACATCTGCTTCCCAGACCTTCCGTTATTCAGATAGATGATCTGTCTTTAGCGTCCATAGATTTTGCCGAACCGCTAAAAGCATCTACTTGGTTCCGTACAAGCGATCTCCCGCATCCCCAAGACCCGGAATAATATAGCCATGATCATCCAAACGCTCGTCCAATGCAGCGACATAAATGTCTACATCAGGATGCGCATCCTGCACAGCTTTCACTCCTTCAGGAGCGGCAATCAGATTCATCATTTTAATTTGAGTACAGCCTCTCTTTTTCAACACATCAATCGCTGCGATCGCCGATCCGCCCGTTGCAAGCATTGGATCAATTACAATCAATTCACGTTCAGTTACATCCGTAGGCAGCTTCGTGTAATATTCTACAGGTTGCAATGTCTCAGGATCACGGAACAATCCCACATGCCCTACTTTTGCAGCAGGCAAAAGCTTTACGACACCATCCAGCATACCCAGGCCTGCACGTAAAATCGGAATAAGCCCTAGCATACGACCAGAAATCACTTTACCTTCAGTTTCTGCAACTGGTGTCTGCACCGTAATGCTCTCCAGTGGGATATCCCTTGTAATTTCATAAGCCATCAATGTTGCTACTTCATCAACCAATTCGCGGAAATCTTTCGTGTTGGTCCGCACATCGCGGATAAATGTAAGTTTGTGTTGGATCAAAGGATGATCGCAAACCACCAGTTTTGCCATGATATATTCCCTCCGTTGCTTCTCAGATACTGTGTTATTTCTAATAAGTTTATCAAGTATCCTTCATAAATCCTAATCATTATATCATTCTAATCGTGCTTTTACACTAAAGGGCGTATATGTACAAAAGTCATAAGCTAAAATTAGTATGCTTCATTATTAGGCATTATTCACACTATCGCTCAATAAACAAGAGACCGTCAATGACAGTCTCTCGTCCAAGCATTCGTTGATTAACTATAATATTACCATACCGCTTTCCCGCTACATGTATATGTGCAATTTGAACTACATGAAAAAGTACATGTGCTTGCACAGCCGCCTGTACAGGAAAAGCTACATGTTCCACAATAGCCTTGAACATCTTCTCTATTTCCAATATTTTTTTTAGAAAATAAGTTTCTCATTTTTTCACCTCCTTTCAGGTGTAATAACCATTAAGCATTTACTTCACTCTTCACCAAGTTTATTTCATTAGTATTAAAATCAATGGTCCAGTTAGAGTCAGGGTGTCTTTTCCATTGATATTTCTTAGAAGTACAAGCCCACCAGTTCTCCATAGCCACCATAGTCTGACCGAGATCTTTTACTATCCTTTCATATAAATCATCATGAATCATTGCAGTATCATTAAAAGAATTAATTAGTTCTTGCAATGCAGTTTTACGTTCATACAATTGTAAGATTTCTTCTTTTTCGGATTCCAGAACAGCTCCTACCATTTCATTTTTCATGATTTGCACCCCTTTAGTTAAATAAGTTATTAATTAATCAATTGCTTTGACTTTGTTTTATAAAACTTATGAATAGGGTCTAAATAATCTACGCTTCTTAAATTATTTCTAAACATTACGCCTTCTTTTTCCAGACAATTTTTAATTCGAACTGAACATTCCCTTTCAATATGGCTAATGATACATTGAATTTCAGAAGGCACATTGATTTGAGTCGTGAGCTTATGGTTCAAATATTTACATCTGTTGCAGTGGAATGCATCACATTCCTTGCATAATGGTGATTTTTCTAAGCCCACTAATTCATTGGTTATCAACTTCTTATCTAGGTCAAGATCGTACATATATTTTTCAGAGTCTTCAAAGTAAAAAGCAGGGCACATATAAACTTTTCCATTGGGAGCAAGTGTGAATGTATTCTCTCCAGCACCACAATTACACATTTTATCCAGCTCTAAAATATCAGTCAGTACATTAATCTCCAAGGGACTTCCCTCTTTGTAACTTTCAATTACTAACGTGGAGAGTTTACTTAACTCTCTTTCATAACTCTCCAAGTTTTCTTTCTTCCAAAGTTCGATATCATCTAAAATAAGATTAATTCTATTGAAGTTAAGCTTTAAAACTTTAATAAATTCTTTAATATTGGTTATATTCGCCTTATTTATTTTGAGAATGCATAATTGATTATCATTTTTATCTATTTGTGTATTCTGAATTTGATATATGTCGTTATCGAAAATTTGTATAAATTTATCACCTTTGTGATAATTAGTTTCACTCATCCGCAGTATTGATGCATCAGCGTAAGGAAAATCTCCTAATAGAATAGGCGTCAAGTTTTGATTTTTACAAAACTGTAGTCCAAGCTTATAAGTCTCCTCATCCATATATTCACTTTCTGATCTAATTTTACTTTTATATGAGCAATGCGTTGTTATATGATCCGATTCCAAAAACATTAAATACTTCTCTTTCCCATCTGGTACTGATACTGATGGCTTTATTCCTGTTCTTTTTTCAAACTTGGTCCAGAAGTAATCATTTGCACTACAATTTGCTTTATGCATCTTACAAATAAACGTTGCCCTTTGAAATATGGTATCAGTAGATGCAGTGTCATAATTATGTCCCACACACCATGCGCATCCAGACGCAACTTCACAACTGATACACTCTTCTGTACTTTGATTTTGAAGATTAAGTAACATAAAAGGTCTTAGACGGTTCTTATCAATTCCAGAGTGTATATTACCAATGGAGTATCCAGTTCTGTTGCTTAATGAATAATCAACGAATCTGACACACGGGAAAAAGTCACCTTTATAATCTATAGCAAGCATTTTCCCAACTCCACAAAAATTCTGATTTAGTTTTTCCTCATCGAGTGGCTTACCTAAATTTTCTTCAAAAAATCTTACATTATGATCCTTCCATAGATCGTGATCTAAAATATAATCTGCCAATTCTTTGAGCTGGTCCTCAAAAATCTGGTCATCTCCTTCTTCCCACACATCTTCAAATATTACATTTGCTGACACATCATTTATTCCTAATTCCCACAAACTAATTATACTATCTTTAAGATGTGGTAAATCATCATGTGAAAAGGTAGCCTTAGTATGACTATTCGGAAACTGTCTCTGCCACAACGAAATATTATTCTTTACAAGATCATATGAACCACTACCGTCAGGAAAAACCCTTTGCATATCATGTTTAGTCTTGTTTCCGTCAACACTAATTCCAATATTCAACTTACTCTGGTTTTTCTTAATAAATCTCTGAACTTTAGGCGTATGATATAAAAGACCGTTGGACGAAAAATTAAAACGATAATTGTTAAACCAGGGATGATTCAATTGATACATCTGAATTTTTATATAGTCACAAATTTTATCAATTAAATCAATTTCCAGAAATGGCTCGCCTCCAATAAAGTCCCAAATCACAGCTTTTTCTGGAAATTCTTCCGAATGACTCAGTATATAATCAACTGCCTTTTTAGCAATTTCAAATGTCATTTTATTTTTATGATTTTTGCCTACTATATAACAATACTTACAAGCTAAGTTACAGTCCTCAGTAACACAAAAAGTAATTTGTTTACCTTCTTCTGCTCTCCACTCTTCTACGGTTTTACCTAACATATAATTCAGTGTGCTCATATTTCCCCTCCCATAATTCCTCTTTTTAGTAGTGAACTTATTTCATCATACCTAAAGTCTTTTTTACTAATTAACCTGGCTATATGACCACTTATGAAAGCTGCTGCTATACTGGAGCCTATTAAATACTTATAATTTGGAATTTCGCCAATTCTCCTAACATCATTAACATTATCGCAAGCATAAAAATATTTATTATTAAAACAATAATCTTCAGGACTTAAATTAGACAAACCCAAGACTCCAATAACATTCTTTAATCTAGCGGGTAAGGATCTAACTTTATTATTATTAGCAGCAGCTACAACAAAGACTTTATGTTCTCTAGCTTCATACGCCAATTTTTTTAACGGCTTTGCATACCTAAATTTTTTCGTCCCTAAACTCATGTGTATAATATCAGGATTACAATCTATTGCCCTTTTAAAGGCATATAGTAATACTCTTCCGTCAGATCTTAGTTGTTCATTTAGTATATTCATACTTATAAATTCAACGTTCGGCGTGATATGCTTAATGGCCAATGCGACTGCTGTTCCATGATCGTTATTATATGAAAACTGTTTTTTCTCCAATATAATACCGTTATTATCCAAACTAAAATGTATAGATTCCTTTACATGTTCTACAAGTCCCCCTTTGTCTATATCTATTCCGCTATCTAAAACAACAATTTTGACAGGTCTAGAAGCAAAAGTATTGTTTTGAATCACCTTCTTCCTCCTTATTATTAAATTGACATTTCAGAACTAAACAGATCTATATAATTTTTATTACTAGTTAAACTAGTATGGATGCCACTCTCAATAACCTTTCCTTTATCGAGAATGATAATTTTATTACAATCAATAACATTTGATAGATGATGCGCTATAATGACTATTGTATGGTTATGAGAAAGTAAGTTAAGTGTCTTATTAATAAAGTACTGTGACTCATTGTCTACAGAAGAAGTAGGTTCATCTAACAAAATAATCCTAGTATTTCTTAATATTGCCCTTGCAATTGCAAGCCTTTGTTTTTCGCCACCCGATAAATTGGAACCGCTTTCGCCAATTGTGGTTTCATACCCATTCGGCAAATTAATAATAGCATCATGTATGTATGCCTTTTTACACGCTTCATAAAGGTCATCAACGGCGGCATCAGGATTAGCGACCAGCAAATTTTCTTTTATTGATCCACCAAAAAAATAAGGTACCTGTTGAACAAGCGTAATATACTTTCTAAGACTAAGCTCATCAATTTCTTGTAAGTTATAATTATCAATATATATATGACCACTTAAAGGTGAATAAAATCTAAGTAATATATTGAAAATTGTTGATTTTCCAGCACCACTTCTTCCTACAATTGCTGTTTTGGAGAAAGGTGATATTTCAAAGCTTACATTATCAAGAATTACACGTTCCGTCTCATAGGATACAGACACATTTGTGAAACTTATTCCTCCAATTAAATTATCCGTTACCTCCACCTTTTTTAATTCTAAGTTGTATTCTTTTCTATCCATAACAGCGAATATTCTTTCAAGTGATACCATTAATCTTTGAAAATCCGCATTGAATTCTGTAACTTGCATTAATGAATTAATTAATTGAAATGAATATGTGTTTAAAGCGATAAAAATTTCTATAGATAATGTTTTAGTTTCAACAACAAGATATGCACCTATCAAAATTATAAAAATTTGGATTGTGAAGCTAACAATCTGAGCGAGGTTTTGAGAAATAGCCTGTAAATGTACAATTTTGATTTTTTTTAATTTAAGTTTTTCTATAGCAGTACCGAAGTTAACTAAATTCTGATCTTGTATATTAAGATTTCTAATTTCCTTAATACCAATAAAAGACTGCTGTACTATGAAATATATATAATCATTAATACTAGAAGCTTCAGTACTTCTAGCTTTAATATGCTTAGAAAATAACCTTATAATCAAATATAAAATTGGAATTAGCACAACAATTAAGAGCGCTAATTTCCACTCAATGAAAAAAAGAGTTACACCTATAGCCAAAGACGTTAGTAAATTCACGATAAAGTGTACCGACTTACCCACAATGACGTCGGCAACTATCTCAGTATCATTATGCAACTTAGAAATAAATTCAGACACGCCTATTTTTTCAAAATCATAAATTGATAAGTTCATTATTTTCTTATATAACGTCTGTTTTAAGTTTAATATAATAGATTCATTTAAAAACGAAAAAAAATGAGCTCTTCCGATATTCACCAAGGTCTGAATTAAAAAGAATATTATAAAATATAATGTGAATTTGTATAGTTCATTTAGGTTTTGATTGTATAAGGAAGTAAGAATCTTTGCCCATAACAAAGGCTGAGCAAGACTTAATATAACTGAAGCTATGATCACACCTAAGTTTACTAAAAATTGTACTTTATAAGGACGGATTAACATCCACATACGCCCTAGTAATTTTAGGGTTATTGGATTTTTAATATGATCCATAAACTAGCCCCTCGCCTTGTGACTTTCAAATCTCTTAACATATAATAATACAATTCATTCCATATTAATGTGATCATTCTCTCAAATGAATATTTTTTTGAATAAAAGCAATTTATATACAATAATATGCAAATGAAAAAGCTTATCCGATAAATGAATCGGAAAGCTTTTCCATTTTTATCTATACTTCAGATTGTCCCATGCTCCCTGAAATTGCTGAAGCATTTCGTCCTTCGTAATAACGCCTGCGATATAGGCTTGCATACTACTGCTTAAATCCTGATTTAGCCCCTTCGGGAAGCGCTGGAAGTTCCAGCTCCATATCTTGCCTTCCTTCACGTGCCGAGATATTTCCGCACCCAAATCACCTGTGGTCTCGTCACTGGACGTGATACTTTTGAAGGCAGGAACGAACTTAAACTCCTTGGTGATATAATGCTTGCCTGTTTCTGATGTGACCAGCCAGTTGAGAAATTCCTTTGCCTCCTGCTTCACAGGCGAGTTTTTGTTGACAACCCAGTTCGAAGCCACTCCCACAGCCAGTTTGTCTCCAGTGGAAGAATTATTGTCTATAGGTGTAGGAAGAATACCCAAATTCAAGTTAGGATTAATTCCATCTATTTGCGGCTGCGTCCAGTTCCCCTGGTGCATCATAGCGGCCTTGCCTGTTGAAAACAGTGTCACTTGTGTATTGTAGTCCGTTGTGAGCGGATTGAGGTTTCCATATTTTAAAGTCAGGTCAAGCAACTTCACCCACTGATCGAACACGGGGTTACCAGGAATGCGAGCAGTTCCTTGGTTTAAATCCGCAACGTAACTCTCCGGGTTCGGCTGTCTGGCAAAGGGGATATTGATAAAATGGTTTCCCAGAACCCACCATTCTGCATAGCCGTTTGCAAAAGGGATAATCCCTGCTGCTTTCAGTCGCTTGGCTGCTTCCTCCAATTCATCTAACGTCTGAGGCAAATTGGTTATACCCGCTTTTTTGAACAAATCCTTATTATAAACAAAACCAAATCCCTCCAGGTTCATAGGCTGTCCATAAATCTTACCGTTAACCGTCATCGGCTTACGGGCGAAATCGTCCAGGTCCTTCACCCATGGCTGATCCGACAAATCCTCCAGGTACTCAAACCACGTATCACGGTCCTGGTAACCCTCATTCGTGAAAATGTCCGGCTGATCGCCTGAGGCGAATTTAGCCTTCAACGAAGCACCGTAGTCCGTACCCCCACCGACAGATTGAATATCCAGCTTGATACCAGGGTGCGTTCTTTCATACTCAGCCTTCAGTTTGTTCAACGGTTCCGAAATCTCCACTTTAAATTGATAAATGTGTATCATTTTGGTCCCACTCTGTTGAGCCTTTGTTTCACTACAACCTGCAAGCATACACGTAAGCAGCAACATCAGGGAGATGACAAGCAGCACTGTCTTTTTCATCCGATAACCCTCCCATCAGCCTTTAACCGCTCCGGCCGCAATGCCAGAAACGATGTATTTTTGCATCACCAGAAAAAACACAACGATTGGCGTGATTCCGAGCACCAGTGCGGGCAACGCCAAGTCCCATTGCTTGGTATATTGACCAAACAGCATATAGGTCGCAATCGGAATCGTACGCAGCTCAGGATCATTCAAAATGAGCGAAGGCAGTAGATAATCATTCCAGATCCATAACGTATTCAAAATAAGTACAGTCACGAACATAGGGAGCAACAGTGGACAAACGATGCGAAAGAACACCCCGTAACGAGAGGAACCATCTACTCTCGCCGCTTGCTCAACCTCAATAGGCACCGTTTTAATAAAGCCATGAAACAGAAACACCGATAAGGGCGCTCCAAAACCCAGATAGCACAAAATCAGTCCTGGTATGCTGTTGTTCAGACTCAATACGTTGGACACTTCCATAAGCGGCAGCATAATCGATTGAAAAGGTACGACCATCGCAGCCACAAGCAGCCCGAACAGGAACCGATTAAACAGAGTATCATGCCGAACCATTTGGTAGGCGGCCATCGAGCTGATCAGCAGCAAAAGCGCATTGCTGACGATGGTGACGATCAGTGAATTCCCCAGTGCTGTGGGAAAGTTTATTTTATTCCAGGCGTTAGCATAGTTTTCAAAACGGAAGGTTGTCGGCCACGAAGCGGAATGAGCCAAAATGTCTCCAAAAGATTTAACGGAGTTCACGAGCAAAAAATAGAACGGAACTAGAAAGATCAACCCAATCACAATTAGCAATATTTCAGCTACCCATGTGCTCAAACGATAGTTTGATGTTTTTTCCATTACATTTCGACCTCCTTTTTCTTCGTGAGACGCACCTGAATGCTGGTAATGATCGCAACGACCACGAAGAAAATCATAGCCTTAGCAGTTCCCAATCCAAGTCGATTATTTGTAAACGCTTCATTATATATGTCCAACGCTACAGACTCTGTCACCTTGAATGGTCCACCCTTTGTCAAAGCCAAATTCAGCTCAAATACTTTAAAGGACCAGGATATCGCCAGGAACAAGCAGACGGTCACTGCTGGCATAATAAGCGGCACCACGATATGACGCAAAACCTGTCTTCGGCTCGCACCATCAATTTGGGCTGATTCAATAAGAGCATGCGGGACATTATTTAGAGAGGATATGTAAATAACCATGAGATAACCTGCGTATTGCCATACAAACACAATGACAGTTCCCCAAAATGCAGTAGGCCCATCACCCAACCACGGCAGTTTGAAAAAGGAAAGCCCTGTCGCTTCTCCCACCGCTGAAAAACCACGTACAAATATAAATTGCCAGATAAAGCCGAGCAGCAAGCCGCCGATCATATTAGGCAAAAAAATACAGTTCGCAGTGCATTGCGAGTACGCAACGGCTTTGTAAGCGCATAGGCTAGGAAAAAGCCCACCAGGTTAGTTAGAATGACACCACATACGGTAAAACGTACCGTAAACCAAAATGCATTACGGAAATCGGGATCATCTTTAAAAATATGAACGTAATTCCCTAGCCCGAGCCATTTGACATGTTCAGATACGCCATCCCAGTTCGTCATGGAATAATACAGCCCCAGCAGGAACGGAATGACCATAATTAAGACGAAAAAAAACGCCATCGGTCCTACAAATATGAGCTGCTGCAATAATTGCGCGGATTTTCTTTGACTCAATGCAATCACTCCTTTGTCGTAGATCATGAAGGAAAACGCGCATAAATCCTTACTTTAATCGCTTATTACCCAAAAATGTAAGTTTCGAGTCGTCTGGAAGCAAAAAAGGCTGTTCTCCCTTCGCTAACGAAAGGAAAACAGCCTTATCATATAAAGATTAAAAGGAATGGCGACGAATTAGTATTGTGTTCCTGGATAGATCGGGAACTTGTCTGTCAACTCGCCAACCGCTTGGCTTGCTTTGGACAATACAGTATCATCTTTTGGATTTTTAAGAGTATCAGCAATAATTTTACCGATTTTAACCATAGCCTCTTCATCCATTCCACGAGAAGTTGCAGCAGGTGTACCAATACGGATGCCGCTGGTAACGAACGGACTCGTTGGGTCAAAAGGAATGGCATTTTTGTTGACCGTGATACCCACGGAATCCAATACATGCTCCGCTTCTTTACCTGTAATATTCAAATTGCGAGTATCCAACAGCATCAGGTGATTATCCGTACCACCGGATACAATGTTGATTCCCTCTGCCAGCAGTGTTTCAGCCAGCACCTGTGCGTTGCGAACTACGTTTTGCGCATAGGTTTTGAATGATGGCTGGAGCGCTTCACCCAGAGCAACTGCTTTGGACGCGATCACGTGCATCAGTGGTCCTCCTTGAGTACCAGGGAAGATAGCTTTATCAATCGCTTGCGCCCACGCTTTGCGAGTCAGAATTAGACCCCCACGCGGACCACGCAGCGTTTTGTGTGTCGTTGTTGTCACAAATTGGGCATGAGGAACTGGACTAGGGTGAATCCCTGCTGCCACGAGACCTGCGATATGTGCCATATCCACCATGAATAAAGCACCTACATCATTAGCAATGGAAGCAAAGGCTTCAAAATCGATAGTACGCGGATATGCACTTGCACCCGCTACGATCAGACGAGGGCGGTGCTTGAAGGCTGCTTTGCGCACTTCATCGTAGTCGATGCGGAAGTTGTCTTCACGTACACCGTAAGCAGCAAAGTTATACAACAAACCGGAGGCATTAACCGGGCTTCCGTGTGTTAAGTGGCCGCCATGCGCCAGATTCATACCCAGTACAGTATCTCCAGGTTGAAGAGCTGCCAGATATACCGCCATGTTAGCCTGTGCTCCAGAGTGAGGCTGCACGTTCGCATGCTCAGCGCCAAAGAGTTCTTTCGCACGATCACGTGCAATATCTTCAACGATATCTACATGCTCACAGCCACCATAGTAGCGTTTGTTCGGATAACCTTCAGCATATTTATTGGTAAGCACGGAGCCCATGGCTTCCATTACTGCTTCACTGACGATATTCTCAGATGCGATCAGCTCGATATTGTGGCGTTGCCGTTTCAGTTCAAGCCCCATTGCTTCCATCACTGTCGGGTCACTTTTACGCAGATGTTCCATCATGATTGATTACTCCCTCTCCATGGTCAAATTGTTGGGTATACAAGCAAATGCCTGCTCCTCTGTTAGGTGCCTCATCATCAATGCAAAAAAGATTAGTACAAACATGCCGACATGCCAAATGCTAATCGCAGTTTCCGCCGGTTTCTTGTTCCAGACTGTACACTGCCCGTTGTCCGCCAATAAGTGGAGGACGAGTGAACGCAGCCGTCACACGTGCTTCACCAATCCAGCGAAGGCTTGGGCGAAACGGAACGGCAATCGGGCGCAAATGCATGCCAATCAGCGTTTCGCCGATGTCTATCGCGGCATGAGCCTGCACGTTCGCTGCCAGACACGCATCGTCCATAGAACGATAGGCAACGGTAGCCATAGAACCCCCTGCTGTACGAACAGGGACAGCCGCAACCTCCATCAGGCCCAAACGCTCCAGTAGAGAACGTTCAACGACCAGTGCTCGGTTCAAGTGCTCACAGCATTGAAACGCCACATCAAAGCCATACTCTCTGCGAACGGATTCCACTCCAGACAACACTTGCTGAGCCACATCGAGCGCTCCTGCTGTGCCGATTCGACTTCCAGCCACTTCACTCGTGCTCGCGCCAATAATAAGCAGGCGACCAGCTTTGAGACTGGCTGCTTCTGCAATTTCCCGCACGACAGAAGCGGTCTGTGCTTCGAGTGAAATCTCATGATCCAATTGTTCTACCATTGGAACCTCCTTTGGTTGAACAGCCTCTCAGAGACTAGGCATGGTCCCATGCCCCAAGTTCAACACACTCTCTCCTGATCACAATCTGACTATATTATAGCCGATGTTTCAGATTTCGAGCAGAAAAAATGGAAGAACAAGAAGGCAACAGAAGATCTGCTGTAGCTCGTATACGAAAAAAGAGCAGTCCACACCTATGTGGAATTGCTCTTTTGCCCAGGCGACCGGCCGTATATCCGATGCTCCATCGTGGTTGATCCCACTTTTGTCGCCAGTTACATCGGATTCTCATTTTTCCACCTTATCTTAACGGATTAACCGTCGAAAATCAACAGATTCCGTACAAAATAGAGGAATGATACCAACTTTATTCGGAAGATCCCTTTAGCTTGTCCAACAACTTATGCAAAGCTACACGGATTTCCGCAGCTGTGACATCGTAGTCCTCCCGCGAACCGCCAAACGGATCTGAGATATCGAAGCCCGGAATCCGTTGATGTAATTCAATCATTCGTTCACGTTCCTGCGCCGATAGCTCTTGTCCGAGTGAAGCCATCAACTGCTGTGATGCATACAAGCCATCTAACTCCTGTACGTCATTCAGCACTGCGTCCCGGTCCTCCACATATTCCTTCAGCGTAAATACTTTGCCTGCCGTTTGTGGAAACCGTTGAATGACATGCTGTTTATGTCCTTGCGTCAAGGTTAAGATCAGATGTGCCCACTCGGCAAGTCCATTGCTTAAAGAGGTTGAAGTGATCTGATCGGATATATCGTGATCACGTAAAACCGCCTCTGCATGTCGGGATATCGGTGTGCCGTCCATCGCAGCTACTCCCGCAGAACGCACGTCCAGTTCCAGTCCATGCTCAGCAGCCAACTTACGCAGCATCCCCTCAGCCATTGGACTACGGCAAGTGTTCCCTGTGCATACAAATAAGATATTCTTCAATGTCTTCACCCCCCGTATGTCGAAAAAATATATAAACAGAGGATTACTCAAATCCTGTATTTATTTTACACTGTCCACGTTAAAATCAAAACATAAACATAAAGCCGAATGCCAGCAAAATGGCTCCGCCCACCGCTTCTCCATAATCCCCCAGATTGCGGCTGACCTTGCGCCCCAGTAACAGGCCTAGCATCGCCATCGCTCCCCCACAAAAACCAAAGGCCAGAACAGTCAGCACCAAATCACTCTGGAACATCCCCAGGGACACTCCCACAGAAAATGAGTCAATGCTCACCCCAAGTGCAAATAGCAAAAGACCCAAAGGCGACCGATGATCCAATACGTGTACACCGTCTCCCTTGAAGGAATTGTACACCATATGCCCGCCCAGAAGGATGAGTAATCCCCCTGCGAAATAGGTCGTCACATGGCCTAATAAAGAACTCATATAATGGCCTGTGAACATTCCCAGCAACGGCATCAGGATGTGAAAAAAACCGATCACAATGCTGATGCGCAGCACGTCTCGCAAGCGTATCCCCTTCATACCGATCCCTACGCCCAGCGACAGCGCATCCATCCCTAGCGCTACCGCCATGATCAGAATCGTTACAACCTGCCCAGCATCGGCAGAGGCTGCCAGCATACTCCATCCCTCCATTATCCGTCTGTTCTTGTACACGTTATGCGGACAAGGGGCAAATCAGTACAAGCAGGTACTGAAAACACCCAAAACAGAAACGAGGAGAGAGGAGAAATTAAAATTAAGAGACTCCATTCTTTACAGAAGCTACAGACGGATGATTCGATGACCTGCCGCTTTAAGCAATCGATTCATGACAGCGTCTCCCAATCCTTTCGGCGGACAGGCTTCCGCCAAAATGTAGGTGACGCCGTCCTCATCGCAGCGACGCAGCACGCCGTACAGGCGCTGCGCCGCCTCATGGAGCGCGTCCAGCTTGCCTAGCGTGTAGACGCGTTCTCCGGCGTAGCCGGCAGTATGGTCGTCGAATGCGAGCACCGCCGTGCGCTCCCCGCGCGCGGCAGCCTCCGCCAACGCAGCGCGAATCCAGCCCGTCACTTCTTCGGACGTCGGGCCTTGTACCACGCTCAAGCGGCCTCGTGGCGCATAGTGCGTATACTTCATGCCTGGCGAGCGCGGCGCCAGGCTATCGGCGCCCTGTCCGGGTGTGGTAGCCAGCGCCGGGTCCAGTACGACGGCGCGAGCCACCGCAGCGAGCTGTTCAGCCGTCACGCCGCCGGGGCGCAGAATGGTGACGGTTCCGTCGTCACCGACTTGCACTACCGTGGATTCCAGCCCCACCCCCGTGGGGCCTCCGTCCAAAATGCCACCGATGCGGCCCTCCAGATCCTCCAGCACATGCTGTGCTAGGGTCGGACTGGGTCTTCCTGAGCGGTTGGCGCTTGGTGCAGCCAGCGGACAACCGGCTTCCGCGATCAATCGCAGCGCTACCGGATGATCGGGCATGCGCACACCGACCGTATCCAATCCTGCTGTCACACGCGATGACAGTGCCTGCGGCACTACCGGCAATACGAGAGTCAGCGGTCCTGGCCAAAATGCATTCATCAGCGCTCGGGCTGTATCGTTTATTTCCACTACCATACCGTTTAATTGAGTAGCATCGGAAATATGTACAATGAGCGGGTTATCGGAAGGACGTCCTTTAGCAGCGAATACCGCCTCCACCGCTTTAGTGCTGCGCGCATCGGCCCCCAGTCCGTACACGGTTTCCGTAGGGAAGGCTACCGTCTCTCCAGCCTGGAGAAGCACGGCGGCCTCGCGTATGCCCTTTTCCGCAGCGATTTGAGCCTGTCCAGCCGAAACTTCGTCAGAACCATCCCCGTCAGTGTTGTTCACAGAACCAACGGAATCCGCTTTTTCCACCTCAAAAGAACAGGTAGCAGGTATAGTCCTGTTCTCTTCAGGAACCAGACATCTTACATCCCACCAGTGTGTATGAGAAGACTGTGGCGCCTGCTCCTGCCCTGCTCTCTCTTTTTTCACAAAACCTGCGTGCAAGTCATGCATTTGATTCACTTTATCGCTCATATCAGATCATCCCATATCTTATTGTCATACAGGCCAGTTCATTGCCCTGATCCCCCAAAAACCTACTTTAACTAATCAGTTCAAATTGGTTCTGCCATCTGTATATCTATCACAAGTTCCATTATAACATATGGGCAAACTTACACTCGTCGTTCTCTTTCCATAGCACTGGGGAAACATTTAAACAAACAAGCCACTCATCCAGCCCCACAGACTCGCAAGGGCATCCCACAGGAAAAAACGCACTTCCGGCTCCTTGTCAGCAGCATTCGTTCGACTGTCTCCATGACTCGTTTTTGCCGATACAGTTTGTGCTGCTGCTTCACCACTGCCTGCATCAATAAAACACAACGGCGGGAACAGCACACACCACCAATTTTGTCCTTTCCCTTGTCCCAGTGTAACCCGAAGCGCCTCATAATTCCCTGCCGGGTAGACAAGACCACCGTACATTTTCGTCGGAAAAGGTACACTGGCCAGCTCCACCTGATGATCATACGCTATACCGCGCCGAGCCAGCTCCGCACCTACCAAGCGATCAATTTCAGGTAAATGTGCGTCAATCAACACTCTTGCTTGACTTAGGCTTTGTGGATCGTCCAGTTCACCCACCCACGCATTCATCTGCTGCACGATGGCATCCCGTATTTCGCGCTTAACCAACTGATCTTCTGGACGATCCGAATTAGCCAAAATGCGCAGTCGAATGGAATCATGCGGAATCACTTTCAGCCCTGTGGTGGTTAATCCAGACACTAAAGTTCCTCTTGCTCCTGTGGTCATAGCAGCATCCGTTTTTTGACCTTCCCAAGACATCATTAATATCGAAACACAAAAGAGTATCATTGCAGCTTGCTTTATCCAACTTTTCATCTTCGTCCCCCCATACCCAAACTCTATCATGTCTATCAGTCTGTCCGGTTTGGGGGAGTCTAAACCTATGAATCTCGTAAAAAATTCAGGCTATTGCAAGCTTGATCGTCGCCTAGGAATATAAAAAAGCCCAGATTTCACAATCTGGACTCTTTCGTTGCACCGTTTCAACTCGCACAAATAAATATCAATATTTAGCCACAATCCACCTGTACTAGGCTTTTTTCGCCTTCGTCAAGCTTACTCTGGAAGGCTGCGGCAGGTCATCCTCTAGCTCCTGACCATGCACCTTAATGCTCATAACTAAGCCAATACTAGCCATGTTAATAAGCAACGAGGTACCACCATAGCTTATGAACGGGAGCGTAATCCCCGTAAGTGGCATAATGCCCAGAAACGCACCAATGTTCTCAAAAATCTGATACAGCAACATGGACACAATCCCGACAATAATATATGGTCCAGCTCGATCCCGGCATTCCAGCGAAATCAGGATCATTCGATGAATCAAAATAAAATATAGCAATAGCAGAATGGATGAGCCTACAAACCCAAACTCCTCTGCTACAACTACAAAAATAGAATCCGCATAGGTATAGGGAACACGTCCGGACTGTACCGAAGTTCCTTGCAAGAAGCCCTTGCCCATCATTCCGCCAGAAGCTATGGCCAGTTTGGCATTTTTCGTATGATAAGATGCCTTCGCGGTCGCTTCCTCCGGTACCAGCCAAGGGTCCAAACGCTCTACCCAGTGACTACGGCCAATACCTTTCATAAAGGAATCAATCTGATCGTGAAACGAGATATACGCTTTGATACCTCCACCAACGGCGACTGCAAATACGATAAATCCGATTAGTGCATGAGATGCCTTCACATTACCAATCCATAGCATACCAATGACGATGACAATGTAACCGAGCGCATTACCCAAGTCATTTTGTGCCATGACCATGGCAAACGGGACAAAGCTCACCAGAGCAACTGGAAGGACATCCTGAATAAAATACAGCTTGCTCTTGCGCTTTTTAATCAGCATATACGTCAAGAAAATGATAAGAACCAGCTTGAATACCTCAGCAGGCTGAAGATTCAAACCACCTATTTTCAAAAAGCCTTGAGAGTTATTAACCGTCCCGCCAAAAAAGCCGAGAATCAGCAGGAATATCCCGCCTCCATATACATACAAGGCTTTTTTAATGAATATCCGAAAATCAACTATCGCTAAACCCAAGATCGCTACAAAGCCCAATATATAATACCCGATCATCTTCTGGTAATCGTTGCCGTGCTCTGCCAAGTTCGTAGGACCCCTACCAGCACTGTATACCGTTATGATACTAATCGTCATGAGCAAAACCAGAATAAAAATAACCGGACCATCAATTTTTTTCAATTTCTGAAGCATGATTTCCCCCTGAGCCGTTTCTCGGTCATACTCCTCTTATTCTAAAGGAAAGACTCGCAAAAAGAAAATGCAGCATTACTCCGAGACGCCTAGGACATGTCGCTCGATCCCCGCAAGGTCAGGAATGATTAGAATGTTCTTCCAATGACCTACCTGTTCCAGCAGGTCAGCCACGTCTCTGGCCTGTCCCATCCCCAGCTCAAACCCGATTAGCCGGGGTGGGGCCTGAAGGAGCCCCAGCTGCTCCAGCATTGCCCGATACGGGCCAAGCCCGTCAGGACCGCCATCCAGCGCCATTCGCGGCTCATGATCGCGCACCTCCGGCTGCAAGCCAGCGATGTCAGCAGCCGGGATATATGGCGGGTTGGACACGAGGATGTCTAGCGCCGTTCCCGCAAACGGCGCCAGCAGATCGCCCTCGCGGAATTCTATGACTGCGCCGTTCGCAGCGGCGTTCTGGGACGCCATTTCGAGCGCAGCAGCAGAAATATCCCCCGCCGCTACGTGCCAGCGCGGCCGCTCAGCCGCCAGCGTCACGGCAATCGCGCCGCTGCCCGTACCGATGTCGAGCGCGTGCGGAGCACCGCTCGGCCACAGCCGGTCGCCGTGCTGGAGTATCGCCTCGACGAGCAGTTCCGTCTCGGGGCGCGGAATCAGCACCGACGGTGAAACCGCGAACGGGCGGCCATAAAATTCCTGCCGTCCGATAATATACTGCGCCGGTTCACCCGCAGCTTTGCGGGTGATGATCCGTTCCCATGTCTCCTTGACGGAGCAAGGGAACGGATCGCCCAGAGCAGCGTAAAACCTCGTACCTTCCAGCCCAAGCACATGTTCCAACAGCAAGCGGGCATTATGCTGCGGCTCCAACACGCCGCAACTTCCTAAAAAAGAAGAAGCCTCAACTAAGGCTTCTCTGACACTCATGTTCCGTTCCGGCGGCATCCGATACACACAATCGCGTTCGTTCCCCAAAACTTAAACCTCTTGTTCCATCAAATCAGCCTGCTCTGCAATCGTGAGTGCTGATACGATTTCTTCGATCTCTCCGTTCATCACCTGGTCCAGCTTGTGCATGGTCAAACCAATGCGATGATCCGTTACACGGCTTTGCGGGAAGTTGTAAGTACGTATACGCTCACTGCGATCCCCGGTACCTACTTTGCTCTTACGCTCGCCTGCATATTTGGCTTCCTCTTCCTGACGCATCATATCCGAAATACGGGCACGCAAAACTTGCAGCGCCTTCTCCTTGTTGGAGTTCTGGGATTTGCCGTCCTGGCAGGTTGCCACAATACCCGTTGGCATATGCGTTACACGCACCGCCGACTTCGTTGTATTAACGGACTGACCGCCCGCACCGCTGGAGCAGAAAGTATCCACGCGGATATCCTTATCTAAAATTTCGATATCCACTTCCTCTGCCTCAGGCATCACGGACACCGTGGAGGTAGACGTATGAATACGTCCGCCAGATTCTGTTGTCGGAATCCGCTGTACACGGTGTGCGCCACTTTCGAATTTCATTTTGCTGTATGCACCACGTCCGTTAATCATGAAAATAACCTCTTTAAAGCCTCCGAGGTCATTCATGTTCGCGTCCATGAGCTCTACACGCCAACCTTGGGTATCGGCATAACGAGTGTACATCCGGTACAAGTCAGCAGCAAACAGTGCAGCCTCGTCACCACCCGCAGCACCACGAATTTCGATAATAACGTTCTTATCATCGTTCGGGTCCTTCGGCAGCAGCAAAATACGAATTTTCTCGTCCAGCTCCCGCTTACGGGCACTCAGCTCTTCAATCTCCATTTTGACCATTTCACGCATCTCGTCGTCCAGCTTTTCAGCCTGCATGGCTTTAGCAGCGTCCAGCTCCTCAACGACAGTTTTATATTCGGTATATGCTTCATAAGCAGGCTGTAAATCAGACTGTTCTTTGGAATAATCTCTAAGTTTTTTGCTATCGTTCGCCACATCCGGATCGCAGAGCAGTTCGCTCAGTTTATCGTAGCGGTCCGCCAATGATTGCAATCGGTCCAACAAGCGATTCACCTCTTCAGTTAAATTAATATGAAACCAGCTTTAAATTCACTGGCTACAGCTCTTTATTATAACAACTATTCGATTAATTAGCTACATAAAATACTTGCTAATTTAGGATTTTGCAAAAATCCGCAAATCAATTGAAGTCGAATAAACAAAAACCTGCTAATGATTTGGTAACAAACTCTCAATCAGGAAAAAGAAATGCGAATCAAATAAAAAGCCGCCGCCCGGGACAGGCAGCGACTACGTGAGTTAGTACATGCGGATAACACATATACAATTACCTAATTATTTGTATATAAACTCTGTTTGCTATACGGAGAGATGACTACTAAACATTAAAACGGAAATGCATAACGTCCCCGTCCTGCACCACATATTCCTTACCTTCCAAACGAAGCTGACCACGTTCTTTGGCCCCGTTCATAGATCCAGCAGCGACCAAGTCATCGTAGGATACAACCTCAGCGCGAATAAATCCGCGTTCAAAATCCGAGTGGATTACGCCCGCAGCGCCAGGTGCTTTTGTTCCTTTGTGAATGGTCCATGCGCGTACTTCCTGCACACCTGCCGTGAAATACGTATACAGTCCCAACAAGCGGTAAGCTGCTTTGATCAGACGGTTCAGACCAGATTCAGCCAGCCCCAACTCCTCAAGGAACATTGCCTTGTCTTCGCCTTCCAGCTCAGCAATTTCAGCCTCTACTTTGGCGCTAATCGGTACCACTTCAGCATTTTCCGCTACTGCAAATTCACGTACCTTCTGCACATATGGATTGCTGTCAGCTTCCGTTACACCATCTTCACTGACATTAGCCGCATACAATACAGGCTTCATCGTAAGCAAATGAAGGTCGCGTATAATCAGCTTTTCGTCTTCTGACAATTCTACGCTACGTGCTGGTTTGTCAGCATACAGCGATTCCTTGATCCGTTCCAGTACTTCAACCTCTTGGGCATACTGCTTGTTGCCGCCCTTCATGTTTTTGCGGGAACGGTCAATGCGCTTGTCTACACTTTCGATATCCGCCAGAATCAATTCCAGATTAATCGTCTGAATGTCGCTTATCGGATCAATTTTGCCGTCCACATGGGTAATATTTTCATCTTCAAAGCAGCGTACCACATGAACAATGGCATCTACTTCACGAATATGAGCCAAAAACTTGTTACCCAAACCCTCGCCTTTGCTGGCACCTCGTACAAGTCCAGCAATATCAACAAATTCAAAAGCCGTTGGCACCGTTTTGTTCGGTACTACCAGTTCAGTCAGCTTATCCAGCCGCTCGTCCGGCACTTCAACGACCCCTACATTGGGGTCAATCGTACAAAATGGATAGTTTGCGGATTCCGCCCCCGCCTGCGTTATTGCGTTAAACAGTGTTGATTTGCCCACGTTCGGCAGACCCACGATCCCCGCTTTTAAAGCCATAATCAGAACAACTCCCGTTTATATAAAATATGCGCTATACCCTCTGTTAGTTTACCAACCCACATTATATAGGAGAACCTATACATGCGGCAAGCATACGGCTGTGAATTTAGGATTTTGCCGTATCCCTATTTTGATAGCTTTATTTAGATTTCCTTGCTCATCTGGATATCCGTAATCCGATAACCGGCCTTACGATATACATGTAAAGCCCGCTCATTATGCCCAAATACATGCAAACCGATGCGAGCCGCACCCAGCCTCCGAGCTTCTTGTTCCAACGCCTGCATCGTCAACGTACCCAGTCCTCGCCCCTGATATGAATCGTAAATGAGAATATCCAGCAAAAAAGCTTCTTTACCTTGCGTACCTTCTGTAATGTTGAACCAAATATATCCCACTTCCTCGGGGCCTTGAGCCACACTATCTGAATACTCAAGCATGTACAGGTGAGCATGGGGGGTATCCAGTCTTTGTGGCAAAAATGTTGCAAAGCTTTCCTTTGCCCGTTCTGGTGCCTCTTCCACCGTCCAGGCGCCTGCCTGGATTTTCTCTTCCGCGTAATCCGCGAGCGATCGTTGCTCAAAGCGATCATACTGCTCTGTGTTCATCGGAACCAACTTAATGAATCCACTCATCCGTTCGCCTTCTTTCTTAGTCTGGTCGTGTCTTTAAGACCTTCGATCCCAGCTACTCCGATGCCAAACATGACTGTACGCAATTCCAGCTCTACTTGCTCCAGTCGTGCTTCCAACGCCTCGCTGGAGGTGACTGCCGAGCCAAGCAAAGAGCGACCGAATCCTGCCATGTCAGCACCCAAAGCAAGCGCCTTCGCAGCATCGACACCGTTTTTCAGTCCACCGCTACCGATCAGAGCGCCATTAGGCTGGGCTGCTCTAACCTCCACGATACATTCAGCGGTCGAATTACCCCAATCGGCGAACGCCTCTGCCGCTGCACGGCGCACAGGGTCAGGATTACGAAATTTCTCCACCTGGCTCCAGCTTGTTCCGCCTGCACCAGCGACATCAATAAAAGCGGCGCCTGCATCATATAATCTCGATGCCGTCTCACCATCTATGCCCCAGCCAACTTCCTTCACTCCTACAGGCACCGAAAGACGACGACACAACTCCTCGATGCGCTCAAGCAGCCCGCTAAAATCCAAATTCCCCTCAGGTTGGAATATCTCCTGCAATCCGTTCAAATGCAGCACCAACATATCCGCTCCGGCAATTTCTACTGCACGCTGGCAATCGTCCACACCAAATCCGTAGTTCAGCTGCACTGCACCCAGATTGGCAAGGATCGGGATGCTGGGTGCCAGACGGCGAACCGCAAAAGTTGAAGCCAATTCTTCTTTTTCCACCGCAGCTCGTGCGGAGCCGACACCGAGCGCCCAGCCGCGTCTCTCTGCTGTCTCTGCCAATCGTTCATTAATCGCTCCTGTCTCGGTGCTCCCGCCTGTCATTGAACTGATGAGCAGCGGTGTCCGTACAGTACGTCCCATAAAATTGGTATCCAGACGCACCTCGTCAAAGTGTAGCTCCGGCAAAGCGCAATGCTTAAAGCTATATCGCTCCAGCCCACTGGTGATACCATGTCCGGCCACATCTTCTTGCAGACAAAGGCGGACATGCTCAATCTTCCGTTCGCCTGTCCATGCGGCAGGTAACAAAGAACCGGATCTGTCTGAGCCGTCAGATAATCCCTTTTTATTTTCTGTATTACTCATCTATGTTCCACCTCATCCAAAGTCACTCTGTTTATTCCATCAGGTTCGTGAAGCACAAATAAGACCGTCCCCGAACACGGTAACCGATCTATTTATCGTCTCATATATCAAATATCTAAGCTCTTAAAGCACTATTTTAAGATATTTTCATTGTATCATGGATGGAAAAATATATACATGACTGTGAACATTTTTTCTTGTCTATGGGATGAAAAGCAGCACCTGCTTAAGATGCAGCTTTTCTACAAAATGCCCCTGCGAAAGCGGACCCCAATCCCAGCAGGATAAAGGTCATGACAGCCTCCTTTAGCTCTTCATCGAATCAGGTATAGTTGTAATATTTTCTTGTGGTTCCTTCGTACGCCGATGTCCAAATTTGAAAACGAGAATACCACCGATAATGACCAGCACACCAATCAACTTATTGAAGGTAAACGGAATCTTTTCTAGTCCAAGCCATCCTAATGAATCCCACAACAAGGCGGTACCTAATTGTGCCGTCAATACAATAGAGATCGCATAGGTTGGGCCCAGTCGCTTCATTCCTTGTACCAGACAGAACACAACGCCGACACCAATCATGCCACTAAACCAGTACCACAACTGCATATGCTGTAAAGCAAATGTATTTTTCCCTTCAAAGATAAGACTCCCGAGCAAGGAAGCCAGGAACCCTGTTCCCAGTACCAAAGTCGTTGTGGCCCATGAACCTGTCCGCTCATTCACCTTATTATTGAATATCGTTTGCAGACTGACCAAAGCACCTGCGATAACTGCCAAAATAAGCCCTAATAACATATTTAACTCTCCCTTAATAGTCCCTTTATTGTGTTGGCCTTATTCAAAGCACTATGATTACAACGATTCATAAATATTATGGCCCGCCAGTTCACTCAAACCTTTTCTGTCTTTAATGACAATATAGCCTTTTGCCCGTTCAACCAATCCCTCTTCAATCATTTTGCGAATGACACGGTTGAGGTGCCTGTAGCTGGTTCCGATCAAATTCGCCACATCCACTAGACTGGATGCCCGTAGTTCCTCATGAAAAGCAGAATGGGATTCGTCAAAAGAAACAGATAGCAAGTAGCTCGCCAGCCTGACTTCCACCGGATACATTAGGTTGAAGCTGGAGAAATCAGAGTCCAGGCAGAACTTTCGCGTGACAATATCCAATAGAAATTGCAGCAAAGGAGCATAGTCTCTACCGTACTTATTCATCCACTGATGATGGACACCAATCACATAGATCGGCGACACTGCCTCTACTGTATTGATGACGTGACTATTACGGATATATTCAACATCTCCTATGACCTCGATCGGTGTTTTGAAGCAAAGGATCAGAGTCTTCCCTTCTGTAGAGCTGGTAAAAATTTTGACCTTGCCTTGCACCAGAATATACAGATGTTCAATGGCGTCCCCCTGCGAACAAAGCTTTTCTCCTTGCTCCAAACGATGCAGCGACAAATAGGGATGTAGTGGCTCGTAGAGTATGGATTCTAACTGATGCAGATGCAAAAAATACTTTAGCTGCTCTTGGTCCTGAATTTCTCTCATTCCTCAGCTCACCTTCAATTTCTACGTTCTAAGCTTTTTCCGTAAATAAAGTTTTATTTTTAGAGCTTTAGAATAATGACACCCGCGATCATCATACCAATACCTATAAATTGTGGCAGCTTCATCTTCTGCTTCACGATGCCGAACCATCCCTTGATGTCTACCAGGAAAGTTAAACATAACTGAGCAATCAACAGTGCCGAGATTGTGAACGTAACCCCAATATGTTGAATGGCTGTGACTTCACTAAATATAATGATAGCCGCAAAAGCACCACCCCAAAGATACATTGGCTTTACCTGTTTCATTTCAGACACACGGCCATCCTTTGTAAACATCCAAACTAATGCTGCCAAAATAAAACCTATTAGCTGAGTAACGGTAGCCGCCTGCCATGTCCCGATATCCTGACTAATCCGTGTATTCGCTACCCCCTGCAACGTAATACAAGCGCCTCCCAGAAAAGCAAACAAGATTCCTCTCATCAATCGTTATTCTCCCCATATCAATGACTTTTGTATCTATTTAAGTATAGGTCAGCCTGCCCATAAAGGACATATGTCCTCAATTATTAACGTTCTCTATTTCATTCCGTTCAGCATTCCGCTTCAATCCTGTGGACTTGCGGTAATAATTAGACAGTATCTATTTCATAATCTGCATGTTCGGACACGATAAAATGGAATGCAGCATTCAATGGAGGAGCTGATCGTCGTATGACTAAACATAATCCGCTGCATTCTGTGCCGGAATCCCAAAGAAAATCCATGCATAAGGGTCGTGCTCTTAAAATCGCCTTTTTGGTCCTTATCCTCTGGCTGATTGCCGTCATGCTGTATCAGACCCATAAACCATTGCCTCCGTTAGTCTCTTATGAAAGTCAGGAGTATTCAACGAACGAGGTAAACTTTTGGACGGATTTGACCTACCCTACTGGGGATGGAAGCACTGTACAACATGAAGGGCAAATTTTGAATCGTATGCTCGGGATCATTGATGAAGCCCAACAATTTATCGTCATTGACCTGTTTCTGTTCAACGATTATAAACATAAAGGGCAGCTCTTCCCCGAAGTCAGCGCGCAAATGACCCAGCATCTTATCGCCAAAAAGAAAGCCCATCCTGAGATGCCTATCTTTTTCATTACAGATGAAGTCAATACCAATTATAATTCTGCTCCCAATCCTTTATTGGAGAATATGAAACGAGCAGGAATTCAGGTCGTGCAGACCGATGTAGATCCATTGCGGGACTCCACGCCCATCTATTCAGCGGTGTGGCGTACCTTTTTCCAGTGGTTCGGACAGCAGGGCACAGGCTGGATTCCCAATCTGATGGCCAGTGACGGACCTGACGTTACGGCTCGCTCCTATTTAAAGCTGTTAAACGTCAAAGCCAATCACCGAAAATTGGTTGCCAACGAGCAAACTGCTCTCATTTCTACAGGCAATGTTCACGATGCAAGTACCTATCATTCCAATGTTGCCCTAGAGGTGAAGGGGCCGATCATCGGTGATATTTTACAAACAGAGCAGGCGGTATTGGACTTCTCGGGTGGAGAGCAACTTCCTGCCTACACACCTCAAGCAGAGCCCCTAGTCCCTTCAGGTAAGGACAGCTACCGGATCAAGTATCTCACTGAAGGCAAAGTGTATACCTCCGTTCTGAATGGCATTAAGCAGACGAAGCAAGGTGACAGCATTCATATGGGCATGTTTTATTTGGCTGACCGCAAAGTATTGAATAGCCTGCTGGATGCCTCGGCGCGCGGTGTACACATCCAATTGCTGCTGGACCCCAACGAAAACGCGTTCGGGCAGGAAAAAATAGGCATCCCTAATCGTCCGGTTGCCCAAGAGTTGTCCGATAAATCAAATGGGAGCATTCAAATTCGCTGGTATCATACTACCCATGAGCAATTTCATACGAAGCTGATTTATATTGCCAAGGCACAAGGAGAGCATTTGATCTGGGGTGGCTCTACCAATTTGACCCCCCGTAATTTGGATGATTTAAATCTGGAGAATGAACTGTGGGTGGCCGCTCCGGCGGACAGCAAGCTGACCCGACAGGTGGCGGCCTATTTTGATAAGCTGTGGAATAATCGGGGAGCTGAATACAGCCTGGAGCTGGCGGCTTACGAGGATCATTCAACATTTTGGAAAGATATTGTATACCGTCTCCAGGATATTTTGGGCTTTACTACATTTTGACTCTAAGACCTGCTGCCTTATCCACAGCTCATCGTTTGTGCATTACAGCAGTGGTGAAAGCAGCCGAGCGAGCGATTCCATCAAACGTTTGAACAGACGTTTCTTCATGAATTCCTCGCGTACGATCAAGCTGGCATTGTGCAAATCTCGCTCATAGTCGTTCACCATCTGTTGCACACTGTGTGTTTGAATCAACAGAGCGTTCACTTCAAAATTCAAATGGAAGCTGCGCATATCCATATTGGCTGTCCCAATAGTCGCAACTTCTCCGTCAATAATGAGAAGCTTGGAGTGAAGGAACCCTTTTTCATATTCATATACCTTGACTCCCACCTCCAGCAACGATTGGAAGTACGAATGGGATGCGAGAAAAGGCAGCCATTTATCCGGTTTCGCGGGGAACAGAATACGCACATCCAACCCGGATAGAGCAGCCATCCGCAAAGCAGTCAGGATATCTTCATCCGGGATAAAATAAGGAGTGGCAATCCAGACGGATTTTCGAGCGGATGTAATCATGGAGAAAAACAGATTTTTAAGCACTCTCCGCTCGTTATCTGGGCCGCTGGCAATAATCTGTACGCCGCCGTCCGTGATCGGTTCAATATCGGGAGACAGATATTCGCTATCCAGCACCGATTCGCCCGTCATATGAAGCCAATCCTGTAAAAATATAAGTTGCAGCGTCCGCACAGCTTCGCCCTTCACAATCATATGCGTGTCACGCCAAAAGCCGTAGGCTTTATTGCGGCTGAGATACTCATCTCCCACATTTAGGCCACCGATTAATCCAATATTACCGTCGATAACTACAATTTTACGGTGATTACGGTAGTTTACCCGACTGGAGAAGAACAAAATCCGAGCGCCGCCGTATGCAACAACCTCGATCCCTGCATCTTTCATTTCCTTCAAAAATGCCTTCGATAATTGTATACTACCGACCGCATCATACATAAACCGAACCTTAATACCCGCTTTAGCCTTCTCGATCAAAATTTTCTGAATGCTGGTACCAATATCATCCGAGCGGAAAATGTAATATTCCATATGGATATGATGCTGCGCCTTGCGCAGTTCTTCCAGCAGCGTGGAGAAGGTTTCATCTCCATTATTCAGAATCTGGGTTTCTGTCGCAAAATAAATCGGGGAGCGTGCCAGTCTGCGCGCCAGACGCATTAACTGCTGCTGCTCATCTGTAAAGCAGGTCAAATCTCGTTTGACCCGCAAAGCATCCTTTTCAATACGCTCGTAAGCCTGTTGGTCACGCAATGCCTTTTTGTCATACTTACGGCGCTTGAATACATTTTGCCCAAATAAAAAATAAAGAGGAAGTCCAACGACTGGCAGCAACGCCAGCAGCAAAATCCATGACATGGTGGTCGAAGGATTACGATTCTCCGTAAATATAATCAGGCTTATGGAAATAACCGTCAGCGTAGAGAAAATACTGATGACAGTTCCTTCATTTTTACCGATGTAATTAAACAAGCCAAAATAATAAATAATAAACACCATAGCCGCGATCAATACGGCCAGTAAGCTTCGCCTCATAACTAACCTCACTTCCAATGGACTGCATTCAAACAGATATTCCTCATTATATTGTACATGAGCCCCTTATTTCTTCCCACTTTTTTATTTAAATGTTGAATAAAAAAATCCAATTACATAACGAAATGTCGATGGGTTGACACTTACTTTTTTTCATGTGAGAATAAACTAACGAACGTTAGGTAGGTGATAATGATGGGAATGGAAGAGATTCGAAAGGCCGCTCTTTTCCAATTTGCCGCTAATGGGTATGAGGGAGCATCCTTGAGCAGTATTGCCGCCGAGGTTGGAATCCGAAAACCATCTATTTATGCGCATTTTCAAGGCAAGGAGGATCTGTTTTTGCAGGTGGCAAGTTATGCGTTTCAAGAGCAGAATTTACGTATTTTCGAATACTTTACGGAACGCAAAGAACAGTCGCTGGAACATTCACTGCATGATTTCCTGTTCTGGATGGAACAGGAATATGAGGGCAACAACTCAGCCAAGTTTATGCTTCGTTTTTCCTTTTTTCCGCCTGTATCTTTATATAACGAGGTACTGAATATTGTGAATCCTTTCCTGGAACAAATGGAGCGAAAATTAACTCGTCGCCTCCGAAATGTACGGGATCGGGAACCCTTTGGACATATGAAGCCAGCGGATGTGGCTTTAGCCTACATGACGCTGGTGGATGGAATCATGGTAGAGCTACTGTACAGTGGAAGCACCAACTACCACCGAAGGCTGAACGCTGCATGGCCTATTTTTTGGCGTGGGATTACGTTAACTTCATCTCATGAAGGGTGACGCAGTCGTAATTGTAAAATTATACTGAATTGAGGAGAAATTCATCATGAATCGCAGTTGGATTTACGTTTTTGTTGGAGGCCTGATTGAGGTCGTATGGGTATCAGGCTTGAAGCATGCACATTCTGTACTCACCTGGGCTGTAACTGTGCTGGCTGTGGTGGCCAGCTTTTATTTAATCATGAAGGCTGCAAAGCGTCTGCCTGTAGGCACGGTATATGCTGTATTTACCGGACTGGGGACAGGGGGAACCGTCGTAGGCGAAATGCTGCTTTTCGGGGAACCGTTTCAATGGTCCAAAACGCTGTTAATCGCCCTTTTGCTAGCAGGTGTGATCGGCTTGAAGTTAGTTACCGATCGTGATGCTCAGGAAGGGAGTGGTGCATAATGGCTTGGATTGCACTGGTTATCGCGGGCTGCTCGGAAGTGCTTGGAGTCATCGGCATGAAGGGAGTTACGGTCGGCAAAGGGTGGAAGGCCCTGGCACTTATGATTTTATCCTTTATTCTTAGCTTCTCTCTGCTCAGCTTCGCCATGAAAAGTTTGCCGATGGGAACTTCTTATGCCGTATGGACAGGCATTGGAACCGTCGGCAGTACGATTACAGGCATGTTCTTGTATGGTGAGCAAAAAAGCGTACTGCGTGTTTTATTCATCGCCATGATTCTTGCCGCAGCATTGGGCTTAAAGCTGATTTCTTAAAGGAGTGATGCCTTGTGATTACCACCGTAACGCTTAACGCGGCAGTGGATAAGATCTACACGGTTGCAGGCTTTGGATTGAATGCCGTCCACCGCATAGAAAACGGTCTGACAGTACCAGGCGGCAAGGGCGTGAATGCCGCTCGTGTCATTCGCACGCTAGGTCAGCCTGTACGGGCGACCGGGTTTGTAGCTGGACATACCGGACGGCTACTCATCGACGGGTTGAGCACGGAGGGCGTAAGCGCCGATTTCATCGAAACGGCATACGGGGAAACCCGTCTCGCCATAACCGTGCTCGACCCGGCTGCCCGCACGCAGACCGAGCTGATTGAGAGCGGCCCGACCGTTGGGCCGCTTGAACTAGCCGCACTGCGGCGCAAAATCGCGACCCTTGCCGAGAATTCGGCTTGGGTCGTTCTCTCCGGCAGCCTGCCACCCGGCTGCCCGTCCGATCTGTATGCCGAGCTGTGCACGCTGGCAAAGGAACGCGGCGCGCGCGTGGCGCTGGACGCGAGCGGCGAGGCGCTGCGCTTGGGGCTGCGCGGGAAGCCCGACCTCGTGAAGCCTAACGAGGATGAGGCCGCCCGCTTCGCGGGGATCGACGCCACGCGCCCAGATGCCGCTGAAGCGGCGGCATCACAGCTACTGGAAGCCGGAGCGCAGCTGGCCGTCATCTCGCTCGGCGCACACGGGGCACTAGCGGTAACGCGCGATGCACGCTACCGCGTAAGCCTGCCGGACGCGGACATTGTCAGCGCGCTCGGCAGCGGTGACGCCATGGTCGCCGGGCTGGTTAGCGGCGCGGTGGCGGGGCTGGAGCTCCCTGCCATGCTACGACAGGGAGCGGCCTGCGGCACGGCGGCTGCTCTGCACGCCATGGCCGGCAAGATCGAGCTTCAGGACGTGGAACGTCTGAAGCAAGGAATTACGGTGACGCTGGTGTAATTCAGCGTCACTTTTTTTATTTCATCCAATCATTCGCTTAATTTAATGCTACGAATAACAGCTTTCTGAATGATTTATGTTCCAAATATGCGTTGCCGGATGACTTACAACAAAACCCTGTTTTCCAGTATATTTTTCATACAAATATGCGATTTGGAAGGCCCCAGCTTGACTAGTGAATCCTGAAACTCTGCAATTTCCTCTACAGACGCGCTTTGTACCTTAATGAGATAATTAAATTCCCCGCTGATGCGAAACAAATCGGTAACCTCCTTCGCCTCCTTACAAAAATCAATCAGCTCTTGGCAATGTTCTGTCTTTATCAGAATAAACGTAGTTGTCCCCCGATCCAGTTCCCGTAAATTAAATACAGCATTATATCCAGAAATAATCCCTCGTTCTTCAAGCTTGGTCATTCTTTCTTTAACGGACGGTTGTGACATCGAAATTTCTTTGCTGATTTGGGAAATCGTTATTCGCGCATCATGCTGTAACAATTTCATGATTTTGTAGTCTATCTCGTCTATGTGATGCTGCATATCAAGTACCTCCTGATTTGGATTTAAAAAGTAACGTTTTTCGTCAAAAATATCTTCGGTTTCATAACCAATATAGTATAAAAAGCTTATTTTAAATATATATGTAGCACATAATTATTCATATAATAAGGTTTACTTACATATAAGGAGGATCTGAAATGAGTGTGAAGGGACTAGCTCATGTGGCCATCCAAGCCCGTGATTATCAAGCAACCATTGCATTTTATACCGAAGTACTGGGATTTAAAAGAGGACATCACTGGAGTCTTCCATCCTTTCGGATTCAAGAAGCTTCCATGCTGATCTCACCTGACCAAAGAACCTGTCTCGAAATCTTTGATAACGATGCCGTCATTCCTGCCCAAGGGAAAAAGGCTGCATCCGAGCAGGACATTGCTCATGGGGCTTTATTACACCTCGCATTTTACGTAGACAATGTGGATGAAATATACCAAAAAGCCCTTGTCCACGGAGCAAGAACCTTTGTGGAACCCAATCAGCTTACACTTGGCGAACCTCCTCTAGTAGTCACCAATGCATTAGTCCACAGCCCTAATGGTGAGGTTATCGAATTTATCGAGGATGTTGATTTTGACATGTCCCAATCGAGCAAGAAGTAGTCCCCACAGCTATTAAAAAGATCCACTTCCCGGGGAAGCGGATCTTTTTTTATACTCCATTCATCTCCACCTTATTCTCTATGGAAAAATTAAACTATTCTTAAGTATTTCCGATATATTGTTTATCACTTGGTTTGAAGGAGTAGATTATCATTTCAATTGATTTCAATGTGTACTGGTTTCATTTTAGCTCCGATCTGCTCATGCCGTTGTTCAGCTTGATCGGTCTGCTGCTCATCTATTTCGGATTCAGAACGATCCGTCGCCACCGTTATCGTAAACGCCACTGGGTCCGTACCAAAGGGCAAATCGTTGACGCGCATATCGAAGTAGACATAGATGTCGTTCCCTTTGACCGTGATGATCCGGTAGATACCAGCTACACCCGCCGATTAAAGGTACGCTTCTATACCGCTTCAGGTGAAGTCGTGGAATTCTGGAATCCTTATAGTACCAATCTCAGCCTCAACCGGGTTGGCAGCAAGATTAAGGTACTATACAATCCGGCCAACCCTCGGGACGCCCGAATTGCTGGCGGTGTAAATGGTGCAGGCTGTCTGGCCTTTATGTTGTTTTTGATCGGTGTCCCCTTTGCTTTGAGCGGGGTATTCGCTTTATTGAAATTTTTCTTCTAACAAGGCTTGGGTCACATACTAGTCATAAAAGTTATCGCCATATAAATGGCCAGACCCAAAATAATCAGTGCCGATATTTTGTTGAGCATAGTACCAAACTTTCCTTCTGAATCCATACGTCCTACAAGCCGGCCCGCCGTTGCCAGACCCACAAACCATATCCACGATACTGACACGGCAGCCAGACCGAAGGCCCAACGTTCCCCGCCGTTATATTGAAGGGAGCTGGTTCCAATTACACCAACCGTGTCAAGTATGGCATGTGGATTCAGTAGCGATACCGAGGCAGCAAAAATCATCTGGCGTTTCGGCAGCATCGGCTGGCTTTCTCCCGAGGAAGCAGCCTTGGACCTCCAAAGAGTCCAAGCCATATACAGCAAAAACAAACAGCCCGCCGCATAAAGCACATTCGTGAGCCATAGAAATTGCTGCAAAACAAGGGATACACCCCCAACGGCAAGCGTGATCAGAATGGTGTCACAGACACCCGCTGTAATGACCGCAGGCAAGGCATTGCGAAACCGCGACTGGGACGCCCCCTGATTAAACACAAATACATTTTGTACCCCTAAAGGCAAAATCAATCCCAATGCCAATAAAACGGCATGAATAATAGCTTCCAGCATGTTATGTACTCCCCCTAAAACATGATATATCTTTTCACTCATCTTCCACTATTTCTTCTATCCTTAGGTGAGAGCATTGTTCTGAATTCCTTATTTTTCTAGGTTTTCTCTATTCTCTGTTTTTTGCATGGACGGTACGTGTTGTATACCCTCCAATTGTTTCGCGATAAGCTGGTAATCCTGTGGATAGTTCATGTTAAACACAGCTTGCTTCCACATGTCTAAGCTCGCTCCCGGCCATTCGCCAGCTTTCTCATAACGAACATTCAAGGAGTTCAGCCAGTCGATCAGACGAAGCCGGCCACTCCGTAGGCATTGCTCAGCAGAAGGCAGCACACTTCGATGATATAGCCCCAGCAACGGATGTATACGTCCATCCACAGATGCAATTATCGCCTGTAATTCTAGTTGTGTTGACTGAGGCAATAAGTCTTTTCCACAAAATGTTTTTTGCTCTCTTTGGACCTGTTGCTTCCTTTTTTCATTAGCTATCTCTTGCGTAGCTTCCCAGTTTGTTGCGTGTGCAAGTAAAGCATGGAATATCTCTTGTTGCACAAAAGGCATATCGCAGGCTACTACGACCCCCCATTCTGTTTTGGAAGCAGAAAGTCCTGCATGGATACCGCTCAAAGGACCCAAGCCTGGATATAGATCTTCCGTTGTTTCCAGCCCAAGTGCCCTATACTGTTGTGAATCCCGAGTCACTACAATAACTCTTCCCGCGACTTTCTCTAGCTCAGCAACTATCCTCTCCAGTACCGTAACTCCTCCGAACTTGAGCAGTGCTTTGTCCTGTCCCATTCTGCTAGAGCGTCCACCCGCCACAATAATTCCAGTCACCTCCACCACCACCATCGCACCTCCTTTTTTCTAAAAAACTATCTTGAAACAGCGATAGCTCTAATCATAGCATTTATTATAAAGCATAAAAAAACGGCGATCCCCACGGACCGCCAAAAAAGAGTACTTATTCGTCTAATTTATTGTTCTTTAGTTTGTAAATTTAATCAGTTGCAAAAACCGTTTTAATATCGAAGTTGCTTCTACCCGTGTTGCATGTTGTTTGGGAGCAAGCAGGTCTGGAGACACGCCCTTAATTAACCCTTGCTCTGTAGCCTGCGCCATAGCCTGTTGGGCCCAAGGAGAAACAGTAGAAGAATCGCTGTAAACCTCTTTATATTCCTCACTAGAAGGAATGGTATTTAAAGTCTGAACGTAATCTACAGCCTTTTCAGCAATGACCGCAATTTCCTCGCGAGTAATCACCTTTTCTGGTCCAAATGACTGATTCCCGTAACCTCGGATCAGACCTGCATCTATCGCAGCTCCAACACTACCAGCATACCAGGCATCTTCTTTTATATCTGTAAAGTGTTTAGGTAATGGCTTTTCCTGCATACCCAATCCACGGACAAGCAGTGCCACAAATTCAGCTCTTGTTATAGCCCGATTTGGCTCAAAAATATCAGGCTGAACACCTTTGACAATTAGCTTGTTTGCCATCATTTCCACATCTTTTTGCGCCCAATGATTCTCCAGATCCTTAAATTTTTTGTCTGCTGAGACTACAGCATAAATACTGTTATGATTGGATTTGATGATTGCCTCCGTTTGTCCATTTACATTTCGGACCAATACGGGAACAGACGATAAAGCACCTGTCTTAGGATCGAACCATACAGCCACTACATGCTCAGGATCAACTTGAAGCCCCAGAATCAATTTCCGCTCCACGTAATTCCCGAAAAATTCAGTGATCTCTTGATTTCCAGCCATAAGCTTAAAGTCAACCGGATTCACCAAAACATCCGTTAGCCCTGTATCAGCAATAGCTTGTCTTACTTGTGTCCCGTTTTCGTCTGTTAACGACGAAATTTCGACTGTCAGGCTTTCTTCTGGATATAACGAAACCAATTTATCGATCAGTTCAGTAGAAAGAGTAAACTGAGCTACATCTGTCCGTATGCTTATCGGCAGATTTGTGTTTTCTTTCTTGTATTGTTTTAAAAAGGCGGAAGGTATACTCACTTTTGCTGCTTTACTATAGCCTGAAGCATCAACCACCAGTTCTTTCTGGTCAACATTTGTAACATTCAGAGCTTTACTGGCATCGGCATTATTTAGCCCCACTAGCTGAATTGAAGAATTCATATCGACTGTAGTTCTAGTATCAGTTAATACTCTTTCTGTGTTTGTCGCAGATTCGGAATTAACAGATAGGAAATCTGATTCAGACGTTTTCTTGTTTTTCGAACGATTCGATCTCCCGCCGTGCTCATACCGCGTACGGAACGTCCAATCCTCCGGTGTATGCATCCCTGCATACGGGTTCATTGCAAAGTCCGTCAGTGCTCCCGAGGTAATTTCCAGATAGTACGACTTCCCTTCCTCTAGTCCACCCGAAAAG
>NZ_JBLZXB010000023.1:0-460558 GCF_056099025.1 Paenibacillus sp. TSM33
CATGCTGTCCACTGATTTGGATCGTGCCTCCGTAGGTTGTTCCTCCGCTCACATCTATCCGTCCTGCTTCACGTCCATCTTCCTCGCGCACCACCAGATGGCCGGTACCCAGTTGCACCGCTTCGCTAAAGCTCATTTGCAAATCTGTCGTCAGTGCTTGCCCGCTCCCTTCTGGAAACAAGCTCGTATAACGAGGTCGCTCATCCCGCGTACGGAACGTCCAATCCTCCGGTGTATGCATCCCTGCATACGGGTTCATTGCAAAGTCCGTCAGTGCTCCCGAGGTAATTTCCAGATAGTACGACTTCCCTTCCTCTAGTCCACCCGAAAAGGTAAAGTGGGCGTTATTTCCCCAGGTTGATACAGATCTCCCCTTTTGCCAATCACCTGATATCGATAACTCACGCACTACCCCTCCTCCCGAAGCCTCATGCAGCCTTACATAACCTTGGTTCCATCTTATGGGCTCATTAAACTCCATTACAAAGTTCGCATCGTAGGGGCTCACCCCGCTCATATCCGGACCCTCCGGTCCCTTACTTACCAGCTTCGGTGCAGTCATATCTGCGGTCCGGAAGCTCCACGTGTTCTTGTCCCAAACACCGTTTGAGCCCTGACCTCCACGATCTACGAACATCCCCGAGCTGACTTCTACATAGTACCGAGTATTGTCTGACAACGAGTGATCCAGCTCCATCCGTACATGCTGTCCACTGATTTGGATCGTGCCTCCGTAGGTTGTTCCTCCGCTCACATCTATCCGTCCTGCTTCACGTCCATCTTCCTCGCGCACCACCAGATGGCCGGTACCCAGTTGCACCGCTTCGCTGAACGATATATCTAGATTGGCGGACAAAGAAACGCCACTTGCCTGGGGTGAAAGCCAGGTATAGTATGGCGGCTCGTCCATTTGCGCCTGCATATAGACCGATGAAACCACGCGGGATGGAGAGACATCCTGAGCGAACCCGTCAGACACTGATACACTTTCCGTCGTGCTGTCGCTCATGCTCTCTGATGCGAACGCAGCTGACACATAAGGGTTTACAAGGTTGAGCACTTGTGTTGTCAGCACACTTGCCTTAATCATTCGATTTATATGTTTCTTATTTCTTTTTTTCTTACTCATATACGTGCTCCTTTTACTTAGGTGTGAATGAAACGGTGAAATTCACGGATGTCACTCTTGATTTCCTTATAGTCTTGCTGACATTTCCATATGAATTCCCCGAAATACAGCAGGATTTGCTCCCCTCTACTCATAGGATTCCTACTGCTTTGAATGGCGTCCATCTTACTGTACAAGAACTCATACCGCATACGTTGACGAGGCAGAACATATATCTTGAAAAAACAATTACCTAATAATGAAGCAAACAAATTGTCAAACTGTCCGAACAACACGTTCAGCATATTAGCCTGCTTTAGGCCAATCTTATGTTTAATTTTGAGCAGAGCATGATGAATCTGTTCCATAATGGTTTGAAAAACCTCTTCATCCTGTTGGAGCTCTGCAATGCGTGATTTCAGAAACAAGGGATCATATTTTGACTCGTTGCTGATTTGCAGCCATGAAGCATTAATCGATCCCTTTAACCGCCTTTGAATCACTTCTTCTAAATTGTGAAAAGTCGTCCCTTGGATAACAGCGCCATCACGCGTTGTGTTTATAAAATCAGTTTCCTTCGCTCTACTGATGTAAAATTCCATCTCTGTTTTCATTTTGATAAAAGACTGCCGAGTAACCACCTGCTGACCATGAACGCCCTCCACACGTGGCAAATCTGCACTAGCTGGTACGCCTCTGGCATGGGTAATTCCCTCAGCATAATATTGCTCGCCCCGATAAGCTAAGTTTTGACCTACCAACACAATAGGGTCTGCCTTCATACGGATCATACATTGAAGCGCAATGACGGCTACAGAGGGAGCATCATTAATAATTGTTGGCTTATTTCCCTCGGATGTGCGCAATACATGCTTGCAGAGTTCATCCTGAGAGATGATGATATGCATGAGACGCCCTGGATAGGCATCGAGTGTGTGTTTACCGACTGTACTGCCGAAAATGAGGGGTATAGAATCAATTTGCTTGTCGATCACTTTCTGAATTACATTTACGTTGTATTCATTAGGGTCATAACTAAATGTTCCGTGCGGATAAATGTCATGCTCCACCAGCGTGTTCACTGCAGAACCTACCGTAAACAGGTATGCAAGATTATTTTCCCGAATGTAGCGAAGGTGCTCAATTTCGTCGTTAAGCGAAGGACCAGCAGAAATAATCAAGACTGGCTTGCCTTCTATGTACTCTGAGCCGGCATGCAGAAAATCAGAACTATGTAAAATAAAGGGGAAATTGTGCATGCTGTTTAGCGCCCACTTTTTTTCGTAAACATGGTTGATAGCCATTTTTTCCTTCTTATTAGAGACCATTCTATACAATGTTTCATTAAACTTCTTCAATTCCGCAGTAAATAAAGCGCGATACGGGAGCCACGGAATGACCAGCACTCCAGATACACGGTCAATCAACCTCTGCAATATTCCAATTGTCTCCCCAGTAATTGCTCCTACCATCACCTCTTCGATCTTCTCACCAGCAAGCCAATCGTTTTCATTCAGATTCTGTAAAAAAATATTCATCACGCCAGTATCCGGCTCGACAATGGAGAAACTAGTATTTGGGTGTATGCGCAGAAATTCACGAATATGATACCCTAGTCCTACTCCAAAAAAGATCACGTGCGCTTGAGGCTCTACTTCTTTAAAACCAGATACAAACAACTCTGCTTCCCGCACAGGCTGCTCACGATCATGCAAATAATATGAACGTCCCTCACGAGTCAATACTACGTTAGGCTCGTTGGGTTCAGAAGTCAGGAACTCACACCCTTCTCCCGCCTGAAGCAGATGAAGCCGAGGAAAACGGCGATACAAAGAGTTGTCTCTACGATGCTGTGATGCCATTTTTCAATCCTTTCCACCGAATATCTCATAAAACCAAACAATATAGATCAGTTGACTTATACCGTATATAACCAAATAGGAATAGCATTCTGATTTTATGTAATATTTGCGACAATATATTTTGATTCAGAAAAAAATAATCCTAAATTCACCTGATTATGGATTAAGTATCGGTTATTCACGATATAAACTTTAGGTCTTAAGAACCTATTTACAAATAAAAACTTTGTAACCAGCAAAACATCTGTGTGAACTAACCATATATGGACTCTAATGCGGCAATTCATCTGTATATCGCGTACTAGAACCACAAAAATTAAAGTTAACAATATAAAGCAGTAATTATTAATTCATTTAAATCAATATCAAACTAGTATAATCAAATAATTATTACATAATTGTAATTTTATTGGTTTGTTAACCCTTTCAACACATGATACATTGGAATAAAGAACCTCCCACAGATCGGCATCGGTGCGTAGTTCTCTATCGGGCTAAGAAAGGAATGGCTTGTCTTGCAAAAGAGAGAAATTCAAGAGACTCCCCTATATTCCCTAAAGCTGTATAACTTTTTTCTATATGGAGCTATGGTCATTTTCTCCAGCTTCTTTCCGTTGTATCTACAAGATATCGGCATGGACAAGCTGGAAATCGGGAGTCTGATGGCCATCGGACCTTTTGTATCTGTATTCGCGAATCCTTTCTGGGGATATACAAGCGACCGCAGCCGAAATCTCCGACGTATTCTACTATTTATGATTATAGGTACACTGTTACTGCTCCAAGCTTTATTTCATGTTCACACGTATGTCATGATTTATGTGTCGATGATTGGCTTTTACTTTTTCCAAAGCCCATTATTCGCCCAAAGCAATACCCTGATTCTTAGCTATATTGAGGGCACAGACCGGAAATTTGGTGCATTCCGCATATGGGGTTCCTCCGGCTGGGCTGTGATTGCGGCCGTTGCCGGCATAGTGGTGGACCACACGGGAATATCTAGTATATCCACTATATTTACGGTACTTCTTCTGGCTGCATTAGCCTGCACTTTGGCAATTCCGCCACTGAAAAGCACTGTGGAGACGGCAACCATTCATTTGCGTGGCTTTGGCAGTATTTTATTAAACGGATACTTTATATCCTTCATTTTATTAGGCATCCTTGTATCGATTCCTAATTCAATCAACGGCGCCTTTATGTCCCTGTACATCACCGAACTGGGTGGGTCCAAGCTGATGCTTGGTTTTGCCGTTTTTATGTCATCGGTATTCGAAATTATTGTCTTTTTACTGTTTGATCGCTTCTTGAAGAAAAAAATGACCGTGATGGTCGGCTGTTTAGCTCTGGTCAGTTTGCTGTTTGCCTTGCGCTGGGAACTCATGGCCCAGGCCACAGACCCGATTCAGATCGTGTTCATTCAGGCACTTCATTGTGTCACCTTCGGTGGATATTTCTATGTAGGCACCCAGTTGACCGTTCTGTTTACCCCGGTGGCATATCGATCATCCGGACAGGCCGTATATACCTTGACCTGGAGTGGTATATCCGGGATCATAGCTGGTTTTGCGGGAGGTTGGCTATTCCAGAACTTCGGCGGTGAAATGATGTACCATGCAGGTGTATTCTTCGCCCTGCTTGGCTCTGCGGGATTCGCTATCATGTGGTATATGCTGTACAAGAACGGTTACCAGCCAGGACATGGTGGCGAGCACAAACCGATAGAAGAAGCACCACAACGACAATAGAGCGTCTTCAAGTCGATGGTCATGTTCTGAGGAATGAAGAACGGATGTGCGTAAAATAAAGGAGTCTGCCGCTGGCAGACTCCTTTCTCATTTGGTCGCACGAAACAACCATTCGTCCCACTCTTTCCAACAGCTTATTGCTTAGGCAATTGGAAGGAGCTTTTCAATGATACCACACGGTTAAATACAGGCTCACCCGGTTTGGAAAGCTTCGGGTCTACACTGAAATAACCATGACGGAAAAATTGGAACTTGTCCTGAGACTGTGCTTCTTTCATATTCCGCTCCACATAGCCATGTGCAATTTCCAAAGAGTTCGGATTTAATTGATCAAGGAATGTTTTTTCCGATCCATCCTCTTCCAGTACCTCTGGTTCCTCTGCATTAATCAATGGCTCATACAAACGGAATTCAGCCGGAACAGCCTGAGTAGCCTCTACCCAATGGATCGTACCTTTCACTTTACGTCCCGTAAAGCCCGATCCACTCTTGGTTTCTATATCATAAGTACAGTGAATCTCCGTTACACGACCGTCCGCATCCTTAATGACATCGTTGCACTTAATGAAGTAAGCATGTTTGAGACGCACCTCATTACCAGGGAACAAACGGAAGTATTTGCTCGGTGGATTCTCCATGAAATCCTCACGCTCGATATAAATCTCACGAGAAAACGGAATTTGGCGGGTTCCAAGCTCCGGATTTTCTGTATTGTTCTCCGCCTCCAGCATTTCCACTTGTCCTTCAGGATAGTTCGTAATGACCACCTTCAACGGATCTATAACTGCCATCGTACGGGGCGCCTTAAGCTTCAAATCCTCACGTGCAAAATGCTCCAGTACCTGCAAATCAATGACTCCGTAGGCTTTGGAAATGCCTGTCTCATAGACGAAGCTGCGAATGGCCTCTGGCGTATAGCCGCGACGACGCAACCCAGAAATGGTTGGCATCCGCGGATCATCCCAGCCGTCTACGTGTTTTTCATCAACCAGAAGTTTGAGCTTACGTTTGCTGGTTACCGTTTGAGCTAGATTTAGCCGTCCAAATTCGTATTGATGAGGTACGTTTTCCATCTCGCATTCAGCTACAACCCAATCGTACAGTGGGCGTTGATCTTCGAACTCAAGCGAACAAAGCGAATGGGTTACGCCCTCAATTGCATCTTCCAGCGGATGAGCATAGGAATACATCGGATAGATGCACCAGGTATCGCCTGTATTGTGATGGGCCGTGTGTGAAATACGGTAAATAACCGGGTCACGCAAATTGATGTTTGGCGAAGCCATATCAATCTTAGCACGCAGCACCTTTTCTCCATTCTGGTATTTGCCTGCACGCATCTCTTCAAACAGCTTCAAATTGTCTTCCACACTGCGATCCCGATAGGGGCTGTTTTGTCCCGGTTCTGTCAGTGTTCCGCGTGTTTCACGAATTTGGTCCGCGCTTTGGTCATCTACGTAGGCTTTCCCCTTTTGAATCAGCAGGATAGCACGCTTGTACATCTCTTCAAAGTAATTGGAAGCAAAATGTTTTTCTTCCCATTCATAACCAAGCCACTTCACGTCCTCCTGAATGGAGTTCACGTATTCCGTGTCTTCCTTCGCCGGATTGGTGTCATCAAAACGCAGGTTCGTGCGTCCTCCGAATTCATCTCCCAACGAAAAATTGATCCAGATAGCTTTAGCATGTCCAATATGCAAATATCCGTTGGGTTCAGGTGGAAAGCGTGTAACAACCTCCTTTACCTTACCCGTACGTAAATCCTCTTCAATAACATTTTTAATAAAATTGGGGGGAGTAATCGGCTTCTCCACGCTAATCAACCTTTCTTCCGTATAATCTGTATACAACCTGTTCCCTTAAATATACCCTTTCACACCGCATAACTCAATAAAATGAAAATTGGGATGCTCTCTTCAGCAAAAAAAGATGCAAGTTATGAAAAAGAGTTAACATTTTCGGCAAATAAATTCGTTATAGTGTATATATCTTTTATTTTACCGGAAAAGGAGCCCACCCGTGTTTAAGCTGTTGATCGTCATCCTGCTGTCTATGCTGCTGTCCTCTTCCGTTATGACTACCGATCATCCTTCTTCAAGCATGGTGACCGAAACTGCTTTATCTCATCCGCTGGCCAGCGCGCCAGAAGACTCAACTGTCCGCCTATACGCCGTGAGCCCGTCCCAGGGACTCTTCCATTCAGCCGTACTGGAAATCGGCCAGCAGCGCCGCACATTCCAGTGGTCGGGCTCAGCGGATATTTCCACCGCACCACAGTTATTTTACAGAGATGTAAACGAAGATGGGGTCCGTGATGCAGTTATCATTCTCACACGTGCCTCGGGAACGGGTGTGGAATTGCAGGAGTTGCATATTGTTAACGTACAAACAATGGAGGAATATGCAGTTGAATCAGCAGCAAATGCTGTATCCCAGCGAGTACATAGCTCCGTGGAGCTACGTGACCACAACCGCCAGGTGCATATCGCTGTTATGATTGACGGTACTACACACACGATGGACCCCAAAGCGTCTGTATTTTACGATGATCCAGCCCAATTTACAAAGCATCTCGATTTTAGCTCCGTTGTAATGTATGACGCCGAACAGTTCCCACTGCATGCCACTGTATCTGGTAGCGTATCACCAAGCGAATTTATAGGGGATTTGGATCTGAAATATGTATATGAGCAGGGGCGGTTCCGGGTGGGACCTATAAAATTTAAAGCTTCCTCTCCCTTTTGACGACTCTCGCAGAATAAGGTAGCATGGGATTAAATGCTAGACTGGCTGGTTTAGCGATTTTCCGAGTGAAAGAGGGGATTCATCATGTTTACATATGCGTTGGACGAACGCACAGTCCTTCGGCCGCTCACCAAGGAGCATGTGCAGCCTCTGTTTGAGCTGATCGAAATGTCCCGTGACCGTCTGCGTCAGTGGCTTCCATGGGTAGACTCCACCACGGAAATCAGCCATACAGAGCAGTTCGTGCAAGGCGCCTTGAAACAAGCCGCAGAGAACGGTAGCCTGACCGCTGGAATTTGGATAGACAACGAGCTTGCTGGCATCATCAGCTACCATGAGATCAATTGGGCTCACCGGTCGGTTAGCATCGGATACTGGCTTGGGCACGGTTACGAAGGACAGGGTCTCATGACCAGTGCCTGCCGCGTATTCGTTGAATATGCGTTGATGGAGTTGGACTTGCATCGGGTCGAAATCCGTTGTGCAACAACGAACCGCCGTAGCCGCGGTATTCCAGAACGCCTGGGCTTTGTGCTCGAAGGCATCATACGCGAAGCGGAGTTGCTACCAGATGGCTATATGAATCACGCAGTGTATGGTATGCTCCAGAATGAATGGAAGCAACTTCGCTAACCTTGTACTGTGCAAAAACGCCGTAGGCCTGATTAGGTCTGCGGCGTTCTTGGTTATGGGCTGGACATTACAACCGATGCCTGTGTGTAGCCTCCGGTCTATTTTAAGAAATAGGCCATTAGAATATCATCCACGAATTGGCCTGCGATATAAAACTCCTCATGCAGCCGCCCTTCAATTGCAAAACCGCATTTTTCATAAAACATAAGGGCTTCCGTGTTACAGGACAGTACACGCAAACTTAACTTGCGTATGCCCTCCGCAGCTGCAATCTCCTTCATGGAGTTCATGAGCGCCGTCCCAATACCTTTGCGATGATAGTCTGGACGTACAGCTATATTTATTTCGAGTACATGACAATTACTAGCCAACAGCGTTGGAGGACGAAATCCAATATACCCGCAGAGTACTTCCTGTTCGATGGCGACCAGTTGAGAGCCAGGAGGCGTATTGCGCAGAAACTCTCCACGCGACTTCCATGACAGCGAAGCAGGAGCCGTGCGCTCATTCCATACCAATTCATCCAGCGCAATCAGATCAGGAGCATCCTTCATCTCCGAATGACGTATCGTCAAGGGTTGACTTGTAAACAATTCCTTTCAATCCTTCCTGTGAAGGCTTTCCTGAAGCAATAACTGCAACCATCTGTCACCTATTGTACCATAATCACAGCTCATTACTGAACTTTTATTGGGACTTAAGAACCGGGAACATCCACCTAAGAAGAAGTAGTATCCAAGTTATCCAAATCATGCCGAAAACGATTCAACCAGCTATGCAGGACGAAAAACAGAATGGATAATACGGCTACGCCTAATGCCAGCCAAAGTGTGGGCGGTAACCCACCGCCATCATACAACTTTCCCATAAAATAAGGTCCCATCACCCGTCCGGCTGCGCCAATGCCCCCCACAAGTCCAATGTAAAAGGGTGCACCCCGACCTCCATGATCAGACAGGAATGCTGGAACCGCAGGTGCAATCAGCATTTCTCCCAAAGTCGCTAGTACCATAGCGAATATCATCCCAGTATAGTTCTGTGTGCCCAGTATGACAATATAAGCTGCCAAATAAAATCCTCCAGCCCATGTCATTTGCGCAGAAGCGTGATGAGCGTACAGCCGTTTGATCCAGAAAATAATAGGTTGTGCAGCAAAAATAAGAATACCATTTAACGTCCATAGTAACCCATACATCGTTTTGGGCAGGCCCTGCTCAATTATATGGGGAGAGACTCCCGTATTCCAGATCGAATTGCCGAACCATAAAAAAAGCGAGCCTAACCCCACAAAGAGATACAGCCTGGTATCGCGAAACAGCAATCGAGCTGGTATTTCCTCTCTTTTCACCACAGACTTGCTGAGCTGAACTTCCCCCTCTTCCCGATCTACCCTGCTTAGATAAGACCAGAAGAATCCGGCAAACACCGCAGAAGTTACCCCGTTCATCACAAAGCTGAGCTGATAGGAAAGGTCGGCCAGAACGCCGCTCAGTCCCGTTCCGAGTGCCACCCCAATATTGTTCGCGACATAAATGATATTAAACAGCTCTCCACGTCGGTCAGCAAAACGAAAACCTACAAAGGCCTGAATCGCAGGCACAGATACCACATTAAAAAAGCCGATAAAGCCCATCATGATGACAAATGCTACCCATTGACCACTGGTAAATGGAAGCGAGAGAAGCCCCAATGCATTCATGGCCAGTGAACCGACAATCAGTTTTTTGGCTCCAATACGATGATAAAGGGCTCCGCCCAGCACTTGACCGAAAATTCCGCCCAATGACTGTACTAAAATCGCAATCCCCGCATCTTCCATACTACGGTTCAGTTCGTCAAATACATACATGCTAACGAGCGGCCACATGAGGGAACTCCCAGCGGAATTAATCAGGCTGGCAATGAGAAATACTTTTACTTCTTTCGGATAAGACTCCAACCATTTCATATCTTTTGCTTCTCCTTTTGCACCTGACGCCATGAAAGGCATATTCTCATTGGCGCTTCACATTCACCACCGTTGAGAAAAAAGTAGCCCCCTGCCCCATGTCCGACAGCCGGTCAGAGGTTAACGCATTGGCACGCTGTCTGCGTCCTTTGCCTTTCCACCATAATCCTTGGCTAATCACCGTGCCGGGCAGCATCAGATCGGTGACCTTGGCTTTTAATTCATACATCCCCCTGTCATTCCAGACGGTAACCGGATCACCATCTGCGATGTCTCTTGCCTGAGCATCCTCCGGGTGAATTTGCAGCAAGGGTTCCCGTTCCAAGCGCTGATGTTTGGGCAAATTAGCAAATGTAGAATTCAAAAAATTATGGTTTGGCGGTGAAACAAACATCAATGGAAAACGTTCATCCGCTTGTGGTCGATGCTCTCCGTCATACCCTTCGATCAGCGGTACATAGGAGGGCAATGCGGGCAGACCTGCTCGTTTCATTTTTTCCGAATACAACTCAATCTTGCCTGAAGGCGTAGTTAAACGCTCCAAATAAGCAGCCTTTGGCGTCATATCGAGCTTTACAAAAGGCGACTTTGTTAAGGCATCCAAGGTTACACCGTTGAGATAAGGATTCGTTGGATTATCAAGCGCGCCTGCGATCATGTCCTCTTCACTTTCCGTAAAGGCAGCTTCATCAAAGCCCATTGCCTGTCCGAGCAGGCTAAATAGCTCATAATTGCTTTTGCTTTCCCCAAGCGGATCAATGACGGGCTTCTGCATCTGGATATAGTGGTGCCAGTACGATTTGTATAGGTCTGTTCCTTCAAAAGAAGACGCAGCAGGCAGCACAATATCTGCATAGCAGGCCGTATCGGTAAGGAACAGATCATGAACAACCGTAAACAGATCCTCTCGTTCAAATCCCTCTGTCACCCGTTCCGAATCGGGTGCTACAACTACCGGGTTACTACAATATACGAATAACGCCTTAATCGGCTGTTCCTTTTGTAGCAGCGCTTCTCCAATCCGGTTCATGTTGATCACCCGAGCATCCGGGTTTTGTCGCAGATCAGGACGCTCCAGATGGGCGCTGTTAATCTTGGCGTAAGCGCCATTGGAGCGCGACGCTCCACCGCCGTGCTTCAACCATTGTCCAGTGAGTGCAGGCAAGCATGTAACTGCGCGTACGTTCATACCGCCATTATCATGATGCTGAAGCCCATTTCCGATATTGATATAGGCCGCTCGCGCCTTTCCGTACATTTCCGCCAAACGGATAATATCCTCTTCCGGCACGCCGGTAATCCGCGAAACCCGCTTTGGTGTATAGGTCTTAACATGCTCGCGCAGTTCCTCGTGACCTACGGTATAGCGACGTAAAAATTCGTCGTCTGTCAGTCCTTGATCAAACAGTACATGCATAACCCCTAGCGCGAGCGCTGTATCCGTACCCGGATATAACGGAATGAACCAATCCGCCCATTGCGCCGTCCGGTTGCGATGAACGTCAATTACGACCACCTTAGCACCTTTTTTACGTGCTTTCTCAGCCAATACGACCTGATGCATGTTGGTACTGATGACATTTCCACCCCATACAATAATGAGATCTGCATCCTCTGTATCCTCCGGGCTCGTGCCGCCCTTAAACCCCATAACGGATGCCCAGCCCTCATTCCCAGCCACGCTACAAATCGTCTGATCCAGTTGGCTTGAACCCAGTGCATTGAAAAAGCGACGATCCATTCCATCCACACTTAATACGCCCATATTGCCGTAAAAGCTGTAGGGGAGTATGGATTCCGGTCCATCCGTACGTATCAGTTCCTTGAACCGACCTGTAATGGTATCGACCGCTTCCTCCCAGCTAATTCGTTCAAATGTCCCTTCCCCTTTGGCGCCTACACGCTTCAACGGATAAAGCACCCGATCTGGATCATATACGCGCTCGGTCATATTGCGGACTTTGTTGCATATAGCCCCTTTCGTAATGGGATGATCCGGATTACCAGTCACCTTGACTATCTTTCCATTTTCCTTGTGAAGCAGGAGCCCACACGTATCCGGGCAATCCAACGGGCATACAGCCGGAAAAACACCGTTCTGCTGCTCCGTCATTCGCTGTCCTCTTTGTAGATTTTGTTGAAGTGTGGCCTCAAGAGGCGCGCTATTCCGATGATCCATGGTTTAATGCTCCTTTCCGTTACCGTTTCCAAAAATTACACTGTTCTTATCATATCCACAGCTTTGGCCTATGGCAAGAGAAGGATTTTACCACACAGCCTCGCTCCAAAATATATAAAAAATCCGCCTGCTGCATAGAGCAAAACGGATTTAAAAAATCATAATTATTTTATTATCATCCTGTTTCATCATTACGTACCCAGGGTAAAAAAGATCAAGGCATTATGGACGAGAGCACACTCATCCTCCATGCCAAATCATGGACCACTCCCAAAAAAATCCGCCATGACAGGTTTCGTTCCCCCGGGCCTGTCATGGCGGATTTGCTTTGTTCATTGCTTCATAAAGTAACGTGATTATGCATGATCACTTAACGGCTTGGATGTAACTGAAGAAGTAGTTTGAGATTCATTCACAGAATGTGTGTTAGTTTGAGTCTTTTTCAGATAGGCCAGCCAGTAGGCTCCAGCCACAAACAGACTGCCTCCTACTAAATTCCCCAACCAGACCGGAATGAAATTCATAACATACTCTGCCCATGAAAAATGACCTGCAAATATAGCCGCCGGAATGAGAAACATATTGGCAACAACGTGCTGAAACCCAATAGCAACAAAGGCCATGGTTGGGAACCAAATTCCCATAATTTTGCCGCCGATAGAGTCTGTGCTATACGCCATCCATACAGCCAGTGCTACAAGCCAGTTACATCCTATACCTGATATAAAAGACTGCAAAAAGCTTTCATCCAGCTTATGTCCTGCCATATCCACCACTTTATCCAGGTAAGGACCCGTTTCGGTCAAGCCCAGAACATGCCCGAAAAAAAATGCAACAAATAATGCACCTGCAAAATTACTGAGCGTAATAATCGCCAAATTACGAAGCATAGCTCCTGTCTTAATTCGTCCTGCCCATCTCGCCAAAGGGACTGCCATCATATTGCCGGTCAGCAATTCCCCACCAGCGATCAAAACTAACACCAGACCTACAGGGAACACTGCCGCTCCAATAAAGGTAGCAATACTCCCCCATTCTTTAGGTGCACTTGCAATAACGCGTATATCCAGCAAAAACCCGAGTGCAATAAATGCACCTGCCAAAAATCCCAATACCACCGCCACAGTCCACGGGTTGTTCGCTTTGGCCACTCCTGTTTCCACCGTCTTTTCGGCAATTTGCCCCGGTTTATAGCTTGCCATCTGCCCCCGCTCCTTTAATATCTTTTAAAATATTCTTCTTTCATATTTTATTTAAAATCAGTGATTTTGTTTGTGAAAAAAATCACTTTCTTAGTTATAAAAAAAACAGCCCTTGATAAAAGGACTGTTTTTCTATTTTATTACGTCTACTGCGCTAATACGCACTTTACATTTAATTGTATTCTTCCTTTTCAACGGCTCTCAAGAACCATAGAACTCCGCCCAGACCGATGGCTGCGACAACTACAAGAAAAAGGATATAAAACAAATCCATTATAACTTCTCCCCCTAATCCTTATGCTCTCTATATTGTACTATAAGGATTCATCCGTACGCTTCAGATTGTTGACAAACTTATGAACAATGTCACAGACAAATTGAATTATACAGTAACTGGGTTCCGTTCAGATATTGTAGGCAATGCTTGCAAACCTGCCGCGTTCAGGAAATTCCAAGGCTTGTTATAGTGCGGCTGGAAGAAGAAATCGACAAAAGCCAGCTGGTCAATGGTCATATGATTTTGAATGGCTACAGACAGCGTGTTAATGGATTGCGTCAAATCCACCTTCGACATAATTTGTGCTCCAACAATTCTCCGTGTCTCCTGCTCATACACAACTTTCAGCAAAACCTTTTCCGAGGTCGGCATAAACTCAGGACGATAGCTGTCCTCAATGGTTACAGCTTCTACAGTCATTCCCTCGTCCGTTGCTGCGGCTTCCGTCATTCCTGTTCCTGCAATATTGTCTTCGTAAATTTTGATACCCGAGGTTCCTTGTGTTCCCATGTAGGCAATGGTCGGCTGTACCAGATTGCGTGCCACCAGCGTACCCATACGAACCGCATTGGTCGCCAATGGGATATAAGCTGTTTTGCCGGTTGGATTATAACGAATTGCACAACTGTCGCCTGCTGCAAACACATCCGGGCAGCTACTTTGCATATAATTGTCCACAATGATTGCACCGTTAGGCAACATATCTACCTGGCCATTGAGCAGATCCGTTTGAGGTCGGAAACCGATACAGAGTATAACAAGCTCTGTTTCATATTCTCCTTTGGAGGTCACAACCTTGCTCACTTTACCGTTAGTCCCCTCAAAACGACTTACTGTCTCGCCAAGCACCAGCTTAATGCCATGTTCTCTCAGGGAATTCTCAATCCGGTCTGTATACTCATGGTCTAAATACTTATTTAATATGCGATCAGCACTGTCGATCAACGTTACGTTCTTACCGTTCATTTGGAATGCTTCTACCAGTTCAACACCAATGTATCCGGCTCCGACAACTGTAATGTTCTGTACGTGCTGGGCTTTCTCAATGATTTCATTCGAATGATTATAGTTTTTGCAGAGCAAAATATGATCCAGTTCAATGCCTTCCAGCTTCGGAATAATTGGCCACGATCCGGTAGTCACAATCAATTTATCAAATGTGTCCGTAAATTCCTCACCTGTTTGGAGATTACGTGCATGCAACGTTTTGCCAGCAGTATCCACACTCGTTACTTCATGGAGCATCTTGGTCACTACACCCATATCAGCCAGTTGATCTGGGGACGAATAAAATAATCCGTGCGGATCTTTGACGACACCACCTACGTACAGTGCAATACCACAAGATAAAAATGAAATATTGTCATTACGCTCATAGACCGTAATTTCGGCATCTGGATAACATTTAGCTGTGTTGACTATAGCTGCCGTACCTGCGTGTGTACATCCGATAACTGCTACTTTCATGTTGAATTCCTCCTTGGTGTGTGGGCATAAAATGTATAATAATTGTGAATACTTTCACTTAGATAACTCGTTATTCCTTGTGATTTATTTCACTTCATGCGCTTATTATAGTGTGATATTTTTCACATTACAATAGCTTTTTATGTTATTCACAATTTGTACACATTTAAAAAGGTAAGAATAGCTGAGATCAGCCGTTTGCTGAAATCCTCTTTATGCTCCATTCAGTTTTCCCTATGTGCCTCCTGATTATGCCCTTAAAACACACTTTCACACGAGTCGCTAATCTTTAGGAAAATACGTATGTGGGGAATAAAAAAAAGATCCGTTTCCCCCGAGACAAGCGGAAATCAGACCTTGTTTACACATATACACTTTGGAATTACACGAAGCTATTATAACAACTGCTCAATGGCAGCTTTCATCGCTTCCGGTGACTCCTTTGGCTCAAAACGCCCCACAGGCACACCCTCACGATTCACAATGAATTTCGTAAAATTCCACTGAATTGTACCCTCTTCCTGTTCTCCAGGCTGTTGCTTCTCCAAATATTCAAACAGAGGGGCTGTATCTGGTCCGTTCACATCCACTTTAGCGAATACCGGGAAATTAACCCCGTAATTCAATTGGCAAAATTCAACCGCTTCCTCGCTGCTGCCCGGCTCCTGACCGCCAAATTGGTTGCAAGGGAAACCTAAAACAACAAGTCCCCGATCCTTGTATTCGTCATAAAGCTTTTGCAACTCCCCGTATTGCGGGGTAAGTCCGCACTTACTGGCGGTATTCGCAATAACCAGCACTTTACCGGTGTAAGTTTCCAGAGAAACCTCCTGATTGGCTGGTGTTACGGCATTATACGAATAGACAGACATACAGCATCCTCCTTCATGTCGCTTGGTTTAGGTTCTATTTTACCCAAAACGTGACGGACATGCCAATATACCCTTTACCGTGATGCTGCCACTTAGTGCACCCTCTAACCTCTTGCTGCTACTTGTGGTCTAGCATCACGCCGCTCCGCAACAGAACCCACTGTTTGTTTCTCTTCTACATTCATTCCCTTTACTGCTTGGCTTACCGCTGGCTGACCAGCCAAAGCATACGGAAGGCAGAGGGGTACACCCGTGCGAGGATCAGTAACAATATCCGCCTCAATCCCGAACACTTCACGCAGCACATTCGGGGTCATAACCTCCGTCGGGGCTCCTACCGCCTTTGCTTTCCCTTTTTTGATCGCAATCATATGCTGAGCATATCGGGCTGCATGGTTCAAGTCATGCACGACCATAACAATGGTGCGTTCTGCCGAAGTATTCAGATACTCTAGCAGATGCAGCACTTCCAGTTGATGCGCCATATCCAAAAATGTAGTCGGCTCATCCAAAAACAATATATCCGTATCTTGTGCAAGCGCCATAGCAATCCAGGCACGCTGACGCTGACCTCCAGAAAGCTGATCAATCGGACGATCGTGAAATTCGCTCATTCCCGTTACTTGTATAGCCCACTCTACCATTTTGCGATCGTCCGCTTTCATGGAACCAAAACCTTTTTGATAGGGAAAACGTCCGTATGATACCAGTTCCGTCACGGTCAACCCTTCCGGTGCAGTCGGATTCTGCGGCAAAATAGCCAACTGCTTGGCTACCTCCCGGGTGGATTGCTTATGAATGGATTTACCATCCAACAGAACGCTACCGCCTTTAGGATTCATAATGCGAGCCATCGTTTTCAGAATGGTCGACTTACCGGAGCCATTTGCACCCACCAACGCTGTAATTTTCCCTTGCGGTATTTCTACGTTCAGATCTTCTACTATCAATCGATCTTCATAAGCAATATCCAGATTTGCCGTTTTCAGACGAAACATTTGGAATCATCCCTTTCCCTAATCCAATATATATAATCACGGGCTTAACGCACGACATTCATCAAAACTTCATTCTATCTTTATATAATAAAGATATTGATAATCATTATCAAGTGCTAACTCACAAAAAAAGACCACAGCCCTAAAGCTGTGATCTTCTGATTCTGGCAAATTCGCATTAAGTCTGTACAGAGGACAGTCCAAATGCTTCAGCCATGAGACGTATTGATTTCATCTTGGCATCAAAGTCGTGAATGATGCTCGCAACCATGATCTCCTGTGCATTATAGTCCTTGCATAATTGCTCAAGCTGACGCTTGACCTGTGCGGGTGAACCAACCACCATACGCTTGCGATTCTCACGAATGCGCATCCGGTCATATGGCGTATACGGATACGCAAGCGCCTTTTCGACGGAAGGTGTTCCTGCGGAACGCGTTCCCTGTTCCAAAAGCACCAGGGACAAGTCCATACTGGATGCCAAACGATTGGCCTCCTCTTCGGTATCCGCGCAGATCGCAAATACGGCAACAAGCGAACCTGGTTGGTCACTATGCTGGGAAGGCTGGAAGCTTTCCTGATATCCCTTCATAGCACCTGTGCCGCCTTCACCATTAATAAACTGCGCGAACGCAAAGCCTACGCCACGCTCGGCGGCCAGACCTGCGCTATCGCCGCTGGAGCCAAGCAGCCACATTTCCGGCACGGTCTCTACGAGCGGCATCGCCTGTAGCGAACCGAAGCGATGCTGGTTGCCTGTGCTATCATGCAAATAGGCTAGCAGATCATCCAGCTGCTCGGGGTACAGATCAACACCGCCCCGCATTTTCCCCTCCTGCAAAGCTCTGGTAGCAATCGGCATTCCTCCAGGTGCTCGCCCCAGACCCAGATCAATGCGTCCTGGATACAATCCCTCCAGTACCCGGAAGTTTTCCGCTACTTTATAAGCGCTGTAATGAGGCAGCATCACACCACCCGACCCCACTCGAATGGTAGAGGTACGGGCAGCCAGGTGTGAAATCAATACCTCCGGGCTGGAGCCTGCAAGGTTAGAGGCTGCATGATGCTCGGATACCCAGAAGCGATGATAACCCAGGCGTTCCGCCTCTATAGCAAGCTCAGCAGTCTTTTGTAATGCCTGTGCATGCGTCATGCCTTCCGATACCGGAGATTGGTCAAGAATGCTGAGTTTTATCATAAAAAGTCTGACCTTTCTATTTTGGAATACGAATAGGCATTAATTATAGCACGTAAAGCCACAGTTAACCAAGAGGGGCAAAATAGCAGATTTACCGCACCAATTAGCCATGTTTACTTTTTATAGAGACTTGCTTTTTACTTTACTTTATCTGCTTCATAAAGATGTGAACGCTTTTGAAAAAAACTAAACAGATGGGTCACGATTACTTTCAAGACGGCATAACCTGGAACCGCCAGTACAATTCCTACCACACCAAACAAATTGCCAGCTGTCAAAATAACAAAGATAATCGTGATCGGATGTACTCGAAGAGATTTGCCCATAATTTGTGGTGAAATAAATTTACCCTCAATAAGCTGGACGACTGTCCATACGATAACCATTTTGAGCAGCATGATCGGTGAGGTAACAATAGCTACGATTAACGCGGGTGTAATGGCAATTACAGGCCCTAAGTAGGGAACCACGCTCGTAAAGGACGCAATGACCGCAAGTGTCAAAGAGTAGTCCAATCCAATAATCAGATAACCAATATACAGCAGCACTCCAATACAGAAGCTGACAATAATCTGTCCACGAATATACGAGCTGACCTGATGATTCATTTCGGTCATGATACGATCTGTCTCTTTACGAAACATAGGTGGAAGCATTTTTAGAATCCACTGCGGTAGCTTGTGTCCATCTTTCAGCAAATAGAACAGAATGAACGGAACCGTAGCGATCGCAAGCACAGTTTCAGTAATCACACCCAAAAAGCTTCCCACACCCGTCCATGCATTATTGATAAAGCCAGATAACTTTTCAGAAGCTTTGGAGGCTAGTTCAGATGGATCTATTTGAATGGTGTTCTGGAACTGGTTGACAAAGTTACTGCCAATCAGTCGCTCAAACTGTTGTTTGACTTGCTCGGTATAGGCAGGAACATTTTGGATAAGACCCTGTATCTGATCACGGATCACAGGTACCACCGATGTAATCACAATAGCGATAATCCCTATAATGAGCAAAAACAGGACAACAATGGAGTATACCCGCTTTACCTTATTTCGCTCCAGTACATCTACCAACGGATTGAGCAGATAGTACAATACACCGGACAAAATGACCGGGAGAATGATCGTTTTAAGCAACACGATGACAGGCGTAAATATGTATGAAATTTTGGTAAGCACTAAGATATTCAAACCGATCAGCAGCAATACCAACAGGAATAACACAAACTTATTGTTCAGAAAAAACTTCTTAAACCGGTCTTTCCATGCCGGAGTTATTTCCACATGACATTCCCCTTCTCTTTAGACAGATGAGTATACGTTCTTCATAATTACGATATATTTTTGCAACAAAATATACAAGGTTATACCCAAATAAACACAAAAGCAAACAAAGTTGTACGTTATTGTACGAACTTCGCTTGCTTTGAAGGGTTATGGAGTATCATTTGTCGTGGTGGCAGCCTCCACCGTCGTAGTCACCGGTTTGTTTTCTTGTTCAAAAAGATTCTGTATGAATCGCTTGAGCTTCCGCTCGTCCACACCCAACACCTGCGCACCTTTGATGGTTTCCCCGCGCACCAGTTCATTTGGCGGGATTTGCTGCTTCGCTACTGTTTTAGCATCGATATTAAAACCCAATGAAGCCAACTGCAGCATTTCCGTTGTACTCAGATTCGTTTCAATATACGGAGAAATGCTATTTAGAATACTTGGCAGTTTAATGAGCGACGAGGTCGATTGTATTTTACTACCCAGTTCGGTAATGAATTTGCGCTGTCGCTCCGTACGTGTAAAATCCGAAGTCGCATCATGACGGAAACGCACATATTGCAAGGCTGTTTTGCCGTCCATGTGCTGCATTCCCTTTTTCAAGTCAATATCAAACTGGTGTTTGTCTGCCTTGGACGTATAATGCATATCTTTTTCGACATCCAGGTCAATACCACCTACAGAATCAACCAACGCAATGAAACCATTAAAATCAGTATATACATAATATTGGATTGGTATCCCCAGGAGGTCGCTCACAGTCTGTCTGGTCAAATCAGGTCCACCGTAGGAAAAGGCTGCATTCAATCGACTTTGCCCATGGCCCGGGATCTTGACATACGTATCACGAAGAATCGACATAAGGGTAGCCTTTTTCGTAACCGGATTAACAGAAGCCACCATAACCGAGTCAGAACGCCCTGAATCTTCCCCACGCGAATCGCCGCCTAGCAGCAGAATATTCACTCTTTCTGTTCCATCCCATTCCGGTGGGAGTGATACCTCTACAGGTTGTACATTAGTTGATGTTTGGGTTTGCGGTTTAAATTTCGAGTCCTGACCGGAGGCAACTGAAATTTGATTCGTAAAATGATATATAGAATAAGCATAATATCCGCCCACTAAAAGGACTGCAGCAGTCACAGAAATACCTAGCCATTTTAAAAATTTTCGCATATTTTCGGGTAACCTCGCTTTTATTCATCATCGTTCGGCTTTTAAAAGCATACCCTTCCGGCAAGTTATCTGTCAATTCGCGGCGTTTGTTTTAGGGGCGTTATTGGTATCGGTTACACCTTATCTTCAGAGTCTTTTTGTGTTGATTTTACAGCATGGAGGTCGTCTGCATACCACGGATTCAAATGGACAAGCACCTCATAAACCCGCGGCTCCCGCTGTATGACGGCCCTCTTGATCAGCCGGATAATATCGTGTCCCTGCTGAATCGTCAAAGAGGCATCCACTGAAGCTCGGATATCTACGATAATATAATGACCGTGCTCACGGGCACGAATACGGTCAATACGCTGAACCTCGGCTACACTCAGTGCGGCTGCTGCGTAGCTTTCAATTTCCTCGGTTGCAATGGCCTTCTCCATCAGCACATCAATGGATTCGCGGCCCATTTCCCACGCCAATTTCAGAACCAGCAACGCCACTACGAACCCCGCAATGGGGTCGCCGTAAGATAAAATCGGAATATCCCAGTGTTCCCCGATCAATCCTAATCCGATTCCCAATACAGCCGCTCCCGAGGCATACACATCAGCGAGGTGATCTTTTGCCGTCGCAATGAGACCCTGACTATTGGCCGCTCTGCCAATACGAATCGTGTAGATATACAGCCACTGTTTCCATAGCAAGGAAATAATGGCGGCCACCAATGCCAGTATATGCTCCTGTGGCATCGGTTCGAACAGGGCGGCAATGGAATGATAGCCGATAAATATACCTGCCCCGAACAATATGACCGCCACCACACTAGCACCAATTACTTCTGCCTTGCCGTGACCATAGGGATGATCCTCATCCGGCGGCTGGCTGGATATTCTCATCGCTCCCAGTGCCGTTGCAGAAGCAATTACGTCCCCGGCGTTATGCACACCATCGGCCACCAGCACCTTACTATTGAACATGAGTCCTGCGATTATTTTAATGCCCGTTAAGAGGATGTTGCTAATCAGGCTGATCCATGCTGAGACCATGGCACGCTTGCCCATATCCTGTTCCTGCATGATGTGTAACCCCTCCAAATTATCTTTTAAAAAATGCCCTACCCGCTAATCGGTTATCTCTGAGCATCTTTCGTTGCTCTTTATCTTATGATGCTGTGCTTGCAGCGGCATAGATGAAGATTATAATAGCCCCGGAAGATGAGCCTCCCCGGGGCTATGATGATAACCATAGTGGAGCATTCTATAAGAATACCCCATTTTTATCTACCTAGACCGACCGCGTCGGCCTCCTTGACCTTGACCACCACGCGGACCGCCTTTGGCTTGTCCACCGCGCCCACCTTGGCCTCCGCGTGCGGAACCGCCGCTGCTGCGATCATACCCGCCACGTCCGCTGCTTTGGCCTACCGAGCGGCCTTGACCTTCGCGTGCAGAACGGCCGCTACTGCGGTCATATCCACCGCGCTCGCTGCTTTGCCCTGCCGAGCGACCTTGGCCTCCGCGTGCGGAACCGCCGCTACTGCGGTCATATCCGCCACGTTCACTGCTACTGCGGTTGGAGCGACGCTCGCCGCTTGCACCGTCACGACGACCCGCCTGTTCGCGGCCGCTGCGGCGTCCGCCACCAGCATCGTTGCCGCCAAAGGAACGGCGGTCGTTTCTGCCTGAGCGGTCATTTCTACCCTGCCGCTCAGCTGTATCGGGAGCAGGTCTACGCTGCCCGCCGCCCTCACTGCTGGTGAATGTGACACCAGCAACTCGTTGGATGTTCCGAAGCTCAGGAACATCCCTTGGCGTGGCGAGCGTCACCGCAACGCCTTTGCCTCCGGCACGACCGGTACGCCCGATGCGGTGGATATAGCTTTCGGCATCCTGCGGCATGTCATAGTTGAAGACATGCGTGACGCCTTCTACATCCAGGCCGCGTGCGGCTACATCTGTCGCTACGAGCAATTGAAGTTTCGCTTCACGGAACGCCTTCATCACTTGCTCCCGCTTGTTCTGGGACAAGTCCCCGTGCAGCTCACCGCTCTCGAACCCCATTTCCTGGAGCTCCTCATTCAGTTTGGAAGCCCGCCGCTTGGTACGGCAGAAGATAACAGCCAAATACGGACGATCCGTATTGAGCATATCTACCAATGCCTGTTGCTTACCACGGTCTGTTGTTTGCACAACGACCTGACGGATTTGGCTCACTGGAACGGAAGAAGCCGATTTCACTTTGACATCAACGGGTTCGTTCATATAGACACGAGCCAGTTTGCGAATACCAGCTGGCATCGTAGCGGAAAACAGCATCGTTTGTCTCCGGTAAGGAACCTCCTGAAGAATCGTCTCCACGTCGTTCAAGAAGCCCATGTGCAACATTTGGTCAGCCTCATCCAGGACCAGCATTTTAATGCCGCCTAGATCGAGCGTGCCACGTCTCAGGTGATCCAGCAGTCGCCCAGGTGTACCAATAATCAGTTGTGCGCCACCTTTTAGTTTACGAAGCTGACGCTCCACATCCTGTCCTCCGTAAACAGCTAGCAGAGATAAACTCGGCTCCGCAGCAGCCAAGCATTTTGCCTCCTCTGTAATCTGGAGTGCCAATTCACGCGTAGGTGCAATCACGAGCGCCTGCGGATGCCGCTTGTCCAAATTCAGCTTTTGTAAAATCGGCAGTAAAAACGCAAGCGTCTTCCCCGTTCCCGTATGTGCCTCGGCAATGACATCCTGACCTTCCATCAACAGTGGAATGGACTCCTGCTGTACTGGTGTTGGCGCTGAGATGCCCTGCTCTTTCAAGGCTTCTACCCAATGTTGCTCCACACCTAACGCTGTAAAATTCTTCAAGTTGTATTCACTTCCCTTATCTGTATTAAATATGTGTCACGTAAAATAGGTTCATGTGCCATATGACATCTATCGTTCCATAGTTCAGAATTCCCATTTTTGTATCGGTTCTCATTCTCCCCTTTTCAGGAAGGGAGCATATCCGTTATCGTTGAATCTGTTCATGTAACTCAACATACGGCCGCAAGGCGGCTCAGGCCGTATCATATATGACTTTCCTAGTATACGCGAAGTTGAACTGGTTTCCAAACGATTTTAATGAATACCGCAAAAGGTGAATTCAATCACCATGTCATATATTATGGTAGGAGAATTGGTAATTCATGAATAAAGGATGGATGCTTGTGGTTAACAACCTGCATTATAATTTCATAATGACAGGCTCCGTATCGGAGAAGCACACTTTGTTTGCCGAAGAGTGCTTTACTAACCTGTTCGATTGTTTTGAAACACTCCTGAACATGTCAGGAATCCGTAATACCCGTGTGTCTATCTATCAATCCAAGAAAGCCAAACACGGTAAGATCCGCTGGGACAAGCAGGAACTACTCCGCATTGTAACCGATGATGAAATGACTCCTTTGATGCTGGTTATAGAGGCTCCTAGTATCAAATCGTCCTATAACAAAGGGACGACGCCGGAAGTGTACATTCTTTTGTCCAATGACCCTATGGGTCAATCTTCCAGCAATTGCGGGATGCTTGTTTCGATTCGTCAGGACGTTTATGAACGTATTGACCGAACAAGCGTGGAAGACGTTATGCTGCAGCTCAGCCAGTTAATAAAGGCAAACAAACTGCTACATAGCTCGCGCAACTTTTATGCTGGCAGTAAAGCACGCGCCATTATGGATATTCTTCCATTTATGCTCGAAAAGGATACCCCGGATATGAAGTATGTTTTTCAATCGTGGACTCCGTACCCTTTACGTCACACTTAAACAATCCGTCATCCCATTAACCCTAGGAGGCTGCAATTTATGCAAATTCAAGTTCACAACGTTGAAAAAAAAGAAAACGAATATCTCATTCATTATCAAGCCGGAGGAGCACTGCCGTTCGTTCCGCATGATGTTGTCCTGATCCATGGCAAACAGTATTTTATAGGTACGATTTTGAAGGTAGAGTCGGAACAGGCCCTTATCCGTATCAATCCAGAATATGAAGACCAACTGACAGGGTCCATCGGACTGGAACTGGCTTTCTCTCCAACCGTTTCTATTCAAGGTGCAGACAGCATTGTAGAAAAGCTCGGCTATTTTCCACCCTTTCACTATGACCGAATCACGGCTGCCAATATGACCAAAGACCAGATTACACTGACGATTGAGCTATCCCCCGCTAGTGTGCTGGTTCCTAAATCACCGGATCTGGAGCCTTCGGCTGAGGCACCTGTGATCCCTGAAGCAACAGTCCAGGACATTCCACGCTATGCAGTGACTTTTACATTTCTGGAAACTAAAGAGCATGTATTAACCCCTGTAGAAACAGAAAATATCATCTTGCAGCTTGATTTCCGCTATGAAGAAGCAGATATGGTCGTTGACATTGATGCCTTATCGGGACTGTCAGGCAGCTTTCTATGCAGAGGCATCCGAGCAGAGATTACGGAACTTCATGAATAAACAAGAGGCTCGCGAGCTGTTGCGCTGTCATTCTTTTATTCATGATGATTTGGAGCATCCCAAAATGCAAAGCGGATTTCTAGGGATGCTTCGTCCCTTTCAAGGCGAACTGATCGAGCATAATTTTCATGAGCTCATGACTATCATTGAAGTTCTGGCAGATGAGTTGGAGAAACCGTCCGTAGAACGGGAGCTTATATCCGCTCTGTGGGGAATTTGCCAATATACACGGGCATGGGCGTTGTATCCTGATGGTATGCTGCAACGAAACAACCTGCTGACCGTAGAGCAGATTAGTACCCTCGACGATTGGATTGATACAATCTCCTATGCGGTTATGGTGCTGCTGGAGGGTGGCGGAACGGAAGAGGCTTTATCGAATTACAGACATGATTATAGGTAATACACAAGACCCAAACGTAATCTGGCTAAGAAATGAGGGAGGGTATATGTCCATACAAAACGATGATGAAGGAAAGACATTCTTATCTATTTTCCCTACACTATCGTATGAAGATCGATTGGTATCATTACGCGAATTAACAGAAATCCCCAGCCTGTGGAGGACACCATCGCATTACTTTTGCAGCTTGCGCAGCAATCATCTGCGGATGATCTGCTTCGTATAGAAGCGCTGAAGGTCATCGGACTATATGCAGATCAGAGCCAGCAGCCGACCATCATGCGAGGAATTCGCGAGCTACTGTCCAAGCCTGATGAAGATGATGATGTACGAAACGCTGCTTTACAAACATTGGCTTGGATGCCTTGTTCAGAAGCAGAGCTACGTTTAGCTTTGGACTTAATCCAAAGTGATACATATATCTTAGTCAAGGGGGCGCTTTTGCACTGCTTAACGCACATAAAACCCACCCTTTTGCACAACATGCGCTGAAGCAATTATTGCAACATGAGGAATTCGGCGCATCTGCGAAGCGTGAGCTGTCCACATCATCGACAACCAAAGGAGAATCACTCTACTCATGCGTGTAAGAATATTTATATTCATATTGATTATCGGAATTATATGTGTGCCTGCCTATTTCATTATGAGCAGCTTTGGGTTATTCCAAAATGAAAAGGTGCTCGTCCATTACAAAGTTGCCCTTGAGGTAAAAGGTAAAAAGTATGATGCCTGGCCTTTAATCAGCAGCTATACCGCGATAGATAAAAAAGGGGACCATCGTCAGCTCTACTATCAAGCAGAGGGCTCAGGCATAGAATATCTGTTTCAACTAGCCTATGGACAGTATGAACTCAAACCCTCCAAAGAAAATCCTTTTCTGGACGGGGGAATCCACTACACCATGGACCATCCCGATTATGTGCGTGAGGAAAAACAGTATGAGAACGCCAACGACTATACGGAGTTAACCCATTATTACAATCAACAGGAGCAGGTTATTTATACTTACAATCCTGAAGCCAAGCTTGACAAAACATATGTTCGCTCCATCATCACCGCTGGGATGACTCGCACCACTGGTAGATCAAGTAGTGCAGTGAAGGATGACTATATCAATATCAGTAAACTGTTCAAGGATAAGCTGGGAGTGAATGTGAAGGTAGATGTTGATGAGGACAACAAAATTGTTACCTTGTCCATGACATAATGAACGAAAAGAGAGGAAGGCGCTACGGATGACAGAAACACATCATGCTAAATTAGGACCCGCTTATCTGGATGGTTGGGTTGTGCCCGAAAACCCAGAGGCATGGGTTGAGCAAGAATGGACAGGTAAGCTCCGTTCACAGGCTGGAAATACGAAATTCTACATTTTTTATTATGGAGAGTTCATGGACGAGCTGATCGCTGTAACGGAGTTTGCACCCCAGCTCATTATTGCAGAAGATGCAGTCACAGGTGAGCAGATCGTGATTTTTGATGGAACCCGCCATGGTTACGATGCACTGCTGTGTGAAGTATATACGCAAGAACAGCAGAACAATCGCACTCCCCTGCTACCTTATCTGGACGATGATGGTGAAGATACCTTTGAGGTGACCGTGACTGCTTTTTATAATGTTGATTGGGATGACGAGTTTGCGGATGATGTGGATGAGAACGGGCAGCTGGAGCTGATCAGCGGCGAACGATGTGATTTTGAAGAGGTAAAGCGAAATGGCTTTGATGCGATCAGCATTACCATTACCAGCGCTAAAGGTCTAAAAACAGAGATCATTCAAGAAGAGCTGGCCTGACGATGAGATTCAAGAGAACCAAACATCAGGAAGGCGATATTTTTGTTATCCCCATGCATGACGGCCGCTTTGCGGTATGTCAGGTGATCTGCGCGCTATATGGTCGATTCAAAAAGGCGTTCTCCTTTGGTGTTCTATCCATAGGCCAGAATCAAACGTACGAGGACGAAACCACCTATCTCTCCTTCACAGCTTACCGGGGTCGATTTGAGGTTATATTCACCGCTACCCAAAATCTGACGAAGGGAGTATGGCCCATTATTGATCATCGCCCTCTATCCGAGGAGCAACAGCAGCTAAAACTTTTTAATTGTGCGGGCCATCTGTATTGCGGGGATGAATATATACGCAATCTGGAACTGGAAGAATATAATCAATACACTGTAATGGGCGTGGCTGGATATGAGCTAGTACAGCAATATTTAGCCCAAGCATAAAAACTAGAAGAATAGCAACGCAAAGAGCCACCTTAGAGTTCGAAAACCAGGGTGGCTCTTTAACGATCTAAAAGGGTTCAAATGTATAAGGGAATGGTGTACGATGTGTTCCCAAAACTGACTTTACACGTTCCCCATCCAGCAGCGCTTCGACGAAGCTATACAAATCCGGGGCTGCATACCGAAAGTTGCCCCATGTGCGCAGATTCAAAGCATAGATTGGGAATTCCCCCCGCTCATCAGGCGATTGAACGTCCCAGATCAGCAGATCATCCTCTCCACTGGAAGCGAAGGGAACCGCATGCTCCAATAGTTCCGGGAAACCATCTGGCTCCAGCGCCGCTTCTTGTAAAACCTCCTCTGATTCCAGTACATCATCAAACCAGATCCGCCAGCCATGGTAACGATAAAGCCATGAATCCGGGTGATCCCCGAGAGGAATATGGATGTTCCATACGCCGCATAACCGTCCGTAGCCAAGAGTTTTGACATAATCGATATAAGAAAGCGGGAAGCCCCTGCCATTTTTAAAACGATGCTCTACTAGAAAAGCCTCATCATAATAAGCCTGAAACTGCGAACGTTGTAGTCCTGTAAAAATGCCCATGCTCGCCCTCTCCTTCTGCGCATCCCTGTTCACCTTTTCACCCATCGGCACATTGAAAAGGCCCTTTTCAAGTGTTAAAATGGGAATAAGATGTATATTCTAAAAAAGAGTGAAGATGCGTCAACATCCTCACTTTTTGGCAACAGCCGCTTTTAAGGGCGGTAGCCGTGTCAAAGGATGATCATTGAAATAGACCGTTTGCCTTTGTCGAGGGCGGTCTATTTCTTTTTATGGAAGGAAAGAATCAGGACCCTCACCTCCTTCACAGGAGACTAGCCGACTGCCCATCTAAGCTATTCTGTTGTTAAGGAATATTATAACATATGATATATAAAAAGTACGTTTTTACGATCTTTTTGAAAAGGAGGAACGAACATGGAGCAAAAACGCTTCAAAGATGAATATGGATATAAATATGACTTTGCCGCCGTAATCCGGAGAGGAGAACAAGTAGCTGTCCACTGTCCTCGATGTCAGGGGCAAGCTTTTATTTCCAAATCCAAAGAAGACTGTTATTACGTTGTTCGCTGCTCTCATTGTTACTACACATTTCAGCAGCCAGAATCGTATAAATTCTATGCACGCGGTGTATGCAGCCATTGCGAGCGATATTTTAATATCGAAATTCATGATGACCGAACGGTTACTCACAAAAATACAAATATAGACTGTCCGCACTGTGAGACAAGTAATCAGGTTGCGGTGCATCGCATGCAGTCACGTGAATGGCATACGGACGTGATCCAAAATGGAAAAGACCCTATCTTCCAGCTCCAACTGTACTTCCTTGAATACTATCGGGGGAAACCGGTCTGGGCTCTTAACCGGATACACCTGAATTACCTGCTCTCCTATATCTCTGCCGAGTTGCGTGAAAAACCCACATCCGGCATGATGCGTACGGCTTCCCATTCCATTCCCAAGTACATAAAAGATGCTAAAAATCGCCAAGCCATCTTAAAAATATTACAAAAGCTGCAGCATAAACAAGCGTCTAAAAGAGAGCATCCCAAATATGAATATACAAAATTTTGACAGCATAGAAGCACTGATCCAGGCCGTCTGCCAGATCATCACGTGCAATCTTGGGTAGAGATAGCGGCTGTACAGAATGTTATTGAAGTGCTGCACCGCAGTAGAAGCGAGCCGGATATTCATCGCATCGCACAGGGACTGCGTTATATTATCATGATACGATGCCTCTTATGGAATAAGCGGCTCCAGTATCTCTTTTATCTCAGGAGCAGCCTGCCTCAGGCTGTTTTTCAGTTTCTTCTCGCCACCCCATATACGATAAATGATCATCTCTTGTTCGTAATCCTTCAGCTGTAGAAGCACATCCACTAACGCCTGTGCCTGCTCTGCACTTTCAATGCCCGCCGATTTTAGTGGTTTGGCAGAATCATTACCTGCCAGAAGAATCCTCGTCCAAACAGGGATCGTATCCGGTGTTAGTCCATGTGCCTCAGCAAATACAGCAGCGTAACCGTCCTGCACCGACTGATGCTCACTGTCCACCAGCTTCATATAACGATTCACCAACGAAAAATACTCTGTTCCTTTAAGTCCTAATCCCATCACTGCATAGGTTCCCGGCATCGCTGACTTCTCTCCCGGCTCGACATCGTTGTACCACTTGAATTCTTCCATCACAGTCTCGGCATATTCAGCCAGCAACGGATACAGCGAAGGGTATTCAAGTGCATTGGCGAAGAAACGATGCAACGCGGATTTAGCCAACTTGGGTACGGGTAGATAGTTTTTCACTTTGCTTTTGAACTTCATCCCATACTCCTTAGTAAAGCCCTTCCGTAATATATCACATAGATATACGAGTGCCTCTCTATAGCTCCCTTCTTCCTCAGAACGAATCTGAACCTCCAGTGTTTGCAAAATATCATTCGCTTGGCAGGCGACCCGCTCGCTTGTATATGCCGCTGGAATGCTGCCTGAACCACTCTTAAGCCACTGAACAGCCTGCTCTGAACCCAGTTGTGCAGCAATCTCCAAATACTTCTGCCGTGCATCGGCATCAGTCAGACCCACGCGCATCGCGGTCAACAGGAACATCTCCATAACCGGGGCGGGAATATCTGAAGGAAGAATATCGGGTCTCACCGTATAATCAAGCCCGTATTTTTTTTCCTGATCTGTATACTTGGCCAAAAATTCATCTTCAGCCCAATGCATTAAGCCTCTGCTCAGCTGATGCCTCCATGCTTCTTCTCGCTTGCGGCTGACCTGCACTTTTGCATCCATTCGATTCAATAGCTCATTCACCCGCTGGGCGTCTATAGGGTACAAATGAGGATCAAGCAAGTGCCTTATGAAGAAAAAATCGTCCTCTTCCTTTGGTATAGCTTTACTAGCAGGGTCTAGCTTCTGCTCTACAAACTGTTCGATCGAGGCTAACAGGTGCTGCCGTTTATCTTCGTTCAACAGCGAGAATGTAAAATGACTGGCCCTATTCTCCAAGATCACTTCCAGATGAAAATCTAGCCGATAACAAAAGAGCATAGAACTGAATTCTTCCGATTTAAATAGCGCCTCTATCTTTTCCCTTAACATAGGCATCCATTCATCCTGCACCTGTTGGGGGGTGACTCCCTCCGTAAGACCAGGAATTTCCACGTCTGGTCTACGATGATCCCAATCAAAAGGTTCATAGGTATCCACCCATAATCCGTCCCTCTTACAGGTAACTTTTAAATAGTCATGAATCCCCTCGTGAAGAACACTTTTGGTCCGGAATTCCGCGATGCGCTTTTGCTCAGAAGCGTATCTCTGGTCAATCTCCTCGAAAATTGGATCTATGTAGGCCTGTACCCCCGATGTCATACGATGTGTTCCCCTTTCTTCCCCTCACAAATTGTAGTTCTTACATAATTGAGATAGACTAATATTTAACTATTTTATTTCCTGATTATAGCATATCTTTCTTTTACATTTGGACTCCATCCCCATAGATAGAGTGCCGGAAAGCAGGTGTATTGTACATGTATTGGGTTTCCACACACCACACGCCAGTGGCTGCCAATGAACTGGCAAATTTCGAACATACCTATGGCATAACTTTACCAACTCCCTATGCTTCATTTCTCACCCAATACGGGCCAGGCACCTATTGCGGCCTGCTGGTAATTGAACAGCCCGATCCTCAACTTTTGCAATCCTATGCGGATTACGAACTGTGGACGCATGATGATAACTGTCCAATCACCACGCAACAGCTGGGCGAGTGCGTGGTCATCGGCAACTCCATAGATGGCGATTTTCTGGCGTTGCACCCTCAGGTCGAAGGCTTGCTTTGGCTACCGCGACATTCGGAGTTTATTACTATGAAACCACTAGATGTTCGACTCCCATTTACAAATACACTGGAGCATATACTACGGGATGAATTCGGAAAAATAGAGCCATTCCCCCGTTATTTCGAACCTGTCATTCTGGACAGAACCGCGACATTCCTACTATTTAGTCCTGCGGATACAGCAAAAGCTTACACTCCAGCCAATCCAGTCGATCAAATCGCGGACATAGCTCCGTCATCCATACAAGTATTGGCTCAGCGGTTTAAACAGCATTTTGACTCAAATCTATGGATTGAAAACGAACATATCTGCATGGCTTTTCTCCAGCCTCTTGGCGGATACGTGCGTTTCAACTATGCATATGGACGTGAAGTGGCAATCGTGTATGAACCCAAAGCGATAGCACTTCATGATGAAATTCTATCATTCTTGCAAAAAGGACATTGCCGGGTTGTAGAGTAAAAGGAGGACGAATACGAATGACAGTACATTTTGCACAAACCTTAGAAAAGCTGGAACAGATCGCCGATCGTCTGAGACAAGGTGGGATGCCAGACGTGGTATACCAATGCACGAAGGGGATTTCCGATGAGGAACTGACTGAACTGGAGGAGCGGCTACAGGTAACTTTGCCTGCCTCCCTGTCCGAATTATTAAAGCGGTGTGGCAGCTTACATTTGCTATGGGGCCTCCCTCAACACTGTGTTGTAGCCAATGAACTGGAGTGTTCATATGAAGGCAGTCATGACCTTGAACAAAAACCGAATATCCTTGACGATATTACAGGAGAATTTGGCTGGAATCATGAGTATATAAGCTATTTTACATCCTATGGAGAAAACACCGACTCAGCAGCGGACGAACAACGATTTCTCATTTTGAACTATAACGGTGCTGGTGATCCGATCCTGCTTGATAGGGCGACATCCGCAACAGAGCCAGCGGTATTCTGTTATGAGCATGAGTTGGACCAATTCACGCTGCTTGCGGAAAATCTACCTGCCTATATAGAAACCATGCTTACCTTGCACGGGCTATGGCTGTGGGACTGGTCTAACGTGTTAGACGAGCATGGTATTCAGCTAAACAGCCCGTCACTGCAGCTGTGGCAACGCTGGTTGGACATATTCTGCACGATGAAGCTGGAGGATACCCGGTCGTTGGAGACTCTGATCCACTACACCACCATGCATGGCGTAGATCATCCTGCTGTACTGCAGGCTTTTCAGGCCTATGATCCAAAGGATATTTTTCTTGCCTGGGAACAGCGCATTCAGCGTAACCCGGCCCAATTCGCTACATGGGCATTTTTTGTTGGCGAGACCGCAGGAATTGGGGCTGCCGATTGGGTTCGCTCCTTATGGGAGCCGGACACGGATACCGTGCAAGCATGGAGACCTTCCGATTCAAATAACACACATGCTAGGGCCGCATTCGTCTCGACACGTGCCTATCTATCCGCCCACTGCCTGCCCGAGCAGGAAGGTCTTACAAAAGTTTACAATGATCTAATACAGCATGCGGCGAAGGATGGCAAATTAGAAGGATACACCGTTAGCGGGCAGTTACAGCATTTTCATTCACCACAGGTCATTGACTGGATGCGGAATAAGGTCAATCATCCGATCGATGGCTGGGCAGTACTTTTCGCCTACTCACGTCCTACAGCTGAGCAGGTGATTGAATGGCTATCCGGTAGCGAGCTTCATCAGAAAATTGCAACCGAGGCCCTGGATATCATGATTCAGCGCAATCTTCTGCCCACTCTAGAAGCAGACGCTTGGGCTAGCATCTCAAATCTGCTTCATGCTTCTTTACAACTTGTGATGCTCAAAAAAGATAAACGTCGCATTGAAGCTGTGCTTGAGCAACTTTCACATTTGGAACTTCGTTAACACTGGAATTGACGTATGAAAACTTGCATGTATGGGGTGTGAGGATAAAAAATGAGCCGCTGCATCAGCGGCTTAATCCTCGAAAAAAAGTATCTATAGTAAATGAAATCAATTCATTATTTGCTTTGGCCATAGGAGGTTCAAAATTCAGGAGCAAAGAAGTCAATCCGTGCAGCATACTCCATACGGATCTAGCCATCAGGCGCTCATCTCCTTGAATGATGCAGCCTTCCTCCATAGCGGCTTTGAGTCCGCCCTCAAGCAACTCAAATCCTTTAAAACTCCCACTGTCTATAAGGGTAACCGAGCTTACAGATTCAAGGTTGCTGATAAACAGGATGTTGTAGTATTCGGGATTAGCCATGCCAAAACGGACATAAGCATCGGACACTGTTTTCAGTGTGTCCAGAGCGTTCAGTCCGGCTGCCTGTGCTTCATCCACGCGCTGCTGAAGAGCCTTCAGGAACAAAGCATTCCCTTCTAACAGCAGTTCACGAACAACCGCTTCCTTATTGGAGAAATAATGATAAATAGTCGTTGGTGAATATTCGATCTGATCCGCAATTTTACGCATGGAGACTTCAGCATACCCTTGGTTCAAAAAGAGGGAGCGGGCTGCCTCAATGATTTTGCGGCGAATCTCACTGCTTTCACGTTCTCGGCGTTTGATATGTTTCATGAATAGATGTACTTGCCCTTTCTGCCTTTCCCAATTTGGCGGCGATACGATCAGCTTCCATTATACCCGAGTTCATAACTCCTTGAAACCCGCCCCCAGGCTGTGTCCAGGCCCCTACCAATGACAGACGGTTCACTACTGATTTGCGCTTCAGTCTGTTTATGCCGGACTGCCTCACCGTTTGCGCGTAACCATAAACGGCTCCGCCGGGATTAGCAGTATACCGCTGCATGGTGCGTGGTGTGCCCAACTCTGCCACCACGACCTTGCTGCTAAAACCAGGATATAACTGTTCAAGACATTCCAGTATCTGCTGTTTTACTGCTTCTTTTTTGGCTTTATATTCGGGACGTGCGCTAGGCCAGTTCTCCAATCTGTCCAAAAACGTAACAGCGATGACACCCTTTCCCGCTTCATTGAGTGTAGGATCCATGGCGTTATAATTTGTGAGCATCCAGTTGCCTTTCGTATACTCGCCGCTCATCATGACTTCATAATCCGTCTCCGAATCCGGCTCGTTATACAGGATTAAGTCTTCTTCGGTGATTCCAAGCTCATGAGGCTCGCATGATAGCCCTAGGTACAGCTGAGTGAGAGACGTGCCAGTTTCCAGTCTGGTTACAGCCTCCAGCTCGCGACGGGCGGCATTGTGACTCTCCAGCAGACGGCCATAGGTATGATGAGGACTGATCCCAGACACAACCCAGTTGGCTTTATATACATCCCCTTTTTTCAGACGTACACCAGCTGCTTTACCGCGTTCAAGTATAATTTCAGACACCTGACTGCGCAGGTGAACTTCTCCTCCAACTGATTGAATAGCTTCGACCAGCGCATTGGACAAGGCCTGTGCACCTCCCTGAATGTAGTACGTCCCCTCCAGATGATAGCCGATCCAGGGAATAAAAAAGTACAAAGCCGCCAACCGCTTCGGGGGCAGCCCATAATAGGGCCAGAGTGCGGTGAAAAACTCCGTGAATTGGTCAGACAAGCCAAACTGACTTACAGCCTCCCAGGTGGTCATTTTCGTCCAGCGGAAGAAGGTGCCTGCTTTAAGCAGACCCGCCAGCTTACGCCAGGAAGTAAGGGAAGAAAAAGCAGAAAAGCCTGTCTCAAAACGGCGAATGCCCGCGAATAGCTTGTCAATGGCTGCTACCTCAGCAGGAAACATGCCTTTGAGGAGTTGCACATACTCCTGCACATCAGATGGGATATCAATGATCTGCCCATCCCAGCGAATGGAGTAAGGGTGCTTTTTACGGAGAGGAACGATTTGCTGGTCCACATGGCAGTCCTTTAACATCCGACCGAAGCTGCCTTCTTCGAGTCCGCCGACGCCGTGCAAGGAGACATCAAAGGTATATCCCTTTCGTGTGAATTCAGTAGCAAAGCCGCCAGCCAAAGTATGACTTTCAAACACAGCTGTCCGGTAACCCAACGCAGAAAGTCTGGCTGCACAAGACAAACCACCCAGCCCGGCACCAATGACAATAACATCATATTGGTTCATGATTTCATCTCCCTTGTTAACATCGTTATATAAGTTAACAGTGTTAAGTTAAGGAGATTATACAATACCGCATCCCGGTTGAGAAGGAAAATTTTTTATAAAAACATCCAAAATTGTAGCGCTTTCACTTGTCAGATTCCAATGAGGATGCTATCCTTCAATTGGGATTGTTACTGAAAAGGCAAAACCCGTGTACACTTGTGTGCCCGGAGTTTGCCTTTTTTTGATTTGTATGGGTTCCACTGCATACAGTCAAGCATCCTGAGCATATAGTAAGCGCTTTAAAAAAACGCCAAAGGAGATTATCTTATGCAAAAAAGACGTTTCGCCCTTGTTCTACTATCTTTCGTGCTCCTGCTTACGATCTTTTATCCATCCTCCAGCTCTACCGCGGCAGCAGCCGATGTTCCAGCACCACAGGCTACCCTGCTTACTCAAGTACAGCCTCTGGGTGAGGTTGTTACTGCCGTTGTACTGAAATACAGCACCAATATTGACGGATCATCCCTGTCCACTTCCAGTTTTCAGGTTCAATCTGTGCTTAATGATGTGTACGCAGACAGAACTGTGACTGGTGTATACACCAATGATACTGGTGCCATCACCAACCGCAGTACTCATGGCAAATATGTCGTGATCGAGCTGGATACACAGGACAAAAATGCAAGCACTCTTACTTACGATTCGACAAGCGCAGTCAACCGCATCAATCCATTGAACTATTACATTAGTCAAAAGAAAGATATTGCAACTTCAAAGAAAACAGTCATTCCAGCTTCTACACAGACTGTAAAAGCAACCGATAAAGTGACACCCATTGTAGACGATTTCCAAAAAAACACCTTTGAAAATAAAGATGGCTTCAAACTGAACTACTTTACATTTGAACCTAAAGTAGAGCCTGGCAAAACCTATCCATTGGTTGTATTCCTACACGGAAACGGCGAACGTGGTGATGGAAATGGAGTCAACCTGTTAGCAAATGCTGGTGCTGTCACTTGGGCTTCCCCTGAGCAGCAAGCCAAACACCCATCCTTCGTCATCGCTCCTCAAAGCCCAATTGACTTGGAGCATAAATTTATTTGGGCAGATGAACCACGCAACAGCGCTGTTGCCGATTTGGTACGTGAAACGGCCTTGAAATATCCGATCGACACCAGCCGCATCTATATCGTAGGTATTTCTCAAGGAGCTATGGGTACATGGAGATTGTTAGAAAAGAATCTTGATCTGTTCGCTGCAGGCGTACCGATTGCCGGTCTGACCAACTATGAAAAGGCTGTTAACATGTATGCCCCTGTTGAGCCTGCACACGTTGAAGTATTGAAGAACGTTCCTATTTGGGCCTTCCATGCGGCGGACGATACGACAGTAAGTCCTAAGAACTCAGAAGAAATGGTTGCTGCTATCAAAGCACAGAACGGAAACCTCATTCACTTCACTGAATACGAAGCAGGGATTATCAAACCTACAGGACACTTCTCCTGGGTTCCGGCTTTACAAAATCAGGATATGATTGAATGGCTGTTTGCACAAAAGAAATAAAAAAAGGCACCTGCCTTCCTGTGTACCACCATCAGGAAGGCAGTTGCAATATCAAAACGAGGAGACTGAAAAATTTGACACGGTATTGCCATTTGCAGTTAACTTGAAGCTTGTTACTTCGCGCGCTTCGCAGCTTTGATCGTTCTTAAAGCCCGTCTGCGCGTTACCTTGTTCGGACTGCTAAGCTGTCTTCTGGCAGTAGCTACATCCGTTTTAGCCATGTGTAAAACACCATCCTATTCACTTAGGCTCATATTGGGAGTCTGCGCCTAAAGCCTTAAATGATAATGAGAATCATAATCATTTAAAATTATATAATGAAATCTCCGAGCATGCAAGAGCTTTTGGGGATTATGTATCTTGATTAAGTAGTTGTAAATCCCCCCTTTTCCCAATATGAAAGAAGCGTCGGGACAGCAAGCCCAACGCTTCTTTATGCTTAATAGCAACTTATACGATGATTAATTAACCTTGCCGCCCTCCACAACCAATTGATCCGTAAAGCCTTCTCCGTAAACGGAGGTCAGTGTGTCCTTATAGGCTTGATGGACAAAATTCTCTTTACCCAACGTAGCCAGTTCGTTGTTGATCCAATCCAACAGTTCCTTATTTCCCTTCGCTACTGCAGGGGCAATCGTATCTTGACCACCGAAGGCTGGAATGCTTACGGTAAAGCCGGGATTGGCCTTGGCCCAAGCTATCAGCTCTGTATTATCGTTAGCAATGGCGGCCCCGCGTTTGTCTTTGAGAGCCGAGAAAATTTCGGTGTATTGATCGAATTTGAGCAGCTTGATGTCAGGATAATTTTTCGTGAAATAGGTCTCTGCCGTAGTTCCCTTGGCAACAATCAGCTTTTGATCCGAACCCTTCAATTGGTCAATCGTGGTGATGGGAGCACTGTCGGGTGACACAATGCCAAAGGATAATTTCATATACGGGTTAGCAAAATCGACTTTTTCTTTACGCTCATCGGTCACAGTAAAGTTAGCCATGATGATATCTACCTTGTTGGATTCCAAATAGGCAACCCGGCTGGCGGCATCCACCAGAACGAACTCCACCTTCGACTCGTCGCCCAAGAGGTCTTTGGCAAACCGTTTCGCAATATACACATCAAAGCCTTGATTTTTCCCTTCTGAATCTACGTAGCCAAAAGGCGGCTTATCCGCAAATACACCGATTCGAATCTTGCCATTCTTTTTAATGTCCTCAATTGAAGCAAATTTAGCCGAGCCTGAACTACCGTTGGTATTGCCAGCCCCTGCACATCCTGCCAAGCCGACAATCAGCAAGCTCAAAGCCAGTAATAACGTTGTGAACTTCATTCCTTTTCTCATCTGTATTCATCCCCTTATTTATATCGTTTCGTACTGAAATATATCCAGAAAGTGCTGGGCACGCTCTGTTTCCGGTTGGGTAAAAAATTGCTGTGGTGTAGTCATTTCACATATCTGTCCTTGATCCATAAAAACGATACGATCTCCTACCGACTTGGCAAACCCCATCTCATGCGTCACGATAATCATCGTCATCCCCTGTTGGGCCAGCTCTCGCATGACATCCAGCACCTCTCTGACCATTTCCGGGTCCAAGGATGCGGTCACTTCATCAAAAAGCATAATTTCAGGGTTCATACACAGGGCGCGCACAATCGCAATCCGCTGCTTTTGCCCGCCTGATAATTGTCGCGGATACGCATCCTTGCGGTCCAGCAGACCAACTCGCTCCAATAGCTGCTCCGCTTGCGCAAGCACCTCCTGCTTATTTCGCCGCTGAACTTTAAGCGGGCCAAGCAATATATTTTCCAAGACGGTCATATGCGGAAACAGCTCATAGTTTTGGAACACCATTCCGATATGCTGCCGCACCTCACGCCAATTCACTTTTGTATCCGTCAGATCCTGTCCTCTATAACGGATATCTCCGCCCTGGACTGGCTCCAGACCATTGAGGCACCGAAGAAGCGTGCTTTTTCCACATCCCGAAGGACCGAGAATGACCACGACTTCCCCTTTCCTTACGTCCAGACTAATTTGCTGCAACACTTTTCGGTCGCCGAAGCTTTTGTCCAGCCCTCGAATTTCCAATAAAACCTCCACAGCCTCTTCCATGACACCACCCCATCCTGCTAATTTTGCCATCTGCGTTCAAATCTTTTGGAAAGTCTGGATAACGGATAGCATACAAGAAAATACAATATAAAAATAAAGCCATACACCCAAAAGGATGCCGAAGGCGCTTTGATTACACCTAGCTCAATAATCTGCTGTCCAACCTTGACCACTTCCACTACACCGATCAGTACCACGAGTGACGTGGTTTTGATCATCCGTGTCGCCAGATTAATAGAACCCGGAAGCATTCGGCGCACCGCTTGGGGAATGAGCACATGACGGTATAATTGCCAATAGGTTAGCCCCAATGCCTGCCCGGATTCCACCTGATGCTTAGGCAGTGATTCCAGCGCACCACGTACGATATCACCAATCTCGGCTGCTCCCCACAGACTGAATACGATAACGGCCGTTAGTTCCCCGCTGATATTCACATTCAGCAAAGGCGTAAATCCAAAATACACGACATATAACCACACTAAAATCGGAATAATGCGGAATGTCTCCAAATAGAATCTCAGCACAAATCGAATAGGTCTTGATTGTAAAGTGCGGAGCAGTCCCATCAAAATGCCTAGCAGCGTACCGATAATAATGGAGAGTAATGCAATCTCCAGCGTAACGAGCAATCCCCCTAACAGACGCTCAAAATTCGAACCCTCAAAAAGCACATTAATCCCCGAACTCAGCATATCGCACCTTCCTTTCCACCCACGTCAGCAGCATCGACAAAGGTAAAAGCAGAACGAGATATGCCAATACCAGCAGAATCAACGATTCTGTCGTTTTGTAGTACATACCGATCAGGTCCTTTGCCACATTCATCAGATCTAGTAAAGCAATGGCACCCACAATGGAAGTCTCCTTGAGCAGAAAGATTGCATTGGCTCCCAAAGACGGAATACTGATGGCAAATGCCTGCGGCAAAATAACATATCTCGCCAGTTGTATCTTGGACAGTCCGAGACTCAGCCCGGATTCCGTTTGGGTTTTACTCACAGCTTCGATTCCACCACGGAACGCTTCAGCCATATAGCCCCCGCCCAAAAAGGTCATCCCCACAATGGCACATGTCATTTCGCTCATATGCAGACCTATTTTGGTAAACCCGTAGTACAGAAAATATAACTGCACAAGCAGCGGCGTATTTCGGGAAAGCTCGATATAGGCTACAATGATTCCGCTAATTCCTTTCACCCTGTAGTACAGCACTATGCTGCACAGCAAACCGACGACTAGTGAAAACAGAATAGCAAAAAAGGCAATCTTCAACGTCAGCCACATGGCTTCTCCATATAGCGGCAAGCTTTCTACAATAAACTCCCAGTCTAAATTCATATGTACATACCTTTCAATTTTCAATTATTCCTATGTATTTGCTATGCTTAATAACAATGATTGTATTCCTGCCCAATTACCACGTCAATACTTTGATGAAAATTTGTCATATTTATCTATGATTTAGAAAGAAAACCGTTATCTCATTTCAGAAATAAATGAAAAAAAGCCCAAAATGGATGAATTCCATTTCAGGCTTTGCTTTATGCTATACGATTCATCACACGATCGGCTCTGTAACTACAGGACTGCCCAGCTTTTCTACAATTAAACGACTTTCCTCATTTAACCCTTGTAAGGTAATAGATTTACCTGCGTTTCTGTATTTTTGCAGCACCTTGCCAATCGCAGTAACCGCCGAGTGATCCCACACATGTGAATGGCTAAAGTCCACTACAACGCGCTCAGGATCATCCGAAGGTTCAAAATGATCGACAAAATGAGTCGTTGAGGCGAAAAACATCGGCCCTCTGACATGGTACACCTTTGCTTCCTGATCCTCAGTCGCACTGATACGAATTTTAGCCATTTTCCAGCCAAAATGCAGGGCACTCAACAGTACGCCTACGATCACGCCCTTGGACAAATCGTGCGTAGCCACCACGATGATGACCGTAACCACCATAATAAACGTATCTGCTTTGGGAACCTTGGTGATGTTTCGGAGCGATTTCCAATCCACGGTTCCGATACACACCATGAACATAACACCCACCAATGCGCCCATGGGCACTTGCTTTACAACACCGCCAAGCACAAGCAGCAGAAAAGCCAAGAACACCCCAGCCGTGAAAGTGGACAGACGTCCTCTTCCGCCTGAGCTTACATTAATGACGGATTGTCCGATCATGGCACAGCCACCCATACCCCCAAAAAAGCCATTTACAAAGTTGGCAATCCCTTGCCCACGGGCTTCCCGGTTTTTATTGCTTTTCGTTTCGGTCATTTCATCCAAAATACTGGCTGTCAGCAGTGACTCCAGCAGTCCAACTAGCGCCATCGTAAAGGAATACGGCAGCAAAATCCGCAACGTGTGCCACGACCACTCAACTTGCGGCAAATGGAATGAAGGCAGTGAGCTGGTTAACGTACCGATATCTCCTACCGTTTTGACATTCAGCCCAAACACATACGTAATGATCGTCATAATGATGATTGCTGTCAATGGAGCGGGAATGCTTTTCACAAATCTCGGTAAAATATACACAATGAGCAGTGTCCCCGCTACCATCGCGTACATGATCCAATTCGCTCCATGAAAGTGGGTGAGTTGCGCCATAAAGACAAGGATCGCCAGCGCATTCACAAACCCGGTCATGACCGGCTGCGAAATAAAGCTTATAAAGCGACCTATTTTCAAAATACCCAGCAGTACCTGAATGATTCCAGCCAAAATAGTAGCTGCAAATAAATACTCCACGCCATAATCCTTGACCAAACCAACGACCAGTACAGCTACAGCCCCGGTTGCTGCCGAGATCATCGCCGGACGTCCGCCTGCAAAAGAAATGACAATAGCCATCGAGATGGAGGCATATAGTCCGACCATGGGATTGACACCCGCAATGATGGAGAAGGCAATCGCCTCTGGAATCAGCGCCAGCGCCACAGTCATGCCCGCAAGTATATCAGCCCGGATATTACCGAACCATTGTTGTCTAAGATTCATACTGTTTCGTTCCAGCCTCCTATATTCACAGAGAACAGCATCTTGACCTGCAACCCGATCTTGCTTTGGGCATCCGTCCAGCGGTCAATCGCCAAGGCTCTCCTATCATTCAGCTCGTCTCTCTCAAACGAACCCGTTCCGTTACATCCAGTCCATCATTATAACGCAAGGGATTCGCAGAGACGAATGAGTTAAAAGGCTGTTTACAGAAAGAAAACATCTATTTACTTCAAAAACCGCCCGTTTTCTTTATCTGATTCGTTTTCTTATATTTAAAATTTTCGCAATTTCTGCACTAGCTCCGATAGGGATTCAGCAATCTCAGAGTCCGCAGAGTGCTGGAGCAAGCTCTCAAAATCAGGGAGCGCTTGCTTTAGTAACCGACAGCTATAGTCATAATAGCTCCAAAAGGCCACCGGATCATAGCCGCGTGCTTCTTCCTCTTCCCACTCCAGTTCGTCTTCTTCTGGGTCGCGGTATGCTGGCCACAAATATTTCTCTTCTAGCAGCATAGTCAAGGATTCTACAGACTCCTGTGAGTCCGCTTGTAGATTTTCCATATCCAATGCTTGAACAACCGTATGGTACAAATCCAACTCACTCAGCGTGATATCCTCCGGCCTTCTCCCATACATATTCCGCAATAAGAATAGTAGCGCCCATGGGGTAACTTGCCACAATGTACCTTGATGCTCTATCAGATCAGCGATGGCTGCATACTCCCCATTGGATATCAAATGCGGCAAGTCCGTGCCCCTACCATAAGGAGTTGTCAGGCGGTGCCACGGTACATCTGTAATTTCAAGAGTATTCATTGAGGCTATTTTCCTCTTATGAGTGTCCATGATGCCTCCTTTGTAGTCGGTATCTAGAATCTTCCTGATTTAAAAATAGAATACAGTAAAAAAGCAACCATTAAGAGAGCTACAACAAAACCAATTTCAATCGCAGGTACGTTCCACAGCATGGTCGCCTGATGATTTAGTGATGAACCGATAATCAGTCCGACCATAATGATGCTGAACGCTAACAGCACAATACTGAATGACAGGCGATTGCTGATCTGATCCAGCTTGCGCAAAAGCTGTTCCAGCTCTGGTACGGTAACTTCCAGTTTTAGCTTGCCCTTGCTGATAATTGAGGTCAGATGCCTCGTCTGTCTCGGCAGTTCCATCAGCGTCTCTACCAGCTCGGTCGCACCACCCAACAGCTTGCCCCGAATACGGCGACTGCTGAAGCGTTCCTTTAGCAGTTTGTTGCCAAAAGGCTCGGCCAAAGCAATAATACTGAGATCGGGGTCCAAATGCTCTACGACCCCTTCCAGTGTCAGCAGCGTCTTGCCAAGCAGCAGGACATCCGATGGCAAACCAATCCGATGGCGCTGTGCTGCGCCAAACAGGTCGTTCAAAGCATCGCCAATGCTGACCTGTGAAAAAGGAACGTCCGCGTAATCTTCACGTATTTTGTCCAGATCGGCTCGCAGTGCATTCAGGTCGGCATCCGGCTCGACCAGCCCCAGTCGTTCGATGGCCCGCACCATGGCATCGGTATTTTTGCGCATCAGGGCGATCATGAGGGAAGCGAGATGATTCTTCATCTCTTCGCTCAGCCTACCCGCCATGCCAAAGTCCAAGTAGGCGAGACTTCCATTTTTCAGGACGAGCAAATTGCCCGGATGGGGATCGGCATGAAAAAATCCCTCTATAAAAATTTGATGCAGCATGCTGTTGACCAGCCGCTGCGCCAGTTCTTTCAAGTTATAACCACAGCGTAATAACTCTTCACGACTCCCCAAGTGAGTTCCGTCCAGAAACTCCATGGTCAGTATACGTGAGGAAGTATGATCCCAGTATATTTTCGGAATATAGATATGTGGGTCCTGCTCAAATTGGAGCGCAATTTTCTCTGTGTTACGGGCTTCATGGTTGTAATCCAGCTCCTGAATGAGCGATCTCCCCAGCTCTTCCACCATCTGGCGAAGCTGATAACGCTCCACCCATTCCCAGCGCTTGGCTGCCATTGCGGTCAGTTCCCGTAAAATGTCCAAATCCCGCCGGATGATGCGATTAACGCCTGGACGCTGGATTTTAATGGCGACCATCTCGCCGCTGTGTAGCTTGCCCAGGTGTACTTGCCCGATCGAAGCCGCCGCCAGCGGATCATCGTCAAAACGAACCAGTATGTTCTCTAATGACGTATCCAGCTCCTGTTCCAGAATGCCACGCGCTGTTTCAGGCGAAAAAGGCGGTACCTGATCCTGAAGCTTAACCAGCTCGCGAATAATAGGCTCTGGCAGCAGGTCAGCACGTGTGCTTGCCAACTGTCCAAGCTTGATGAATGCAGGCCCCAGGTCCTCCAGCACAAGCCGAATCCGTTCACCCAGCGTTTTGGACTCGGGGGTTTCTCTCGTCAGCCACTTGCGCGGCAGGGATAGCAGCTGGAACAGTCCCATTTCTTCCACCATATAACCAAAGCCATGACGCGCCAGCGCCATGGCAATTTCCCGGTAACGACCGGCGTGCTTCATACGAACGGCCATTTTAATCCAACCGGTTCGCTTCTTCAGCGTCACTCGAACCCGTAAGCGCCGCCTTTTCTTTTTCCAGCTCCGCTACCTTTTTTTCCAACAATGCCACACGCTGCTCCAAACTTGTGACATCATTTTCGGTAGGTACTTCCAGCTCCTGCAAAATGCGGCTAACCTGCTCGCGGATCATGGTTTTGAATTGTCCCTGTTCCTCTGCCCCCCGCTCGATCAGACGATCGACCAGCGCTTTGGATTCTGAGGGCGCAAGTTCTCCACGGTTTACAAGATCCTCGACGGCTTTCTCCACCTTTTCTTTGCTGACAACGGTGAGGCCCCACCCCAATGAGATGGCTTTTTTGAACAAATCGCTCATAATATATCCTCCCCTACCTGTGATTACCTATAGTATAACCTGAAAAGGGGAGCCGCATAAAGCTCGCAGCCCCCTCTCCCTAATGAGTGGAATGATATATTTAACCCGGAAAGCGTCCAGCCCACTTAGCAGCCTGAAGCAGCAGCTTACGGTATCCCTCGTGCTGGAAACTTGGCTGATTATGTCCAGGCATCAGGTAGACGACTCTGCCCAAGCCATAGGACAATGACCATGCAGCCGGCCACCACTGACCTTCATACTCGTATTCCATCAACAGTGTTTTTTCAGTGAATGGATCAAAATCAAAACGATACGGCTCCTCTAGAATCTCGAACGGCTCGATTCCTTCCATAATCGGATGATCCGGCTCTGTTACCTTGAAGGAAAGCTGTTCCGCTGACGGATGTCGCAGGAAACGTGCTCCCATGAGCTGTGCAATTTCATAACGTCCTTGCAATGTGATTCCGTTATGCAGTACAAGCAGTCCACCCCCGCCGCTGACGTAGGACAGCAGTCCTGCTGTTTGTTGAGGAGACAGAACCTCCTTACGGCTATCACAATACGAGATGCATAGATCGAATGAGGCTAGATTTTCCTTGAGCAGCATTTTACGATTCTCACTGCATTGAACCGTCATCCAATCTTGTAAAATATGACTAATCTCTTCGTCCACCCCTTGTAGCGGGTGAAACTCCGGATATGAATAATCTCCTAGCAGCAATGCTTTTCTTTTTTCCATCATAAATCCTCCTTGCCTGACTTGTATATAAGGACTGTAAAGGCGGGTCCCGTACCAACGGTCTCTTGTTTGTGGGGTCAAAACGTTCAGAAAAATCCCTTTGGCCCTCATTGATTTCCCATAACACCGCCATCGTTGTCCAAGCTACGGCATATATAATAATTCTACAGACGGCCTATTAAATCCTTTAGCAGAAGATTATAGCATATATGTTCGCTCGGAATAAACTAATTATAAATTTATAAACATGAACGCTGGCGATTCCGCCCGTTTATGGTATACTCGTAAGAAAAAAAGTGCGTCCATGCATGATTAGCAATGAAGGGCCGCTTTTCGTAAGAAATCTATGCTTGCGGTTATAGAATTGATAAGAATTGCCTCAAAGCTTATACATTCTATAAATCTTAAAACACTGGGGAGGTTGCATGAATGAAAAGGACTGGAATGACCCGGCCCTTGGACAGCTTGGGACGAATTGTGCTTCCTAAAGAGTTGCGCATGACGATGGAGATTGACATCGGCGATCCATTAGAGTTTTTTATTGAAGACCAAACACTCATGCTCCGTAAGTACAAATCAACCAATTGTATATTTTGCGGTTCGGTTGATACCAACACCTATTTTAAAGATCAGTTTATCTGCGATGCATGTGCCACCTCGATGAAAACGGAAGATTTACTTCCGGTCACAGCGACTGAAACCCAGTCACCTCCACTGAAGCAAAACATGCATATGAAAAAGATTTATCAGCGCACGGATGTTATTTTGGAGAAAATGAGAGAGCTTATGGAAGAACATCCGGCATCTTCACAAAAACAACTCGCTTCCATGCTTGGCGTGAGTCAGGGGAGGATTTCCCAACTGAAAAAGCTCATGTAGGCGAATCGTCCAAAAAACAATGTATACGCTTCCATGTTATGTAAGATTTAATTCTCTTTATATTTAGAATAGCCGGACCCTTATAGGGACCCGGCTGTTTTGTGTTTTAGTGGTAAGCTCGGCATTTTTCAACCCAGCGTGCTGCTGCCTTGGGTAAAGAAGCGAGATGAATGTGTGTATAGGCCGCCAAAAGGTTTCCATTGGCATAACCTTCGCTCTGAAGTCCACGCATCCCTTTAGTTTGATAGGCAAAGGGATAGGGGGCTGCAGATTCATCATAGCTCATGACCGAATAATGAAATTCATGTCCACGAATCGTCTCTCCAGCCTCCAGCAGCAAACAATCATGCAATGCGGTTGCTTCCCGGTATCCCAATGCAGCCCGCCTCTCCTGCATGCGAACATCGGAAGGGATCACCCCGGCCATGTGATGGGCGTGACCCGCCCGATCCGTAAGTGTCCGGGCCAGTACCATATAACCACCGCACTCGGCGAATACAGGCATATCCCGGCTCACGGCGGTGCGGATATCTTCCAGAAAGCCCGTATTGGCAGCGATATCTGCCGCAAACTCTTCAGGAAAACCGCCGCCCAAATAAAGGCCGCTGGCGCATTCAGGGACGCGTTCTCCCGCCAGCGGACTAAAATAGACGATCTCTGCTCCCGCTTGGCGCAGCAAATCCATATTTTCCGGGTAGTAAAAATTGAACGCCGCATCTCTGGCGACAGCAATGACGGGACGTTCCTCGGTCTCGGCTTCATGTCCTGCTGTTGGAAGCCGATCTGGAGGAAATAGTGGGTGCTCGGACAGGGTGAGCGGCGGAGCCGAATCCGCCAATGCCCGCAGTGCATCCAGCTCCGTACCTGCGCGGATGAGCTCTGCCGCCCGTTGGAATAGCGGCTCCAGCTCGCCGCGTTCTACAGCAGGCACCAGACCCAGATGACGCTCGGGAATGTCCAGCCCGTCATCGCGCTTTAACCAGCCGAGCACAGGAATGCCGCACTCCTGCTCGATCGCCTTTTTGACAATGCCGTAATGCCCCTGGCTACCGCAGCGATTCACGATTACGCCCACAATGCGCAGCTTCGGCTCCAAGCGCTGAAAGCCGAGCACAATAGCGGCCGCACTGCGCGCCATACTGCGCACGTCAACGACCAGCAATACCGGGCTATCCGTCAGCATGGCAATTTCGGCGGTCGAGCCAATATTGCTGAGCGGGTCCTTGCCGTCATACAGCCCCATGACGCCTTCAATCACGGAGATATCCGCACCTTCGGATGCGCGGATAAAGATTTCACGCACCGTATCCGGTGAGGTCATCCAGGAATCGAGATTACGGGAAGGCGTTCCAGTCGCGGCCGTATGATAGGTCGGATCAATATAATCCGGACCGCACTTAAATCCCTGCACTCGCAAGCCGCTATCGGCGAACGCCTTCATCAGTCCGAGAGTGACGGTCGTTTTGCCCGCACCGCTGCCCGTGCCGGCAACAACAATTCGACTTCTGCGTGCTGCGGCGGACGAATCTGGCTGTACAGCCTGCTTCATGCCGTCAGTCATAGTAAACCCGTGCTACAGACAACGTCATATTGCCGCTTTTTTTCTTCTCCAGCAGCCAATGGTCTGCACCGGAGGACAACAGGGCCGCTGGTTCACTAACCCCATAGGCGCCGGTGTATTTAAAGACGGTTTCTGATGGATTGGGGAGCTGCACCGTGTTTAGCTCTGACGGAGTGTACGTCACCAGCTCCCAGCCGTATTTGGCACAAAGGGCCAGCAAGCCCTCTTCATCCTTTTTCAGATCAATAGTGGCAATATTCCGTACGCTTTTGACAGACAAACGCAGCTCTTGCAAGGTGTCCAGCACACCAGCCTCCAGCTCCTCCAATGCAGTTCCCCGATTGCAGCCAATACCAAGCACCAAGCTTTTTGGACGGTATAACACGCCATTAGAAAGAAACCTCTCCTCTTCCTCAGGCTCCAACAAGCGGTCACTCACAACCAACGCGGCGTTGAACGGTTCTTGTAACGCTTCTGCCGTCGAGGCATATACCTTGATATGCGCAGGTACAGGCTTGTCATAACGCCACCAGTTCCGTTCACCTGTCTCTTGGATGAGTGCAACGGGCTCCTCGTTCACAACAGCGGCGCTCACAGGCGTGGCCTTGTCGAAGCTATCGACCACCCAGCCCAATTCCCGCCCTAACATGTCCACCGGAATCGTGCCTTGCACGTCCGATGCAGTCGTGATTACCGCACGAGCACCCAGTACAGCCGCTACATGGCGGGTCAATTCATTGGCGCCGCCCAAATGACCAGACAGTACGCTAATGACATGTTCTCCGCGATCATCAATGACGACCACGGCCGGGTCTACCTTTTTATCCACCAAAATCGGTGCAATCATGCGAACCACCGCACCGAGAGATATAAATAAAATAATACCGTTATATTGTTTGAACAAATCTGGCAAGATCAGCTTGACCGAGCCTTCGAATAACTGAATGCCACGCTCCTGCTCGTCACCGCGCTCAAACTTGGACATGTAATACACATCCGTACCCGGAAAGCTGGCTCCCAAATTGCGAACCATCTCGACTCCATGCTTCGTGATCGCCACAGCGGCAAATGGATTACTCACCAGGCTTCACTCCCTTTCGGTAGCCGTGGGTGAACGACTTGTCATATAACTTGGAACGATGTGCGTCCTTGTCCACCAGCCCCGGGTCGAGCGCCCAGCCTGCCAAAATCATGGCATGCATCGTTATGCCCGCTGCGCGCAGATCGGTTGGTAATTGGGCAAGCGTCGTGCGCACAATCTTTTGGTCTGGCCAAGTTGCGCGCTGCACAACGGCTACAGGCGTGTCCTCGCTCCAGCCGGCCGCCAGAAACTCAACGACCACCTTCTTCGCTAGCGTTGCACTGAGGAACAGGGCAACTGTACAGTGGTGGGATGCCAGATCACGCAGCTTTTCCCGATCCGGTACAGGTGTACGGCCTTCGGCACGTGTCAGAATGACCGTCTGCGTCAAGTCAGGCACGGTTAGCTCTGCACCCAGCACGGCCGCAGAAGCAAAAACTGAGCTGACGCCAGGTACAATTTCGTAGGCTACTCCGCGCTGCTTCAGCAGCACCATTTGCTCCAAAATCGCACCGTATACTGCCGGATCACCTGTATGTACACGGGCTACACTGCGCCCAGCCTGCACAGCCTCGCTCATAATCTCGACCTGCCGTTCCAGATCCATGCCTGAGCTTTGCAGTACCTGCGCTTCCGGCTTGGCTGTAGCAATCAGTTCGTCGTTCACAAGTGAATCCGTATACAACACCACATCTGCCGTGCGTAGAATTCGGGAGCCTTTGACCGTAATTAACTCCGGGTCACCAGGGCCTGCCCCTACGATATATACTTTTGGCTCCAACGTCATTTGCTCACCACCATTAAACTCAAATATTCAAGCTCCTGTCCGCGCAGCTCACGAGCGTTGCGCCATACCATTTCATAAGGAGAAGTGACCTTGGTAATGACCGATGCACGATCCCCAAGATTGAGTTCGTCCAGCACATCCAAAATCAAATCCAGTACCTTGGCAACCTTGATAAACACGACCGTATCGTGATTCTCAATGGCTCGTTTCATCGCTTCCCGATCCTCCGTAGCCGGAATAATACCAACCTGCTGATCTCCGTCTGCCAAAGGCAATTCCAGCGCTGCCGCTGCTCCCAATACAGAAGAGATGCCTGGAATAGATACAATCGGCACCTCGGGATGAAGATCCTTCATCAGACGTGCCAAGTGAATAAAGGTACTGTACAGATTAGGGTCTCCCTCTGTGACAAAGGCTACATCCTTTCCTTGACTCAGAGCTTCCCAGCAAGCAACCACTGTTTTGTTCCACTCCCGCTCCAGTACAACCGGGTCTTTGGTCATTGGAAAAATGAGTCCCAACATCTCCTTTTCCTCCGGGTTAACGTATAATTCTACAATCTCGTGAGCATACGATTTGCCTCCCCGGCGCTTCTTCGGATATGCCACAACTTCACATTCCTGAATCATCCGGTACGCCTTGACTGTGATCAGCTCGGGATCACCCGGCCCCACGCCTACGCCGTAAAGTGTTCCTACTGCCGCCGTATTCATGCTGTCTCTCCCCCTCTTGATTTACCAGCTTACTCCCCTGCTGCTCCGTCAGCCACGTCTATCGGCGGCTGTCCTGTGATGACATATATCGGATTGAGTCCGTCAAAACGAGTCATATTCAAAATCGGCTTGCTACGCGCTGTTTGCAGTAACGTCACCGAAGTTTCGAGTCCTGCGGCTTGCATCGCTTTCATACCGTCATGCAGCGTCTCAATGGTTGCAGCATTCACTACAATTCGTCCATCCTTACGCAGACGGGAAGCGCACAGACGAATCAGTTCTGCCAGTTCTCCTCCGCTCCCGCCGATAAACACGGCATCGGGGTCTGGCAGCTCGTCTAATCCGGCAGGCGCTTTGGCATGAATCACTGGAAAATCAGTGCGGAATTTGACCTTATTCGCTTCCACATTGGTCAGATCGCCTTCATTCTTCTCAATGGCAAACACTTGCCCGTACTTGGCCAGCCGCGCACATTCCACAGCTACAGAACCTGAGCCTGCGCCGATGTCCCATACGATGCTTCGCTCGGTCAATCGCAGCTCGGACAAGCTGAATACGCGCACTTCACGCTTCGTGATCAGCCCTTTTTCCGGCTTGCGCTGGTGAAATTCCGCATCCTCAAAGCCAAATCCCCGGCGAATTGCTGGCACGTCTTCTCCCTTACGGCGACGCAAAACAACCACGTTCAGGGGTTGGAAGGTTCCCTGCGCCATCTCTTCCAGCGTATAATGCCGATACGCCTCATCCGGTCCTCCCAAATGCTCGCCGACAAAGGCATCATATTCCGTCATGCCATAATGCAGTAAATAGGCAGCGACTGCGGCCGGGTCATTCCGGTCGTCCGTTAGCAGCGCGACCTTGTTCTGTCCGTCGATCCGCTGCGCTAGTCCGGTCATTGGACGACCATGCACACTTTCCAGCACCGCATCCTGCCAGCTTTCACCAAGACGCGCAAATGCCAGTTGAACCGAGCTGAGATGTGGTAAAATATCCAGGTGCTCAGCCCCCAGCTTGGCAGACAAATAGCCTGCAATTCCAAAAAAAAGCGGATCACCTGACGCAAGCACGACAATATCCTTGTGCTCACGCAACCGTCCCAATTCTTCCACCACGGCGGATAAGCCGCTCTTTAATGTTCGTTTTTCCCCTGCGGCTGCCTCGAAAAAGGCTAGCTGGCGCTCACCACCCACCAGCAGGTCAGCACGCTCAATTTGTTCCAGCGTCTCCTGCGACAGACCTGCCGCTCCATTTTCACCGATACCAATGACACGAATTACTCTACTCACCGACTCTCGCCCTCCCCAGCACGTTCCCTTTCAGCGTTACCAGTACCATTTCCACAGTGATTCCACCACCTGCATGCTCCAGACAATGCTGACACCCATAGGTACATAACTTTTCAAAAAAGCTCAGCGCATTCGCTTCGGTCATCATATCTGCTACCTGCGTAGCTGTATTCGCCTCAGCTACTGCCGTTGCAAGCGACTCGTCCACACCTGCCTCACGCGCAACCTGGGCCAGAAATCCAAAATCCACCGGAGCGCTCTTGGAGTGAACCATCATGACACCCTGAGCAACCTTCGACAGCTTGCCGGGCATACCGACGAGAATAATCTTTTTCATTCCCAATCGTTTACCGTGCTTGACTGCAAAGCCGACAAAGTCGCCCATCTGAATAAAGGCTTCTTCCGTCAGCTGATCATACATTTGCATCGCATATTTTTCACTGCTGCCGCCTGTGGTCAGGACAATTTCCTCGCAGTTCATCGCTTGTGCAACCGATATAGCCTGCACCACGCTGGCTTTATAAGCAGACGTAGAGAACGGAACGACTACACCGCGTGTGCCCAGTATGGAAATACCGCCAAGAATGCCAAGTCGCCCGTTCAGCGTTTTTTTGGCGATTTCTTCGCCGTCTGGCACACTGATGACGACACGGACACCTTTGGCCGATCCGTGCTCCTCAAGCACGCCAGATACGGCCTCCGTAATCATCCGGCGCGGCACCGGATTGATCGCTGCTTCCCCGACAGGCACAGGTAGACCGGGCTTCGTTACCCGTCCGACGCCGATGCCGCCGTCCAGCTCAATGCCCGGCTCCTCGCGCCAGCTAACAGAGGCGCTAATTCTCGCCTGATGCGTGGCATCCGGGTCATCGCCACCGTCCTTGATCGTCGTGCAGGAAGCTTCGTCCGCATCCAACACAGGCTCGATCAGCTCAAACGCATGATCGAAACCCGCGGGCAGCGATATCACCGCTTCCTTCGGCGGTATGCCGGTAATGAGCAGTTGTACCGCTCCTTTGGCTACTGCAGCCGCACAGGCCCCCGTCGTAAAGCCTGACCGCATCGGCTTGTCCGGCGCGGGAGCTTCACCACTTTTCATCCGTTTGGGCCTGTCGGCGGACGCCGCTTCCTTTTCCATGCCAATTCCTCCTTAACCTCTTCTGCTGATCATGCTCTAATTCATTTCATGATACAGCAAACGGACAATCGCATCTAGCGGACAGCCATTAAGGAGATTGCATTCAATGCTGCTACGACAATCGTGCTGCCGCCCTTGCGTCCAATATTCGTAATGAACGGAATATCCAGCTTGCGCAGCTCGTCCTTGGATTCTGCCGCCGATACAAAACCAACGGGCATACCAATCACCAGTCCAGGCTTAGCCGCTCCTTCTTTCACCAGACGAATCAGCTCCAGCAATGCTGTCGGCGCATTGCCAATCGCATAGATTCCACCTTCGCCCGCCTGAATCGCTTTGCGCATCGAAATAATGGCACGTGTCGTGTTCAGCCTTTTGGCTTCTTCCATCACGTCCGGGTCAGATATGTACACATGAACATCCCCGCCAAATTGACGGATGCGATCCTTGCTCAATCCCGCCTGAATCATCTGCACATCTGCCACCACTGGCTGTCCTGCGCGAATAGCTGCAATTCCGGCCTCAATGGCTTTTGGATGAAATACCATGCTGCGGCCCAGCTCAAAGTCAGCAGATGCATGAATGACACGCTGTACGACGGGATATTGTTCGGCTGTAAATGGGTGCTCTCCCAATTCTTCTGTGATCATCGCGAAGCTTTTACCCTCAATCTCCTGCGGCTGTACCGTTAGCGGTTTAAAGTCTGTTTTAAAGTCCATGGTATCGACCCACTCCCTTATGAAAAATTAGTTTAGGAAAAATAACTGCTCGTGTATTGAAATAACAGATATTTCTATTAAAACACGTATTTTAAGATGACTATATTTTAGATACATGCCAGCAATCGTTCTGGATTAACTGAACACGTAGGGACTTGACTCAACTCACATAAAAGGCTTCCCTGTTGCTGTGCGCAATGCATCAATTACTCCGTCGAAATGATCAAATACCGTTCCAAACTCTACTTCTGGTCTGGAAATCAAAATGACGTGAATACCCAGGTCCAGAGCAGATTGAACCTTCTCATCCACTGCTCCCGTGCGTCCGCTTTCCTTGGTGACCATCACGGTCGTACCAAAGTGCTTGTACAATGCTTCGTTCATCTCACGCGAAAAGGGCCCTTGCATGGCAATAATATTTTTTTGCTCCATTCCCAGTTCGCCGCACTTCTCCATATTGTCCAGACGCGGCAGCATACGTGCAACCAGACGAATCTCCGGGTCTCCAAGTAAATGCTTGGTGAACGTGCCAAGCGTCTTACTGCCCGTCGTAAGCATGACAGAGCCTTTGAGTTGCTTAGCAATTAATGCGGCCTCTTCATAAGAAGACACAATATGGAGCAATGGATGATTGTCATACACCAGTCCCGTTCGCTCGTAGCGAATATAAGGAACTCCAGTCTCGCGAGCAGCTGTCATCGCATTCGCATGTGCTTCCTCTGCAAAAGGATGACTGGCATCAACAACGGCCTGTATCCCCTTCTCCCGAATCATTGCACCCATTTCATTGGCTGTCATTCGGCCTGTACGTACGTCCAGCCCTGCTTCGGACAAGCTGGCCGCCGCGCTTTCGGTTACGACTGAGGTCAATACGTTAAAGCCGGTGTCACGGATTTGCAGCGCCAATTCCCGTGCATCGCTCGTTCCGCATAGCATAAAAATCATGAGCCATTCACCTGCCCGGTTACATTCACTACAGACGGCGCATGTGAATGATCGTGATGGTGATCATGGTCGTCATGGCTGTGAGCATGGACATGCTCATGAGTATGATCGTGGCTGTGTTCATGGTGATCATGATGATGCTCATGTGCATGATGGTGGTGATGTTCATGCTCATGGTCGTGATGGTGATCGTGGTCATGGTCGTGATGATGATGGTGGTGCTCCTGCGCTTCCAGACGGAACTGGCAATTATCGCAATTAGCCGTAACCTTGCCGAACAAGCCTTCGTTAGCTCGCTCCAGCACCAGCTCAACTAATTGAGGATGGAAGCCAAAGTATCCGCCCATTTCCACTTGTAATGCAGGGTGAGCCTCGGCGAATTCCTGAGTCATTTCTCCAATGCGCTTAATCAGCACACCCGTGAACAGAAAATACGGAAGCACGATAATCTTTTTGGCCCCCAATCGTACACAACGCTCTAGGCCATCGGGAAAAGAAGGCTGCGTTACACCGATAAAGCTGCTTTCGACCCACGTATAAGAAAGCTTTTCCCACAGCATACGAGTGATTTTGAAAAAGTCACTGTTCGCATCTGGATCGCTACTTCCGCGTCCTAATACAAGTACCGCTGTTTCTTCGTCAGATACCTCGGCAGATGCCTCTACAGCACTGTTCATCCCTGCAGGAACTGCAACAGGGCGGGCCTCTTTCAAGCGGTTTAGCAGTATGCTAACGATTTTTTCGTGAACGCCAATCGGACGTCCGTATACAAATTCCACCTGCGGGTATTTTGCCTTTGCCCGGTCGATTGCCATTGGAATATCAATTTTGGCATGCACTGCTGCGAACAAAATAATCGGAATAAAAACGACGCGCGTCGCCCCTTTCTCCACACACGCCTGTACTCCTTCGGCAATACTTGGGCGAGCCAACTCCAGGAAACAGGTTTCTACACACGTACCTGGCGCTCGATCTGCCACCGCTTGCGCAAATTCCAGTAGTTCCTGATTACCCTCTGGGTCCCGACTTCCATGTCCAACCAACAATATTGCATCCACTGCTGTGTTTTCCTCCTCATTATAGGGATAGCCTATCTGACGCCCTATTTATATATATGCTTGTATCCGGTTCATCAAGCCTACCAACCCTCTAATCACCACAAACCGCGTTCACTTCTACTGTCGCCGGTGCATCTTCATGCCGGAAACCCGCAACGATGCCTACACGTTTGAAAAATTTATGAAAACGCTCGTTCGGATGCCCTTTTTCCTTATATTCAGCAATAATGTTCTCGATAATATCTGTAATCTGATCACCCGGGATTCCTTCCGCTACGGGCTGAGCGGCATGAGCATTGCGGCCAAATTTTTTGCCGCCGAGGAACAGATCGTATCCTCCCTTGCGATAGACAATTCCGATATCCTCCAGCACCGCTCCATAGCAGGCCATGCCGCATCCGTTCAAAGCAATGCTCGTTTCCTTGGGTGCCTGTAATCCGCCAAGTACAACCTGTAATTGCTCAGCCACAGGCACCGCATCATCTTTCTCCATATTGCAGAAGTCACATGCTTTCACCTTAAACACATCGCCGATCGGCATGACAATGAATCGTTCATCCCGCAGCCGTCCGACCAGTTCCTCGGGGTCTGCGCACGGCACGCGCAGCACGATCTGATGATCTGGCGTGTATTCCAGCTCGCCATCATCACCCGCTACCTCGGCAAGCAGGGCCATCTGCCGAGCAGTGAACTTCTTGTTTCCCACGCCAGGGGAAACCCCCACCTCAAACAGCGCAGGCTTGCCAAAGCCGCCTGTCTCCATCCCGGCCGTAGCCCCTGCTCCGGCCACCGTTGCCGTTCCGACGGCGCTCTGGGCGGCAGGCGCTTGCCCGCTCCAGCGAGCGTTGGCTTCGCCCGGCAGCTTGCCGCCGACAGCGAGGCGGCTTAGTGCCTCTGCTGCCAGCGAGGCTGGAGCCGTCCCGGTTTGCTTCGCAGGCGCAGCCTGCACGGCAGCCATCGCTTGCGGGCGTACCTGCGTGGCAACCGCAGCGCCGCTCGCGGAAGGCTCGGGAGGCGCAGTCAAAGCTCCGCCTCCCTGCGGTGTATCCAGCGCGCGATCCTCTTGCGCGCCCAGCGACCACGGCTCCGCTTCCGTGCGAAGCCGCTGATGCGGTTTGAGCACCTGTTCGGTCGCGTCCAGCGTGTATTTACGCTGATAGCCGCGCGGAGTCACGATTAAGCCGTCATACACTGTCGTCGAGGAGTTGCCGATGATTACGGTCGTCAGCATCCCGATATCATGGTTCAGCATATCTTCCAGCGTCGTTACAATAACCTGCTGACGTTCACGATAAGCACTCTTCACCAGCCCAACTGGAGTTTGCGGATCACGATAACGAAGTAAAATGGACTGCGTCTCCACAATCTGGCGAGTACGTCGACCACTACGCGGGTTGTATAATGCAATCACAAAATCAGCCGAAGCCGCAGCTTCTACACGCTTCACGATCGTTTCCCACGGGGTTAGATGATCACTCAGACTGATCGTGCAAGCATCATGCATAACCGGCGCTCCCAACAACGAAGCACAGGATTGAATAGCCGAGATCCCAGGCACAACTTCCACCTCAACCCCGTCCTCGCGACGCCAGCCTTTTTGCATCAGCACTTCGTACACTAGCCCTGCCATACCATAGACTCCTGCATCTCCACTGGAAATGACGGCTACCTTCTTGCCCATCTCTGCTTGGCGAACCGCCTCCTGCGCACGGCTCACTTCTTCTGTCATCCCTGTGCGTACAATCTCCTGGCCGTTCAACAACGGACGGATCAAATCAACGTAGGTATTGTAGCCGATAATGACCTCACTTTCGGCCAGCGCATCCAACGCCCGTTTTGTGATATGTTCCATATCTCCTGGTCCAAATCCAATCACCAGCAATTTTCCTAATGGGCTCATCGTGCTCCTCCTATCATCCTTTTCAGGGCAGCTATACTATCTATTTCAATAATTTGTGGCATCCTGCAACTCAAAAAAACCCCATCCTGCCCGGATGGGGTTTCTATGTACGTATCTCTCTTACCAGACGAAACAGCGTAAGAAGACAGTTCTTGTCTCCCCCAATCTGCCGTTGTTTTCCATCTGTTTTGTTTGCGCTTCAAACGCTGCTGCACGTTCATATCCACGCAAACCTGTAACCAACATGGAAAAAGCAACGTGTGCCTGATTTCCTGATTTCGTACACCCATCCTCTCCGCGAAGGTTAACGGTGCATACAGATCAAGGTAGGTCTCCTGGCTTGGCATCAACGGATTCTCTCGTCTTCCCCGTTTTGTACGAGTGACCATTTAAAAGAATCCTCTTCCTTACAGTGGCGGGACCGCTCGGGACTTGCACCCGATTCCCTGTTACCCTTTGCTCAACCGCAAAGGCACCTTGTCTGTCCGCTATTTGATTATGGGTCTTATCATAACCTTGCCTCAATCAGTTGTGCAAGCACGAAAAAAGCTTTATTTTAAGTTCTTTGCTTTATTTTTTAACATATGCAGCAATTCGTCCGGGACCGCAGAGATGCTCAGTAATGCTGGATGATCGGCCCCAGTAAACCCTTCCTGAACGCTATGACGTACCATTTCTACCAACGGGTCAAAATATCCATTCACATTTAGCAGCCCAATAGGCTTGCGATGAATGCCAATTTGCGCCCAGCATAATACCTCGAACAGCTCTTCAAAGGTTCCCAAGCCACCCGGAAGGGCTATAAACGCATCGGCCATCTCACTCATCGCCGCTTTACGTTCATGCATGCTTGCTACCTCAATAAACTCGGTAACTCCCCGATGAATGATTTCTGCATCAAATAACAGGGTAGGCATAATACCGGTGACCTGGCCGTCACCCGCCAGCAGTCCATCCGCCACCTTACCCATCAGTCCTCTGCTGGAACCACCATAGATCAGACGGATATGTTGGCGAGCCATAGCTTCACCCAGCTTGCCTGCCGCCTCAACATATACCGATGAATGCCCAGGTCTGGACCCTGCAAATACACAAATAGAATTCATAAACGTCTCAGCTCCTGTCCTCAATATCATGCATCGAAACTTATTCATTATATTAGATAAATATTTTCGCTATAACAAAAAACTTTGTCGATGCATGTCCAACAAAAAAAGATAAAGACCTCGTAGGCCCTTATCTTTATTTTACGCTGGATTAGTAAATATAAGTTCATTTTGGCTTACTGCATTTATCATTTCCAGCTCATTTCAAATGACCGTTCACACTCTTCAGACCGTAGCCATGCGCCAAATCGCTATGCTCAAAATATTTGCCCAGCTCTACCATCATCGCTCCCATGCGCTCTTCAGTTGGAAATACAATTCGTTCAATCCCTTCTTCCAAAATGGATTGCGCGGTCACCTTGCCTACCGATACAGCAATTACATCCTCACGAAAAGCGTCCAATAAATCCTCGATGCGATTTTGCTCTCTGGCATATTGGGCCAAAAATCGGATTTGCGGGCCACTCGTGAACGTAACAGCATCAATCTTACGATTGATAACATCATCTAGTAACGCCTGCAATTTTGCTTCTTCAGGTGGGATATGCCTATAAGGAAGTACTTGGCGGGTCACTGCGCCCTGCTCATTCAGCCACTCTACCAACCGGGGGGCCGGATCTCCATGCAGTTGTAACAGCACTTCCTTCCCCTTCAGATCATAGGGGGCAAAGGCCCGTGTCAGCCCGATCAAACTTCCGTCCTCGTCCCGTACTGCTGGCGTAAAGCCACGCTTTTTGAGTCCATTGACCGTCTTGTAGCCCCGTGCTGCAATGTTGGAGGATTGCAGTAGCTCTATAATCTGCTCGGCCACGCCCATATCCTCCGCCATATCGAACAGAGCATCCAGTCCCATACCGGTCGTGAAGATGTACCAGTCTGGAGGGTTCTTCACCCACGATACAACAGCGTTGCGAAGCTCAATATCATCCAGAAAAACCGTACCCTGGGCCGGGCGCTCTACTGGCTCGCCCCCCATCTTCATAACTAGCAGCGCCATTTCTTCTGCTTTACGGGGACCGGCAAGAGCGACTCTCTTACCTGTCATGCGTTGTGCCATGCTGTTGCCTCCCTTGTAGAAGTCGTATTTCTTTCTACCAAGTATACAATTAGAGAGGCAAAAGACAAATAAGAATTACTTTTCCGCTAAATACAGTAAACTTATAAGTGGGCGTGTCCTGTTTCGCTTTCCTGCTGGCCTTCTTTCTGATCACTTCTATCCCTCTCCCTGCCAGAAGATGACTTATCATCGTCGCCTCTCCCTTTCAATTTGGGCCGAAGCAACATCCACAGCAAGAAGGGCATGAATACAAAAAAAATGACCATCACCGCAGTCCACTCCCGGCTGAAATCATAAATTTGTACGATGTTGGAGAACAGCATAAACGAACAGACATACCCTAGCAAACCTACGGGCCAAACCATCAGACTCCCCCAAGCATGGGCGAACATACGCTTAACCGCCAAACTAGTAACGTACAAATCAATTCCAATCTTCGTTAGAAAGGTTGGTACGGTCAGTGCTGCCACGAACAAGTCGAACCGATCCAGAAAGTCCGTGAGCTGCAATTGACGCACCAGTTCATACGATGGATAAAACAATCGTGACAAGATAGGAACTCCAATCACCAACTCCGACAGCAACACCAACATGATCAGAAAAGAGGTTCCGATCAAATGCCCAAACCACGCACTACGCCCATTGTAGCTCTTCCCAGAAATCACAAAGGGAACGATCATGATATCGGCCATATACCCCAGCATTCGCCAACTCCCCTTGATCACTCCCTCTACTTCTGGATGCAAGTAGGGTCTCAGCACCGAAAAATCCATATTACGCCCAAAAAAAAGCGGCATGGTCAACAGTGTTACAATCAACAGCGGTATAAAAATCTCGGTCATATTCACAATGGTGCTTACTCCGCCTTTAGCCATAAATACCAGAGTCAACAGCACAATAAGAGAAGTGACCACAATCGGAGTCAGCGGCAAAAGCACCACTTCCACTAGATCGGTAATAATTCGCAAATCCCGCGCAAAAATGATCAGGAATAAGATAAAGTAGATTGCAAGCAGCATACGGCCCAGCACAGGGTGAGCGCTCACCATCGCCTGCATCAGATCTTGATCGGGAAAACGGCGCTTGAGTTTCAACATCGCCCAGATCGGCAAGCATAGCACGATAGCCGCCACCGCACAGGTCCAATAGGCATGCTGATTCGCGTAATCTGCTGCCTGCGCTGGAGCATGTATAAGGGTGATACCAGACTCCATCAATACACCAAGCAGCACAATTTGTCTGGTTGTGAACTGTTTCATGCAGGTACATCCTCCTTTGCCCGCAGGCATCCATTACACAATTTTACAACGCAGTGGGGAGCCACATGTCAATAAAACGGGTCAGCCATGTAGCTACATAAACAGTGCTTTTCGTAGATGTTCCGAAAATCCAAATACCAATACTAATAACGTACAGTACGCGGGAAACCCAACGATTGACGACGGGTGCATTGTTAATTTTTTTACGGTCAACCAGATACATGAAGATCATAGCCAGCAATAAAGGTAACAGAAATACTTTATTCATGCTGGATTTGCTCCTTTTTAACCCCGAATGGTTTGGAGACTGCACCGATATTCTCAATATGCACGACCGGGTTGATGTTGACCTCCACCTTGGGATAAAGTTGTTCCCATTTGGATTTAATCCGTATCCATTCATCCGGGTGACTCGTAATGATAGCCCGGCCCAAACCAAGTACGTCTGAATGATACTTTTGCTGAATCACATGAACAGCCTCTCCCAGCTCCCTCTTGATCTCCTCGGCTGTCTGCTGCTCCAGCCACTTCAAATTTTCCTCTTTGGAAATATCGAAGCTTGTCTCATTTTCCTTCACATTCCCATTGCAGTTCATATGAACCGTCATTCGAATTTCGTCCCCCCGAATAAAGGGCTCGATATGAACTTTATTTTCGATGAGATGCACAGATATGTAACCTCTGCCTTTGGGAGGGGGGATAAAAATTTCTGTTTCCTTGGCTTGCTCCATACCCAACAGCAGAAACCGACTGAGGTGGTTATCAATAATCCCTGTTAATCTGTCTTGGCGAAATACAGCCAGTCCATCGACCTGAATATTCGTCTTCTGGTCCTTAAGACTAGGGGGTCCATTTTTGACCAAAGACATCACAGGTACCACCGGGTCAATGCCTTCCAGCAGGATGGAATTGATCAGAAGTTTAACAGAACGAGGGTTTTTCATATAGGAAAAATTGAGCTCACGCACCATTTCTGCTGGATATTGCTCTATCGGAGCATCGGCTTGAAGCAGTTCCATCGCTGAGCCCTTCGTGATCACAACTAGGGACGAGAGACGGTTCTGCGGGACACGTGCCAGTACATCCATCATTTTGCTAATTCCTTCTCGTGCCAGCGCCTCGCCGAACAGCAACACTCGCCGATGGGAGTAATTGAGTGTTCGCGAAACCCCGCGCTGTTCCTCGGTGCTTGCTCCCCGAAAGCTTGGACCTGTTTTGGACTCCAAATAGTAGGATTTCGTACCGCTTGTACCTCCCCCTCCGCCTGTGCTGCCCGTGGAGCCGAGTTGTCCGGGCAGAGCGATTTGCATCGTTACCCGGTATTGATCGCCTTCCTTATCCAGTGCGGTCCCCATCACAAAGGCCACATCATTCACCTCGCGACGATCCCAACATCCTCCCAAAAGAACAGAACAAAGCAGTAGACAACAGAGTACGCCCGCTTTACGCATTTGCTGTGTATTCAATGTGGGCTTCATCACCATCCCTCCTCGGTTTTAGGCGATCCATTCATCTTTTTCTTCGCTCGTTTGTTATTGACTTTACCAATCCATGAAGGACGTTTGGTCATTTTCCACCAAGGCGCACGGACAATAATATCCTTTTGATCCATATGGTTGTACGGGCTATAACCACTCATGTAAGGGACACCAAACGATGTTAGCTTGGTTAGATGTATCGCAATGAGCGTTATTGCAATAATGATGCCAAACAATCCAAATAAACCTGCCATCAGCATGATTGGAAACCGCAGCAGACGAACCGTGATGGCGAAATTAAAACGCGGTATAGTAAACGACGCAATACCTGTGAGCGACACAACAATGACTATTGGCGCCGATACGATCCCAGCCTGCACTGCGGCCTGCCCAATAACGAGCGCGCCAAGGATACTGACGGCCTGACCGACCGTTTTAGGGAGACGAATCCCTGCTTCCCGCAATGCCTCGAAAGAAACCTCCATCATCAACGCTTCCACCAAAGCCGGAAAAGGGATGGATTCCCGAGCCGCCGCAATACTCAATATGAGCGTCGTCGGCAGCATATCCTGATGATAGGTCGTCACCGCTACATATAATGCTGGCAGAAAGAGAGCCATGATGAGAAAAAGAAAACGAATCCAGCGCACCATATTACTGATGAAAAAGCGCTCGTAATAATCCTCGCTCGCTTGCATCATCTGCCACATCGTGACTGGTCCAATCAGGGCAAAAGGCGTTCCGTCCACAAAAATGGCAAAACGTCCTTCCAGTAATTGCGCGGTGACGGTATCCGGTCGTTCCGTGTACTCCATTTGCGGAAACGGCGAATACGGATGATCCTCAATCAGTTCCTCAATATACCCAGTCTCCAGAACACCATCAATTTTTATATCGCTGAGGCGCTTTTTAACATCTTCCACCAGCTTCGGATCTATGATCCCTTCAACATAGGTAAGGACGACGCTCGTTTGAGTTTCTGTTCCGAGGGTTATACTGTGCATCTTGAGCTTGGAGGTCTTCAGCTTGAATCGTAGCAGTGCCGTATTCACGCGGAGTGTCTCCGTGAAGCCCTCACGCGGCCCGCGAATAACGGCCTCGGTCTGCGGCTCCTCCACGCCACGGCGGACGCCTCCCTTGGCGCTGAAAATATAAGCACGAGCCGTTCCATCTACGAACAGAGCGGCATTGCCGTCCAGTATCGCTGCCGATACCAACTTCCATTCGTCCATCGTTTTGGTCTGGGACATGGAGATACGAGTCTCATCCAACGGCTCCAATTTGCCGTTCACTTCAGGGTCCTTGAGCATCATGCCCAAGATGACAGGCCGCAGGATATGATCCTGCAAATCTTCTGATTTTACCGTGCCTTCAAAATATGCCAGCAACCCTTTTCGTTCAGGGGAAATCATGAGCTCTCGGTAGACGATATCAGAGCATTCCTTGAAAATATCACGCAATGCGACCCTATTGTCTTCCAGACTGCTACGCAGTGGCTCTTCTAGCCATGAAGACTCAGGCAGCCCTTTGGGCACACGAGCATTTCGTGTTTTGCGTTCAGCGGCTGGAACCGCTCTCCGGCTCCACGGTAGCTTTGGCAACTTGGGAAAGCGCCCTTTCTTCATTGTTATCCCCCTTTGCGAATGAACAAACAGGTAATATGACACATAGGATGTACCAGCCTGCAAAGGATTATGTATCCAATGAGCTCACTATCTTGAACACATAACAAAAAGACCCTGCAATGATGCAGAGCCTTCGAAAATCAATTATACATCCGAACATTTATGATCAAGAAGATTTAATCTCCCCAATACTCCTCGGGATGGTATTCAATCTCAGAACCGGCTTCGAACGTAAGCTCACCGATCTGAGCATGATATTGCACACTTTCCGGGGTGACGTAATACCAATGTTTTACCACGGTTCCGCCGTCTGCGGGTGTTACAAAACGAAATACGTTCAGCTCCTCGCTGAAACGCACAATCGCCTCTGCTGCCTCACGGGGCAACTCTTGAAGCGTGAAGCAAAACACGCCGTCCGCCAATTCCAAACGACAAACCAAACGCTGCTTGCGGCTGTCAGCGAAGCTGCGCCCCGTGACGGCATGTTTGATCAGCCATGTTTCCTGCTGCGCCATAGTGCGTACCTCCTTTTAGGGCAAATCAATCAACATATAAAAAACAGAATCCTCTGCCTTCAGTGATAGCTTCGGCTCCTCCTCTATACGAGCAGAATCTCGCCCCTGCAGAAGATGTTCACCGTTGACACGCAGTGAGCCCTCGATGACGAACAGGAACACGCGCCGACCCTCGTCCTGTGTGAATTCGACTTGTTCACCGGGCTGAAGCTTGCTTAGATAAATCGTTAAATCCTGATTGATTGAAGCTATTTCACCCTCCGTGCCGGGTACACGCTTTCCAGCAACGACAGGCAGAAGCTGACCGTGCAGACGTTCAGGATTGAACGCTGTAGTCTCATAGGAAGGTTGCAGTCCTCTCGTGTGCGGACTAAACCACAATTGCAGCAGACTCACATCCTCGGTTTGCGAAGCGTTGTGCTCCGTATGAATGATGCCGTTGCCCGCTGACATTCGCTGAATGCCTCCAAAACGGGTCACCGCCACATGTCCACGGTTGTCTTCATGGCGCAGCTCCCCATACAGCACAATGGAGACAATCTCCATATCGCTGTGCGGATGCGCTCCAAAGCCCCGGCCCGGTGTGATGACATCGTCATTACAGACACGCATAGGACCAAACGCTGTATTGTTCTCATCCTGATACTCTGCGAATGAAAAGCTGTGGCTCCCCCGCAGCCATCCCTTATCGAAGCTGAAGCGGGAAGCAGCCGGATATATTGTAAACATAATAGCCCTCCTTCAGGATGAACAATGGGATCAAATCCCTCTCATTGTACCCGAGCCCAAGCGATAAAGCTACGCCTCTGTCTGAGTGATAATTTCATCTATAAAGGACTGCAATGTACTGGTAACGAAGGCTTCCTTACGGCGGATAAACACCGTTGTCACTTCATTGTAAGGCTCAGGCATAGCATGACCACACACAAGGCCTTGAGCCACCAGCCCGCTGATCGAGGATTCGGGAAAAACGGTCATTCCAATGCCTGCCGCTACACTCCCGATAATCGTCTCAAATGTCCCAAACTCCATGATTTGCTTGGGAATAATCCCCTCCATTTTGAGCCATGTTTCCAGTCTTCCCCGATAGCCGCAGCCTTTTTTATATAGCAGAAGCGGACGAGTTGTAAAATCGTCCACGGAAAAGTCATCTCCTTGGGATACGAGGACCAGCTTTTCCTGAAATACATCAAACTGTTCAATGAGCGGATGCTTAACCGGCCCGGTCACAAAGGCTCCATCCAGCCGCATCTCTGCAACTTCCTGCACCAGTGACTCCGTAACCCCGGCCTTGAGGGACAATTCGACATCCGGATACTTACTGTAGTAAGCATGTAAAATGGCCGGAAGGGCAATGACAGTCTCTACGATACCAATCTCCAGTACCCCTGAAGGTGCAGAGGTGTTCTGAAACGCATGCTTCATTTCCTCAAATTGCGATAAAATGCTTTTCGTATATTGCAACAGACGCTTGCCCTCAGCATTGAGGATCATGCCCCGCTTATGCCTATAAAATAAAGGTGTTTGTAGTTCCTTTTCCAGCAGTTTGATTCTGGCCGTTACATTGGACTGTACATAGCTAAGCTCGGCTGCTGCCTTGCTGACACTGCCATGGGCAGCTACCGTCTGGAAGATGTTTAAATCGTTCAGATCCACTACTGCTCCCCCTTATTGTGAAGGGCAAGGTCCATCATAATTGACGCACCTTGTCACTTATTATCATTTTAAATGATCATAATGTTTATTTTCAATCATTTTACCAACAGCTTCCTATCCTTTATGATGTGTCCATAAGATATGTCCGCTGAAACCGGCAAGGAGGAGCTTTTGTACACCATGAACAAACAGATCATGACCGGATCTTTACTATGCCTGATCGCCAGTATGTCCTGGGGGGCGATGTTTCCGGTTTCGCACATTGCATTACAGCATATTAATCCACTGTACTTTTCATTTTTGCGCTATTTATCGGTTACACTCATATTAATTGTGCTATTGTGGCTCAAAGAGGGACGGACTGCATTTCGCTTTGAGGGCAAGGGCAAGGTGTTATTGTTCTTCGGAACTATGGGATTTACCATTTATAATATGGCCGTTTTTCAGGGACAACACGCGATGGGGGCAGCAGGTACCCTTGTAGCTGCCATTATGGAAGTGCTAATGCCGATGATCTCCATTGCAATGGTGTGGATCATGACCCGTAAAATGCCTCCAAAATACACATTGATCAGCATGGTGATTGCGCTGGCTGGGGCATTACTGGTCATCACGAACGGTAAATGGACCTTTTTCACGCTTGCCGGACAACATTTATTGGCACTGCTGCTTATTTTCGTAGGTGTTGTCGGATGGGTCGTATATTCCATGGGAGGCAGTCATTTTGCAGGGTGGTCTACTCTTCGATATTCAACCTTGACCTGCCTGCTTGGAACTCTGGTCTCTTTTGTAGTCGTGACCTTTGCCTCTGCTTTCAACTGGATTACGGTACCGGATTGGCAACACGTATGGTCAGTCAAATACGAAATGAGCTTTATGATCCTGCTTCCAGGGCTAGCGGCTTTGCTGAGCTGGAATGCTGGAATCCGCAAGCTGTCTCCGCTGAACGGAATTTTATTTATTAATTTTGTACCGATTACCACGCTGATTCTTATGTATTTCCAAGGCTATGCCATTAGCCGTTATGAACTGTCCGGAACTGTACTGGTCATTTTCGCACTGATTCTGAACAATATGTTTCAGAGAAGTTCTTTGCATCCGTTCAACAGCTCACGGGGTGCCCGTTTCCGTCTAAATCGCCGCAAGTCGTTTAACGGTGACTTCTAAACCTGCGAACCTTGGTTAACCAAGGTTATGATAAACATCAAAAAAAGCGCCTGGATACGGAATATAATCTCCGTTATCCAGGCGCTTTTTATTATTTCAGGATTTTTCTTCAATTTTGAAACGTCCAACCAGTTCGCGTAGCTCTTCTGCCATTTGGCTCAGGTCTGCTGTGGATGAAGCAATTTCCTCGATGGAAGCAAGCTGTTGCTCAGCCGCCGCGGAAATCGACTCCGTGTTGCTCGCTGCCTCGTCCGAAATGTGGGAAATATCGCTCATAATATCCACGACACTTACAGTCCCCTGTGCCATGTCCTGAGTCACTCCGGTAATGTCATGGATATGCTCCATCGCGCGTTCCACGGCCTGGCTGATTTCTGCAAAGGAATGCTCGGACGTGGTTACCGAATTAATACCTTCCGTTACCCGTGTCCGCGCTTGTTGCATCGCGCCCAAAGCATGGTTCATATCCATCTGCATCGCTTCAATGCGCTCCGAGATCAAGGTAGCCGATTTGGCAGATTCTTCAGCCAGCTTACGCACCTCCGTAGCAACCACGGCAAATCCTTTGCCATTATCCCCAGCGCGTGCGGCCTCAATGGATGCATTCAATGCCAGTAGATTGGTCTGTTTGGCAATACCGGATATAACACTGATAATATTCACAATTTCACCGGAGCGCTCATTCAAGGAGTCCATAGCCTGTCCGAGATCATGAACGGTCTCGTCGATGTCATGCATCTTCTGTACAGCTTGCGTAGCAGCCTTGCTGCCCTCCTGAGCCGACTCGGCGTTCATCTTCACATGTTCAGATACACCTACCATACGCTCGGATACGTTCGCTGCTTGCTGAGCCAGCCCCTCCATACTTACAGAACCATGCTTGACGCTTTGTAACTGACGTTCGCTACCTACAGCCACTTCCTGAATAGCAATAGTAACATGCTCAATAGCTTGGGTCGTCTGATCTGCACCCGCAGCCAGCTCCTCCGCTGAAGAACTTACCCGATCTGTCGTTTCGCGTACGCTTCGAATCATTGTGCGCAAACTATCCACCATGGTTTGAAAGTGAGCAGACAGTTCGCCCACCTCATCTGTTTTTCCAGTTTCCAGATCGCCCGTCAAATCTCCTTCGCTGATTCGTTCTGCTGATTTTTGCAGCTTACGAATCGGTACCAGAACAGAACGGGTAATTAGGAAAATCGCGATAAGCGCAATTACCAACGAGGCAGCCAGCACGAAAATAGTTACATAACGCATGGCAGCGGTGGCATCGTTAATCTCGGATTGATAGAAGGTACCTGCAATTTTCCAGCCGGTATCCTCATTCGTTACATAGGTCAAATATTTTTCGCGACCTTCATGCATATATTTAAAATTCCCGCTCGGCGCAGTGTACAACCTATCAAGCGAATTCTCCTGAGGAGATGAACCCGCTTTAGCCGTAGGATGGACCACGAATTTCTTCGTATGATCCAAAATGATGATATACCCCTCTTGGCCCACTTTGATGGAGGCCAGTTTACGTACACTTTCCAGATTCAGAGAGATCCCGATCACTCCAGACTGGTCGGAAAGTGTCTGAGATACGATAACTACAGGAATACCTGATGAGTTGATGATAACGGGGGTGATCGCTACCTTGCCCGGTTGCTTCATCGCTTCGATGTACCACGGTCGTTTGCGAGGATCAAATGTCCCTTCGTCCTTTTTGGGCACCCCCCGGATCATGAGTCCCTTCGGTGTTCCCACAAAAATATCCTTCGCATCTTCGTGTAAGCCTATGTATTGGATCAGCTTGGGCTGAATCAAGGGACTGTTTGGCCCGTCAATCATCGAACCGTCGAGGCGTTCCGCCAAATACTTCACATCTTCAATTTTACTGGCGATTGCATATTCAATCACGGAGTTAGCCGTCGTTACCCCCTGATTTGCACTGCTGTAAAGCTGTTTTTCCATAGCATTATATGATGATTCATAGGTTGCAATGGAAATACTTAAACTTGGAATCAGCAAAACAAGTAAAAATCCTAAAATTAACTTGTTCCTGAGTGTCCATATTGTCTTTCTTTTTCGCGTTGTTGCCATGTATCTTTCTTCCCCTTTGCTCAAAAAGCGATATTATTTCATTACATTTCATGTAAGTTATATCGGCAGAAAGTAGCAAATCATTTACAAAGAATTTTCACAAAGGAGCAAAACAAAAACCGCATCCTATGAGACTAAGGATGCGGTAATATGAACATTTAGACCTGTACGTTACTATTTTCAGCCTTTTTACGGCCAAACAACTGATCCACCGCCAGAAAGCGTCCACCGACAAGGGCTTGCTGAAGACTGGTGAACAAAATCAGGAGATCAAATTCAATCGAGCCAAAAGGCTGTCCTTTTTTTGCAGTCAGCAATACACCGATCATTACGATGGTCAATGCTAATCCAGCCAGCCGGGTTCCGATACCCAGAACCAGTGCAATCCCTCCAACCAACTCAACCGTAGCGACTACAGGGGCCATCCAGCCAGGGAGTCCGAGACTCTGGAAGAAGCCGGAGGTTCCGTCTAGTCCCTGAAACTTTTGTGCACCGTGAACGATAAAAATAACTCCTGTAAAAATTCGTACCAATAACAATCCAATATTTGCAAGCGTTTGATTCATAAGCTCATCTCCTTTAATTTGTATACGGATTAGATAATTAACACTACAAAATGTAGTGTTATACATATCAAGAATCGGCAGCGCACAAGGCGCCACCTTCTATGATACATCTTGCCCAACTAGATTAACGCCAGTGTAAACATAAGCGTTAGCATGACGAGTACATAGCCTGAAAACATAATCGAACGCCACGGCATCTGAATGGTCGGCTTTTGTTGAGGGTCTAGAATGCGTGAGATACGATAATTAATGGACGTTTCTGCAAAAGAGGAACAAGCGGCGGAGTTTACCAGACGGGCATTAGCGGGTGACACACTCAGAAGCTTGAGCAATGCGCTCCCAATCCCAACCGGTGAACCGGCTCGATGAATCGCTTCGTTGTCCGCCAAGATTTCACGGGCCGTCTTGTAATGGTTGGTAATATGACGTAGCACCGGCAAGTAAAACAGCTGTGTAGCGCACATTTTCAGGAACCAGGTCTTCAATGGATCATAATGCTTCATATGATAGGCTTCATGGTATATAACCGCTTCTTCCTCATGCTTGTCCAGCATGGACAACAGTGCAGAGGACAATACAATGCGCGGCTTCCATAATCCCATGGTGAAGGCAGCAGGCTTGGCATAATCAATGACCCAAATTCGATCGGTCCCGAGTTCACGATATCGCTCACCCAGTGCTTCGGTCAGCGGCTGGTCGCGCATTCGGTGCAGTCTGCGGAAAGCCGCTCTGGTAGCCATGCACTGTCTTACTGCTTCTCCTCCGGCGATGCCGAAGGTTACAAAAACCAGCCCGCTGAGCGCATCCACCATGTAGCCGATTCCGTAGTGCTGCAACAAACTTCTGCAAATTTGAAACACGTTAAAATTCAATTTCCAGCCGAAAACATGCTGCCCGGCGTACATCCCCATCTGCATAAGGGCAAAACCCGAAATCAAGGCGCCTGCTGTAAACAGTAATTTAGAACGTGTTTTCCACATCGTCTACATATCCTTTTTCCATTGTTTAATTTTTTGTTCCAAACGTTCGATCAAAATCGGGTCAGCTACTTCCAGAGCATCAATCATATGGTTAACAGCAAGCGGACCAAATTCATCCACCAGTTCGTGACTCAGCTCTTTGGATTGCTCATCCATAAACTCTTCTCTGCTCAAAACAGGACGGTATAAGGACGTTCTGCCGCGTATGCTTTTGCTTAAAATCCCCTTTTCCACTAAACGGTTCATCACGGTCATTACCGTATTGAAGTTAAAGTCACGATCCCCCTCCAATGCGGTCTGCACTTCTTTGATACTCCGATCCGAAGTGGACCATAAAATATCCATGATTTTGGCTTCCAGAGGCCCGAAGAATCGGTTAAGTCCGGTTTCGCCAGCTTTAAAATTCAGTCGTTTCATAAGAAGCACCTCACACTACCGATTGTAGTGTATATATCCCGATAAAGTCAACTGTCACACCTAATGTCAGCTTAGGCTCCATATACAAACCGCCGAATGGTCTCCATCCGGCGGTAATTCATCGATAGTCATAACCTTCTGTTTAATCTGCCAATCTGTATCCTACACCTCTTACGGTAGCAATATATTCAGGCTCCGCAGGTCGATCGTCCAGCTTCTTGCGTAAACTTTTGACATGCACATCCACAACGTTGCTGCCGCCGACAAAATCAGTTTCCCAAATATCATGCATCATTTGCTCGCGTGAGATCACTTTTCCTTGAGAATCTATCAGCTTCAACAGCAAATCGTATTCTGTTTTGGTCAGATTCAATGGATTCTCTTCCTTATATACCAACATTTTATCACGGTCAATCCAGATGTCCTTAAACACCGTACGACGGCTGGTTGGCGCCGCCTGACGGGAAATCACCGGATGACGTACAATCATCCGTTCGATATCATGCACCATTTGGTTGGATGCCAGCGGCCATATCAGTACCTCTTCCGAAGGAAGCAGCTCATGTGCACGTACAGACATCCGATCCTGGACCACATACATGACTGGTGTGTCTTTCATATGTTCATGCTCAAGATCATTGCGGATATTCAGCAATTCACGCCGTGGATCAGTGGCGGTCAAATCGTAAATCAAGAGGTCGCTCCCCAAATGACGCTGCACTTCAGGCTCCCAGCGATGGAAGACCATCACGTCAAAACACGCATCTGACAACGTACGTACCACACCGTGGACTACACCCGGTACGGAACTGATCAGAATGATGCGACGTGTGGTCGGACAATACAAAGGCTCATTAGAAGGAACGGTCTGCACCGCAGGTGTGGACGGGGCAGGCAACATCGATGTCCAACTGCCCTTCACACGTCTAGGCATGTCAGCCACTTTAATACGATTCGTTACTTGATTCGTTTGCTTTGACATTCCTTACACACTCCTCCGAATACGACATGGGCATGGGCAATCGTATATCCCGTTTCATGCGCAACCGTATCAATCCAATCGTGTGGGACTTCACTCATCACTTCATCTACTCGACCGCATACCTGACAAATAATATGCTGATGATCGTCCATCCGACCATCATAACGACTAGCCGCTTCTCCTAGTTTCAGCTCACGGATTAATTCCTTATCCGTTAAATAACGTAATGAATTATAGACCGTTCCATAGGCCAGATTATATCCGCGCTCCATAAGCCGATTCATAACATCGGCAGCAGTAGGATGATCGTGAGCCTCACGGACCACATCATATACCGCTTGGCGCTGCGAAGTTAAATTTAAAGTTCTCATACCGCATCTCCCTTAACCAACGCAGATTATATTTATTACAAACTTATAATCACAATAAAAATTAATTTAGAATAAGTATAAATCTTAATTTATTTCAAGTCAATGAGATCGGATAAATTGTGCCGCTTTGCAACACAATGTATACATGGAGTACATGCTTGGCTTATTTACAATTGGAGGGATATTTTATGAAGACAGTATGGATATTCACGCTCTTTATGCTGCTAATGCTGGGAACAATTATATCGATAAAATGGCTTTTCGGTGCGCGTCATCCTTGGGAGCCTATTTCATTGGTTTTTCGCACGATGCGACCATCGGAATATGTCGTTCTGGCAGGAATGCTTATCGTGTTCTTTATATATGTGGGAAAAAAGCCAATAGGAAACGCATTTCGCTTCCTTTTCTCACAATGGTCACGTTTCCTCAAAGTTTCTACTACTTCCTCTGCTTCTTCGCAAGAGAGCCAGCAGAAAGAACAAACAAGGGATAACGTAAACAAATAATGAATGAAAGAACAAGGCCACTTTAAAAAAGTCACCGATGACAATGGACATCAGTACAATAACATCTTCACGCTGCACATATTCCGAAAGCTGCACATTCGCAAATCCCCAGCACAGGTTTAAAACCCTTACGATCGCATTTCCCAGAATAAAATGGAACATCACAATGAGCATTTGACCGATACCAATATTTTTTTGTCGGCAAGACGATGACTTACGAGACATTCCCCTTTCCCTTTTTAATCCAGGTCTTTCTCAGCCACGACACGATTAGCAACAAGATAGGAAAAAATACGGCAAATATCGGAAACACCCATTTCAGCACTAACTCGCCTGTTTGAAGGTGATCTTGATAGCCCAGTGCCATCAATACACAAGAGACTAACATAATCAGCCCAAACGGCAGGATCAGTTTATGGTAGGATATTCTCAATACATCTTCTGCGGCTTTAACTGCGGCATAATAGAAGATGAAAATTTTAAAAAAATCAAAAATAATAACGCTCATAACTCCGATGACATCGACTCTGTCGATAAAATCAGATATTTCGACCTTGCTGATCATCGAGAGTAGCGGGTAAGTCGCCCGTTTGAACACATCCTCTCCCAGTGCCAGCACATTGGACAAGGTAACCATAGACAGGAGAAACCCTCCGAACAATATAGCAGAGACTCCTACCCCGTTGGCACGATAATTCTTTTTTAATGTGGGGAGAATCATCGCAAACGTAACCATCTCGCCGTACGGTAGCATCACGGCTTGCGAATAAACAACTTGCCATATCGGCTGCCAGCCATGCTCGGCTATAGGCAATATATTGCCCATATCTATAATGCCTGCCAACAAAATTAATATATTCGTAGCCAAGCCCAGCAGCAGTAGCAAAATCAACATGATGATGGCCGTCCGGCCTGCAACCTCAATTCCCAAATACATCACATACATGACAAGTCCAATCATTAAGGCACAAATAACTGTCAACGGCGTATGCTGAAGTGTCCGGTCGGCAATCAGGATTCCCGTGTCCCGAAGATCCCGTGCCCCGCCGTAAAGAAAAAACACGATATACAAAAATGCAAGCGTACTCCCTGCTTTCTTGCCCAAAAGGGTTCTGCAGTACTGTGTCATGAGCAAGTTGGGAAAGCGTCGGTGAAGGCTGCCATAGCATACAAAAAGCATTGCTCCCAGAACCGTGGAAATGAGGATGGCGATCCATGCATCCTTGCCCGCATTCCTTCCAGGAATAGACATCATGGATGTGCCCATCTCAAACAACACCATAAGAGAGATCATCTCTTCTGCACCTATCTGTACCTTTTTTTTCATAGCCTTCCCTCCTCGTTCTATTTTTCACTAGTCTGGTTCCCCCTTGGAATATGGGTTAGTACGCGACTGAGTGTGTTTCAGTATAGAAGTCACTTGAATACGAACGGTACTTTCCGCAAAATAACGACTCCAATCGGGAGAGAGCTTCTTCCATTGTTGGGGATGGCTCCTCTCCAGCGCGAGGCCAAAGCCTATTACATCGCTGCGGGTACGCTGGATGTCCCTGACTGTTGAAGCGATCACTTTTTTCGTCTCCTCTGACCATTGCTCCTGCAGTCTTTTCATCGCCTCCGGACTTTGTAAGTTAATCGAGCACTCGGCCTCCTGTATTGCCCCGGTCTGTTTTAGGTTAATCACAAAAATAGGCTCTCCTTGCTCCATCCGAGTGTGTATATTGGTTGCAGAAAACAAGGTTTCGATGCCAACGGTTTCCTTATTCTTCCCGCAGCTCAGTGTTGTTTGGGCACTTTTCACCTTGTTGTTGATCATAGACAGTCCAATGGCCCGGTCATCGTCCAACCAGCGGACAAGCCGATCCTTTTTGAAGACCCCCATTCCGTTAATATGAACAATGGCTTTCGGTACAATATTGTCCACATTGCTCTTGCTTGGGGCCTGCTCCAAATTCCCATTGACCCCTATGCCCGTCAGCACAGGACCGCCACCCTTATGAGACAGGCTGCGAATGACATCGTCGATAGTCACCGCGTAATCCCCGGCATACAAACGCTCCGATGTTTCCAGCTTTCCTGAAATATCATTCGCGGGAATACGGCCGATCGCGGTCATGATTGCCAGTACATCCTTCCCAGTATTGCCACGTGCCACCAGCATTTTCACTGGCAGTCGGATTTCTGTAGACCTTTCCAGAAAATCCATCGTATCGCCGATTCCAGCCCGTGCCAGCTTTTCACCAATAACAACCAGTTTTGTATGCGCCATAGAAATGACCCGCGGAACCCTTTGTGAAGCTCTGCGGAGCGCTTGAAACAGATTTTTTCCCTTTTCCCGATACAAAACGACAGGAGTATCTCCTCTCGCTTTGGCTCCGGCGATTTCATCTGCCACGATCACCTGCAGGGAAACCTCATAGTCCGACTCCCCATCTGAATCAATACTTATAGCCGCTACTACTGCTCTTTGGTTCAACTCCACAGAATCCCAGCAACCGGATAACAATGGAGCGAACAGTAGCAAGACCAAACACAGCCTCCCTATTCTCCTCTTAAAAGTTACTGCGCTTTGTTCATTCCTCTTCCCCTGATACACCCTGATTGCCCCCCTCCTGCATCGGTGTAGTTTTATCAGATGAGGAGATACCGCTTCCATCCTTCATTCGTTTCTGGTTTTTAGATGTAATGCTTTCAGGACGTTTCCTCATCATCCAGAACGGGAGTCGCAATACGGCATCCTTTTGACTCTCCAGCACAAAAGGACTGAAAGGCGCCATGTAGGGCACCCCGAAGGAACTCAGACTGTTCATATGAGCAATCAGCGCAATCAGCCCCAATGTAACGCCGTATAGCCCCATGAACGCAGACAGTATCATGAAAATAAATCGGCACAATCTCCCAGCCACCGCCATGTTGTAGGCTGGGATTGCAAAACTGGCTATCCCCGTCAGGGCTACTACAATCGTAAGCAGCGGGGTAACAATTCCGGCTTCCACCGCCGCTTGACCCAATACAAGCGCTCCTATAACGGATACCGTTTGTCCACCCGCACGCGGCATTCGAATACCGGCCTCACGCAAAATTTCAAAGGTGATTTCCAAAATAAACGCCTCTAAAAATGCCGGAAACGGAACGGATTCCCGCTGAGCCAATATGCTGATCAGCAATGGAGTCGGTATCATTTCATAATGATATGTTGTTAAAGCAATGTAGAGAGAAGGCCCTAGAATAAGAATAATGAAGCTGATATATCTAATGAGCCGAACAACAGTCGCCATATCGTAACGCTCTTCATAATCCGAAGAGTTCTGGAAAAATTGAGCAAACACTGTGGGCATCACCAATACAAACGGATTTCCGTCTATAATGAGCGCCACTCGGCCCTCCATAATATTGCTGCTGATGGTATCAGGTCTTTCCGTGTTAAAGATCGTTGGGAAGGGTGTGAAATGATTTTCTTGTATCATCTCCTCAACCATGCCGGACTCAAATATAGCGTCAATATTGATGCTTTCTATCCGTTTACGAACCTCCTCTACGACACGTGGATTCGCAATATTCTTCATGTATAGCATAGCCACATTCGTGAGAGACGTGCTTCCCACTTGAAACATTTCCAGTGTAAGATCAGAGCTTTTAATCCGTCGCCGAACCAGTGAAATATTCGTGAACAGAGATTCCACAAATCCATCTTTTGGTCCTCTGACGACTGTCTGGGTTGTTGGCTCGCTGACCGCGCGTGTCTCTCCCCCACGTGTACCGCACGCAATGGTTTTTTCGCAACCTTCCAATAAGATGATTGTGTCCCCCATTAACAATTGCTTCATCATGGAATTCCAATCATCACAGTCCTTCACTTCTCCAAGTGCAAGCGCGTGACTCTTTATTCTTGTGTACAGCGCCTCTGCGCTCTCCACCTCCATAGCTACCTCAGCAGATGGGCGGCTAAGCATGGATTTCATGATGAGTTCATTCACCGTATCCGTTTTAGCCATACTATCTAGAAACACAATAGCGGCGGGGACATCCGCCCTAAGGCCCACTTTAAAGCGGCGAATCAGAAAGTCTGGACTCTCTGACGTCAACTCCTTAATTTGCTGCAAGTTGGTTTCCAAACAAGTCTCAATTTTTAAATAATGCGGAGAATTTCCGTTATTCTTGTCCGCACCCGAATTTCTTTTATGTTTGCGATAGGGATAGCGAATCATGAGCAAACCTCATCTCCAAAATGGCAGCAGTAAACACTACCTATTTCCTAATTAATGTATCTTTGGAGTATGCTCAATCTATTCCCAGTTATGCACCAAGCACGTGATCGAAACGTTTTAAGCCAACCCAGCGTAATAAATTTCAATAAATTTTTAATTTTTAAGCCTAATGTCAGTTCTTTTTGATAAAATGAAGGAATATGCCTCTCGGGAGGGTTAACATCTTGTTTAGTACGTTTTTTGTAAATACCTGTATCCTTGTCACCTTTTTGTACATAACCGGTCTTGTTTCACAAAGGTATAAAATCCGTCTACACACCTTAACGCATAAGGTACATTGGATTGGTGGCGCTCTTTTTGGGTGCTATGGCATTGTTATCATGTACTACTCCATTCCAGTAGGATTTAATACCATCGCTGATCTTCGACATCTGGCTATCGTAGCTACCGCAACTTATATCGGCGCCCCAGCTGCGCTTATGGCAACGCTTTTTATATGTTTAGGGAGACTATTGCTGTTTGGTATCAACACTCAAGCCATCGTAGGCGCCATTTTTATGCTGCTCGCTGGTCTGGGGTGTGCTGTACTGTCACATTTGTCCTGGTCGCGTTTACCCAAGCTGATTATGATGAATGTTTTTGCTTTGGGCATTATATTCTGTCCCCTTATGATTAATTTGAAAAATCTCGATGATGTTCTGCACGTGTATCCGCTCCAATTCTTCATTTCCATGGTCGGCGGATGTCTTCTGTACCTCATTGCTGAATCTATCAACACATCCAATGAGCTGTTACTTCGACTGGAGCATACCTCCTACACAGACCATCTCACTAATTTAAGCAATAGAAGACAGCTTGAGTTCTCATTGGAAGAGCAGCTCCCTCAAGCTCGTCAACGTCATGAGCACTTATCTGTACTGGTGTTGGATATTGATCACTTCAAGGAAGTCAATGACACCTATGGGCATGCGGCAGGAGATGCAGTGCTGCGCCAGCTTGGGCAGATTTTAATGGAAAAGTGCCGTACTAATGATGTAGTCACCCGCAGCGGGGGAGAAGAATTCACCGTACTCTTGCCGAATTGTGCTTTTCGGCAAGCACTACGCATAGCTAATTTGATTCTTAGCGGAGTAAATCAGTACGAGTTTGTTTTAGCCGACGGACTTATTCTTAAAGTCACCGTGTCCATCGGCGTGACCACCTTCCCTGGTACAGGAGAAGATATATCCGGAGCAGCCCTGCTGGAACAGGCGGACAAAGCATTATATGAAGCTAAAAAAGCAGGACGTAACCGTGTTTGCTCATATGAAATATAATTTGAGGCATGACCTTTACACAGAAATAGCCGATACAACCCTCTCTTGAGAATCGTATCGGCTATTATCCTTTTAAATGAAAAGATGTTAATCCCTTGGGGAAGGTGACTTGGTATCCTTATCTTCAGTATGATTGCAATTCCCCACCACAAGGGATGTACGCTTGGCGAGCGAAGCAAGCGTATGAGATTCCCATACTTCCAGCATACGACGTTCACTCTCAGCTAAAATCTCAGATACGGCGATCGCCAACTCCCCGCAAAAAGGGTTCGTCTCCGGTTCATGCATCATCCCCGGGAAAATGGGATCACATATTTCAATGGCGTGGTATATATCAGCAAGTGTAATATGATCCGCCGAACGGGTAAGCACATAACCTCCCTCGCGCCCTTCACGTGCTGCAATCAAATCTGCCTGCACAAGCCGTGTCAGCACTCTGCGCACCAAAGTGACTTCGCAATCAATGGAGCGGGCAATAGAGCCGCTGGCACAAAGCTCCCCGTGTTTTTCCAAATAGACAAGCGCCTTTACCGCAATTCCAAGCCATTTGGGCGTTGCGGTGCGTAGTCTTTTTTCACTATTCAAATGAGATGACACCCCTAAGCTGTAGAAACTTCGTTGAATGCATTGTACGTGATGTCAGATGTAAGTTCAAGCCTGAAAGCCGGAACTCTCTGGTTCTCTAGCACCCAAAGTAAAATGACCTAGCCGTACTTCCCCACTAAGTGACAGATAAACATCCCGGATGCCGGAGGCTGATTGGACCCCTTCGGAGAGCGTCACCCATGCTTGTGCCCCTCCTGTATTACCCACATTGATGCGTGCCACAGCTTGGCTGTCCGGCGTATCCCAATGCAGCTCGATTGCTGCATCACTGCTGTTGCCCGACACGCGGCACTGAAGCACGGTCACACTCACCGTATTCATGTCTACACCATGAAAAGCGATCCAGCCGGCACGTTGCGGTGAACGGGGACGTACACAAGCCTCCTTTTGCTCCTTGCTTTCATCCAGCAGAATGTCGAAGCAATCATCAAAATTTTCCGCTCGGATGCTTGTTCCGGCTTGCCGTGGTGGAATAACTTCGCCTCGAACGTACACAGGATGCTCCAATCGAATATCCGCTGAGGAGGCACCTGCCAGCAGTGTATATTCACCCGATTCAACGCAATAGCAATCCCGTGTGACATCCCAAATCGCCCAATCCTTCACCCGAACCGTAAAAGAGACCGTTCGCGTCTCACCTGGCTCCAAGCGAATGCGTTGAAATCCGCACAATGTCTTCAACGGGCGCTTTACGCGCGAGGCTTCAGAGCGTACATATAGTTGTACAACCTCTTCACCAGCAGCTGCCCCTCGATTCGTCACATCTACCCACACCTGGATAGTATCTGCGGCGTCAAGTGCAACCATAGATTTAACGTTATCCTTATGGGCGTCTGTATGCAGATCACTATATTCAAATGGCGAATACGTTAACCCGTGTCCAAATGGATATAACGGTTCACCTTCAAAATATTGATAGGTACGACCGCCACGAATAATATCATAATCCCTGATATCGCCCAATTGATCCTCATTCTGAACCCAGGTCATGTTCAGTCGCCCTGCGGGTGCGTAATCTCCAAACAATACATCCGCTATGGCTGTACCATGCTCTTGTCCCGCATGAGACGTATATACGATCGCTGGAATATGCTCTTGAAGCCAAGGAATCGCAAATGGATAGCTGCCTGTCAGAACCACAATCGTATTCGGATTGACGCGATATATTTCCTCGATAAGTCGTTGCTGGGAAGCAGCCAGTTCCAGGCCTGGGCGATCATTCTCTTCCTTTCCGTTAATAAGCGGGTGATTTCCAACGAATACAATCGCTGTATCTGCCGCTTGCGCAGCGGCTATCGCCTCCGCCAAGCCATCCGATACCGTCTCAATACGGAAAGTCGTACGGTCGGAGTCTGTGACGTTAGATGCAGGAGTTGCGGATTCCATCACCTTTAAGGAGCCTTCCGTTCCTGCGGTCACTGGCTTACCATTCCACGTGGTCCACAGATGCTCTCCTTGTTCTACAGGAGTCAGTCCAAAGACCTCTTTAACATACCAGCCATACGCTTCAGCAGCTGTCACACGAAGCGTCTCCTCATCGCTCGTCACATAGGTACCCAGATGTTCATCATGCAGCGTCACGCTGCCATAGCCCCAATCTGTCATGGTCAATACCGTGGGCTCTCCATCCTGGGACAGGCGCATATCGCCAGAAGAATTAACTATGAGCTTCGCGCCATCAGTCGATGCTGTCAAGGTCACACGATCTTTGGCATCGGAGTACACGACACGTTCCTCCGAGCTCCCGCTTTCCAGCTTGGCACGAATCGCCTCCAGCGGTGTAACCCGGTAAGGCAGCGTACCGGAATACCAGTCGCGGAACACCTCATTGCCATGCAAACCAATGACCGCTACTTTGCCACACTGGGCAGGGTTCAATGGCAAAAGTTCCTGCTCATTTTTGAGCAGTACGATCTGCTCCCTCGCCGCACGCAACGACAATGCACGGGCTTGCTCTGTCATTAAAGCCTCCTCCCCGATGGAGGCATATGGATTGTCTGCCGCCGGATCAAATTCTCCCAAACGGAAACGAACGCGAAACGTATGGAACAATGCCCGATCTAAGTCCTCTTCTTGTAGCGTGCCCTGCTCCAAGGCTTCTCGAATCGCCTGCTTGGAGAGCTCTGCATCATCGGTAATGCTGTCAATTCCAGCGCGAATAGATTCAGCTACGCCCGGCGTATGGGAATCGTAATATTGATGGTCGTTTACAATCCCCATCACATCACCCGCATCACTTACGACAAAGCCATTCATTCCCCATTCGCCTCTGACAATATCATTAACACCATGGTATAACGTAGCAGGCGTTCCGTTGATCAGATTGTAAGAAGTCATCATCGACTGGGCTCCGCCTTCCGTAAAAGGCTTCTCGAAGGCTCTTAGATAATATTCTCGCAGGTTTCGTGGGTCTATGCTGGAGGAGCCAACACCCCGGTCCACTTCATTATTGTTACCGAGAAAATGTTTTAACGTCGCAACCGCTTTCAAATATACCGGATGATCACCCTGTATCCCTTTGACCAACTCCTTCGACAATTCTCCCGTCAAATACGGGTCTTCGCCGTAGGCCTCCTCATTCCTTCCCCATCTTGGGTCACGCTCCATATCCACTGTAGGCGCCCACAGGGTCAGACCGTTCAATTTCGGGTCACGACGATAGTAGACACGCGCCTCATCTGCGATAACAGAGCCGATCTGACGCAATAACTCCGTATCCCAAGTACAGGCCAAACCTACAGGCTGAGGAAATGAAGTGGCCTCTCCCAACCAGGCTATCCCGTGTGCTGCTTCCGTACCGTGCTTGTAAGCTGCAACTCCCAAACGGTCAATGGCCGGCTGGTATTGCAGCATAGATTCGATCTTTTCCTCTAAGGTTAGTCGCGACACGAGATCCCTTACACGCTCATCTAGTTGAATCTTCGGATCTTGAAATAAATATTCGATACCCGTTGTTTCATGACTCAAATCCGTCATCCCCTTAGCTTCATTAAGATGATAAAAAGTTCTTTCACGAAAGCGTTTTAATATATCATAGCGGAAAAAGGAGCACACCGGCAACAATACCGAAATCATCCTTAATTGGATGAAAGACAAACCGCGGCATACGAGAAAAAAAGTTACAATTTCTTTTTCTTATATAAAGCTAAAAATGATATTTTTTGGTATAATCAGGATATATCATTGAAGGAGGAAGCGCTGATGAAAAATACCGGAATGACACGGCCTCTGGATCAGCTGGGGCGAATTGTACTCCCTAAGGAAATGCGCACCACTATGGATATCAATATCGGTGATTCGCTTGAATTCTTCGTAGATGAAGAAGGATTTGTATTAAGGAAATACACGGGTGTCTCCTGCAAATTTTGTGGCGCAGTGGATCATTTAACTTATTTTCGGGACAGCTTTATTTGCGCTGATTGCATCCAGTTATTAAAGAACGATGAACATGTACATGCCACAAGCAATGATGCCATCCAGGCTCAAGAACATACCAAATCGAACCAAGCCAACACTACCTGGCAGCCCAAGCATTCCAGAGTGCAACAAGGTGAAATGGTAAAAAAGCTCCGCAAGCTGATTCAGGAACATCCGAACCTGCCACAAAAAGTGTATGCAGAAATGCTCGATATTTCCCAAGGCCGTGTGTCCCAACTGAAAAAGCTGCTCTAAACCTTCTAAAAATTTATTTCCCAATATCATATACGATGTACTCGAAAACCTACTTATTTCACTGTAACTGCAATGGCCAGGTGTAGAGTAAGGTACATATCTGTGGATGTGTCCCTTATTCTATACCTGGCCTTTTTGTGCTTCCCGCCTCTATCAATGTGACAATAGTCACATACTCTCAATGTCTACGTATATACAATATATAGATCGAAACAATTGGTTATCGCTAGATATCATCAATATGTTGTTTTTGTGAAAAATATATATTTTTTACTATATGGAGGGTTTTACGATGAAGGTGCTGGAGGAACATCAATTATACGACATTGGTGAGCGAGTCATTGGGGCACAAGATCTGGACATGCTGCGGGAGAATGCAAATTTAAATGGAGAATCGTTCAGCGGTAAAATGAGCAAGCTTGGCTCGGAATATGCCAAATGGTATGCGCGCCTGCGTGTACTTCCGCCTGAATTGACAGACGCGATTGACCGTGGATATGTATATGTTCACGATTTGGACCAATATGCGCTCGGAACTACAAATTGTATCTTTATCCCATTTGGTCGTTTGCTACAAGACGGTTTCAATACAGGCAATGGCTCTGTACGCACACCGCAAACAATTATGTCTGCTATGGCACTGGTCGCCATCATATTCCAGTCTCAACAAAATAGCCAATTTGGTGGTGTCTCTGCCAATAAAATAGATTGGGATCTAGCTCCATACGTTGCTCGTTCCTTCCGCAAGCACCTGCGCAAAGGACTCCGGTTGTTCGAGGAAGAAATAGACTCCAGCTGGTCTGATGACGAACTGCATTTAGCCAATACTCAATTGCAAGAAGTCTGCCCTCGTTCATACTCATTCGCACGCGAAGAGACAGAGACAGAAACCCGGCAGGCCGCCGAGTCGCTCATTCATAACCTGAACACGATGAGCAGTCGGGCAGGGGGGCAAATTCCATTCACTTCACTGAATTACGGGATGTGTACGTCTGCTGAAGGCCGGCTTGTTTCGCAATCGTTGCTGGAAGCCACGATTCGTGGACTGGGCAGCGGGGAAACTCCTATTTTCCCACAACATATTTTCCAATGTAAAAAAGGAGTCAACCAGGCAGAAGGCGATGTCAACTACGATTTGTTCTTAAAAGCGGTAGAATGCTCTAGTAAGCGGATGTATCCCAACTTTGTGAATGTGGATGCTACCTTCAATCTGCCTTATTACCGCGCAGATGACCCGGATACCATCATTGCCACGATGGGCTGCCGTACCCGTACCATTTCTGACCGTTTTGGCAGAAACCGCCAGAGCGGCAAGGGTAATCTCTCATTTAATACAATTAATCTGGTACGGCTCGGGATTGAATATGGTATTTGCACAGGCAAGCGTCTGACACCTGACCGTGATCGCTTTGATGCGAGACTGGAAGAGGTTATGCGAATTGCAGTGGACGGTCTAATCCATCGCTATCATATCCAGACCAGCCAACCTGCCAAAGCCTCGGACTTTATGATGCGCGAAGGGGTATGGGAAGGCGGAAAAGAACTGGCACCTGATGAGAAGGTGGGAAGCGTCCTAAAGCATGGTACGCTTTCGGTCGGATTTATCGGGCTGGCTGAGTGCATGAAAGCATTATACGGAAAACACCACGGAGAGGATGATTTTGTATACCGTGAAGCACAACGAATTATCACCTCTATGCGTGTGTATTGTGATCGAATGAGTGAACTCCACAATCTAAATATTACATTGTTCGCGACACCTGCCGAAGGTCTGTCTGGCAAGTTCACATTGCTGGATCAACGTGACTTCGGGATTATTCCTGAAGTAAATGACCGGGAATATTACACGAATTCCTTTCATATTCCGGTGTATTACAAGCTCCCGGCTGCTCGTAAAATCAGCTTGGAGGCTCCGTTCCATAATCTATGTAATGCTGGTGCAATTTCATACATCGAGCTGGACGGTAATGCGCGGAATAACCCGGATGCGTTTCTTAAAATTGTTCAGTACGCGCTGCATCAGAACATCGGCTACTTCTCCATCAACCATCCGGTGGATCGTTGTACGGAATGCGGCTATGAAGGGATTATCGGGACAAGCTGTCCTCAATGCGGCACGGATGAGGAACACACGCACTTTCAGCGTTTACGTCGGGTAACCGGATATCTGACAGGTGATTATACCGTTCGTTTTAATGCTGCCAAGCAAGCCGAAGTTCGCGATCGGGTAAAGCATAAGTGAATTTGTGCGGCTATATTCCGGAATCTCTGAATGAAGGATACGGCCTGCGCACCGTCGTATTCATTAGCGGTTGTCGCCATGCCTGTCCCGGCTGCTTTAATCCAGCTTCGTGGAACTTTCGCGCAGGGGAGCCATTCACGCCCGAGCGTCAACAGGAGGTCATCCGTGATATCATGGATAATCCGCTGTTGGACGGATTGACTCTCTGCGGGGGAGACCCTTTTTTCTCAGCAGCAGAATGCTCGCAATTCGTACGTGACTTCCGCGCGGCTTGTCCCGACCGAACCGTCTGGGCCTACACAGGCTTTGTCTACGAAGATCTGCTCATGGATCAGGAGCGACAGGAGCTGGCGCTATTGTGTGACGTGATTGTGGATGGCCGTTTTGTTGAACAGCAAAAGGATCTGACCCTCCCCTTTCGGGGCAGCCGTAATCAGCGCCTGGTAGATGTGAAAGCCAGTACTCAAGCAGGTTACACCGTTTCATTGGCTTAAAGGCGATGTTCTACTTAGCAAGATGCTATTCCAAAGACAAGTCCCCCACGATGGGTTGGGCTTGTCTTTTTTTGCATATAACTAACAGATTCCACTCCAGTTTCCATTACTGTTTCTATTGCACATCCTGTAAGTTTCACTTATGATGGTGAACAAGTATACGAGTGCATAATTATTCGTCATACCTTAATCGCATAGCTTGGAGATAGGTGTCTGTTCTATCCAGATCAGACTTAAAAGGGAAGCCGGTGCAAATCCGGGACGGTCCCGCCACTGTAAACGGGGAATGTTCAGCTACTCAACACCCACTGGTCCACAGACCGGGAAGGGATGCTGAACGTCATGATCCGTAAGTCAGGAGACCTGCCTATTTTAACAACATCGCAGTACCTACGGAAGATAGGGAGGTGTTAAGAGCAGTCGCCGTATTTTTGAATTTTAATCGCGGAGGCATTCTTTCCCCTACTTATTTTTAGATTTGGGGACAGAATGCCTTTTTTGGTACGTAAAAATAAACTGGCTACCACTTAGGAGGAAACCTACATGTCCATTAACGAACGATCTGCATTGTCCGGTTTGACTAGCAGTAATCTGGGATATCCGCGTATCGGCGGGAACCGGGAATGGAAGAAAGCACTGGAGCGCTTCTGGCAGGGTAGTATTAACGAAAGTGAACTGCATAGTGAGATGAAAAGATTACGTCTTGAGAATCTGAGCAAGCAACGTGACAAAGGTATTGATCGCATTCCTGTCGGAGACTTCTCCTATTACGATCACATGCTGGATACATCTGTGATGTTCGGTCTCGTCCCCGAACGCTTCAACTATCGTCCTGCAGGTCCGGTTCCTCTGTCTGTGTATTTCGGGATCGCACGTGGACAAAAGGGTGCTACTGCCAGTGAAATGACCAAATGGATGAATACGAATTACCACTACATCGTTCCCGAATTGGAAAATGCGGCTCCATTGCTCACTGAAAATAAACCCTTACTAGCTTATCGTGAAGCAAAGCAGGAGCTAGGTATTGACGGTAAACCGGTTCTCATCGGTCCCTATTCATTTGTTGTTTTATCCAAAGGCTATGATCGTAACAATCTGGCCTCTATTATACGAACCTTCCTGCCTTTATACGCCCAAATCCTGTCAGAGCTAGCCGCAGAAGGCGTGCAATGGGTCCAAATCGATGAGCCTGTCCTGACAACCACATTTCCGGTAGAAGATCTGGAGATTATTCAGGAGGTCTATGAAGCTTTGATCCAAGCTGCCCCCTCCTTAAACATCATGCTGCAAACCTACTTTGGCAGCCTAAATCATTATGAGCGTCTGACTGAACTTCCGGTACAGGGAATGGGCCTTGACTTTGTATATGATGATGGAGAAAATCTTCAGCATATATCACGGCACGGCTTCCCCAAAGGGAAAACGCTGGGCGCTGGAGTCATTGACGGGCGCAATATATGGCGCAGCGACCTGAATGCCGTGGCTGCGCTGCTGGGCCAGTTAGCAGAACAGACCACTGCCGCACAGCTTATCGTGCAGCCATCGTGCAGCCTGCTGCATGTGCCGGTCAGTCTGGAAGCAGAGCACAAGCTGGACCGAGAGCTGGTGCATGCACTAGCCTTTGCCGATGAAAAGCTGGATGAAATCGCAGTCTTAACGGCTGCACTTGGTAAGCACGATCCATTCGCACTTGCCAAGCTTGGGCAAAGTGCGGAGGCGGTAGCCCGCTTCAACAGCTCAGCGGCAAGGGTACAGACAGCTGCCGATTTGGCCAACCTGTTGACAAAGGAGCCACTATCACGCAGCGTTCCTTTCGCCGAGCGCCGTATAATTCAGCAAAATAGGCTGAAGTTGCCCCCACTGCCTACGACGACCATCGGTAGCTTCCCGCAAACTGCTGAGGTTCGCAAGGCCCGTCTGCACTATCGCAAAGGAGAATGGTCTGCCGAGCAATATCGGACATTCATCCAGCAGCAGATCAAGGAATGGATTGATATCCAAGAGGACATTGGCATAGATGTGCTTGTACATGGGGAATTTGAACGGACCGACATGGTTGAGTTTTTTGGCGAAAAACTAAAAGGCTTTGCTTTTACACAAAACGGGTGGGTGCAGTCCTACGGCTCCCGCTGTGTTAAACCGCCGATTATTTACGGAGATGTGTCGTTCGACCAACCAATGACTGTCGAAGAGACGGCATTTGCTCAATCGTTAACCTCCAAGCCAGTTAAAGGGATGCTTACAGGTCCTGTGACCATTTTGAACTGGTCCTTCGAACGTAATGATATTCCACGCAGGCAAGTTGCTTTGCAGTTAGCTTTGGCATTACGGGCAGAGGTAGAGGCACTCGAAAAAGCGGGTATTAGCTTGATTCAGGTGGATGAACCTGCAATTCGAGAAGGGCTTCCGTTGAAAAAAGAACAACAGCAGGCCTATCTGGATTGGGCGGTTCAAGCCTTCCTTGTAACCACGGCCACCGTTGAGCCTGCGACCCAAATCCATACACACATGTGCTATTCCGAATTTCAGGATATGATCCAGTCCATTTCTGACATGGATGCCGACGTGATTTCTATTGAAACCTCTCGTAGCCACGGTGAACTGATTGTTAGCTTTGAGGATCAAGTGTACGACAAAGGCATTGGTCTGGGCGTGTACGATATTCACAGCCCGCGCATTCCTGATGTATCAGAAATGCTAAGCATGATCCAACGTGCCTTGCGCGTACTGCCACCAGATTTGTTCTGGGTTAATCCAGACTGTGGGCTGAAAACCCGCACCAAGGAGGAATCTGTTGCCGCATTGCGGCAAATGGTACAGGCGGCTCAAGCAGCCCGAGCCGTGCTGTCTGTATCCAACTAATATTTTGATCGTATCCATTTGCGTCATCATGTCCACTATATCCTATTCCCTTTCGGTCTTTCTATTAGAGACCGAAAGGTGAATTATTCCAAGTCATATAATGTATATGCACCTTTAATATGCTCGATTTTCATCTGCTTGAGATGTACACCTAAGCCATGCTCTCGATCCCAGGAACAATTAAAATTCAAATATAGTTCATCCTTTTCCGATGAGTCGGGAATCAATATAGATATAAGCTGCATTCGATCCAGCAATTGCTCTGGTCGCTCCACATAAGGCGCATATTCATTAGGGTCCTCTCCCCATGAGCTGTATGCCTTCCGATACTTTTCCACGATGTCTACATAATGATGGTATATGGACTCCAATACTTGAGGATGGATCGCTGACGAACATGCCATATACTTCTCCCATGTCTTTTTCTGAAGTTCCGTAGGTTCTGCTATAGCCTGTGCCTGTTCTTCAGAGTCGGCTCCCACGATAAATTCGACTTCAACCTCCGATGGCTGCTCACAAAAATCAAGATGCACCGCACCACGCAGTACAATCTCCTCCGACACATCCCAAGTCTCATCATCCAGTTCCAGTTCCCTATACCAGTGTTTCCAGTCCATCCTTTATCCACCTCTCCATCATAGGTAATCTTTAACTCTATTGAATACTTTACAATCTATCATTTTAATGAATGAAATTAAAGTAATATTCTATGGGTGCACCCAGCCAGAAATCGAGGAATTCCCAAATAAAACTACTTTATTCTACAAGATTCGCTATTCATGTAAGTCTTCAAGAAAGAAAACCAGCCCATTTTGACCCGAAGATTTTATTATTAAAAATTTAGTACCTTGCATTAATCAGTACATGATGTTAAATTATACCTGACTACTGATTTATAATTAGTACCCGTGACAAATTAAGCACAAACACACGTTTCTTCCCCTTATTCCGCACGACACCTATGAATTATGATTACATCAGGAAGGGAGCATCGCTCGTGAATGTGAACATCCAATTCAAAAAAGGGGTACTGGAACTATGCGTTCTAGTTCTAATTGGACGTAGAGACCGCTATGGCTACGAATTGGCTCAAGCCGTCTCCCGTCATATTGAAGTAGCAGAGGGAGCCCTCTACCCACTGCTTCGCCGTCTGGTATCCGAGGGATACTGCACGACGTATTTACAGGAATCAACCGAGGGTCCGCCCCGTAAATATTACCGGCTGACCGATACCGGCAGCCATTATACAAGATTACTTACACGGGAATGGAATGACTTTGTCCATCATGTCGCAAGCCTACTGAAGGAAGGAGATCCTGATGAATAGAAAACAGTTTCTTACAGAGGTGGAGCAGCGCCTATCCCCTCTCCCTGCAGAGGTACGCCATGAGCTGCTTAGTGATTTGAGCCAGCATTTTGACTATGGCTTGGTCAATGGAAAAAGTGAAAGTGAGATTGCTCATGAGTTGGGGAACCCAGAGGATATTGCCCGAGAAGCATTGGATGTTCCCAATGCAGGCTGGAACGCTTCCCCTCCACTTCGCCAAGGAAGCTTCGCACGCAATCTTTTTACTTTCTTAGGGCTGCTGTTTCTCAATTTGTTGATCTCCATCCCGATTCTAGCTACCCTATGGGCGGTATGGGCTTCATTGACCGCAGTAGCGGTCAGTTTCGTTGCAGCCCCTCTACTCGCCGTCACTGATTATGCGCTCAACAGCACCTTTTACCCGACCAAATTCTTTTTCTCCATCACGTTAACAGGTATGGGGCTATTGCTGCTGCCTGGAGTACGGTATATCTTACTTTTTATGGTAAAGGGCACAGTGCGATACTGGAAATGGAATCAGACTACCCTGAGGGGAGCTTACTAACAACATGAATAAAAAGTGGTTTATTGCAGCAGGACTGTGCATTGTCATCGGTGCAGTCGGAATGGTGACCTACGGTGCTCCATGGAATCAGCAAGTAATGAAAGAAGCAACAGCTATAAATAAAAAATGGACATTCACACGTGGTCAGCTACAGAACCTGAAAGTGGACAGTTCTGATGATGTCTCTATTTTGTTCACTCCTGGCTCTGGCGACCAAGGTATGATACGCATCAGCGGAGAAGTTCAGACAAAAGTAGCCGATCAGATTCATAATGCCCAAATTGAGAACGGTAAGCTTACCATTCAATCGAAGCCGGCTCCTTCCTTATCATTTTTTTCGTTTACCCCTGATTTGGATCAAACGATTACTGTAGAGATGCCTGCTGGGGAAACACTAGCTGATCTGCAGGTAGATACACATTCAGGAAATGTAAAACTTCAAGATGCCTCCGTGGAGAATACTTCTATCACCGCTACTTCAGGCACTGCCGAGATTACAAACCTCCGAAGTACCCACCTAATCGCAAATCTAACATCCGGTAACTTTATAGCCAATCAGCTTACAGCAGATATGGAGCTAAAGCTTACTTCAGGAGATGTCACCATCCGCGATTATAGCGGTAACGGTCTTCTATCCCTAACCTCAGGGAAATCTAATATTACGCAACGAACCGTATCCAACTTGGAAGTGAATTCTGATTCCGGTGATGTAAATATTAAGCAGGCTCCCGATTTTAAAGGTGTCTATAATGTCCACTCTGACTCTGGAAGCATAAACACTCCCGAATCTGTGCCCGGCGCCGCGAGCGTGATTAAGGTCGAAACCACTTCAGGGGATATTGATATTTCCAAATAGGAGGCTACTACATAATGTCTCATCAGGCGAAGTTTGGTTCAAGGGGGTTAACCTAGTATAATGTAACCATGTGCTCAGATGCACAACCACGTTATATATTGATAAGGAGGAGACTGGATGGAACTTAAAAACAAAACAGCCATTATTACAGGAGCCAGCAAAGGAATTGGTAAGGCAATTGCCGAGACCTTGGCCAAGGAAGGCGTTAATCTGGGGTTAATCTCTCGCACATTGACCGACCTACAAAAGCTGCAGGATTCACTGGGAAGTACATACGGTGTGAAAGTGGTGAGTGCTGTTGCAGATATATCGGATCGTACACAGGCCGCTGCTGCTGTAGCTTCACTGGAGCATGAACTGGGTGCCGTCGATATTTTGATCAACAATGCAGGCATCGCCACCTTTGGCACAGTCGCAGATATGGACCCCGAAGAGTGGGAACGTATTATTCGCGTAAACCTGATGGGAACCTATTACGTCACACACGCTGCTCTTCCAAGCATGCTGGCGCAACAGAGCGGAAATATTATTAATATTTCCTCCACAGCAGGGGAACGAGGTTTTGCAACAGGCTCGGCATATTGCGCATCCAAATTTGCCTTGATGGGCTTCACGGAAGCACTGATGCAGGAAGTTCGCAAATCCAACATTCGGGTCACCGCGCTGACACCAAGCACGGTCAATACAGAATTGGCGGTAAATGCGGGATTGAATATTGGTGACGAGGACCGCATGCTTCAGCCGCAGGATTTGGCCGATCTGACATTAGCTGCATTGAAGCTGCCACCACGGGTTCAATTAAAAGTAGCCGGCATTTGGACAACCAACCCACAGTAATTCGACATGACATCTTAGATTCATTGGCTGCACCAAGCTCCGGCAGACGTAATTGTTCGTCATGCCGGAGCTTTTTTAGGATAGCTATACCAAAACAAACTGTAATATAAGCGCTTTGTACTTCCAACATACATAATACAATTCCTGCAACCATAAGCGCATTCCAAGAAAGGGGAAAATGATGAAGAATACAGGAATGACACGACCACTGGACCATTTGGGACGCATTGTGCTACCCAAAGAACTGCGCACTTCTATGAATATTAATATTGGAGATGCCCTCGATTTTTTTATTACACCAGAGGGACTGATGATTCGTAAGTATACGGGGGTTTCTTGTTATTTTTGTGGTGCCGTTGATCATCTAAGCTATTTCAGAGATCATCTGATATGCAAGAGTTGTATTGAAAACCTGAAGAGTGATAATCCCTCCAGTCATTTGAGTGAAGCACGTCCTGCCCAGCCGAAGAAAAGAAGGAGCTACAGAAATCAGAATGAGCTTCTGAATAAACTAAAGCAGCTCATGGAGGAGTATCCTAATGTATCTCAAAAGGAATTAGCCGAAATGTTGGAATTATCTCAAGGACGCGTGTCACAGCTTAAAAAGCTACTCCTTTGAATCTTTCCGTCCACCTCGTTTGTTAAAATAATAAAAAAAGAGCCTGACGGCTCTGGGATCATTCATCATTATGCAATGTCAGACTGCTCCATAATCGGGACTCGATAGGCAAGCAGGGACTCGTCTATTACAGCAGAAATAAACGTTGCTTCTATTTCAGGCACCAGTCTAAGCGCATAGTTCCATGCGTTTTCCTCAATTTGCAGCGCAAGCCGTTGCCGGGTCCCGCTCCTGTTCTCTTGCTCCATCGCATCGGAGAGACCCTCTAATTCAGTATCGGCGGCGTGCCCGATCTCATGCGCAAGCACAACCGTAAAATATTCCTCAACTCGATCTGCGCTGCCGAACATCTGTAAACATTGTGTTTCGATAACATCCGTATACATGGTAATGGCATGAGCATGCATGGCATATTTGCCCCCAATCAGCCGTCCACCAGGAAAACGTTTCTCCAGCTTCACTGTTACGCCTATAGCAGCTCGTTCCAAAAGCTCAGCGACAATGCGCTCTGCCTGATCTCTCTCCAACTTAGCTTCGCTCCTCAAACCAAGATATATAAAGTTATATTTACGATATAACTTATGAAATTATGAATGTACTCATACAATACACAGTACGATATTATACCTTTTTACAAAGGAGAATACCATGCCGGAAGATTATTATTTAGGCTGGGGAACGCTTACCCTTATTAATGCTGGCTTGGCACAGTCCAAAAATCGGAGCAGGCTTAACTGGTTTATGCTCTCACTGCTCATAGGGCCGATCGCGACCCTATTGATCGTTGTATGGGATAAACCGGAGTCCTGATCCAGCAATCAGTCTCCCGTTAGATTATCCAGAATGAAAAGGACAGCCTTGCGGCTTCTGCGGCAGCGCTACATCTGTTGTTGGTTTAGCCTGTCTCGTCATATAGGGTTTTTCCTGAACTCCGAAATTCGGCTTCACAAGCCGATTATCATAAGAACTATGAAAAATATGCGTGGTTGCTGGGGATAATGGTGGGATCAGCCACGTCCAATTACCTGTCAGCGCGCGACCAGCCTTGGCTTCCCGTTCCTCAAACAACTTGAATTGTGCCGCTGCGGTATGATGGTCGACAATGCTAACCCCCGCTTTTTTAAAAGAATGCAGCACAGCAATGTTCAACTCGACCAGCGCCCGATCACGCCAAAGCGTTGTTTCACTCGTCGTATCCAGCCCCATCAGTTTGGCCACCTGTGGCAACATATTATAACGGAAGGTATCCGCAAAATTACGGGCACCGATTTCTGTCCCCATATACCAGCCGTTAAACGGAGCTGCTGTATAGATGATACCGCCAATCTCCAGTGTCATATCCGAAATCATAGGCACAGCATACCAGCGCAATCCCAGAGAAGCTATACTCGAAAGTTCCGGATGCTCAATGGGCACCTCCATCACCAAATGTTCAGGAATATCAAAGAGCTCGGGAGGCTGACCCCCCACTTCCACAACCAGCGGCAATATATCAAAAGGAGTCATCGCTCCTTGCCACCCCATATCCCTACAAGCGTTGGTAAAGTCCACCGAAATCGGGTCCCCGATGACCCCTTGATCCGTTTCATATCCAGCGTAACGAATGAGTTGATGGTTCCAGATACGAATATTCGGCTGTCCCGGCTGGGAGGCGCGAAATACAGTAAGCGTTGGCTTAATTTTACCGCCGTTCGTTCCTATACGGATATGCTCCAATAGCTCGTGAACTACTTGCGTCGCATCTGACGCTCCACGTGCATCCCTGACCAATAGCTTGTCCCAAAACAATCGACCGATACAACGATTGCTATTCCGCCAAGCCATAAGTGCCCCGTGTTCCAGCTCTTCATAAGTATGATCGTATGTTCCAGTAGTCTCTATGTCTTGACGAATATGAAGAAGCCGGGCTTCCGCATCATCGCGGCTTCGACCCAGCTCCTCATAACATGTATATATAAACTGCTCCGCTTCATGCAAAAGCTGTTGTTTCACTTCCATAACCTACACCCCATCCCGGCAGCTCACTTCCTTATGAGCCTGTGGTCTTCCATGCTTCTTCGTCATTATACTCCAGTAGCAGGCCGGAACCAACGGGATGTATATCTTGTTCACCTGATCTCCATATCCGTGGAAAACACTCCCAGAAACTTATCCCAGATATGCGCTAAGCATCCAGATATGTTTATCCATTTCTTCTCTCAAGCCATTCAGAAGATCCTCTGTCGCTTTGTCCTGTGCCGCTTCTGCCGCTTCCATACCATTAGCCAGTTCAATAGTAATCGTTTTAAAATCGGCTACAACGGACTTCACCATATCTTCAGCTGTCTGCTCGCCTGCGGACTCCTGAATAGCTGACAGTTGCAAATGCTCCTTCAAGGTCGCAGCAGGACGGCCGCCAATAGCCAACAAACGTTCGGCAATCGTATCCAGATTAGCTGTTGCTTCATTGTAAAGCTCCTCGAATTTAGCATGCAGTGTGAAGAATTTAGGTCCTTTTACATACCAGTGGAAATAATGCAGTTTTGTGTACAATACAGACCAAGTAGCCACGTGTCGGTTCAATGCCTTGTGCAGTTCTTGAATTGCCTCTTGTGTAGGTGCGTTCGTATGATTTAATGTACTCATGTGTAAAATCCCCTCTCGTTCAAATATAGTTAGTGTAAAGCTTGGATGCTCGTTAGCAGTAGTGTCTGATTTTCTTCAAAATTCCATGCGTCAATCCAATAAATCTTAATCAATTAATTTAGACTTAATCTAAATCCTGTTTTAATTATAACACTGTGACGATGTTTTTCAAGTCCTTATTCGATTTTAATCATGAAGATTACATGAACTAATTGTAAAAGCAAACTCTACATGCAATCGGGTACCCAGAATCAAGACTTGTTTATCTTTTATACATAGGTTACATCAATAGAAGTATAGAAGATGTTAAGTTTGTCTGCTAAAGCATCAAAAAAGAGCCGGCCCGTAAAAGGGTCAGCTCTTTCATTATTCTTGTATTTCAGAAGGTTCCACGATTAAGGATACAACTTTGCCTGCGTTTACATCAATCAAGCCGTGATCAGTAATTTTCAAAGCCGGGCTGACTGGCAGAGAATGAGTACTCAGCGACATAATTGGATTATAATGGCGATAGCCCAGCGACAGTAAGGCTGAACGCAATTCCTTCACGTTGGCAGCTACCATTTCTAGCGGTCCTTCTGTTAAAATTCCGCCCACCGTTAACGGTAAATGGGACATCACCTTGCCATTTTCAACTACGCAAAAGCCACCTTGGCTAGAAAGAACTGTATTCGCGGCCAATATCATATCTTGCTTGTTATGCCCCACGACCAGCAAGTTATGGTTATCGTGCGAATAGGTGGTTGCCACTGCTCCACGTTTAATCGTATCTCCCCCGATCAAGCCGTAAGCACGGTTGCCGTTCTTGCCATACCGCTCAAACGTAGCAATGAGTCCATGTTCACCATGTTCCCATACCAGTTCACCCTGCTCTACTTGCGCAGGTGCAGTCCGTTCGCTTGTAAAAGTTGAGCCATCCTTGACCATCATAACACGGCATTGATGTGTGCCATCAGCTACATCCAACTTTACAGTAAAATCCTGCTCCGTAAGCGGATTGAGCTTTACACTTTGATAAAAGTGGGCAGGGAACTGGCACTTAACCTGTGCCTGATGGTATTCCTCAAATTTATCAAATACTTTGTGTCCATCCTTATAGACTTGCTCTACATCAAACTGTTCCAGATCCGACAGCAGCACAAAGTCGGCTATTTTTCCTGGCGCAATTGTTCCGCGATCATGCATACGCATCCGGGCAGCAGGAGTATACGTAGCTGCATAAATCGCATCCTCAGGCTTCATTCCCATCCCGATTGCTTTACTTACAATGTGGTTCAGATGCCCTCGCTCTACGAAAGAATCTGGCATCACGTCATCTGTTACGAAGCAAAAATGTTGTGCCACGTCCTCCTGAATGAGATAGTCCATCACCTCAGGGGTCATGGATTTTTCCTGGATCTCAATAAACATTCCGGCGGCCATTCTTGCTTTCATACCTTCAATGCTTTGGTGGGTATGGTCTGAGCCTATTCCTGCATAGATCAACTGATGCAGATCCAGATCAAGCAACTGCGGCGTATGCCCTTCGATGATCAGCTCTGGGTAATGCTCACGAACATGACGTAAGATGCGGTTCGTCTTGCTCTCCGGATCACGAATGACATCTACATAATTCATAATTTCACCCAGGCAGATCATTTCACCTGTTTGCAACAAAGCATCAATCTCAGGGATGTCAATCTCGCCCCCTGAGGTTTCCAAAGGCGTCGCTGGGACAGAGCTAGGAATTCCGTAAAACATATCAGCTACGCAATCCTTGCTGGCCTCCATCATTTCCTGAATGCCTTCCAATCCGAAAACATTCGCCATTTCGTGCGGTTCCGGTACAATCGTCGTGACCCCATTGCGAATGAGTCCATAGGAAAAGGTCGCTGGGGTCACCATGGTACTTTCGATATGCAAATGGATATCGATCAGGCCGGGAATCATATATTTCCCATGCCCCTCCACAATTTCAACAGCCTCGAAAGATTCCAGACCACGCTGACCGATATACATAAACTTGCCGTCAAGTATAGCCACATTGCCTTCCTCGAACGTCTTGTAGTAACTGTTATACACCTTCACTTGTAAAATCATTTTGTCTGCACGCATGATGTATCTCCTTCATCGAACCCGCTGATTATTGGACCAGCACCATTTTGTCTGCCGGAAAATGCAGGGTAACCCGTTGACCACTCAAGTAAGGCGTATCCATTTCCTGATTAGCCGTAAAGTTTCCCTTCGCTGTCTCTACCACATACTGATAGCTGCGCCCCAGGTAAGTACTTACCTTAATGACACCGGGAAGCTCATTTTCTCCTGTCTCGTTGCCTTCTGTTCGAATGACCAAATCATCCGGGCGAATAGCGCCTTGGCGAGCACCTGGTTGGACTGTACCCTGATTACGCACTACGCTAAACGAAAGGTCGCCTGTATTCAGTCGAATACGTTCCCCCTCTTCAGTGCGCTCGTCAAAGCTTAGAAAATTATTAAACCCAATAAAGCGGGCGACAAATTCGGTCGTCGGATATTTAAAAATGGTCGATGGAGCATCTAATTGCTCGATGTTCCCCTTATTCATAATCGCAACCTGGTCAGAAATCGAAAAACATTCCTCCTGATCGTGCGATACATACACGGTAGTGATGCCCAGCTCCTGTTGAATACGGCGGATTTCTACGCGCATATTCACACGCAGGTTAGCATCTAAGTTACTCAGAGGTTCATCAAACAATAGCAGATCGGGTTCAATTACAAGCGCTCGTGCAATCGCGACACGTTGACGCTGCCCGCCTGATAATTCGCCGGGGAAACGTTTTTCAAATCCCCCCAAGCTAACCGTATCCAGCATAGTCATAACGCGCCGTTTTACATCATCTTCTTTTACTTTACGTAACCGCAAACCAAAGGCAACATTATCAAAAACCGACAAATGCGGGAAAAGCGCATAACTTTGGAATACAAAACCGAAGTTCCGTTTATTCACTGGAACCCGGGTATAATCCTTATCGCCAAACAAAAATGTTCCTTGTTTAGCTTCGAGAAATCCTGCAATAAGACGAAGTGTAGTCGTTTTGCCACAACCACTCGGTCCGAGCAACGAGAGCAATTGCCCTCGTTCGAGCTGCAAATCGAAATCCTGCAAGATCAGTTGGTTGTCATAAGCGACCGAAACGCGATCCAGAGTAAGCAGTGCCATAAGGTTGAAGCCTCCATTACCTTTTAGTGAAGTAAGACAATCCCATCAGTCGTTCAATCAAGAACATCAGGATACCAGTTAAAATCATCAGCATAACCGAAATCGCTGCAATCGTCGGGTCAAAATAATTTTCGACGTAAGTCAGCATTTGAATAGGCAGGGTGCTGAAGCCCGGTCCTGTCATGAAGACGGAAATGTCGACATTGTTGAATGATTCCAGAAAGGCAATCAGGATAGCCGCAATAATACCTGAGCGGATGTTGGGTAGAACCACCTTGAAGAAAGTTTCCAGCCGTCCAGCTCCCAAACTAAGCGCTGCTTCCTCAATCGCAAAATCAAAGTTAGACAAACTGGATGCAATGACTCTTATAATGAACGGCAGCATAATCACCGTATGTCCGATCAAAAGTCCAGCGTATACCGGTAAATGGTACACAATGATCAAATAACGCAGCAATGTAAAACCAAGCACAATACCTGGTATAAGCAACGGGGAAAGGAACAAGGCATTCAGCGCATCCTTCCCGCGAAACGAAAACCGACTAAGTGCATAAGCGGCTGGCATACCGATTAACAACGCCAAGATATTACCCAGCAGAGAGACGACAATCGACGTTTTGAACGTGGACATAAACAAATCCACTTCAAAAATATTTTCATACCAGCGCAAGGAAAAGCCCTGCGGAGGAAATTTTAATACCGTGCCCGGCTCGAAAGAAGTGACCGATATGATCAACAGCGGACCGAGCAGAAAGATGAAGACCAGCAGGCTAAAGAAGCCTAGTCCGTAATGTTTCTCCCGCATATCCACCTACCCCTTCGGATTGAGTTTATGGGCCGCCTTATTTAAGAGACCGACCACGATAAATGTAATAGCAATCATAATTGTTGCGATAACAGAGGCTAAAAACCAGTCGTTAAGCGTCATCGCATTTTGGTACAAAAATGTAGCGATAACCCGCTGTTTTCCTCCCAGCAGTGCTGGGGTCGTATAAGCCGTCAGGCTGCCTACGAAAACAAGGATGCTTCCAATGATCAGACCCGGAACAGACAGCGGGAATACAATTTTACGAAATGCGCTGAATCTGGAAGCTCCAAGACTCTGAGCAGCATGGACAAGATCACCGTCGATATTTTCAAGCACACCAATTAGTGAAATAATCATCAGCGGCAAAAACAAATGGACCAGGCCAATAATCATCGCTGCTGGGGTGTATAAAATATTCAGCGGCTCATTCACGAGTCCTAAACTCATTAGCACGTTGTTTAATAACCCCTTGCGACCCAAAATGACCATCCAGCTGAATGACCGCACCACCGGACTCGTCAACAAGGGAAAGATAGCCAGCGCCAGCAAAATCCCTTTACGACGCGGGGCCCTTCGTGAAATATAGTAAGCCGTCGGAAAACCGAGCAATACGCATACGAGAGTCGTTACGACACTGACCTCCAGCGTAGTCAGCAATATTTTCAGAAAATAAGGGTCCTTGAAGAAATGGAGATAGCCTTCTAAGGTGAATGAGCTGTTCTGTACGAAGGTCGAACCGATCGTCAACACAATCGGAATGACCATGAACACCGCCAGAAAAAGCAGACCTGGCAGCAGCAGCCAATACAAGTATGTTTTCTTCATGGGTAGCTCCTTGCGGTTATCAAAATGTTAATCCTTGTTCAGCACCTGGATAAACAGCTCCAGAAAAGCTTTGCTGTCTACCTGTTCGCACACATTCATATTGGGACTATGATTGAGGCGGTTCTGTACATCGCCTACCGTTTGTCCGTCACATATGCGACTGGAGGTTTCCACGTCGACATATAACAACGAGGTATCTACTAACCTCGAATTCAAAGCCACACCCACGGCAAGCGGGTCATGAAGTGCACACGCTTTTACCCCGTTGCGTTCTTCATAACGCTTGGTATACACGGCTGTGCTTTCAGCTACATAATTACGAATCTCTGGACGAGTCAGACGAGCAACATGATCGGCAGTCAGCAGCGCCTTGCGTGTTACATCCAGCCCCACTTGTATCAATCGACCAAACCCCGCGTGAAATACGATCCGTGCGGCTTCAGGATCAGCGTACATGTTATACTCCGCTACAGGTGTGATATTGCCGCATCCGTGAATAACGCCGCCCATAAAAATGACCTCATGGACGTGATCCGTCAGATCGGGACACTTCAGCAGCGCCAACGCCAGATTGGTGAGTGGTCCGGTGCAAACCAGCGTTACTTCCCCCGAGTGAGCCATCACAGTCTCAATGATGATATCCGGTGCAAAACCTTCGGATGCAGAGATGGCTGGGACTATTCCACTCAATGCACCTCCGATGCCGTCTTCTCCATGAACACGGTGTTCGTGCAGGCCTTTGCGTATTAATGGAGCCTCCGCCCCCCGATAGACCGGAATATCCGGTCTATCCAGCAGGTTGAGGATTTTGCATGTATTCAGCGTTGCTTGTTTAAGTGAAACATTACCGCATACCGTAGTAATCGCTTGGATATCGAGCTGACCACTTTTGGCCGCAAGTAAAATACCCAACGCATCATCAATGCCTGTATCTACATCTAATATTATCTTTTTCATTATTGTGCAACTTCCCGGTTCCAGCGATCTGTCCATCCCTTGATATGATCGTTAACGAATTTCATATCCAGCTTGGTCAGCTTATTCACTACATCTGCACCGTACGTAATCCCTTGGGTATCCGCACCGGACAGTACCACCTGTGTGTTCACTGGAGAATCAACCTTTGCTTTGGCGGATTTTTCTTGAACTTCCTTGCTCAGCTGCCAGTTGATAAATTCCTCAGCCAGTTCCTTCTGATCGGACCCTTTTACTACATTAACTGTGTTCATTACTGCGTAGGCACCCTCGTTAGGAGCTACGAATTTCGCCCCAGGTACAGCAGCCTGCAAATCTTTAAAGTACATTTCCATAATCGGACCACCCGCAATTTCCTGCTGGCTAAACATGTTCACGAACTCGGACGTCTTACTATAAAACTTAACAATATTCGGACTCAGCTCCTTCAGCTTCCCAAAGGCTTGGTCTTCATTAAATTCCTTGCTACCCGCTACTTTGGAAGCGGCATCGACCATCATCGGTCCAGCCGTTGCCGTAATATTCGGCAGTGTCACGTTTCCTTTGAACTCACTGCCCCACAGGTCGGCCCAGGAGGTCACATCTTTTTTCACCAGCTCTGGATTATAGGCAATACCGAGGCGCCCAACTGTATAAGCAGGACCATATTCCTCACCCAGCGGTGCTTTGGCAATATCATAAATTTGGTTCAAGTTTGGCACTTTACTGCGATCCAACTTCTCGAATAGCCCTTGTTGAATTCCCTGTTGGGCATAATAATCAGACAGATAAATCAGATCGACATCCGTGCTGCCTTGACTGATTTTGTTCAATCGTTCCGCATTATTTCCGATTTCTACAACAATATCAACGTTATGTTCCTTTTCAAAAGGCGCGTACACTTCTTTATTAAAAAAGTCCTCGGAGAAGCCCCATGTGGAAATAACCAGTTTCTTTTTCCCATCAGCTGAGCCATCTTTTCCATCTGCCTGACCACCAGTAGCATTGCTGCCGCAACCTGCCAGTACCACAGATGCCAAGGTCACAGCCATAAATCCTTTAAACCACTTTTTCATATGAAACTCCCCCTGTTTTTTTATTCTGCACACCTTATGACACAAAAAAGAAAAGTACTCTTGTAAAACAAGAATACTTTTCTTCGTAAACAAAGAATAAGTTGATCCCGCTGCGCGTTATAACAGGTTCTCCCCTCAGATAGATCCGAAGCGAAAAGCCAAATATCCAATTTTATTAGGATTATTTCAGTATGATGTTCGTAATGGCCCACTGCGTTGCTGAATCATAATCGCGCAGTAAAGCTTCTATATCGAGCTCCATATCCTCAATCAGCTTCTCGCGAAGTCTCTTCTTATACAGCATGGACATTCGGAAATCCACTTCCAGCTTCAAGCCGGGGGCTTCCACTTCCAATGCCGCCGAGCGTGGAGAACGCCGGTGCTTCGCTACAAAGGTAACAATATTGTTCTCAACGGTGGCCCGCAACAGCGTGGTCCCGAAGCCGAACAGTTCCTTTGAAACTTCATTGTAAATCTGGCACATCCGCTTCTTGCTTTCGTTACTGTCGAGCAGCGTCATGAACCCACCCTCATCAGCATATTACGTACAATCAATCTTTTAACACGATAGATTATACATAAATATGCGATAAATAGCAAACAAAAATCCCTGATTCAATAACATATACCGCGAAAAAGCGAACAATATGTCGAAGTTTGTAGCTTTGCGACATTTTTATACTCACTGATCTCAAAAATCTCGGTTTAGATCCATCCTACCAAAGGACCGATAACAACGAAAGGAAACAATTGAATCTCAAGCTGCAGACTTCAAGATTACTATCGCCGCATTCCGTGAGATATTTTTTCCTTCTACTTATATATGTAGTTTTTATGTACACACAATTAAACCGTACCCCGCAGAAGTCCCCTAGCGATAGTACGGTTCTTTGAAGTTATGTAGCTAGCCACAACAGCATAAAGTTAGCTATGATATACGCCTGTTACCATTGTGCAGCCCGTTTGCGTCTCTCCTCACGCCGATCAGCTTCTTCCATTTTGCGAATATAACGTTTCAACTGCTCTTTATGCTCATCCAACTCGTGTATCCGTAATGTGGTTCCTTGGAGAAACGCCTCCATTTTGCGTGTTAATTCAGCAGCTGATTCACCCCGCCAGTCTTGCAGACGACTATATATATTTTTCATCTGTTGCTCCTGATGCTGAAGTCTTTGCTTTAGCTGCTCGCACTGCTGTACAGCCCTCCGCAGATCCCCCAGGCTCAAAGATATTCTGCTCATCTCTTTCGCCTCCCGTTGTGTTCTTCCAGCTGCTCTTTCTTATTGATCCACCATCGTAAATTCCTGACCCTTGCGATCGATGTACTCTGCTATCTCTGTAATCGATTCCTGATACCAGCGATTAATTCGATCTAGTGTCGCCGTAGCACTATGCGCAAGCGGGGTCAAAGACTGACTTTCACTTGTTCCGATATGAGCCTGAAATAACTGAATGGACGCACGGGTATCACTGGAAAATCCATGCAAGCTAGAACGCATCTGATTAGCCGCATGCTTTAGCTCTTCAGGTGTTAATTGAATTGTACCTCCATTTTTGTTACCTACAAAATAAGCTCCACCATTAGCGCGGCCATTTTGTTGGCCTGCTCCCATCAAATTCACACCGAGTGCATTAGCAGCAAACTGCCCGAAGGCACCCAATTGTCCCCCGTAGCGTTCGACCAAATCGCCCATGACTTGCTTGAGCTCTGCCTGCGCAGCCAGCATTTGCTCGTACGCCTGCACCCGCGGATTTCCTTCTACCAATTGTCCATCCATGGTGTACAGCGGATTGCTAATATTGCCGTTCTCATCAAATGCGAAATGATCCATGCTATGCGTAGCTTCTCCAAATACTGAATTATAGAACTTCGTAATCGGATCTTGCTGCATCATGGGCAACGTAATCGGGACATAAACAATGGGAGTCCATTGGGGTCCCAAAAAAAAGTTGGCCCACTTATTTTCCCTTTTGACTGGTAATGAAACAGGAACAGTGATTTTGGCTCCATTAGCTGTCTTATAATCATTGTCTATAAAGTAGGTTGCACCCACATGTGGCTGTGCATCATTAACTCCCGAACCAATAGTATCTTTCGGGTTGACATAAGCGACATTCGTCTTTCGAAAATCGCCATTTTCTACCTTCTTTTGAAGATCATCCGGTAATAGATGTACAATGCTTGGTGGATTATAACTGACGGATGTCAGTCCATTCCGCACCGCCACATATTCTGCCTCCGCTCCTCCTAAAGAATGGCCTGTGGTCGTTATCTCAGCAGAGGGATACTCTTTTTTTACAACATCATATAGATTTTGAGCTTGTGTAAATTGATTATTCTGATACTTTTCCTCATATTGAAGAAATGCAGTTTGCACTTGTAGTGGGAGTTTAGCCACCTCTTCCTTATTATTTTCATAATAATGATGGACTTCTTCTAACGTTTTCGCGCGTCCTCCGACGACATCGCTGAAATCCGTTCCCCAGTCCATCGCCACGCTCCACTTGGGCCGATCCGGAGGTTCTGTCCCCCTATAACCGATGATCACCTGATTGGTTTTTTCGTTATGGAATACGGTCGCATCGAATCCCGAACCGTTCGTGTCATGCAGCATAGCTCCTTCGGGCTCAACAATCTTCCAATCAGGAAGAATTCTGCTTTTAGAATCTTTAGCAGTCAACTCCCGGTCATACACTCTATCTGCAATGGTCCAATATGTTTTGTCGTTAATGTAGGTCAAGTTATTCCCACCTTGTCTATTGTGTAAATATATTATAGAGTTATGAAAAAAGGTGATTACCAGAAGGAGAATTGTAACTTGAACAGAAAAATCCCACTGATTCTGGCACTTATTTTAATTATTATGTATTTAGGAGGTTGTTCCAGCTTGTCCGACAAAGAGAAAAAAGAATTAGTAGACGTCGCCACTCCGATCGGCGTGGAGTTTATTAAGGAACACTATAATGCTGATTTTATACTAAAGGATTATGCTGTGGATGATCCGGCTGTCCACTCAAGAATATATCTGTATGGGTATATTAAAGGTCACGAAGACAGCAAAATCACTATTTATTACAGTTATAAAACCAAAGAAGTAATCGACGTCTCTGGGCCAGATTGGTTTATCGACAGCGAAGTTCCCAAATACAAGACCCCTTCTTCTTGAGAAGGGCTATTATAAATGTTAACGTCTAATTTTTCCCAAATTAAGAAGTAGTATAATTATAGTGCATCCTATTTACGAGTGATATAGCCGAGAGGAAAAATAAGTATAAAGTCATTGGATTCAGTATTTCTGGTCATAGTACATAGTTTATGCGGAATAGGTCTTTGTAACTGTATGTTAGGTGAAAGTTGCACAGATGAACATAGAAATAAGGCTCCTAAGGAGCCTTATTTACTCGTTGCCTGACACATTTACCGTTCTTCACTTTGGGTGCGAGGCTGATTTACATGAATAAAAGGATATTCACCTTTGCTTATTTTACGTTTCCATTCTTGAACCATATCTTCCTGGGTCGGCGTTTTCTCATTCACGATTGCTCCTGTAGTTACTTTAGCCATGCTTTTCCCCCTCCCTTGGTGGTTTTATTTACTGCGTCTTTATCTTTTCTCCAGTCATTTTGATGTTTCCGTCCATTTCGACCAAACTCGTTTTACATTTTAAACCGATGGCATCTTTGGCTATGACTTGTATGGTGTTACCCGCATTGAGTACTAGGTTTCCGTCAGCCTTAACACGGATGTCCTTTTTACTCCGCAATTCGATGCCATGGTCATCTAGCAGTCGAATCACTACTTCATCGTCGTTCCCCGTGATTAAAATTTCATTTTTCTCAAATATAATGGCTTTGCGGTACTTGGTCATAAAGATCTTCGTGGACGGGTCCTTAATAAAGTCGCCCCCTTTGGATCTCTTGCGGATTGAATGAGTTACGATGGCGTCCTTTTCTTTAGCGGTCGGAAAGTAAATGTCTACAAAGTCAAACAACTCCGGCATACAGTACCATCCTGTATTTCCTTCCGATGTATAAAATGTAGCCGTTGGAAAAGCGTAGGTTTCCTTTACGTTCGGCTTGACCTTGTCCATTTCGTAAAAGAAAACCTTCACATGATCCTGCTCGATTCCAATGACCTTGGACTTCAACGAGATGCCACGAATGCTCTCATTTACAATCAAATCCTGCTTCATTCCATCCGCTGTAGTCAGCACATACTCATGCCACAAAGCACTATGACGTATAAACGCCACAGACTGCAGGACGTATAAAGTTTTCCCTTTAAATTTAACCTCCGCCCCAATTTGCAGTAGGACATCTTTGGCTCCTGTCGTTTGCACTTTATAATACAAAAGGTTGTCGTCCTTGCCGGAACCTGGTTTGGTTTTTCTGGTCATGGAGTAGTTATACTGTTTGAGCTCCCCTTGATTCACACCATCCGGTAATCCAAAATAAAACTGAGGTTTTTCTCCAATCGAATCAGGTATCAGTCCCCAACCGAGTCGAGACGCTATACGCTTCAAAAACGACCAGTCTGTTTCATCGAATTGCATCGTAAATTCCTGTAAAAGCTGATCTTTTAAGCGGCTCGTACAATTGGCTTTGGGATAGAATTTGAGCACATGTTCGAGCAATACTTGCAGCTTCATCTTTACATTTTGAAAAGTTTGTCTATGAAGCACTTCATCCAGCTGGCTTGTATAGGATAGAGCTTCGACGACCAAATGGGCTACATTGGACACCAACTTGATTCTAAACTGCGCGACTAATCCTAGAAATAATACAATCTGTTTATGATCATCATTCACATAAGATACAACTAACTTCGCCCCTGCTTCCATATGATCTGTATATTCTTCCATTTGGGCACCCGTTAACACACCTGTCAAAAAGACTTTCACATGCTCATTCATTTTCTGTACAACTTTAACTTTCGGGTTTTTAAGAGATAAAACCGTCCCGTTATACTTGATGATTGGATATCCCATGTTACCGCTCCCTTTTGTCGGTTAATTTACGTTTATCCGTTGTTTGCTTACATATTGAACGACATCTTGAATGGTTTGATTATGTCCCTGATCGTTAAGAGTCTCATCTAATGCAGGGATCGTGGTAAAAGTTTTATTTTTTTTCTGAAAATAAATATCCGCTATAGGGAATTCATCAACTCTACCAGGCCCATGAATCCCGTTGTCAACATCGGCAATGATGATAACATCCTTCAATCCATCCTTATTCACATCCTTGAAGGCCACTGCTTCTACTCCTCCGTAACGTGCAACCCACTCACGGTTCCCGTAGAAATTGGGGAATGAATATAGAATATGTCCTTGGTCATCCAGTAGGAAGAAAAAGAATTTACGAAAACCTTCTGGATACCCATATGTGGATACAAAACGTACTTTTCCAAAGCCTTCAAGAGTAGTTTGAAAAGACTGCGACTCTTCAATTTCATATTGGTCGGTATCCAATTTTTCACCGCCAACTGTGGAAACAGACTGATCCTCAACAGAACTTAGCTCACTCCATAGTTCCTCATTCTGCCTGATATTCTCTGGAATTTGTGCAAAATGAATTTCATACTCCGCATGATCCCCTACTACATGAGCCATAGGCACACTCATCCCCAACGAATCATTTGTGAGATAACTAAACGATTCCATTTCTACTTCCGCAAGCGAACCTTTGGTTACATCTGCGTTGGCTAACAATTGCATCAAATCATCTTTTGTGAAATCACCGATTAATCCTTGTTGCTCCGGCTGAACAGCTGTAATCTTCCCGCTTTTTATAAGCTCAATAAAAGGTTTCTCGACCTTTACCAGATCCCTCAATCTTATTCTTGAAGCCTGCTTCATATCCAGGTTCGTCGTATAAAACATATGAGTAGGATAGGCTGCGTCCTTCACATAACGAATACCCTTATATTGAACGCTCAAGAATCGTTCACTTTGTCGTTTGATCTCATAATCAATTTCGACATGAACTCCAGAATTGGAATCCGCATAGTTTTGTAACCCTTCTAAAGCATCAGTCTTAAGAATTTGGTTTAAAGATTTTTGCTTTGCAATATCCTTGAGTTTTGTAATTTGAGGGTATTTAATCACGATCCCATTTTTTGAATACTTCTCTCGAGTGAGCTCATAGCTTTGCGGTTCACCATGAGTATTCGAGGCGATGCTATATTCGGAATCAATACGGACTTCTCCACTTTTGGAGAACTCAATGATAAGGTTTTGTTCAGAATCATCACTGTTTATTAAGAAACCATCGCCGTGGTCTAAAACCTCGATACTCATGCTATCATGTTGTCGATTCTCGATAATAATAGGCTCATTCGTATCCTTGTTCAGTTCCCACGCATCCGGGAGCTTTATCTTACCTACATCTATACTTTTCTGCGTCCACTTTTGTCCAGACAACTCCCACAAATCAATAAATACGGGGTCTGGATGATATATGGAAACATGTCCCCCTAAACACAACTGTATTCCTTGGTCTGAATCTCGAACCACAAAGTCTGTAGTCAATTCTGGCCCGCCATCCTCAATCATCTGGGCGTGTACAAGTTGCTTCGAACTCCACCACTGAATAAATGTGTATTTATCTCCGATCGTACCTGTCAGCGTTTTAGGTGCTCTATAATTCATAACCCTAACGTTTAGCTGCCCACTTTTTAACTGAAACGATTTTGTTAAGATAGTGAGATTGTTATCGAATTTTTCTACTAATTCTCCATCCTTCATCTCTACACTTTCTGGCTCGTTTAACAACAAATTAAGTTCCTGTGTGAACTCCTCAAGCTTGTTTTGTCTGATATCAGAATCCTTATTCTCATCGTTGACTATACGAAGTTTTTGAACTAACGCATCCAACATTTTCGAATAAGAAATCGTTTTAACGTCATTTTGGAGAGAAAGCGCATGATTTGTTTCTGTTGCTGGAGAATCCTGTCCCTTCATGCATCCATTCAGCACTACACAGGAAATGAGTAATAACAGCACGTAACAAATTCGCACATACTTCAAGTAACTCATGCTGGAGATCACGCTTTCTACAATTTATCGTTCATCTCTATACTCATAATCTTCCACTTGCCTGACTGCTTTTCTAACGTGAAAACAAGTCCTTGGTCTTTTTTCTCTTCACTTGAATTACTTCTTACTAAAAAGGTCCGCTGATTAGCCTCATTAGCAATCTCTTTTATGTTCAGATCTAATCCCGTATAGTCCATAGCGGAAAAATCTATGATATCTTCAAAATGATTTTTCGGGCTTGCTGACAACGCAGTGAATTCCGCCATTTCAGGCAAGTGTATCAAGAAGCGATTCATAAGATAATGATCTTCCAAATAATTTTGAATAATATCTTTGGGAACCGTGGGATATACAAATTTTTTATTTCCATTCTCGTATAGTACTTTTGTTTTTTCGGGTCCGGTGCTGTCGAATTTTTGATATGTTATTATCATATGTTGTTGAATATCCTGAAAACGGTAGTAACTCACATCCTCAAAAACACCATCTTTATTAATGTCCTCTAGCTTCCTGCTCCCTTGCCCTGTTGCTTCTGGATAACTGTAATTAAGGTTGTTAATTTGGTTATGGTTCAAAGCAAATATAGAGAAGCCTTCTGCCTCATTCACTTCGCTAGTGGAATATACTACGATAAACTTTTGTTCTGTTTGACCCAGCTTCATGATCTTCATGTCTATATTAAGATGTGCAACTACAATTGGGTCCTCTAATTTACCAATGATGTGATAGCCAGCATCCTCCCGGACTACAAATACATTGTCAATCCCCCCTTTTTCTAATCCAAAAGCAAGCACGTATTCCGCCTTTCCATCACGGTCCAAATCTTCTTTTAATACTTTTTGAAGCTGCTCATTTGGGGGTTGAATTTTTTTTATAAACTGATCTAAGGTGTTAGAATCTTGCACATTAGTTTTCCCAGTATCCTCCACAGTAACTTTACTATTACCTTCCGTTATCTCAGGACTAACAACAGTCGATGTAGATGGTTTAGGAGCGATACTTTTTACCTCGGCCTCTTTATTCACATCACAACCACTAAGAATTAAAATAATTAAAACAAGCACAAACAACTTCTTATTACTCACACTTTCCCTTCTTTCAAATTCCCTATTTTATAATAACTTGATTACCTTGATGAAGCCTGTGTAGGTTCAGGACAAGCCGTTGCAGGCATATTCTTATATACGGGTATTCTAAAAGTAAGAGGTGCATCTACGGTTTTAAGACCCTTGGAAAAACGATCTGATTTTACATAAGCATCCATAATATTCGTGGCATACTGCTTACTAACAGTTCCGTTATTCCTAAAGGAATTTACATTCCACTTTAAGCTATAAAGCGTATCTTGCCCTGTTTGAATATACTTTCTATAAATCCATTTACCTCCGCCGATTATTGCACTATCGACGGAGTTCCAGTTTTCTGACTTAGCTTTTTTTGCACCATTTTTGAGTGCACTCCCATCGTTTGCGCCAATGCCATACATATTGTACCATCCGATATATCCCGGAACCTGTCCCTTACCTAAAGTTGAAGTTCCACCTCCTGATTCAACCATGGCTTTTGCTGCTAAAAATACTGCACTCGCTTCATTGCCACCTGCCTTTAGGAATACATCCCCTTTATTAGCCAAGCTCTTGCTTAGCACTTTATTAACAGCTTCTTTATTTTGGGTGTTCTTATCATACTTTCCCGACAAAAATTGAAATACACGAGACTCAGTCAAAAAATTACGCGGGTCTAAAAAATATGAAACTGCCTTAGGAGAAGCAGCGTTATATCCTCTATCATATTTGAACTTAGGGTCTCTCCAAGATGGTGAATATCCATATTTGTCTACTTCCGTACACACCAGTCCATTTTTCATTTCTGCCTTGAGAAAACTATTAAAATCTACATTCGTTTCTTCTGCTATAAAGCGCCAAGAAGGATGCTGCTTGTGTAATTTTAATAGAGCTGGCCTGTATGATTCCGGAAATTTAGCAAGCTCAGCTTCAAAGCTATCATTTCCTGATTTATCAGGAGGTGCTTGTTCAGTTTTAGAACCATCCTTTGATTTATTGGTAACTGGTTCTTTTGGTGGTTCTTTAATACTAGTATCGATCAGCCCCAACTTCTCTCGAATGGCTCGTCCCGCCTTCTCAGCAGCTAACTTTTCCCTGATATTCCCGCTTGCCTCTGCAGTCATCCAGCGGATTGTTTCTTTTTTCATTTCCTCTTGAGCCCACTTGGGGAATGTGGCCATTTCACGGAGCTTGCTTCGAAGGCCTTCTGCCAGCTTTTGCGCTTTACGCATGCCGACTTCGTCACCATTGGCCTGAGCGATATACCAATCTTCTTTGTATTTACGCATCCAGGACTGGGCCCATTCGGGGTAATTCAGTTTCTGTTTCTTCTGTTCTGCCACCAGATCAAAAGCCTGTGCTTTTCTGTGTGCATTAGCGGTTGTTAAAGCTTTCAACATAGGGGTTGCACCAAACGTTGGCTCTTTCCATTTCATAGGCTATCTCCCTTTTGTAAGAATGCTAGAAAAGCCGTATATCAGAAATGCATGTATCCTGATATTTTGTTCCACGTTCAACTGATAAAATCGTAAGTTTGATAAATGAGGTATGAATAGGCTCCTTAAATTTTTTACGTGTGTTAAAATCATTCATTTCTAAAGAGGAACCATCCGAGAATTCCAGTTTTAGTTGTTGAACTCTATTATTCTCCCGATAACTTTTTCCAGACTTAGCATATCCATTAATAATTTGGATGCCATTTACCTTTTGTAAAGAGCCCAGGTCTAATACTATTGTTTCTCCTTCCCCGTTGCCGTTCACGCCTTCACACCATGCAGTAGATGAATCTCTATCTACCAAATTTTTGGCATCATAAGTTTGCATGCCTTTACTTGGCAGAGTCGATGAAGCTTTAATTTGATGCACTTTTATCTCACTTTCATACTTAGAAAAGTCATTAGCGGTGTAAAACCACTGCACAGGTGTCGCCATATTTTCATTAATTATAGTGATAGATGCGACTTTACTTTCTAAACCTGTATTTATATTCAGTTTATAGTTGGATGGCGAATCTAACTTTTCGAACCATACCTCCGAACCATCTCGAGACATTAAGGGCTGATCCATCCCTTTGCCTAAAAGGCGCTTCTCTCCACTATTTAAATTTAACAAATACGTTTTATTCACAGACATGGAGTCAATAGAGTAGATTAATTGATTCTTCTGAGCCCATTGGTTGACTATCGCCATACCAGAATCTATATGAATTTTCTTAAGGATTCTATAATTTGATATATCAAATATGACAATATTCTGCTGGCTGTCGGTAAAACAAAACTGGGTACTATCTGGTGAAAATTGTCCTTGATGAATGTCATCTATATCTATAGAACTTCCATTTGATTGAATAGCTCTTGATTGTTTCGTTACAGTATCATATATATACGTTTTATCTTTGTCCTCATATAAATAATTGGTTAAATCAGGAGAAATTACCGGACGGTTATAAGGCAGCTTAAATTCATTGACTTTGTTACCTGAATCCAAATCATAAATCTGTACTATTAATTTCGCTTCATTAAATAAATCCAATACGAATGCGACTTGACTCCCATCTTCTTGGATTCTCCCTACATCCACATAGGAATCTCGATATTTGTCTTTATCCTCCTTCGACTGTAGAAGACTAATCAGTTTCTCGGCACTTAAGAACCGTTCGACTTTTGCCCCTTCCAACTGAACTAAATATGTTACAGGATCTTCTTTGCCTTCTTCTACCGTTAAAGCCCACTCTTTCTTGTCATTCTCTTTAGCAAGTTCCGCTTTATCACTTTTATTAGATGATGCCACCCTTTCTGAAACTACACCTTCCGTTTTCGAAGAAAAGGAGGTGGGGTCTTTTGGAGAAGCATTACATGCTGACAACATAATTAAAAAAAGAATGACTAATATGTTTCTGATTATCTTCACTTTGTTCTATCCTTCCGATCAAGAATAGCTAGCCCTTGTACAGGTTTAGCGTCTTCATTTAATGAGTTCTTCACCACGCCTACTGAACTCAGAAATCTGACATACTCGTCTTTATGAATCGTTATACAAGCTGTCGAAGTAGGTTTAGGCTTTTTATCAGCACTATAGCCCTGGTGTATATTTACACCGTCTGCTGTGCACTCTTTTTTTTGACTTCCTTTGGTTGCTGGAACTGGTGCACCATTCCGAATACGCAAAGCAGGATAAGTACTCAAATGCAACCCGCCTACAAACTCATAAACTCCATCTTTAACCGTTTTATACTTGCTCTCATAATCAGGAAGTGTGCTGGCATTTTTGCTTGTATACTTAATCTCGCCGTCTATCACCACAATTGCCATTGCTCCATATCGACCTTCCGGGTGGTCTTCTTGTTTATAACTATAAGAACCATCCCCTTCAAAGAAAAACACAAGCGGTGCTTTACGATTCGAGGACAGCTTCTTTTGAATGATACTGTTATTGGTATAATCGTTTACTCTGTACAGAGCCCGGGCTTGATTACCTTTTATGCCTTTACTACTTATATAGCTTTCAATCTTTTTCACCGCTACCAATCCATCTTTATAATCCTTAGGATCTAATGGCTTCGTTTCCTCTTTCGACGGTTTATCAGGAGTAGTCGGCGTCTTCTTGCCCGGTTCCGTTTTCGTTGTTGGAGCTGCTGGCGTTGCAGCCTTATTAACCTTAGGCCATGGAAGAATACCATTGGCTACTTGATGCAGGTATACGGCCAGTACATCCCGACCATAGCCCTTATTCTCCAGGCCGTATTTTTTCGCAAAATCATGCAGTGCGGCGCTAAGCTCTTTATCCCAATCGCCTGTAGTTGGTAGCTTGTACGAGAAGCTGTCTGGATACTTTTTGGCAAGCTTGTTCAAATTCTCTCTGGCAAGCAGGCTGTTCACACCATACTTACTACGTAGGGCAGCCGCTTCCTTAGCAATAGCCTTTTGATCGGCAACGGTCAGCTTATGGGCCGCATCTGCGTATTGTCCGGACAGCTCCTCCAGCCGATTCGCATCCAGATAGGATTTGGCTGAATGACCACGAATCAGCTCGTTGATTAGCACGTTGTCACGCAGTTGGTTGGCGAGAAGATGCATCTGCTTTTGCTTGGCCTTGTCGTTTGCGCCATGCGCTTCCCACCATTGGGACGTGTATTCATGCATTTGCGCTCTGGCCCAGGCAGGCATACGATCTATTTCTGCCACCTGCTGACGCAATTGCTTGGCCTTGGCCGCTGCTTCCTTGGCCCCCTTTTTGTCCCCTGCTGCCACGGCCTTGTAGTAGTCGGCTTTGTACTGAAGCAGCAAATCCTGTACCCATTGTGGATATCCCTTCCCCTTCAATTCTTGAATCAGGGATTGATAAGCTTTCAATTCGGCATCAGGCACCTGATTTTTCATGAACTTACTAGCCTTGATATGAAGTGTTCCATCGGTTCGGATATAGCTGGTTTTGCACGTCAGAGATATTTCGCGAGTAGCGGTCATCTGTACCTTTTTGCCATGCAGCACCAGGTCTGTATCGGCGTGAAAGGTAAGATCGTGATGACTGTACACGTGAATACCAGATGCAGGATTTAAGCGTACAAGTATCTTGTCTTTCTGGGTGGAGAGGGCCAATTCCTTATCATCGAATCTCGCCACTTTTTGTGATTTGGTATGAAGCAGCTTTTTGGATGGCTGGCTGATTTCATCTCCTTTGTAGTCTCTCTTACGCACAGATTGAACTACACGAGCTTCCTTTTCATTGTTGGATGGAAAATACAAATGGACATGATCCCCAAGCTCGGGCATGCAATGCCAGCCGATCCCATCACCGGTATACATAGTGGGGTAAGAAAACCAGCACCCTTCAGCCTTGGACTGCGTGGAATCTACGGACAAGTGAAGTTTAACGGATTCGTTTTCGCTATTTAATTCAATAACTTTCCCTTCAATAGAAGCACCTTTAATAAACTGATTATGTATAACCTCCCTCGAAATGCCCGCTTCTGGAACGAGAACGTAGTCATATGTCATAATGCCCTGCTTCATCTCTGCATGAATCTGATCAATAACCCAATGCTTTCGTCGAAACAAGACCACATCTCCAAGTTCAAAACGTTTCGTGTCCTCCACTTCAGCATACGTATACTGGGGGCCTGACTTTGTTTTTTGGAGGGAAAAGTTAATGCTGCTCAGTTCACCTTTCACCTGTTCTTTTGAGGTACCTAACCATAGTCGCGGAAATACGGATGTAATCTCGGCAATCAGTCCAGTGTGCAGATGAGAGGCCATCCTTTTCAGAAACTCCCAATCACTCTCCCCATACTGAATAGTAAAGCCGCCGAGCTTTTGGTTGCTGTCTGTCAGGTCAATAAAATCGCCGTGTGGATAGCTATCTATGAGCTCCCGAAACAATTGATAATACGTCAAGTTGCTGTTTTGAAAAGAACGATTTTTCCGTTGTTGATCCAGCATATATGTAAAAGAAGCAGCCTCTATATACATGTGATATACGCCATTTTTGAATCCAATTTTAATATCAGTGACGATTCCTTTAAAAATGTTAATTGTACCTCGATCTTCATCCGTCTCGTATACCTCTAGCACATCCTCATCATGCGCTAAACCATCATATTTCGCATGATCCTCATCCGGTATGAGAGCAGTGATGTACACTTTGCTGTGCTCATTTACCTTCTGTGTCAATTGAACATCCAGCAGATGGACAATTTCATACGGCGCATTCACTCTAATATTTCCATAAGTCAGCACAGTTTCTGTCAGTCCCATCTTACTCCCCCCCCATTTGTCTTAACATGTGATGTTTCTACAATGAGTAGCTATTCCTGCCCATCTGACGTGAATGAAATTTTTCCGCACCACATGCATAAGTTCGTGGAGCAGCTCATCAGAGCCGGAGATTGATCCACGTATACATCCTTCTTTCCATTCAACCAAGGTATAGACACGCTCGGTATGCAGGGTTGCGGAATGATTCTTCCAGAATTACCCTTGTTAGCAGAAGAAACTGCAGGATTGTGCATACTACGGCACATGCCGAAAGATGGGATATGCGTCTGCGGGTGAAAATCCTGAATATTCCCCTGCAATTTATCACCAATACTAATCCCCCTGTTAGATGAAACACTAAACCTGCCCGAATGACTTCCATAGGTACACTGTATGTGTGCCCCGTCCACTACATAGCTCTCACTCATGATCGGATTCTCCTTTATATAAACGGCCTCTCCGTATCGACCTTTTGTAATTTCAAGCCTGCCAGATTGAACTTCAACATACATTCAGCTACATCTAGATCCACAATGATATGATGATTGGCATGCTGAACCCTGAATATCTTATGATTCTCGACTGCATATTCATCTAAAATGATTTTCTTCAGTGTACCGTCCCTATGATACTCGCTACGTGGTGATAAACACATCAGGCTAGGCGGATGAGCCAGCCAATACCTCGTTTGCTGCATATGCTGCATATCAGCAAAAACAATCAGCTTCCAGCTTAATCCGGCTTGATAAATATCGAAGATTTCCTTTAGTTGCTCAGAAACAATGGCTACCGGTTGCTCTATAAAATCAATATAGTCCGCATCGCCCGATACATAACATTGCAAAATAGACTCTTCATCAGTACATGATGAGCGTTCTGCCCACCCCAACATTTGTCTACGATTTATCTCTACTGGCAACATATACTCTGTAATACGATTATCCTGTTGAATCATGTAGTACTCCATAAGCTGTTGGATACACCACCTCACTGATTCCTTTATACTCTCCTATTCTTATTTCCAAATCGTCCTCGCATTTCAATGCCTTGAATTCGGGGAGTTGTACAGCCTGCTGTATAGCATCTTTAGCTAATTTCAAAATGTATTGATGGAATTCCCACGCAGCCTGAAGTACAAATCGCTCGACATCCGGCTGAATAACCTTGTTCATATAAGGTTTTCGAAGCTGATTTAGTTCGTCCTGCAATTCTGCCAACAAGCTGAACGCCCAGCCTGCATCATAGGTTCCACGATAAGGTAGAGGATCGAAGTACCAATCCCTACCATACACCTCGATGACATAGTTATAGTTGCGATCCATCAGATATGTGCGCCGCATAGAATAGGTAATATATCCGATTCTTATTTTGGACATTTCTGCAGAATTCGCTTGCAGGCAGATCAATTGAAAGGACTGGATAAAAGAGAAGATGAGCTCTTCTTTTCTGTGCTCATATAAAACCGCTACCTGAAGTAATTTATTATTCAACACATCTTCCGCATAGGTCTTATGGAAGTGATCTAGGGCTTCCAGTCTATTCATAATTCCACCTCTGAACCTATTATATAGAATATTTACATGATATTACTGGTCCTATCCTCCTATTTAATTACACTTTTTTCATATGATGAGATTGTAAACGAATGTATAAAAACCCAAAAAAATATTTTATGATTTCATAAATGTGTATTCGTATACCCCATACCTCTCAAAAAAACTATAGACCAGACCTAGGAGATGAAGGTTTGTGCAAAGGAATAGGTAATTCGAAGTAGTAAGACTCAGGTTTATAACGAAATAATGATGTATAATTAAGGATACGCTCCAACAATACATTCAGAGGAACAGGAATGGGGTACACAAACTATTAGAGTTTTGATAACCACCACTTTGCATCAGGATTGGAGACACATGACTACTTCACCTACAGGTTTTTATAATAGTATTCAAGAAGCTACTGCGCACGTCATTGATGTGCTGAGTGATATTTTACATGTAAATACCATTTTTATTGCCGCTAATGATGGGGTTACCAATGTGATTGTAGATTCATTTAACCGGGAAGAGGTACTGGTTCGTAATGGAGAGAAACTTCCTTTTGAGCTTAGCTATTGCAGTCTGGTGCTGAACCATTCCGCCGATTATCTCACCATTTCGGAAACGTCTAATCACCCGCACACACGTGATTTAGAGGTGACTAAAACTATTGGAAACCACTCGTTTACAGGAATCCCTATTCGCATGAAAGATGGTCAGGCTTACGGAACCATTTGTGTTTTGGATGCGCCATCTGCACATTTGACAGAAACGGAAATAAAGGCCCTTCAGGCTATGGCTGTATTTCTGGGTTATGTGGTGGAACTGGAAAAAGACAAGTTCGATGCTGAAGTCTCTTCCATGAGCAAGCTGGATTTGATTTCTTCCCTGAGTAATAAAATTCGGTTTACGCTCACTGAAATATGGGGAGCCACGGATCTCATGCTAACCACGGAGTTAACAGAGGAACAACAGCAATATATGAGTATCATGGAGTCGAGCAGTCGCTCACTTATGATGCTGCTGAATAATATTTTGGAGTATAGCAATATTGAATCCAGACAGATTGATGATCTTGAGGACCCGTTTGACCTGAGAACGATGATGGAAAATGTGTTGAGCTTGTACACAGAAGTAGCTGTGCAACGAAATTTAGAATTAAAGCTGGATTGGAATCTTACCGACTCGCCTATTTTTATCGGGGATGAGGCTAAAATTCGGCGTATGCTGATTAATTTGTTGGATAATGCAGTGAAGTTTACAAGCACAGGATCAGTCATCTTATCTGCAACCACTCAATCTGTGACCGATGCGCCTGAGGTTGAATTGGAAGTGCGGGTGAAGGATACCGGAATCGGTATACCTCCGAATAAGCTAAAATTGTGGCTTGAGCATGACCATGGGTACTCTCACTCATATGACAATCTCGGCTTGGGTTGGCAGATTACCAAACAGCTGTTGAAACGAATGAATGGTAAAATGACAGGGATTAGCGAGCCTGGTAGAGGGACGGAGATCACGCTCCAGTTCACTCTAAAAATATACCAGGAGTCAGCCTGAACAAACGGTAGGCTTGCAATCATATTGGGCCAATTAATAAAACCCGTGACAGATAGCGTCACGGGTTTTAGCTATGAATATGCACTAGGCAGTATGATCACTGTATGCCACACGTTTGTGGATAGTTGGGCTTAGTAACGTTTGGGAGCAGCCTGCTTGGCCAAATCCGCCATATACGTAAAGAAGGCTTCCGGGTCTGTATCATATACCAGGTTCACAGGGCGTCCATCCGCCTGTTCCACCGTTCTGCCCTGACTTGGGCCTTCTGCGATAACGCTGCAATGCACCGTCTTTTTCTTGACAATATCCGGGCGCCCTACGGATGCAGTAGTCAGTACATCCCACAGGTAATATGTTGAGTTGGTCTCGCTATACACGAGCGGAGGACATCCTGCGTAGCAATTGCCCAGGAAATCAACGCCTTCATATCGGCGCTCGGCAGCCCAACGATTGCGTACTGCTGGAGTTAAAGGCACTTTGCTTGTGCTTTCCAGCGCCACCAGATCAATCGTGATACCGCTTTGCCATACCCGATAGGCCGCTTCCGGGTCCCAGAACACATTCCACTCTGCAGTACCGTCATGCTCCGGCTCCTCTACATTCCCTTTTTCAAAGGTGCCGCCCATCCATACCAGCTTTTCAATCTTGGCTTCAATATCCGGTGCTTCATCCAGTGCCCGTGCCAGATCGGTTAGCGGTCCAGTGAATAGTAACAGCGTTTTACCTTCAGCTCCGCGTACCTTTTCAATTAGATGCTGATGAGCTGGCAGGGATGAAAGCGGTGCTTCCATTCGCCCCGATTCATTCAGCACAGGTAATGCATCTACATAGAAGGAATGTAAACGCCAAGCGGCAGGAAACGGATTTTTACCGCGTGAATTAGACTTGGCGACTTCAACAGGCCCTTTATTTTGTCCAAAACGATCAATAATTTTACGGCTGGCATCCGTCGCCGGCTCCAGGTAACCGTCTGCTGGAATAACCGATACTCCGGTCAAATGAACCTGTTCCATCTGAAGCAGCATAAACAGGGATACTAGATCATCCACTCCACCATCATGATTAAAATAAACATTTGTCTGACTCATCTGTCTCTTCCTTCCTTTATCCCCGTAAAACAGGCTTGTTCTTTTATCGGCAACCATCCTTCATTATGCCTGATCGCTACACAGGAGTAAATGTGTGATAGTACGTGCATCAGGGACTTTTTTATCTGCTCCATGCTTAAAAAAGGTAGAAATGTGTGTAATAACAGGGTAGAGGCATGGGTCCTAATCGGAAGCGTAGGAAGGAGAGATGCATATGACAGACCGAACAATAGAAGAGTTGGAGCAGATCCGCAAAGAGTGTAAATCCATGGTGACGAAAAGGGCTGCAGCTTCAGGAGGAGCTGTATTGGTCCCCATTCCAGGGGCTGACGTTCTTGCTGATGTCGGCATTTTGATGCAGCTACTGCCTGCCATTAATGAAAAATTCGGATTATCTGAGCAGCAGCTGGAGGGTCTGGATGCAGAAACAAAGTCGATGGTGTATGGCTTTATCACTTCAATTGGCAGCAAGCTAATCGGACGACTCATCACCCGAGAAGCCATCGTGAAGATTTTGCAGAAAATGGGCATTCGCATTGCCACCAAGCAGGTTAGCAAGTTTGTCCCTCTACTGGGGCAAGGACTAGCCGCAGCGATTGGCTTTACTGCAATGCGGACCATTGGCAACCGGCATGTTGATGAGTGCTACGAAGTGGCCAAACGCCTGCTGGAGCAGCAAACTGCCGCAGATACGGCACGCAACTGGACGGTACCACAGCAGCCTCTAGATCCCGTGGGAGTTGATCAGTTGCCAAATCAAAATCCGGAAGCAGCGATTCCGCTACTGCCGGTATCCCATAAGGAATAATTTTCCATTCTTAGTATTCCTCCATTTCTCCAGCACGGGGTAACACAGGTCGAGACAGCCCCTGTATCTCCGTGCTTTTAACCATCTATCTTGGCTCCATAGGAGCGGGCCACTGCTACTGCCTGCTCGATATCTATCTTCGCTCCGGTGATGTCCAAATCTTTAAAATTCACGCCATCCATCTTCGCACCGCGCAGGTCTGTTCCTTGAAGGTGGGCTTTGTGCAGCCTTACCCGGGTAAGATCCGCCTCGCGCAAATCTGCCTTTTCCAGATGGCATTCGGATAAATCAGCTTCCTTGAAGCGTATTTTTCGCAAATCCTGTTTTCTTAAATCTGCATGACGTAAGTTCGTATAAGACCAGTCTCCGCCCGTAATCGTGATCCCATCCATATTTGCCCCTGCAAAGTCTGAGCCTACCAGCTTACAGTTATCAAACCGGACTACAAACAGATTCGCGCTGGTGAATAGACAATTGGTAAAAGCGGACTCCTTGTAGTGAGATGCATTCAGAATGGCTCCGGTAAAATCACAGTCCACAAAAGTACAGTCTTCCACAAGGGACTCATTCATCTCCACACCCCGAAAGCGACATCGGGTAAACTCGCAATTTCTCCACTCGCCTTCTCTGGCATCCATTGAGCCAAAATCACGGCCTTCATAGACCTCATCTGTATAAAAGAACATGTTCTCTCTCCTATTCCTTATTCCCGACATCAAGGATTCAGCTTTTCGGCAACGACCGCTCAAAACCGCCTTTCATTTTCCCCAGTAAACCCTTCATCATCTTATGATCCTGCGGCGTAAACTCAGACATGCATGACCGAATCAGCTTCGTATAATAAGGGACTATCTTGCTTAACAGTTCTCGTCCTGCCTCTTTTAATCCGACAGTCACCATCCGTCCGTCACTCTCATGGGCCACACGTTCAATCATGCCATCTCGCTCTAATCCGTCGATCAGCCCCGTCATGGTCCCCCGCGTGACATCCGCTTTTTCCGCTAACTCCGATGGTGTCATGCGATGCGGCGCATGACAATGCAACAGGCTAAGAACGATAATCCGGCCCTGAGAAGCTCCCAACTTGGTCAAATCTGTATCCATTTCTCTGAAAATACCGTTAGCCAAGCGCGCAAATGTCACAAAAGTCTCTATATTATCTACTTCGGCATCCTCATGTCCAAAGCTACGCAGCACCCCGCGTATGGAGTCATTATGAAAATTAAAATTCATAGTCCATCCATTCCTTCCTTAAACCCGCTTGTTCCGTCAAACGGTAGCTTTTCCATTCATCTGGCAGCAAAGAAGCATACGGCTCCTTGGCAAAACGATCATCTACCAGGACCAACAGCCCTTCGTCATCCTCTGTGCGAATAAGTCTGCCACCTGCCTGAAGGACCTTGTTCATCCCCGGATATACATACGCATAGTTGAAACCATTTCGTCCCTGTTCCGAAAAATAATCCCGCAGCACATCCCGCTCTGCTCCAATTTGCGGCAAGCCGACACCGACGACCACCACCCCGTTTAAGCGATCACCCGGTAAATCGACACCCTCAGCAAACACACCACCCAGTACGGCAAAGCCGAGCAGGGTGCGCTCTTGCTCAGGCTGGAAGGTGTCCAGGAACCGATCACGCTCCGGTTCGGTCATACCTGGACTTTGTACCAACGTATCTGCAGACACGTCCCGAAGCATAAACTCCTCGTATACCTCTCGCAGATACGGATAAGACGGGAAAAATACAAGGATGTTCCCTTTCCGCTCCGCAACCAATCCAGCCAGCAGATCGGCAATCGCGCCTTTGGAACGCTCACGATCCCGATAACGGATGGAGAGCGGCAGCAGGCGTACATCCCATTGCTCCTGATGGAAAGGGGAAGGGACCTGTAACGTATAGTCTTCCTCGCTTGCTCCGAGCATGTCCCGGTAATAAGCAAGCGGTGTCAATGTCGCCGAAAAATATATAGTTGAGCGGTAGTTCTTTACAGCCTGTCCCAGCAAGTGCGAAGGATCGAGGCAGAACAGCTTCACCCTCACCTCACTGCGACCCGCTTCAATATAAGTAACGTAACGTTCATCGTATAAAGCAGCAATTCGCAGCATATTTTGAGCGGTAAAATATGTATCCAGAAGCAATGCATAAGTCGTCCCCTCACTGCTTGCGCGACTTGTACTGCTCCCCGTCACCAGTTCACGTTCAGCGGCCTCCACAAAAGGCACCAACAGCTCCAGCAACTCTTGCGGTGCTGCTGTTTCCACTGCTTTCCCTGTATCTGCATGCAACTTGCGCAGCGTAATCATTTGTGCGTTCACTGCACTCGCAGCCGCAGCAATCTCCGGGCTTAGCAACTTAAATTCTCTTTTCAGTTCCAAAAAAGAAGATTTCAGGATTTCCGCCGAAAACATGTCCCGGCCGCGTTCCACCAGATTATGCGCCTCATCCACCAGCACAACACCTTTTCGCTTATGCTCCTCCAGCAATCTTTTTAGAGAAATTCGTGGATCAAAAACATAATTATAATCACTGATTATACCATCCGAGGCATACGCCACATCTAGTGAAAATTCAAAGGGACATACCTTATGCTTGCGCGCATAACGCTCGATCACCGACCGTGTCATTAACGTCTCATTCGCCAAAATATCGGACACCGCACCGTTGATCCGGTCGTAATAGCCCTCACACATGCTGCATGCTCCAGCATCACAATCATTTTCATCCTTGAAGCAAATTTTATCCTTTGCTGTCAACGTTACCACATGCATGTGCAGCCCTTGGGCCTGCATTCGGGCATAAGCCTCTTCAGCCGCTGTCCGAGTGGTGGTACGAGCCGTTACATAATATACTCGCCTAGCCAGTCCTTCGCCGATCGTTTTAATCGCAGGATACAAGGTGGATACCGTTTTACCGATACCTGTGGGTGCTTTGGCAAACAGGTTAACTCCTTCGGCAATCGTCTTGTACACCGAACCCGCTAGAGTTCGCTGACCTGAACGATACGTGTCAAAAGGAAAGTCTAACTTAGCAATACTGGTATCCCTCTTCTCCTCATGTGCTCTCAGCAGAAATGCATACGGTGCATAACCAGCAATCATCTCCTGAGCGAAAGCTTCCAGCTCTGCAAAAGATAACATCCGTCTGAAACGGCGAATGTCTTCACTATGTGCTTGTACATAAGTAAGTTGAACCTGCATGGAATGATGCTGCTCCTCACGAGCAATCATATAGGCATACAGAAATGCTTGTGCCCAGTGTACGGGTTGGCCGTCCCCCTGGATATCTTCGAGGGGCTGAGAGATCGATTTAATTTCATCAACCGTCCATACGCCGTCCAGCTCAATCAGTCCGTCACAGCGGCCTTCAATGATAAACAATTCGCCCTTATACAAAATTTCTGTACGTAAATGTACCTCTTTGCGTTCATGCTCCTTGTAACCCTTTTGGATAACCTGATGCACGCGAGTTCCTTCCTGCATACTGCTATTCGAACGAAAGCCGCTCTGAATGCTGCCACTTCGATGCACATATTCCACAAGTGGACGCACCGAAATGTGAATTGGTTCCTTCATACGATCACCCGTTCCGGTCATAGTCCTTACACTGTACCACGTAGATCAACGAAACGTAAGGGACATAAGCATCGTTTGTATTCGATTGGTATTCATTCAGATCTACTTTTTACCGAAATATAGAAACGAGGCATTTTACTTTATTCCCAACGATACTACAACTCACATTACAGCATAAAGGACAGGGACATGTTAAAAGAATTAATTAACAATTTTGCGTTATTAACAAGCTTCTTATTCTTTGGAAATTTATTATCCCGGAAATATGAACGTTACCTGACAAACCACGCACTCATTCATCAGGTAATGAACGGTTTAATGCTGGGCCTGTTTGGCATTCTGTTAATGATGACCGGTTTATGGATCCATGGGCATTTTGTGGTGGATCTGCGCCAATTGGCGATTATCATATCCGTTTATATGGGAGGATCGGTATCCGGACTACTGACCACCCTGATCATAAGTCTGTACCGTATTTACATCACTGGGGGTTGGACAGATGTTTCTCTGACTGCTACTGTCAATTGCTTCATGACATTAGTCGTTTCACTTATCTTTATTCGAGAAAAAAAGCTAACACTCAGCAAATGGATGTCAGCTGTGCTTGGAGCTGTCGTTGTGTCGCTGTTATCTACTTTCTTTGTAGCTAATCCTCCCAATTCGGAATCTATTATAATAATCACAACCGTGAAGATGCTTGGCGGCTTGTTCACTTATTTTATGATGTCTCATATCAAAAAAACAGAACGGGCTATTCATCTGCTGGAAGAAGCTGCGAACCGCGATCATTTAACCGGGTTATACAGTCCTCGTGCTTTTGATGCGCTGTTCGAAGAGGTACTTCATGCTTCCAAGACTACAAAAAAACCCTTTGGACTTGTAATGCTAGATATTGACCACTTTAAAAAAATTAATGATACGTATGGCCATTTGAACGGAGACACCGTCTTAAGCCAACTGGGAATTCTGTTAAACCGGGAATCTACAACGAGAGCATACCCCTCCCGTAAGGGCGGAGAGGAATTTGCCATTTTACTAGGAGATTGTGATACCGAAAAGGCGGCAAGCTTTGCTGAGAAGATTCGGAAAGCTGTGGAAAATGAATGTTTTCTCTTGAATGACGGAACCATAATCTCTTTAACCGTATCCATCGGAGCAGGCAGTTCTCCTGTCATTGCATCAAGGCACTTACTGGAAAGGGCAGACGAAGCATTATATGAAGCTAAACGGTCAGGACGCAATCGGGTAAAGTTGGCAAAACCATAATTATTAGTCGCTAAATGTCAGGAAAGCTGGATTAATGTTAATAAAAAGTGGTAAAATGGAAATAACATCGTTATCAAAAAAACTGCTGCCGCTAGTGGAGACATGCCTTACAATCGACATGGGGGGTGGGCTTTGTGAACCTCGAACAATTGGAAAAACTCATGGAAAAAGAACGCCGTGAACTGAATCGCATGGCTGACTTGCACGGATTAAGAGATGAACGTGTATTGGACAAATCCTCCAGGCTTGACCGTATTATGGACAAGTACCTTCACACCAAGCGCGCAATCAACCAAACACACTCATAGAAGCAAGCTACATCGCTGCCCCTCAGGGCAGCTTTTTTATGATGTAAGCCGCACCCGTCCTTCTCACCGACGACTTCCGCCATATTCTGTCCGCAACAATCGCTGTGTGAAGGATATCCACTCTCTGGCCGCAAAGGACAGATAGCGATCATTCCGCCAAATCATCCCCAAATGCCAAGGAATAACAGGGTCAACGAGCGGAAGAACACGCAATCGTTCGGAATCCAAATCCCGGCATATCGCCTCCGGCAATAATGCTACTCCCAGGTTGGCAGCAACCATTTCGCTGATCAAATCCCATTGAGAGCTTTCGTAGACTACACGCGGCTGGAAGCCGGCACGAACACATTCGGCAATGATACGGTCATGCAGCGTAAAATCCTCACGGAACAGCACAAATGCCTCCTCTGCTAACGCAGATAGCGGCACCTCCTTGCACTCAGCCAATGCATGCGTAGGATGAACGAGCAGATTCAGCTTTTCCTCCACAAATAGAAATGTCTCGAACATATCTCCAACCGGTGGCAGCACAATCACCCCGATATCCAGCGCGCCAGCTTCTACGTCCTGCTCCACTTTCTTCGCTCCATCCTCGAACAATTGAATCGTCACATCGGGAAAGGCCTTGTGAAACTCACCAATGACACGCGGAAAAAAGCTAGACCCGACCATAGGAGGCAACCCGATGCGGATATGTCCTTTTTTCAGGTTCATCAAATCACTCAGCTCCGAGGATAAGCTCTGAAAAGACTTCACAATCGCTTGCGCTTGAAGCTCAATGATCTTGCCCGCATCCGTCAGTACGATTCTTTTGCCAATACGATCGAACAAAGTAACTCCCAATTCTTCTTCCAGGCTTTTAATCGTCTTACTAATCGTCGGCTGAGTAATAAACATGCTCTGGGCTGCCTTCGTAAAGCTACGCAACCGCGCGACTTCCAGAAAATATTGCAAATGTCGGATATCCAAAGCTACACCTTCTTCCATAGACAAACGGAATGGACTTCATTCTTTATATGCATTTTACTCATGAAAGCTTGTGATGTAAAATTTCATTACAGTTTGAAAATAACGGATCTCAAAGATAGGAGACTTTATATATGAAAAGCTTCATACGCGGTGTCCTTCAGATCGCCGTCCTGATGGCCTTTTCGCTCATCCTGAACGCGGTGGTCTCCTGGCTCCACCTGCCTGTACCCGGTAGTATCATCGGTATGCTGATTCTCTTTATTCTGCTGCAAACGGGCGTGGTTCGACTAAGCTGGATCGAGGTTGGCGCTAACTGGTTGCTGGCCGAGCTGCTATTATTCTTTATTCCCTCTGCTGTGGGTGTTATGAATTATTGGCCGATGCTGGAACACGACGGCATGAGCATTATGCTGGTCGTACTGCTCGGCACCTTCCTGGTGATGGCCTGCACAGGTATGATCGCCAGTCTGCTTGGTAAACGAAAGGAGCATAAATCATCATGACCGGTCTTCTATGTATTGTATTGACACTCGCTATTTACTGGATGGCCAAACGCATGTACCGCACACTGCCCAAGGTGTATATGTCCCCATTGCTCATTACACCTGTTGTTATTATTTTGATTTTAACGCTGATGGGTGTGAACTACCGTTCTTATAATTCGGGCGCTCATTTGCTATCCATGCTGCTACAGCCAGCTACGATTGCATTTGCTGTCCCTTTGTACCGATATTTTCCTGTGTTAAAGAAACACGCGGCCCAAATTGTGCTTAGCGTGTTGTCTGGATCTGTCGTAGCCGTGCTGTCCTCCATGGCGCTCGCCAAGTGGATGCATCTGGATTCCTCGCTGCTGAGCAGCCTGATTCCTCGCTCCATTACGACGCCTATTGCGATGAATGTATCGCAAACGATTGGCGGTAATCCAACAGTCACGGCTGTATTCGTTATTTTGACCGGATTGAGCGGTCTTATTATCGGCCCAATGACCGTAAAGCTGTTCCGGATCGAAAATGAAGTTTCACGCGGGGTATTGCTCGGTACCGGTGCGCATGGTACAGGTACTTCCAAAGCATTCGAATTCAGTTCGCTGACAGGTACCATCTCCAGCATCTCGATGGTGCTCGCCGCTCTCTTTACCTTGGCGGCTGCGCCGTTCCTGTTCCACTTGATGCTGTAAGCCATCTGTATACAAAGAAGCAGTGATTCTCTTATCAATAGAGAATCACTGCTTTTGTTTTGTAGGCCCTTTCACGCTGTATCAGATGGCTTTAACGGCGCCGGGTTCCGCCTCTACCTCTACAGGTGTCACAGCTTCATACAGATAAGCATCCAGCTCCGTCGTATATTGGCGTTCTTGCTCAGCACTCCAGCCTGCATACTCGGACATCAGAGCAATGACAGCCTGTTTCCAGCGCTTCACCTCGTCAATCTGAAAGAACAGCGCACCAGTACGACGTATGAAAAAATCAGACGGTGTCACCGTCATTTCCTGTTCCATCGCGTACAGAAGCGGAATACGCACTTCCACAGGCAGTGCCGCTTCCGTCTCGGTGGCGTTCTTCATGCTCCGTGTCGCTATGGCGAACAGTCGCTCCACATTTGAGCCATAGCGAGCAGCCCATGCTCTGGCGGTTTCTGGCGACAGACCGAGCGCGGCGCCCGCTGCGGCTTGCTTGCTCACGAAAGCGTCCCAACCCGCCGAGCCGCCTACGCTCCCGCCCGAAATCGGAATATGCCTCGTGCGGCATGCCCGAAAGCTTTGCCCATGCAAGCGGCCCAGCTCCCGCACCGCACGATCCACGACGAGTTCGGACATTTTCCGGTAGCCTGTCAGCTTGCCGCCTGCAATCGTGATCAGACCTGAACGGGATTCCCAAATTTCGTCCTTACGTGAAATTTCTGAAGGGCTTTTACCATCTTCATAAATGAGCGGGCGTACCCCTGCCCAACTGGATTCCACATCTGCAACCGTCAGCTTCACATCCGGGAACATCCCGTTGATCGCTTGAAGCACATACGCCCGGTCTTCGGCGGTCATCCGAGGGTGCGCCGTATCCCCTTCATACACCGTGTCGGTCGTACCTGCATAGGTTTTGCCATCACGCGGGATCGCGAACACCATGCGTCCATCCGGTGTATCGAAGTACACTGCTTGTTGAAGCGGGAAGCGCTCAGCATCGAATACCAGGTGGATACCCTTCGTCAGGCGAAGCACCTTTCCCTCTTTGGAGCGATCCATTTCCCGCAACGTATCTACCCATGGCCCGGCAGCGTTAATGACCAGCGAAGCCCTGATCTCGTATGGCTTTCCCGTTACCCGATCGGTTACACTGGCGCCGCTTATTCGTCCGCTGTCATACAGCAGCTTGTCAGCCTTGGCATAGTTCACAGCCAGCGCCCCTCGTGTAACGGCTTCCTTCATCACCTCAATCGTCAGGCGAGCATCGTCTGTGCGGTACTCCACATAACTACCGCTTCCTTTCAGTCCTTTTCTCTTCAGCAAAGGCTCGCGCTCCAGCGTAGCCTGAATGTCCAGCATGCGGCGGCGCTCACTACGCTTCACGCCAGCGAGGAAATCATACACCAGCAGACCAATCGAGGTGGTGAACGCATTAAATGTGCCACCCTGGTGAAAAGGAAGCAGCATACGCTCCGGAATGGTCACATGAGGGCCATTTTCGAATACGATGGCTCGTTCCTTCCCAACTTCAGCTACCATTTTAACCTCAAACTGCTTCAAATAACGAAGACCACCATGCACTAGCTTGGTAGAGCGACTGGAGGTGCCTGCTGCAAAATCCTGCATTTCCACCAGAGCCGTCTTCAAACCACGGTCCGCCGCATCCAACGCAATTCCCGCCCCTGTAATGCCGCCACCAATAATTAAAATATCAAAATGCTCACGCCCCATGCGTTCCAAAACGGCCGTTCTCTCCTGTGCAGCAAATCCTTGTTCTCCCATCATCTATCCCTCCAATTTCGTACATGTCTGCTATGCCATCTGACACCGAATCATCAAAGGATACAAAAAAAGACCACGAACATCGCTGCGGCGGATGCCGAGCGGTTCATGGTCTCTCCAAGTCTCCTGACGGGTATTAACTTATCTATATCGTAGCACACACAGTACACGATGAAAAGGGAAATCTGCCTGCTGCCAGATGACTTCCTCCTATTGTAAAACCACCTCTACTTGAACGCCATTGCGGCATGGACTGCCTTTTTCCAGCCTGCATATCGTTCAGCCCGTACATCTTCACTCATGGTTGGAGTGAAGGTTTGGTCACTCTGAGCATATCCCCGGACTTCATCCAGACTGTTCCAGAAGCCGACTGCCAGCCCAGCCAAATACGCCGCCCCCAGTGCAGTTGTCTCGTTCACAGCAGGTCGTTCCACAGGCAGACCGAGAATATCGCTCTGGAATTGCATCAGAAACTCATTCATCACTGCACCGCCATCTACGCGCAATGAACGCACAGGTACACCCGAGTCGCTCACCATGGCGGTTAGAACATCGTTGGTCTGATAGGCCAGTGATTCCAGTACCGCTCGGATAAAATGCTCCTTGGTCGTTCCCCGCGTCAAGCCAAAGGTCGCGCCGCGCACGTCACTGTCCCAGTACGGACTGCCGAGCCCCACAAAGGCCGGGACAAAATATACACCTTCCGTTGAGGTCACTCGCGCCGCATACGCTTCACTGTCTCTGGCCTCGCGGAACATGCGTAGCCCGTCACGCAGCCACTGAATAGCAGACCCCGCTACAAAAATGCTGCCCTCCAACGCATACTTCACCTGACCGTTCAACCCCCATGCAATGGTCGTAATCAGTCCATGCTTCGATTCACAGGGTTCATCTCCGGTATTCATTAACATAAAGCATCCCGTACCGTATGTATTTTTAATCATGCCTTTGTCAAAGCATCCCTGACCGAACAAAGCTGCCTGCTGATCGCCCGCCACTCCGGCAATGGGAATTTCCTGTCCAAAAAAATGATAATCCACCGTATTCGCATAGATTTCGGAGGACGACCTCACCTCCGGCAGCATAGATGCGGAAACGCCAAGAATATCCAGCAGCTCCTCATCCCATTTTAGCTCATAAATGTTGTACATCAGCGTACGAGCAGCGTTGGAGTAGTCCGTTACATGCGCTTTACCACCGGACAGTCTCCAGATCAGCCAGGTATCGATTGTACCGAACAACAGCTCTCCACGTTCCGCCTGGGCCCGCGCTCCCTCAACGTTGTCGAGTATCCATTTGACTTTGGTACCCGAAAAGTAGGGATCAATGAGTAGGCCTGTTTTGCTATGAAAAGTTTCATCAAGCCCACGGCTTTTCAAGTCCTCGCAAATCCCGGCCGTTTGCCGTGACTGCCATACCAGCGCATGATATACAGGCAGGCCTGTATGTTTATCCCACACCACCACAGTTTCCCGTTGATTGGTAATGCCAATTCCAGCAATTTGGCTAGCTTTCACACCTGGTTCCGACAAACAGGAGGCGATGACAGCCAAAATAGAGCTCCATATTTCATTCGCGTTTTGCTCTACCCATCCCGGCTGGGGAAAATACTGCGGAAACTCCCGTTGTGCCTTGTACACCACTTTCCCCTGCCGATTAAATAAGATGGCCCGCGAACTGGTTGTGCCCTGATCCAAGGCAAGAATGTACTGCTCCGTCATTTTCCAATCTCCTTGCTTATTATGTAGGTTGCCCACTTGATTCAAAAAAAGCTATCGCTTATAGTGCTCAAACAGTTGTTTATTGGAGGTCGTAACCGCTGCAGCTCCCGCTGCCAACGCCGCTTCCACATCCTCAGGGGTACGAATAAGTCCGCCAGCCAAAATAGGAATACCCGTACGTTCACTGACCTCCGCAATCATCGGCGGCACAACACCGGGCAGCACCTCAATATAATCGGGGCGCGTTTTTTCCACCAGTGCGTAGCTTTTTTCCAGCGCAATCGTATCCAGCAGGAACACTCGCTGTACAGCAAGAATCCCCTTTTTTTTAGCAGTTGCAATCACCCCGGAACGGGTCGAGATAATCCCAAATGGCTTAATTTCCTGACACAAATACTCAGCGGCATACTCGTCATTCTTCAAACCTTGCACCAGGTCGGCATGCAGAAGCATCTGCTTATTGCGGCTCCTTGCCATCTGATATAGGTTGCGCAACTGTGCTACATGCGTATCCAGAAAAACAGCATACTCATAAGAGCTGTCCAAAATATCCTCCAACTGCTTCATATGCTTAGCTGCAGGTAAAATGCGTTGTCCCTGAAATGGCATGGATATCCCCCTTAGGCCGAATGTCGGCCAAACTCGTTCAAATTTTATATTATCACTCTGTTCGATGAACGTGAAGCGGTTTCAATGGGGATATGTATAAAGGCTGCCCTCCCTGCTTCAGATTCTGCAGGAGAAGACAGCCTCATCCTTTAAAGGACTCGATCAGATCACAAGATGAGACCTTGAGTTGCTCTATAGGAGACTAGCCCTCAAACCCTTGACGCAGCCACGAGGTAGCAAGCGTGATTGCACCGCGCTTAGCTGCGGTTTCTGATAATGGGTTCAGCATCACAAAGTCATGTATGATGCCCTGGAAGCGTACAGCAGTTACATCTACTCCCGCTTCACGCAGCTTGTTCGCATAGGCTTCCCCTTCATCACGCAACACATCGGCCTCGCCAGTAATGACCAGCGCACGCGGTAGCCCTTTGAGCTGGTCAGTGGTGGCACGTAACGGGGACGCCGTGATCTGCGCTCGTTCGTTAGGATCTGTCGTGTATTGATCCCAGAACCATTGCATCCCTTCACGGCTCAGGAAATATTCTGTGGCGAACTCATGGTACGATTCCGTATCAAAAGAAGCATCCGTCACCGGATAGAACAACAACTGCTGCCGAATGGCAGGGCCACTGCGTTCTTTGGCCAGCAAAGTTACAGCTGCAGTCATGTTACCCCCGACACTGTCTCCGGCTATCGTCAGCGTATCGGGCTTCAGCCCATGCTCGCGCCCATGCTGTGCCACCCATTGCACGACCGCGTAAATTTCCTCAATCGCCGTCGGATATTTGGCTTCAGGTGACAAGCTGTATTCCGGGAATACAACGGCTGCCTGTGAGCCGACTGCCAATTCACGAATCAGACGGTCATGCGTATGAGCATTACCGAATACCCAGCCTGCTCCGTGGATATATACAATGACCGGGAGATCGCCTGTCACCTGTTGTGGACGAACAATTCTGACCTTCACCTCACCGCCAGGTCCACCTGGAATAGTTAGATCTTCTAAATCTGCGGCAGGTTTGTCTGCAGGACCGGATTGAACCTCATTGACCGTTTCACGTCCTTTTTCAGGACCCAAATCATACAAAAACGGAGGTTTGGCATTATCGTCTGCGAATTTTTGCGCTGCGGGCTCCAGCTGTACTTTTTTACTCATATCGTTTCACTCTTCCTTTCTTTTCTGCGGTCTACATGTATTCAATATGCTTTACATTTACTCATTCAGTATCACCTAATATTTAAACGAGTTCCTCTCTTTCCAATCGGAGGACTCTATTTTTCCCAACAGAAGAGCTTGACTTTTAATTCGTATTGTAACTATAATAGTTACATATTAAAGTTCAAGTATGAACATCATGCAACGCATGAATCAAGCAAATAAATCATCCAAATTATTTTTTAGGAGGCTATTCTATTATGAAAATTGCAGTCATTGGTGCAGGCGGTAAAGCTGGAAGTAATATCGTAAAAGAAGCATTAGACAGAGGGCATGAAGTAACCGCCATCGTCCGTGACCCAGCAAAAGTAACGGACAGTCGTGCTGCTGTAGTACAAAAAGACATTTTTGATCTAAAAACAGATGATCTGAAAGGTTTTGACGTCGTTGTTAATGCTTTTGCCGCTCCATTCGGACAAGAGCATCTACACGTAGATGCAGGTAACGTATTGATTGAGGCTCTCCGCCATGTGTCCGGTACTCGCCTGATTGTCGTAGGTGGTGCAGGCAGCTTGTTTACGGATGAATCTCAGACACTCTTGGTCAAGGATACTCCTAACTTCCCTGATTTTGTATATCCAACGGCTAATAACCAAGGGAAAAATTTAGACATTCTACGCAGTACCAGCGACCTGAACTGGACCTTCATTAGTCCTTCCGCAGAATTCGCTATCGGCAAACGTACAGGCTCTTACCAAGTGGGCAAAGATACGCTATTGGTTAATTCCAAAGGTGCAAGCTATGTTAGCTATGAAGATTATGCAGTTGCCGTAATAGACGAAATTGAAAAACCACAACATCTGAATCAACGCTTCACTGTCGTATCCGAGTCCTGATTCTGTAACTAGACCAAACATTCAAACATAAAAAGACCCTTCGAGTTCATCCTATGCTGCATGGAATATGAATTCGAAAGGTCTTGTTGTATGTCTAGTCCGTCCAACCTCTTACTTCTGAACTTGGATTAAAGGCTTCCTATCGCTAAAAATTAGCTTGAGAATTGGAGGTGCAGCCAAAGTCGTCAAAATGACGGCAATAATGACTGATGTAAAATATTGCTGTGCCAGCAGACCTGTTTGCAGCCCGGTAGACGCGATAATAAGCGCAACTTCCCCACGAGATATCATACCAGAACCAATCGCTAGCGAAGAGCGGGTATTAAAGCCTGTCAGTCGCGCGCCGATACCTCCTCCGACTAACTTCGTCACCAGCGCTATTAGGGTCAAAACAATGACAAATCCTAGCTGCTGGCCTACTCCCTCAAAGGATACATTTAATCCAATGCTGACAAAAAATACAGGCACAAAGATGGAATAAGCGATAGGCTCCACCTTTTCTTCTACCACGTGCTTATAGTCGGTTTGTGCGATGGCAATCCCGGCCGCAAAAGCTCCGATAATCCCTGCCATCCCCAACATATCCGCAAAATACGCAAATCCAAAGCAAATGATCAACGCAGCAGTAATCACAGCTTCTGTCACTTTGAGGGGAGCAAGTATTTTCATAATCCATGGAACAACGAACCAGCCACCCAGAATAGCCCCCACGAAGAAGATCAGCTTCTTGCCAACAAGAAGTCCCAGCGAGGTTTGCCCACCCATGCCGAATATACTCATCACTACCGCAAGCAGCACTACGACGAGCACATCGTCCAGTACGGCTGCACCTAAAATGGTCGAGCCTTCTCGAGTATTCAGCTTGTTCATATCCTTGAGCACCTGCACTGTAATGCTTACGGAAGTAGCGCTCAAGACAATCCCCAAAAACCATCCTTCATGTACTGAAAATCCAAAGGCTTCACCGACTGCAAAACCACAGAGCAACGGCAAAATAATCCCCCCGACCGCCACTGCTACCGCAGGCTTCCAGTTGCGCCGAAGCTGATCCAGATCCGTCTCCAGCCCGGCAATGAACATCAACAGCAACACGCCGATTTCAGACATATCATGAATCAGCGAATCATTTTGCACCCATCCCAAAACTGCCGGACCCAATACAATACCAGCGATTAGCTTCCCCAATACCGCAGGTTGACCGAGCTTAACCGATAGATGACCAGCTACTTTTGTAAACAACAGAATCAGTAGAAGATACAATATAAATTGCATAGCTTAATAACCTCCTTTTATTTAATCTTTGACCTCATTTGCGCATCATCTACAACATTAAAGAAAACGGATAATTTTAAAATGCAGAACAATCGCTCAAAATATGTGTCTGACCTTCAACAGACCAACAACTCGCAAAATAAAAAGGGAAACCCGACATACAGCACAGGTTCCCCTAAAAAGACATAAAGGAGCCTTGGTGACAGGCTCCTCCGGTAATTCATATATTCATTTGATATTGTTGGTCATCCTTGCGCAAACAAGTAACTTTATTTTTTAATTATATCTCTTCTGCAAACCCGTGTAAACGTATTGAATCAACTTTCTGCTTGTTTCACATATCTGTCGCGATATTCATGCTGCAGCATACTCATCAAAATCGAATCGTGATATTGATGATTGTAGAATAAAGCATCCCGCTGCACACCTTCACGCTTAAAGCCTACTTTTTCATAGCAGCGGATAGCCCGTTCATTAAAATCAAATACATTCAACTCAATCCGATGCAGATTACAAATGCCGAACCCATAGCCCAGCATGAGTACAAGCGCTTCAGTGCCGTAGCCCTTTCCCTGATTTCCCTGCTCATTGATCGCAATACGGATGTTGGCGCTGCGATTCAGGCTATCCATATCCTGTAGCGCAATGTCGCCGATGACACGATCATCCTCCTGAAGTGCAATGAGAAGCAGCAGGCTTGAGGCATCCTGCCCTTTACCTTCAATATAACGGGCGATTTGCTCTTTGGTAAAGCTTCGCTGTGTGCCCGTCAGCCTCCGCACCTCCTGATAGAACAACGTATTATAGTATAGCTCGGTGTCCTCCACGTTAATGGGACGCAAGTACACCCGTGATCCTTCAAGCAGTCGTGCCACTGGGGTTGCAGGCGAAAAATTCTGATTCAACTCGATCTCTCCTATGCTAAAAATATAAATTGCTACAATGAAAGCAAACGATTACGCTAGGTCGACATTTTGTTCAGTCGATGGGGTAGGATTAGCGAGAGACTCGCGCCAAATGACGGATTGAAGCAGTAGTCCTGCCAAACCTAGGATTCCTACAGTCATCCCGATCCAGACAAAAGCCGTCCCCGCCCCTGCTATTCGGATCAATACTCCCCCAGCAAGCGGCGAAATGACCATGATCGCTCCAATGACGGTACTTTGAATACCAAAGACGCGCCCCACCATATCAGCAGGGGTCATGGCTTGTAATATGTAATTCTGGGTGATAATGTACAGGCCGTTCCCCACACCTAGCATGGCCCCGATCGCAAGCAGTACGAGTAGTCCTGTCCCGGGTTGCGCCCAGCCTAAAGCGGCAATAGCTCCGCCAACCAGCACATACCCTCCACCGAGCCCCCAGCCTGCGCTTATGCGATTCAAGCGATTAAGCACAAGCATGCAGCCGACGGCGCCAGCACCTATGGCTGAAACCAGCCAACCAAGCAGCGATTCATTACCTGGGGCGAGTACTCGCAGCAGTGTAGGGAACTGGTAGTCGATCATAAGAATGGCAATCGAGCCGAAAAGCCCGAATATGAGCGTATGCATAAGCATTCGACTGCGCCAGAGGAACGCCCAGCCCTCCCGCCACTGGCTGAAAAAACGGGATGTTCGAACAGACTCTCCCTGCCTCTTGGTAGCATCAGCCTCATCCGCTGTAAGCGATGCCGACATTCCTAGCTGCTCGTCAGCACCAGCAACCGCTTGCTGGTCTGTGCTGGCCAGCGCCGGACCGATTCCGCGCAGCGGCCACAGCAACAGGCCGGAGCAAAGACGCAGAAGTGCATTCAGGATGATACATGCTTGCGGGGACAGTACAGTCAAGGTCATGGCGCCCAGCAATGGTCCCGCCACTTTGGAAGCCTGATTAACCAGTCCATTCAGTGAGGTGGCACGGAATAAGTCACCACTGGCGACTACTGTACGGGTCAAGCCTTGCTGTGACGGCATTTGGAATACGCCAGCCGCCGCGCGCAAGCCGAGCAAAGGCAACAGCCACGCCGGCCCAGGAACGGCGAGAATCGCCAGCGTCAATAAGGCAATAGCTGCATCACAGCCGATCATCAATCGGGCCTTGTGTACCCGATCGGCTAACGTGCCTGCGATGGAGCCCAGTAGCAGCCCCGGTAGCGCCATCACTACCGGGATCAGCGCAATCAGCATAGGGTCGGCTTCCCAGCGGTAAGCAACAAGCACCTGAATGGCGATAGCATCAAACCAATCGCCAAAGGAAGCAGCCGTATGGGCCGCAAACATCCGCCGAAAACGACCGTTACGCCAAATGCTGGGCGTGGATTGCAACTCTTTCTCTTCCTTCATTTCTATTCACCCTGCTCTCATTTTCTGCATCATTAGCAATAAGAACATTCTAGTGGGTCTTTATCAGAGGAAAATCAGACAGCTAAAAAAATCAGGCTACAGGAAGAATCTGCTCCAGCCAGCGCTTTAGCGCCGAACGATGCAGTGTCAAACGATTGTCCCGGTCAAGCTGATCATATTGAGCCGCATACTTTTCTTCCAGCATGGGATAAGGGCCGCAAAGCTTCAAGAAACTGCGAATTTGACTAACCGCTTTGATTTTTAGCAGCTCCTGTTTCGCCATATCAAGGGTGTCCAGTCCCTCATCCATGAGCCGCTCGGCGTTGTCCACATCTCCAGTACGCAGCAGCATAAGTCCACGCATCATGCGATAACGGCCCAGTTCGCGCAAATACGGAGCCTCCGACAGCATGCCTTCCAGACGATCAGACAGTTCAGCAGCCTTTTCCATATGTTTGGCAACCAGATGCATGTACATCTCCATGAGCGCAACCGGCATCACAAATTTATCGAGATCATCCCGCTCCATGACCATTAAGGTCAATGGTAGGCCTTCCTGTGCGCGTTCTGGTTGTCCATGTTCCACATAAGCCTCCAGGATATTGAGGATGCGTAATTCCCGCTCTTGTTCACTGGACAGCAATCCGCTGGCGAGCGCACGTTCACAAAGGGCTAGCCCCTCATCCGTCACCCCTGCTGAGCACATATATAGCAGCAGCATCCAATACAATCGGTCTGCGGGTGCAAAGTCCTGTCGTTTCAAAAACCATGATACATCCGCCTGTACAAAACGGGTATACATTTGATAAAAGACTGACAATTCAAAACCCATCTGCTCCTGCTGGGCAGCCAACGCTACGATGGAATGCCCCTGACCCAGCAACTGGTATTTCCGGAATAGTCCATGTACGGCGTCCTGCACCTCCTGATCGTGCAAGGACGGATGATTCTGTGGCTGCACTTCAGTCAAGGTCAAGCTGTAGCCATATCCTCTAACCGTATGAATACAGAGCACATCCCATGACTTGAGTTTTTTGCGCAATCTATAGATATGGTCATCCACTGTACGCTCCACCGGATACTCCAGCGGCCACACACGATCCAGCAGTTGTTCCCGGGTGAACACCTGATTCGGGTTATCGTATAGAAAGCGCAACAACGCAAACTCTTTAGCCAACAACATAACACGATCTGCATTATAGACCACACTATAGCCATCTGCATCAAATTGCAGCCTGATCATCCACCTCGCCTCCGACATATCGTTTCTTGGCTGCACCCAGCCCTGTAAACATAAGCAGAACACTCAGGCACAAGAGTAAAAGCAGCGGAATTGTCCAGCCTTGTGTCGCATCATGCAAATAGCCGAACAGCGTCGGCCCAGTCGCTGCCAGCAAATAACCAAAGGATTGTGCCATACCTGACAGCTCTGCTGCCTGCTGCGGTGTTCGCGTCCGCAAATTAAAGAACATCATGACTAGTGGAAAAGCAAAACCTCCCGCTATACCCATACAAATGACCCAAATCACACTCCACTGGGTAGCCCCGAGCAGAAATCCACCCAGACCCATAAAATAGAGCGCAGCCATAATCAGAACCAATATCCGCTGATCCTTCACTCGCGCTGCCCAAATAGGCACAATAAAAGTAAATGGCATTTGCGAAAATTGCATCACAGACAGCATCCATCCTGCAGTCTCTGAATCCATTCCCTGTCCGCTCATCATTTCGGGAAACCAGGCAGCAGGAACATAGAACAGGGCAGATTGCAGCCCCATAAACAGCGTTACCTTCCAAGCCAAAGACGATTTATACACATTCACCGTTCGGGCAGACACTGCCGCTTGATTAGCCGTTCGGCGCGCCTTAAGAAGCTGGGGCACCCAGAGTAAAATACCTAGGACACCAACAATCGCCCAAATTCCCAGAGCACCGCGCCAGCCCATTCCTCCGTTCAGAGCCAGCGGTATACTCAGACCGGATGCTGTTGCAGCAACCACATTCATGGATACGGAATATACGCCGGTCATTAGTCCGCTGTTGCGGGGAAATTCCTCTTTGATCAAACTGGGCAGCAAAACATTGCACACAGCAATAGCCAGTCCCAGCATCGCAGTCCCGACAAATAATGAAGTCACCCCTAGCGTTGAGCGCACCACAATACCTGCAGTCAACAGCAGCAAGGCCGCAAAAATAATAAGGGAAGACCCGAAGCGCCGTGACAGTTTGGCTACAAAAGGCGACAACAGTGCAAAAGCAAGTAGCGGGAATGTCGTTAACAGACCACTTAGTGTATTCGAAATATGCAAAGAATCCTTAATCAAACCGATAAGAGGTCCTACCGAAGTAATTGAGGCACGCAGATTGGCACCTACCAGGATGATCCCTGCGGCAAGCACCCAAGGACCTGCATGCCACAACGATTTGTATACCAAAGCTCGTTGGTGTTGCTGTGAACTCATCTCTCCATTCTCCAATCCATTCTGTATTATGCTCAAAGGCTCCAACCAAGTGTAACGGCTGGAGCCTAGGCAATTTTTATCTCATTAAATTATAAAGGCATTCGTGCCATATGCATAGGACGGATCGACACAACGCCCCAAATCTTCATATTCAGCTTACAGGTTCATCAAACAAATAAAAGCTGCCTGAAAGGACAAGTTCCTTTTGAGGCAGCTTTCAGTTCATGACTTCGATGTGATCGGCGCTGATTAACGTACGAGCCAGCCGCCATCCACCGCCAGGATATGACCGTTCATGTAGTCCGAGCCCTGACTGGCGAGGAAAACAACAACCCCCATCAGATCAGATGGATCACCCCAACGACCCGCAGGAATACGCGACAAGATTTCTTGATTGCGACTTTCATCCGCACGAATTGGAGCTGTGTTCGCCGTAGCAATATAACCAGGCGCAATCGCATTAATCTGAACGTTATGAACCGCCAGCTCGTTCGCAAATGCCTTGGTTATGCCAGCTACTGCGTGCTTACTTGCTGTATACGGCGGAACGAACTTGCCGCCTTGGAAAGCAAGCATAGAAGCGACATTAATAATCTTCCCGCTTTTTTGCTCTACCATTATCTTCGCCACTTCCTGGCTCAAATGGTATACAGCATTCAGGTTGATTTCCATAACAGCGTCCCAATCTTCATCTTTATACTCCAGCAAAGGAGCGCGGCGGATCGTACCCGCATTATTGACAAGGATATCAATTTTGCCAAATTCCTTAATGCACTCTTCTACAAGTTTTTTAATGGATGCTTTTTCAGTCAGGTCAGCCTGGTAAAAGGCAAACTTCACACCCGTTGGCTCCAGTAGACGTCTTGTTTCTTCATAATCATCATTGTTAGCTACAATGAACAGGTTTGCGCCTGCTTTGGCCAAAGCTACGGAATATCCTTGACCTAATCCACTGTTGCCCCCTGTTACAATCGCCGTTTTACCTTTTAGACTGAAAAAATCCAATGAAAAATTGTCCAGACCCATGCCTACGCCTCCATCACAAATTAGTATAAAAACCTATATTTCCTGAAGCCTACAACGCTGCACGTACTTCTTTATATTTAGCTACATAACGCGCTGCATTTTCTGTGATCAAGTCGTAGCGACCTTCCTTGGCTGGAGCCGTCAAATTGCCTCCAATGCCCACGGCCACACAGCCGTTACGCAGCCAAGTTTCCATATTATCCAGGTCAACGCCACCAGTTGGCATAATCTGCACGTGAGGCATTGGCCCTCTCACGGCTTTAACAAAGTCCGCCCCCATCGTATTGCCCGGGAACAACTTCACGACATCACTACCCAATTTCATGGCTTCCTTGATCTCATTCAGCGTCATGCAGCCAGGCATATAAGGAATCGCATACAAATTGCATAGCTTCGCTGTTTCTTCTTCAAAAGAAGGACTCACAACAAACTCTGCTCCAGCCAGAATAGCAATTCTTGCCGTCAGTGACTCCAATACAGTTCCTGCACCAATAACGGCCCGATCCTTAAATTCGTCTTTCAATCTACGAATGACCTGATCCGCATCCGGCGTGGTAAACGTAAGCTCAATATTATCCAAGCCGCCTTCAATACAGGCTTTGGACATTTGATACGCTTCCTCCGCTGTGTTTCCCCGAATGACTGCGACAACACCAACCGAAGTAATATGTTCCAAAACTTTCTTTTTCGTCATGTTCCTGATCCTTTCCACGAATGGGATGACCATGGTTCCTCAGCCGCTTGCAGGCCTACGTCCCAATGCAATGACCGGCTTAACGCAGCTCGCTCAGGGCTACCTGATCCATGTCCTTGTATGTTTTATTTTCACCGGCCATGCCCCAAATGAAGGTATAGCTACCCGTAGCCGCACCGCAGTGGATAGACCAAGGTGGAGAAATAACGGCTTCATCATTTTTCATGACCAGATGGCGCGTTTCGTTCGGCTCACCCATCAGGTGGAACATTCTGGCGTTCTCATCCAGCTCAAAGTAGAAATACACTTCCATGCGACGGTCATGAACATGTGTTGGCATAGAGTTCCACACACTGCCGTTCTCTAATGTGGTCATACCCATAACCAGCTGACAGCTTTGAATGCCTTCATCATGGATAAAGCGACGTAACGTGCGGTTATTGGCTGTTTCCTGCGAACCCAAACTTTCAGACGGAACATCGGCAAAAGACTGCTTCGTTGTCGGATACGTGGTATGAGCCAAGGCTGAAACGATATAAAACTTCGCAGGTTTTTCGCTGGAATCGCTTTCAAAGATCAACTCCTTGGCACCTCTACCTACGTAGAGACAGTCTTTTGTGGCCAGCTCGTAAATTTCACCATCCACCTTGACCGTACCGCTACCGCCGACATTAAAAACACCCAGTTCACGGCGTTCCAGGAAAGTTTCCGCTTTGATTTGATCGTTACCTTCCAGTGCAACAGATTTATTCACGGGGTGAATGCCCCCGATAATGACACGATCTTCATGCGTATAGACCAGCTTTACTTCATCAGGTACAAAAAGCTCCTGAATCAGATAGTGCTGACGCAACTCTTCAGTCGTAAAATGCTTGGCATGTTCGGGATGAGTTGAATAACGCATTTCCATAAAAACATTCCTCCTGTTTAGATAAACTTTTTTATCAACGGAATTGTTATAAAGCGGTTTCTAACTCTACTTCTTAGCTAGAATTGTAATAATTATCTAAGAGGGTGTCAACCCAAAACTTCATCAATCCTAGAAAAAGCCTTAATATTCGCGAATTTTTACACGATTTTTATCTTTTGATAAACAAAATCATATTTTTTTATCTACATTACCCAAAAAATTTTTAGCAAATATATCAACTTACTCATTGTGAAAAACCGATTTATGTGATAATTTCATTTTATTCAAGCGGTGCATACGCTTACAGATTTAGTTTACTAAACATAAGGAGGAATTCACATGACCGCAACATTGGATGCTGTTACCTTTGGAGAACCTATGGCTATGTTTTACGCCAATGAAGCAGGCTCTCTGGATGAGGTGCGTTCATTTACCAAAGCGCTAGCCGGGGCGGAGACGAATGTTTCGGCCGGCTTGTCGCGTTTGGGGCTACGAGCCGGACTCGTGACCAAGCTTGGCGAGGATACGTTCGGCAAGTTCATTGCCGATGCACTGCGTCAGGAGAAGATTGACACCCAAAATGTCATGTTTACCAAAGACCACTCTACCGGGATGCTGATTAAATCCAAAGTTACCAGCGGCGATCCTGAGGTCGAATATTTTCGCAGGCATTCCGCCGCTTCCACACTGAGCATTGCTGATTTTAACGAGGCTTACTTTGCCGGGGCTCGCCACCTGCACTTTACAGGTATTTCTGTCGCACTTTCCCCTGAATGCCGCGACTTCGCCCGACATGCGAAGCAGTTTATGAAAAAGGCAGGCAAAACCGTATCCTTCGATCCCAACCTCAGACCCAAGTTATGGCCTGACACACAAACGATGGTGGAGGCGATTAACGAGGCATCCGAGGGTTGCGACTGGCTGCTGCCAGGCATTCATGAAGGTAAAATACTAACAGGCTATACTTCGCCTGAAGATATCGCTTCGTTCTACCTCGATCGCGGCACCTCGCTGGTGATCATCAAGCTGGGAACCGAAGGCGCATATTACAAATCCGCAGATGCAGAGGGGTATGTCAAGCGTTTCCGCGTAGATCATGTCGTGGATACCGTCGGCGCAGGTGACGGCTTTGCCGCAGGTGTGATCAGCGCGCTGCTGGAAGGATTACCCTTGGCTGAAGCGGTCAAGCGCGGTAATGCACTTGGTGCGCTGGCTGTCATGTCGGCTGGAGACATGGACGGCTATCCGACGCGAGCCGAATTGGAATCTTTTTTGCTCAGCGCCAGCACGAATTAGTTTGGGTTCATTCCCCGCATAACCTTCATCGCTATGAGCGCAAGCTCAACAAGGCCGTATCCAAAGTCAGCCTTAACTTCCAATAGCCCGTATTCACATTTGTATGACCTTAGCAGCATACGCATGCTCAGGTCGTACAAAGGAATACGGGCTATTTTTATAATATGTGACACAATGCTAGTCTACAGCGTTTTGACGGATTCTCCACGATTGATATCCGGTACAAATCGGTAAATAATCGGAACCGACTCACCGCCTTCCTCAATGCTGGACAGCAGCGTTTTTGCCGCCTGCTTCCCCATATCCGCAATCGGTTGTGTAATGGTCGTAATCGGCGGATTGTAAATATGAGCAAACTCCGCATCGTCAATCCCGATAATGGACAGCTCTGCCGGAATGCGTATACGGCGGGCATTCACATACTTTAACGCCTCAGCCAACACGATATCATTCCCGGCCAACAATGCAGTCGGCGGCTCCGGCAGTTGGAACAGTTCCTTCAGCGTCTGCTGGATTTCTTCTCTCGGCACACTGTGCATATATTCTTCACGAAATGGCAAGCCATGCTCCTCCAGCGCCTTCTTATATCCGCTGAGCCGCTCCACTCGTGGAGTAATCCGATTCAAGCCAAGGGGCAAGGTAATCAGCGCAATTCGTTCATGCTTGTGAGCCACAAGTTCCTGAATCGCCAGCTTAATCGCCATTTCGTTATCCAACAGCAGGCTGCGTGTATTGACACCGTCTACCAAGCGGTCCAAAAACACCAATGGATATTTTTCACGAATGAGCTGGTTGTAAATGTCTGCATGCTTTCCTGTTGGGAATATGATTAGGCCGTCCACTTGACGGGCCTTGAGCATCTCAATATACTGACTTTCCTTGTCAGGGTTTTCATCGGCGTTACAAATGATCACCTGAATGCCAAAGCGCTGCAATTCCTCCTCAATCGCACGGATAGACTGAATCGACAGCGTATAATCAATGTTGGCTACAATGACTCCCACCATAAACGTCCGGTTTTGCTTCAAGCTGCGGGCTAGCCCGTTAGGTTGATAGTTCAGCTCTTGAATAACCTCGGCGATCCGGTCTTTGGTTTGGTCGCTCATATATTTATATCGTTTGTTCAGAAATTGCGAGACAGTGCTTTTAGACACTCCCGCCTTCTGGGCAACATCTTCAATCGTCGGCTTCTTCATCGGTACACTCCTTGTCTTTCATGTACTGCGTTAGTGCAACAAAAGTATATCTTTTTTTTAGTAAATTTACCATACTTCTATTTATAAATACCATTATGATATATTCTGACCCCGGATTTTTGGAATTCAGCCTATAAATCCGCAGACTATTTTCCTCTCTATGCAGCAAAAAGAGGCAGCTCAAGATGTTCTCTTGAACTGCCTCCACATACAACTCTATCGAAAAATTACTGCTTGGATTAGTGCGCTGGAACAGGCGTCGCAGACTGATCCGGTGTATCGTGTTCGACCAGCGAATGGTTTTCCCATAACCGGCTTCTCCAGCGGGCATACATGATGACAGCACGAGTCCATTCATCAGCAGCTATCGCCAGCCACACACCAGCGAGTCCCATATCCAGCTTGAATACCAGCAGATAACCCAGCGGCAAGCTCATGCAGACCATAGAGATCAGGCCCATAAAGACTGGAAACTTGGCATCTCCAGCAGCACGCAACGAGTTAATAATGACGATATTCGTCGTCCGGCCAGTTTCGAGCAGAATGCTAAGTAAAATAACCTGTGCACCCAAACGAATAATTTCAGGGTTTTCCGTAAACAAACCAAGTAAGGGTACACGGAAAAAGATAACTATCGCATCAATAATGACAGTCACGAGCAGCGCCCACTTCACACTGCTCAATACACGTTTGTAAGCCGTATCCTTCTCCCTGGCTCCCACGAGCCTTCCTACCACAATAGCCGTACCCATACCAACGGCCATACTGAACAAATAAATATAGCTCGAAATATTATTGGCATATTGACGTGTCGCCATCGCTTCTGCGCCCAGATAGGTCACGTACAGTGTGAATATGAGCTGACACGACTGATACATGATAGACTCCAGCGCGGATGGTACACCAATACGCAATATTTTTGAGATGAATTTTCTGGATAAATGGACGTAATATTTCCACTCGACACGGACCTCAGTTACCCGATACATCAACCAGAAGAAGATCAAGAGACAAATAAAGCGGCTACCTACTGTAGAAATGGCAGCACCCTCTACACCAAGTGCAGGCATTCCCCAATGTCCCAAAATCAAAACATAGTTGCCGACCACGTGGATCACATTCATAAAAACCGATACATACATCGTTTCTTTGGTAAAACCGTGCGTACGAATGGTCGCCGCCAGCGAGTTAATCAATGCCTGAAGGAAAATGGCCCCCCCGACGATACTCATATAGGATTCCGCATAAGTCAGAATATCACCCTGGACATTCAGCCATTGCAACATATGAGTACCAAACACAAGAAAAATGACGCTTAGCAAAAGACCTACCATTAAATTCAGAGTAATGGCCGTACCCGTCACCTGGGCCGCCTCGACTAGTTTCTTAGAACCGATATATTGAGCTACGACGATAGCAGCGCCGTTGCCGATAACCTCCAATACAAGGATAGCAATTGAAATAATTTGATTGGATGCGCCTACACCCGACACTGCATTATCAGATACAGAACTGAGCATGAATGTATCGACGCTTCCCATTAGCATAAACAGGAACAATTCAAGGAAAATAGGCCATGTCAAACGGAACAAATTCAGTTCCTTGGCTTCGGACAATACCGAACCATTTTTTAGTGCTCTGGTTGTCATTCATTCACCTTTCTTCATAGAATATTTAATGATCAAAGGGTATGTTAGCACAGTCATTCTGAAAATACATCCCGTTTACGTAAAATGATTTGAAAAATACGTAAGAATTCATTTATCACCTTCTTATAATTGATTATCGAACTTTATTGAAATAGGATGTCGCAAGAATATATCCGTAATCTGGACCTTTCGACGTCGTTATGAGCTAAAGGGTATAATAGATCAAGAGCTTGTGAAAATTACCGCTGACAGGATGTGCAGATTGTTGTATGCTTCCTGAGCATAATTTGTAAATTTAGAGAAGGAATAATATAGGCCATTCATAGGCTTAAACGGTAATAAAGGAGGCTTTTACAGATGACTCAATTATTTCAAGCCCTTGTCGTCGATCAGACGCAGGACGGTGAAGTTCAAGCAGAGGTACGTTCTTTGGAAACTGACAGTTTACCTGCTGGAGAAGTATTGATTCGTGTCGCTTATTCCAGCATCAATTATAAAGACGGGCTTGCCGCCCGCAAGGATGGCAATATTGTCAAAGCCTATCCGTTCGTACCTGGCATAGATTGCTCGGGAACCATCGTCTCTTCGGAGGATAACCGCTTTAGCGAGGGACAAGCGGTGCTCGTTACCGGCTACGGACTGGGTGTGTCTCAATTCGGAGGATTCAGCCAATATGCGCGTGTGCCTGCGGACTGGGTAGTTCCGCTTCCGGACGGACTCACGCTGAGAGAGGCAATGATTTTCGGAACAGCCGGATTTACCGCAGCTCTGTCGTTATATCGGCTAGAGCAAAACGGCGTTGCGCCGGAAAAGGGTAAGGTACTCGTCACCGGAGCGACAGGCGGTGTAGGCGGTGCAGCCATTGCCTTGCTGCACAAGAGGGGCTACCATGTCGTGGCCAGCAGTGGCAAAGCTGAATCGCATGAATACCTCAAGGCGCTCGGAGCAGCCGATGTTATTTCGCGTGAAGAGGTTTACGACGGTGCCGAGAGCATCCGACCGCTAGGCAAGCAGCTTTGGCAAGCGGCTGTAGACCCTGTAGGCGGAAAGCCGCTCGCTTCGCTGCTCAGCCAGATCGCCTACAACGGCTCTGTTGCCGTGAGCGGCCTGACGGCAGGTACCAAGCTGCCTACGACGGTGCTGCCGTTTATTTTGCGCGGCGTAAATCTACTGGGCATAGACTCTGTCTTCTGCCCCTATGACACCCGCGTAGCGATCTGGAAGCACATCGGCAGTGACTGGAAGCCGGAGCAGCTAGAGCAGCTCGTTGAGCGCGAAATTGGCTTGGCTGACCTGCCAAGCGCGCTCGAAGACATCCTGGCAGCCCGCTCACAGGGTAGAACGATTGTACGGCTGGCTGATTAACCGGAAGGTTGTCCGCAAGCTATCCGTTGACGTGTTTTTGCGTGAAGGAGTGTTCATCCCGTAGGATCTAGCAATGAAACATGTAAGAAGCCTGTAAATCTGCAGTTTTGAGATTTACAGGCTTCTTTTTTTGTGTGGTACATTGGAGAAAAAATAGACACATTCGAAGCAGACGATTTATTTTTCATAACCAAATGAACCTTTTGTGAACTTCAATTGTTATATAGATAAACTGCACGAGAAAGGAGAGCACATATTGGAGAGCAATCGAGAGTTGTTTGATCTGTATCAACGAGATGTATACCGAACCTGCTACTACATGGTCCATAACGCCTCGGATGCAGAGGATTTAACACAGGAAGTGTTTATTACCTTGTTTCGCAGCAATCGTGAGCACATCGAGCAACTAAAAGCCTGGATTATGAAAGTTACGGTCAATCATTGTCTGAACTATCTTAATCGCCGAAAAAGCCTGCATTTGAAAGTATCGGCCAATCTCCATCTTTTTACTGGAACAGAAAACAAGCCTGTGGACAGGCAGGTGGAGGAACGCGAGTCTGCGGAAGAATGGGCCGTTTATATGAATCGCCTTCCAGCCAAAATCCGCGCTGTGCTGACACTTCGCTATATGCATGATTTCACGTTGGCGGAAATATCCAAACAGCTGGAAATTCCGCTGGGAACCGTCAAATCCAGGACACACAAAGGGCTAAAGTTAATGGAGCAAATACTGCGGGAAGCTGACGCACAGATTCCCGATCTGGAAGGAGAGAACTATGAACAACGTAGAAAAGGCATTGAAGCGTAAGTTAAATAATGATTCGGAAATAGCCTATCCCGACTTCGATAAGATGTGGAACCGGATGGAACAGGCAGGATGTACTGCCCCTACGCTAACCGATGCTCCCGACTCATTCACTCCGTACCGACATAGAAGTTGGCGAAAAATAGCCATCGCTGCCTCTCTGAGCGCACTTCTCGTTGCCGTTCCCGTCTATGCCGCCATCCATTATAACTGGGGCAATCTGCTGCACGGAAGAAGTGGAATTGAGACGGCATTAGCTCAAGACCTTGGGCAACCGTTGGAACAGTCTGTCACCAAAGACGGGATAAAACTGACGCTGCATACCGCTATTGTCGATGAGAACCGGACTGTGATTCTGTACAGCCTGGAAGTCGGAAAACGCACAGACAACGAGTTTTGGAATGTCAAAGGGGTATCGCTTAAAAATGCTGCTGGGAAAAGCAGCGCAGGGGAATATAGCTTCCAACAATGGGATGAGAAAAACCAACGCTATAACGGCTACTTTGAAAGTGATTGGACACCACAGCAAGAAACAGAAAATGTGCGGCTGACCGTAGATCATATTGAGCTTACCAGCGTTCAGGAATTGGATTTGCCACTCGATATCACATCACCTCAGAAACAGACTTTCAAGCTGAATCGTAACGGTTTACAAGATATGATGATACAGGTATTCGAACAAGGTAAGGATAAGCTGATGCTGTCATCAGCGATTACCTTCGATTCCTCCATACCAAAAGAATGGGACAATCCGCAAATTATTGCCTACAGAGGTGGGAAGCCTGTAAAGCCCCAATCTGGAGGGACATTTGGTACACCCGGTGAGAACGGAGAATACACAGCTCAGCAGTATTTTACTAAAGGCGATATACCAAAAGGGCAGACCGCTTTTAAACTGCAATATGCACAAACGGAGAAAAGTATACATGAACCCCTAAACTTTGACCTGCAACTAAGCAAGAAGAAAATGGAGAGCGGGACGATAAAAAGCGTGCTGAATACCCCCTTGGAGAGCGGTAACCCGAATTTCATGCTGGAACAAATGATTGTCACACCGACACAAATCCGTGTCACGATCAGAAGTGAAAAGAAATTCGCCATGTTGCCTTATCAAAAATATTTTCTTTCTGTGAACGGCACAACGTTAGAGGGTAATCGTTGGTCTTCACCTGATGAGGACCACGATCTGAACACGATCCGTTTTGAACGACCGACCAATCTTGTGATCACCCAGAATACTCCCATTGATTTCACAGGAAAATACAAGGTTACGACCCATTCGGATGACAAAACGCCGCAGCGTTTAACTGATATTTCTGAGCAAAAGCAGACGCTAACGACGCAAATCGACGGCTATCCTGTGAAGTGGACCTACTACAAACAAGGGTCGGACTTGTTCGTAGAAACCGAAAGTGAGGATATTCACTTTGGAGGGATCAACCAGACGCATATGGGTCTGGGGAAAGAACGAATGATTGGCAAGCCGATCACAGCCAACTTCGCCGGAGATGGCAATAATAAAGCAGTGGATGTCTACAAGAATTTCAAGGAAAAGGAAGCTTCTATTTATATGTTCTACTACACAACAGACGAACCGGAAGCCGAGACGACCGTACGCTTGCAGCCACTGACTAGCAACAGCCAAGCATCTAAATAACCATGCTATAAAAAGAGGGTTCTCTATACCTGTGTGATTCACAGTATAGGAACCCCCTTTTTATTCGCCTAGTAAGGCACAGCCTGCTGCTTGAAGCTGTTGTATTCTCATCTTATTTTACAGAACCTTGCGTAACACCATTAATAATCCATTTTTGTGCAATCAGATAGACAATAATCATCGGCAGCAAAGCCATCAAGTACGAGGCAAAGGCCAGATTAAAGTCTGTGTTGAACTGCCCCTGGAACACATACTGGACGAGCGGCAGTGTATATTGCTCCGCATCGCTGATAATAATGAGCGGCAGCAAGAAGTCATTATATGTGGACAGACAAGTGAGAATCCCCACCGTAGCACTAATCGGCGCCATCAGCGGGAATATAATACGCCAAAATGTTCCCCATGTCGTCGCACCATCTACCGTAGCCGCCTCTTCCAATGCCACCGGAATCGAGCGAATATAACCGACATACACGAAGACATTAAACGCCAAGCCATATACCGTATGCAGCACAATGAGCCCCAACAGATTGGTCATATGAAGCCCTGAAGCCAGCTTCACAATCGGCAGCATGATGATCGGGAACGGAATAAACATGGCGCTCACAAAATAAAAATATAATCCTTTGAAGAAACGCCGCTGCATATTACGGGCAATAGCATAAGCAACCATCGAATTGGTGAGCAAAGTAAGTATGACCGTCGATGTCGTCACCATCACACTGTTCCGAAAAGCACTGAAAAAATGGGTCATTTCCACTGCACGACTAAAATTTTCCCAATGCAGCTCCGTCGGAAAGGCAAAGGCGCAATGCGCCATCTGCTCAGGATTTTTGAGTGCAATTGTCACCGTCATATAGAGGGGGAACAGGATAAATATGGTTCCCAAAGCTACCAGAATCAGCACAGGCCAGTTGGTACGTCTGCTTGTTTTCATCAGTTATCCATCTCCCTTCTTTGGAGGAATCGCAGCTGTAAGATGGAAATAATCGCGATCACAATAAAGTAAATCACAGAGTTAGCTGACTGATAGGCAAATTCTCCGCCTCTAAAGCCTCCGGTGTATATCAGATGGGAAATCGACTGCGTGGCCCGTCCCGGTCCGCCGTTCGTCAAGGCCACAATCTGATCGAATACCATCAGGGAATTTTTCATCGCCAATACCATATTGATCGTAAAAAATGGAGCAATCAATGGGAAGGTAATGCTCCAGAATTCACGCCATTTACCTGCACCGTCCAGATTGGATGCCTCATACAGACTGGTCGGAATCGTTTGCAGCCCTGCCAGATAGAGAATCGTATTAAAGGCAATGCCCTGCCATACAGCTACGATGACCACCCCCACCCAAGCCAACTGCTCGCTGCCCAGGATGTTCGTTGATAATGAACTGATGCCCAAGTTCTGCCCCCAGATCGTAAATACGTTCGAGAATAGGTAATTGAATATGTAACCTACGATCAACACGCTCAAAATATTAGGCAAGAAATAAATCCCGCGAAAAAAATTGCGAAAACGTATTTTAGCGTTCAGCCCCATAGCAATTAGCAAGCTGAGAATATTAATCGCAATGGTAACCACAATCGCAAATTTGAAAGTAAACCAGTAAGCATTGCCCACATTGTCATCCTGAAACAAATTAATATAGTTCTTAAACCCGACAAAGTGATACTGATGCCCGAATCCATTCCAATTGGTGAGCGAATAGTAAAATCCCTGCAAGGCAGGTAAGGTCAAAAATATAAAAAATAATAGCACCGCCGGCACCGTCATCCAGTAAAAAGTCGTTAGTCGCTTATTCATGTCTCGTCCTCCTCCCCTATCGGCGGTTAGCTACCTTATTCCACTCCCGGTCGAGCTTGGCTAGATAGGCATCGATGTCTCCGTTTTGCAGGAACGCCTGTACAATTGAATTCAATTGGACCGCTTTGGGAATATAATGATCGGCAAAATCAATGACACGGCCTGATTTAAAATACGGCAGCAGCTCTGCCACACTCGGGTCATCCTGCGTGACTCCCTTCACCGCTGAAAACAACGTTTGTTCCGTAATGTATTGCTTGCTGTTCTCCGGCTTCAACAGGAAGGCAATGAACTCTTCAGCTTCCTTTTTATGCGGAGTGCTTTCCGAGACAGCCAATAGCGTATCTATCCCAGACACCAGCTTGACCGACTTGGCGTCATTCCCTGTGGGGAACGGGAAAAATCCGAGTTCCACTTTCGGGTTAGCTTTGCGGATTTCAGATATAGCCCACGAGCCCTGAATGTACATCAGTCCCTGCCCGTTAGCGAAAGCACGGTTCCCGTCAGCATAGTTTTTGCCAAAGTTATCACTATGTCCGTATTTCAGCAGCTCCAGCTGCTTTTCCGCAACCTCGCGGTACTTGTCCTGAAAGGTAACCTGATTCTCACGCCGTTGCAGGAAAAAATCAATACCCACCAGGTTCGGACCCAGTGCATTAAAAGGGAGGTTCGTTTGCCAATCATCTTTATATGTAAAATAGAAAGGGATTTTGCCAGCAGCCTTGATTTTTTGCGCTGTTGCAATCAGTTCATCCCACGTTTTGGGCACCTGTAATCCCATTTCCCTAAACAGCTTTTTGTTGTACATCACACCATTCGCATTCGCAGCATAAGGAATTCCATACACGGGATCAACCCCGGTGACATCCTTAAGCATTTTGAGGTAAATCGGGTCCACCGTGCGTGGCAATTCTGTATTCGCCAGATCCGTAAAAATACCGCTTTGCGCCAAAATAGAGTAAGTATCGGTGGCTCCAAGCCCCACAATGTCAGGTACATCGTTTTTGACCACCCGGGTCAATAACACCGTCTCCGCCTCTGGCGGATTGACCTGCGTCACTTCAATACCGGGATGCTCCCGATTGAATTGTGCAATCAGCTTGTCGAATGAACCCTTGGCCTCCGGCTTATTTTGAAAAAACTCAATTTGCACCTTGCCTGAATCGTCACTTTTATTGCATGCGCTTACAGTAATTGCTAGCAGCAGAATTACCGTTAGTATAGATAGCCTTTTGACCGCATTCCACATGCTCATACCTCCTTTTCCCCTATGTCAATCTATGCGGGACTAGACAATTAATACCCGTCCCTGGCGAGAAAGAAACGACACACTGGATGAGATTGCCGCCGTGAAGTTCAACATCGTCCGTATTAAAAAAAGATCCAGCTAACCTTTCAAATGGTCGCGTGGATCCTTTTCGCTTTTATAATGTTCGGGTTACAAAGTTTTATTTCTAAACAATCTTTTTTTGCCATCGTGTAAAACTAATAACCATGCAGGCTATAATCATTCCTCCTGCACACATCCAAAATTCAAATGAGTTGTCAATTCTTAGAGCAAGCAATATTTCTCGAAATGGATCCATTAACATAATGAGTGGCCTAAACAACTGGAAGTGAAATACGGATAAGATAAGAATCACTATATAGGCAAATAACGGCCGTGACACAAACAAACACACAACGCTACTCAACATGAGTTTTACCAGACAAACCAGCGTTAATACCAAATAAAACCCAAGTATGTAGGGTATAGCGTCCGACCGGAGAGAGGCAACAGATGACCCATATTTAAAAAAAGTAGAGCTGTGCGGAAAAAACAACCATCCAGCGATTACACCTATAAGCAAGCTTGTCCCCATAAAAATTACCGTTATGGCTGATAGTGCTAGCAACTTGGCAAGCCAAAACTGAAAACGTCGATACGGTCGTAACACATATAGCCTATAGGCTCCAGAATAGAGATCCCCGCTTAATTGGTCCACATACAGAATGGGCAGGATTGCTGTAATGAGAAATAAAGCAACCTCACTCATCATCAGCCACGGTAAATTGACATTATTTACGACCACAGTTCCTTCACCAAAACGTAAGACCTTCGTACCCGTTACTTTATGGCTCCATATAATTGCAATCACGATTAATATATAGGCTATATATAATAAAAGACTGGATTTGCGATTCCAAATTCGTTCCATTTCACTTCGCCATATTCCTAGCACGAGGAAATCCCCCTAATACAAATAGTCATCGGTCACAAAACGGCGGTAAGCCCCCCAAGTAAAAAAGATAAGATATAGACTAACCACGGTGATAATCGCTCCATTCACAGACAAATTCCCCATTAAGGACCTATCTAGTCCTGTATGCTGCATATATGGAACAATCATAAATGCAATCACATTGTATAAGTAGGGAATATGAGAAACCAAAGTTGCTAATTTTAAATACAATGAATCAAACAACAGTGAGCCCAGATTGTATATCATACACACACCGATTGCATACGTTACACTCTTGCTGTACATAGCGACAAAGCAGTAAAAGGAACTTATTGCCAATAATGAAGCAAGTGCCCAACCATAGTATTCAAGCATCTGTAGTCCCTGAGATCCAGATAGTCCCGCATCACTTATATTATATGAAAGAGTCCATACTTCAACGATCACCTGCGAGGATACTGCAAATGCCATGAGAAGAAGCAAGATAGAAGTATTCAAAACCAGCAGCTTACCCCAGAAAATCTGACCACGGGTAAATCGTCGCATAAATAACAAACGCAGTTGCCCGCTTCGAAATTCCTCTGTGTATACAGCAGCCGCTAAAGCAGACACAGCTATATTGCATGCTAAAAACAAATTCTCACGCAGACCCGTAACGACAAAGTTTAAGGATAATACCTCTACAGGAATCTTCATGGTACGCAAGAAATATACTCCTGTCGAACAGGCTAGCATTGGTGTACATAATACCATGAGCCAGAACCACTTTCGTCTCCATAGCCGCTCGAACTCACTGTATATTAATAACTTCATAGTCCCATTAACCCCATAAAGGCATCCTCCAGACGTTGGCCTTCCTTTATCAGCTGATCAGCTGGTCCCTGCCAAACTAGCCTACCCTCTTTAATTACAATGAGTTCATCGCACATCTGTTGCAATTCATCCAGTAGATGACTGGAGATAAAAAAGGCATAATTCGCTGAAGCACGCAGCTGAAGCACAATATCTCTCAGTTCCCTCATCCCCATGGGATCAAGACCGTTGGATGGTTCATCCAGCAGCAGAAGCTCAGGAGCGCCCAGCATGGACTGCGCAATACCTAGTCTTTGCTTCATTCCCAGCGAGTAGGTCTTCACCTTGTCATCCCCCCGCGTTTCTAACCTCACTTTTGTAAGCAATTCCTCGATATGTCTCTCCCGATCTGAGGGCGCAATTTCAGAATGCAGCCTTGACAAATTGCGCAAAACCTGCCTACCTGTCATATAATCAAAAAAGACTGGAGATTCAACAATGGCCCCTACCTTGCATAACGCCTTTTCCCGATCAGTGTGCACATCATATGAAGCTATCTTTACAGAACCGCTGGTTGGCTGCATTAATCCGGTCATGATTCGCATCATTGTGGTTTTACCGGCCCCATTAGGCCCAATAAATCCATATATCTTTCCTTTTTGAAGCTTAAAGGAAACACGATCTAACAAATACCTTTTTCCCATTTTTTTCGTCACCTGGCTGACCTCCAGCAAGGAGTCCGACATACTATTTCCCCCATCCATAACGAATCGTAAAATAGTTACAAGCGGGCATTGGATATATAAGATTTCTATTGACGACATAAACTTCAGTTAACAATGATCCATATTAACAATACAGTTTAAAAAATATCACATGTTGCGAAATGTAAACAGTTCACTTTATATGTAAAATAAAATAACAATAATTTATTAATGTCATTTTCTATAATAGATGGTTATTAATCTTTACTATAATATCTTTGCACTACAAAAAAAGCATAGCCCCTCAGTAGGCGTGCTACCTCAGGGCTATCCTTTATAAAATATACGTTGCCTATCTTCAGCAACCAGCCTATCACTTACTCTAGTTCAATCCACTCACCAAGCAATGTGTCCAGCTCCGCTTGCAGTCGCTCACGCACGTCCCACAGCTCCGCCATGCGCGCTGTGTCGCTGCTTGTGCCGAGCAGCTCCAGCTCGGCATCCGTCGCCGCCAATTCAGCTTCCTTGGCGGCAATCGCCCGCTCCAACCGCTCGCTGGACGCAGCGGGCGAGCGAGATGGCTTCGCGGCCTTCGTTCCGCGTGCCCCACTCCGGGCATCGGGCGCCCCCAAGCGACCTCCCGACCCAGAGCGAGCACAGCTCGCATCGGCTCCGGTGGTCGCTCCTGTCCGCGCAGCCATCCCCGCGCCACTACTGGCTGCACTGGCAGACGCAGCCAAATCCGAGCCCGAGCCGCCACCAGATGCGGCTCTGCTCGCAGATGCCGAGCGTACCCCGGCATCCCCTTCGCGCTGCAAGCGAGCGTTTTCCAGCTCACGCTTCTTCGCGCGATATTCATCAAAGCCGCCCAGATAAAAGGACAGCTTCCCGTTATCCAACTCCCACACGCGTCCAGCCAGCTTATTCACAAAGTAGCGGTCATGAGAAATGGCCAGCACCGTTCCCGTATAGGTGCCCAGCGCTTCCTCCAAGGCCTCACGGGAGTCAATGTCGAGATGGTTGGTCGGCTCATCCAGCACCAGCAAATTCGGCTTTTTCATGACCAGCAGCGCCAGCCTTAAGCGGGACCACTCCCCACCGGACAGCATACTCACGGGTTTAAACACATCCGCACCATAAAATAAATACTTCGCTAGCTGTCCGCGTGCCTCGCCTTCTTCCAGTCCTGCTTCCTCCTTAAAATAAGCAAGCACCGTCGCCCGGCTATCCCGTTCTCTTTCTTGTTGCGCCAAATATCCGTACTCGACGCGCGCACCCCATTGGACCGTGCCTGCATCTGCGCTTTCCTGACCAAGCAACAGCTTGAGCAGCGTCGTTTTGCCTGCGCCGTTATCGCCCAGCAAGGCTACCTTTTCACCAAATTCCAGGCTGCCCGTTGCCCCGTTTAAGATCTGACGTTCTTCATAGGCTTTGGTGATTCCCTCGAATTGAAGCACCCTGCGACCGGAACGATCCTCCAACTTTAGGTGAAACTCCGCCCCCTGTGGTTCCAGTACAGGTCGCTTCACCAGTTCCATACGCTCCAGCGCCTTACGAATTGAAGCCGCCTTTTTGAAAAACTTTTCATTGTCGCCATTGCGTCCCCACTCTTCCAAACGGCGGATGGCTTCCTTCATTTTTTTGATCCGCTTTTGCTGTTCCTTATAATCCTCAAATTGCAGAAGCAGACGTTCTTCCTTCTCTTTAACGTATCCGCTGTAATTCGTATAGTACGTAAAGGCCTCGCCATCCTCCAGTTCGATCATCTTGCCGGCAACTCGATCCAGAAAATAGCGATCATGGGATACAACCACACACGCACCTGCGTAGCCCTGCAAAAATTGCTCCAGCCATTCCAATCCTTTCAAATCCAAATGGTTGGTCGGCTCATCCAGCAACAGCAAATCTGGTCGTCCAATGAGCTGTGATGCCAGCGCTATTTTGGTTTTTTCTCCGCCTGACAGTGATCCGAAGTTGCGCGTATACATAGCTTTGGGAATACCTAGCCCATCCGCAACCTGATCTATATTGGCATCCATTTCATAGCCGCCGTTACGTTCAAACCGCTCCTGTAGGGAGGCATACGTTTGCAGCAGCTTCTCCAACAGCTCGGGATTCGCTGTCACAACCGGATCTGACATTTCCCGTTCCAGTGTGGTCATCTGATTGCGGCAATCCTTCAGCTCACGATAAGCGTAAGCCAGCGTTTCGTATACGGTGAAGCTCTCAAACTCTGCCGGGATTTGCGGTAAATAGCCGATTTTCGTATCCTTGGTGATGACGAGCTGCCCTTCATCCGGGCGAGACAAACGTGCAATCAGGCGTAATAGGGTGGTTTTTCCGCTTCCGTTGCGACCGATAAGCCCCACCTTTTCTCCCTTATGGATATCAAACGTCGCACCATCTAAAATCAGATTGGCAGCGTGGTATTTTTTCAATTGTTGACCGTTTACAATGTACATGTTTAGGCTCTCCTTTATTTAGGAAGACCCTTACCCAGGTAACACAAAAAGAGCCGCAGGAGCAACCCCGCGACTCTTCGGAAGATGTAGCAATCCGTTCGAGTTAAGGTAGGCGTCTTCTCGCGATGTTTACAACCGTATGATTAAAATTGGACAGACTTCTCCCGTTGTATGGAAAAGCATGAACAATGCCAGCCATAGCAATCGGCAGCTGGCTAATACGGTTGTTCAGCATCTCGTGATTCACCTACCTCACCTCCTTCTTCATAATTGTGTGTAGTATAGCATGTTTTCTCGTATAATAAAAGAGGGGTAATGGCCTATCGCACTATGAAACGGAGTGTTGCCCTCTGACAGCCTGTGATGTCCCGGCTCTGGTAATCGAAAATACGCCGCAGACAAAGGCAACAATCACAAATGCCCCGCCTACCCAAGCGTTTGTGGCAACAGAAGCGCTATTCTCAATCACTACCCCACCTAAGGCAGAGCCGAGAGCGATCCCGACCTGGAGTGCGGAGAAATTAAAGCTTTGCTGAATACTACCCGATTCGGGTGCATTTTCAATAAGATAACTTTGCATCGGGGGCGACAAGGCCCAACTCAGAATCCCCCAGATGATCAGAAGCGGCGCAAACACATACACCGAGTGAATCGAGAACGGCAGCAGGAACATCACGGCAATAAACACACCCACGACGATGAGAATGCTTTTCGCTGTGCCAAATCGGTCTGCCAAAGAGCCGCCAATAAAACCTCCACTCACTGCCGCCAGCCCAAAGACAAAATAGGCTACACTCACCCACGAGGCGTTTAAGCCCATCAGGTTTTCCAAAAACGGAGTGAAATATGCATACAACGTGTAGTGTCCCGCCAGTGTCAGCGTAGTGACCAGATGGGCACTGATTACTTTAACATTTTTCAAGGACTTCAACTGCTCACGCATAGGCACAACATGCTCCGTTGGAATCCGCTCCATAAACAAGTGCATAATGATCATAGAAACTACGGTCAACAAGGCAATGATCAGGAATAGCACCCGCCAGCCAAACGCATTTCCAATCAGCACCCCGGCTGGAATGCCTAGCACGATGGAGGAACTGACCCCCATGGAGATTACACCGAGAACGCGGGCTTGATAAGCTTTGGACACCACTTTGACTGCAATGGTTAGCGACAATGTCACGATCAACGACCCACTGGCAGCAGTAACGATACGGGATACAAACAACACAGCATAATTCGGACTCCAGAAAGCCAGCAGACTTCCCAAAATAAAGATAAACATCGACCACAAGTACAGTCGTTTTCGCTCGATTTTGGCGGTCAACGCCAGCAAAGTCGGCCCGGCAATAGCGTATACGAGCGCATAGATCATGATAAGCTGTCCTGCCGTGCTTACAGAGACGTTCAAATCCTGTGCAATTTGGGGCAGGACTCCACCGATAATCAACTCCACCAGACCTACCGTAAAGGTCGCAATGGTTAGAATAACTACTTTGAAGTTCATTACATTAGCTCCTTTGCTGTCATGTAAATCCCTCGTATCACGCAAAAAATCCTGACCACAAGAAATGTACAAGATGTACACTTTTTGTAATCAGGATTTATCGGTTCCTGGTAGAGACCCTCAAACCATATTATTGAGGTTATACAAATGGGGCATTCATTTATTACGCTTCACGAAGGTTATAGCTATTACTATAAAGGAGCCTTCGGTTAAGTTCAACCCCTACAGCCGTAAAAATTCACTCATCGCTCGATCCGACAGATAGGGTAAATACTCATGCCCATATTCGTGATATACAAGCAATTCCTTGTCCGATACGATTTTATTGTACACTGCGAACTGTGTGGAAGGTGGGCAAATCACATCCGATAGCCCTGTCACGAACAGCACCCGTCCCCGAATACGTTCTGCTAAATGTTGAATGTCGATGTAGCCTAGGCGGTGAAATACTTCGCTCTCCCGTACATGATTGGGATCAAACCAGCGAAAATAATAAACCAGTTCCTCATAGGCCGATGTCGTTGCATCCAGCGCCCAGGCTCTTTTATAATCCGACAGGAACGGATATACCGGTACCGCCACACGGACACGCGGCTCCAATGCAGCGCAGGCAACCGTTAGTGCCCCGCCTTGGGAGCAGCCAAATGCACCGATCCGTTCCGGATCCACCTGCTCCATAGACATTAGAATGCGCACCGTCTGTACCGTATCCAAAAATACATTGCGGTAATACAACCGCTCCGGGTCCGGGTCGTCGATTCCGCGGATAATATGGCCGCGAACTGTCGTTCCCTGAACCTGCAAATTGTCCTCAGACAGCCCGCCTTGTCCTCGGCAATCCATGGCCAGCACAGTGAATCCATGTGCCGCATAGCTCACCTTGTCGAACCAGTCGCCACTGTCGCAGGAGTACCCATGAAACATAGCCAAGGCTGGTCCTTGTTCCGTAAGATGCTTGGGACGAGCCAGCTTCCCATGAACCCTCGCTCCGCCCACTCCATTAAAATACAGATGGTAACACTCCACCAGCGGAGAGACAAAATCAGCAGGCTCCAGTGTATATTCCAGCGACTGTCGTTCCAGCTCCTGTAGCGCCCGTTCCCAGTACATATCAAAATCCTGCGGCTTTGGATTACTTCCCATATAGGACTGTAGCTGCTGTAAAGACATATCCTCCGGCATGTAAATTTCCTCCTACATCCGGCCTGACTCACGGTCATCTGCGACTACTTCATCCGTCGCGATGACATACTTCATAATGTCAGATACTGTCGTGTATGCGATACCTACATACGTATCAGCGGCTCCATAATAAATCGCAATTCTTCCGGTGTCCGCATCATGCAGTGTAGCACACGGGAACACCACATTTGGCACAAATCCCCGCTCTTCGTACCATTCCTCCGGGGTCAGCACGAAGTTGGAGGAACGATATTTAACTTTGGACGGATCATCCAGATCAAGAACGGCTACTCCCATGCTGTATACCAATCCATTGCACGTGCCTGTCACCCCATGGTAGAACATCAGCCAGCCCTCTGTCGTCTCAATCGGTGCTGGTCCGCCGCCAATCTTCACCGATTGCCACCAGCCCTGACCGCCCTTGCTCATTACATGACGGTGCTTGCCCCAATATACCAAGTCAGGGCTTTCACTCAGGAAAATGTCACCAAACGGAGTATGGCCGCTGTCGCTCGGACGGGATAGCAACATAAAATTTCCATTTAGCTTGCGAGGCAACAGCACTCCGTTGCGATTAAACGGCAAGAACGGATTTTCCAGGCGCACAAAGCTTTTGAAATCCTTCGTTTGTGCGATCCCCAGCGCTGCACCATAGAAATCTGTACACCAGATGATATAATACGTGTCTTCCACTCGAACCAGACGCGGATCGTAAGCATAATTAGGCTGATATTCATTTCCTTCCTCATCGACCATATGCAGACGCTCTGTCTCAATGTCCCAAGCCAACCCGTCATCACTCCAGCCGAGATGCAAATGCGGGCGTCCATTAATCGTTTCAGCACGGAATATCCCTACAAACCGTCCTTCATACGGAGCTACGGCACTGTTGAAAATACGGGCAATGCCAGGCACCGGATTTCGTCCAATGACCGGATTCTCAGTATGCCTCCATACTGGGGCCTCACTGCCTTCCGGCTTATCCTGCCAAGGCATTTTCGACAAGCTGTCTCCTACAATTCGTACGTTACCTACATCCAAATCCACATTCAATTTACTCATACTTAACTCTCCTCTCACCTAGACACTTCATTTTATTTTTTTCTATTTCACTGAACCCTGTGCAAATCCGTTATAGATATATTTTTGTAATGATAAAAATGCAACCAGCGTCGGAATAATCGCAATGATGATGCCTGCGCTAATGACTTCCCATTGCGAACCGTATGGCCCTTTAAACTTAAACAGTGCCGTCGATATCACCTGAAGGCTTGTTTTGGGCATATACAGGAACGGGGTGTAAAAATCGTTGTAAATATTAACACCCTTGATGATGATTACCGTCACAATAGCAGGCTTCAGCAGCGGTAAAATAATGCGCCAGTAGATGGTCAGATAGGAGGCCCCATCCAGCATGGCCGACTCATCCAGCGCCACCGCGATGGAATCCAGAAACTGAAGGAAAATATACACCGCGATAATATCGGTTCCCAAATACAGTAAAATGGCTGCCCAAGGCGTGTTAAACAGCTCCAACTTGTTAATGATCTGGAATGTCGATACCTGTGTCGTCACCCCCGGAATGAGCGTAGCGAGCAAGAACGCACCCAGCATAAGACTTTTACCTTTAAATTTAAAACGATTCAAAATATACGCGATCATAGAACCGGTCAACGTGGCCCCGATGATAGAGATCAGCAAAATAAAGGCTGTGTTCAGAAATCCGGTTAGCATATTTCCATCCACAAAGGCTTTGGCGTAGTTTGCCCAGTTCAGCCAGTTCACCGGGGGAGTCAGAGGACTGGTTGCCGCATATTCAGCCTTCGTCTTCAAAGATGCAAACAAAATCACAACAATCGGCAGTAGAGCAATGAACGCACCTAGCAATAGCGCGGCATACTTGATGGTGTTTGCCAGTAATCTTTTTAGCTTATACATGATTAGTCCTCCTCCCCCCGAATCAGCAACCGCTGAAGCAGCGTAACAGCAACTACGATCAGTAGCAGAACAACCGCCATCGCCGAGGCCAAACCAACCTTGCTGTATTTAAATGCCACATCAATTGTCTGAATGACGAATGTTTTGCTGCCGTTGGAGCCACCAGTCATAATGTACGGAATATCGAATGCACTGATCGCACCACTAATCGCCAAGATCAGGTTTAGCTGCAAAATCCGCTTGATGGTCGGCAAAATAATAGAGCGGAACTGATGCCAGCGGTTGGCTCCATCGATATCGGCTGCTTCGTACAGATCACTGGATATGGAAGAAATCGCACCTAGAAACACAATAAAGTTAAACCCCATGTATCTCCAGATCGACGTACCAGCCAGCGAAATATTAATAATCTCCGGGTTGCCCAGCCACAGCTTGACATACGAACCCAGCCCCACTGCCTGAAGCAGTGTATCGAGGGTACCGTCTGGCTTAAAAAAGAATAGAAAAATAAAACCAATCGCCACCCCGTTCATCAGGGAAGGAAAGAACAAAATTCCTTTAAAGAAATTTTTAAACCAGGTTTGGAAGCTGAGAATGGTTGCAAAATAAAGGGCCAAACCCATCTGTACAAACGTGGCTACAAAGTAATACAGACTGACCTTAAACACCGAGAAATACTCGGGGTCGGTAAAGATTTTGATATAGTTTTCAAAGCCCACATATTCCAGACGCTTACTATAGCCGTTCCAGTCCGAAAAGCTGTATTTAAACATATTGATCACCGGTAAGTACGCAAAAGTGACCAGCAGCGCCAGCGGAATAAATGAAAAGGCAACAATAATCGCTAATCTTTGTTTGGAGTAGCTGAGATTCGAAAATTTAAACATGCTGCACCTCCTGGCTATCCGTCCATCAACTGCCACTTCAAACTCTTCTTATGGTCAGTTCAGATGGCTATTTGGCTTCTTTGGCTGCCACTTCAGCACGCGCCTTCACCCATGCATCGTTCAGATCCTTCATAATGGTGTCATACGATTCCGGGCGGTTACCCACCGCTGCCTCAATAATGCGTTTCTTGAAATCAGGCTGCCACAAGCCGATTTCTCCCATTTTATCGATTTTATCGACAATCCCTTCCTGCCCCTTCGGAGACGGAGTGAGCGCTTCAAAAACAACTCCCTCATTCTCATACTGCTTCAAAATGGCAGGCATTGCGGCACCCTTCAGCGGACTAATGCTGCCTGCCTGCTCTACAGCATAGTTGGACTTTTCGGTAAACCAATCCACCCAGGCACGGGCCGCCTCTTTATTTTCACTGTTTACGTTAATACCGAGGTTAAAATCACCAGCCAGCGGTACAAGTACCTTGGAGGCATTCGTTGGGAAAGGCATAAAACCGATATCATCCTTGTTAGAAGCTAAGCTTTTGATCTGATCAATCGCCCAAGAGCCAAGCACCATCGTACCGATTTTGCCTTGAGCAAGATCCGCCTTGGAGGTCTCCCAATCCGTAGTCGTTGGATCTTTTTCAATCAGACCATTTTTAGCCGCATCGTACAGGACCTTGTACAGCTCATAGTGAGGCTGACCCTTCGTGAAATTATCATCTGTAGTCGGTTGTGTGACATTCACGTATTCCTTCGTACCCGCTACTGTTGCCAGGCTAGACTCCCACTGAGTCAGTGCCCAGCCAGAGGCATAGTTGGTAAACAGCGGCACTGCCTTGGTTTTGTCCTTAATTTGCTGTAACGCTTTCAGGAATTGATCCGGTGTTTTAGGAATTTGTGTGATTCCTGCTTCCTTGAACACCTTTTTGTTATAAATCACACCCGAGTAAACCATCGCAATCGGAATACCGTAGCTGTTACCATCCACTGTACGTTCTTCAATGCCGGTATACTTGTTTTTCATCTCCTCATAAGTACCTAGAGGCTCGAAAAAATTGGGTAGCTCTTCAATTGGAATGCTTCCAGGAATTAGCAAGACATCTCCGTAATCCCGAGTCCCCATCCGAATTTTAATTTGACCATCATAATCGGCCAATGCCTGAAAATTGACCTTCACGTTCGGATAAAGTTTGTTAAATTCCTTGGCGTAATCCTGAAATACGGTATCCACAATATCTGTCCGCTGTGTGATCACCGTGATTTCCCCTTCCGGTCCCTTCGGATCAGAGCTGGTAGCTGGCGCATCCTTCTTTGAGGTACAGCCAGTAAACAGTCCCGCTAACAAAAGCACGGATAGTAATGACATTAAAACCTTGGACAACTTCATGAGACGACCCCTCCTGTTGTTTTTAATAAGGTTATCGTTAAACTAACAAAATCATTTTATTATGTTAGCGCTTACTGTGTCAATTACAATATTTTTTTGTAAAATATCGCGGTCCTCATCTTGTGAAAAACACAAATTTAGCATGGTTGACAGTTTATAAACACCTAGATATGATACTTCTGTAAAGTTAACGATAAACTAATAAAACATTTTCCGAAGGAGGCTTTGTCTCTTGGAAACACTAGTACACGAAATTAGACAGGAATGGCAGGAACACATACTCCCATTCTGGCTAGGCTTGAAAGATGAAACGCATGGCGGATTTTATGGCGAGGTAGACGTGGATCTGCACATCCATAAACAGGCGGACAAAGGTGGCATCGCCACTTCGCGGTTACTCTGGTCTTTCTCAGCAGCAGCCCGTGTAACAGGGGAACGTGCCTATGCAGATGCGGCACGACATGCTTTCACATTCCTGCGAGATCACCTGCTTGACCCATTACATGGCGGAATATACTGGATGGTGGACTACACCGGGCAACCTGTGGATACGTGTAAGCATGTATACGCGCAGGCATTTGCCATCTATGCGTTGGCAGAATATGCACGAGCTACGGGTGACCCAAATGCATTGCCACTGGCAATGGAACTGTTTCGCCTCGTGGAGCAAAAAGGGTATGATCCTGCTCTCCAAGCATACGGAGAACAATATGATCGATCGTGGAACGCGCAGCCTAACGAGCTACTCAGCGAAAATGGAATTACCGCGCATATTACTATGAATACGCATATTCATGTTTTGGAAGCGTATACCCAATTACTGCGCGCCCATCCAAACGAGGAGGTTCAGGCTGCACTGAAAAACGTGCTGGACATTTTATATCATCGTGTTTACGATGCTTCCGCCCGGCGGTTGGGAGTATTCTTCGACCGAGAATGGCACTCTCTGCTTGATCTGACCTCATATGGTCACGACATCGAAGCCAGCTGGCTGATGGAGGACGCCATGAATGTGCTGGGTCATCATCCATCCGAATATGTGAATATGGTGATGGATATTGCCAGCGCGGTAGCTGAGCGGGCTGTTCAGCCTGACGGATCGCTCATCAACGAACGGGAGGGAGAGCGGGTAGACACCTCACGTATCTGGTGGGTACAGGCCGAGGCAATGGTTGGCTTTTACAATGCATTTCAACGGACACAAAATGGGGAATATTTGAAAATTGTACGAAATCTATGGACCTATACCCGGCAGTATATCATCGATCCACGCGCCGGAGGCGAATGGTTCTGGTCGGTTCAAGCGGACGGTAAGCCTGACGCAAGAGAGATTGCAGGTCCTTGGAAGTGCCCATATCATAACAGCCGATTTTGCATTGAAATGCTGGAGAGGATGGAAAAACAATGATTCATAACAAATACGATGAGCTGCTATTGCAGCAAGAAGAACTGATTACGCGTCCCAATGAGGTTAAAACCTCCTTTTACAATGGTATCTATGAACGCTACCTCTATCCGGTGCTCACACGCCATCATGTCCCCATTCACTGGCGGTTTGATCTGGATGCACAAACCAATCCCTTTTTCATGGAACGACTGGGTGTCAATGCAGCATTGAATCCTGGAGCGATCTATCATGAAGGAAAATACATTCTTGTTTCGCGCACCGAGGGACTGGATCGAAAGTCGTTTTTTGCCTTGGCAGAGAGCGATAACGGCATTGATCAGTTTCGGTTTATTGACGCTCCCCTAGTATGGGATGATATCGACCCGGAAGAAACCAATATGTACGATATGCGGCTGGTGAAACATGAGGACGGCTGGATTTACGGTATTTATTGCTCGGAGAAAAAAGACCCAGACGCGCCATCTCACGATACCTCCAGCGCTGTCGCTCAAGCTGGACTGGTCCGCACTCATGATCTCCGCACATGGACCCGGCTTCCCAACATCACTACCCAGTCCCCGCAGCAACGTAACGTTGTCCTGCACCCCGAATTTGTGGACGGTCAATATGCCTTCTATACTCGTCCCCAAGATGGGTTTATTTCCACCGGGTCAGGCGGGGGCATCGCGTTCGGTCTCTGCAAAGATATTACACAGCCCGTGATTGAACATGAGACAGTCATTGACGAGCGCTACTATCATACGGTATACGAAGTCAAGAACGGGCAAGGTCCTGCTCCGATCAAAACGAGTCGCGGTTGGATTCATATCGCTCACGGGGTACGCAATACAGCCGCCGGGCTGCGATATGTGCTGTATACCTTTGCCACCAGTCTGGAAGACCCTACGCGCGTCATCGCCAAGCCCGGTGGGCATTTTCTGGCTCCTTATGATGAGGAACGCGTGGGTGATGTTTCGAATGTTATTTTCTGCAATGGAGCAGTCGTTAATGAACGGGATGAAGTCTTCATATACTACGCGTCCAGTGATACCCGTATCCACGTGGCGACGACCACGATTGCCCGTCTGGAGGACTATACTTTCAATACACCATCCGACCCATTGCGTTCTCTTGGCAGCGCCGCTGTCCGCCGTGAGCTGATCCATCGCAATGAAGCGCTATTGCAAGCAAGCAACCGTCCTTCCCAGCGGATCTAAGCCGTAAGCTTTATCCTGCTTGTGGAACCATGTATACTATCCATAGAACAATTGTTACCCGCAGGCTAATCGTTGTTCTATGGGCAGCTATGCTGCCAATCCTTGTATCTTTACAGAGCAGCTGCACCGCTAAGCTAATTGAATTTCTACAAGCGGATAAGCTATTCATATTCACCCCAGCATTTTGCAATCGCTATCTGAATGTAGGCAAAATGCTTATCTTTTTAAAATTGGAAGGCGGAACAGGAATGAAGAGCAACGTAACGATGCGGGATATTGCAGATAAGCTGGGAATAAGCAGCGTGACCGTGTCGAAGGCGCTCAATGACAAGGATGGGGTTAGCGAGGAACTCAAAGAACGTATTAAAACACTCGCGGGCGAAATGGGTTATCGTTTTAATACCGTTGCCAAGTCTATGAAAGAGGGGCTCACCTATAACATTGGTGTTGTCATCCCTGAACGTTTTACTGGTCCTGGCCAATCGTTTTATTTGCATATTTACCAGCAAATTTCACGGGCACTAGAGCCATACGGCTACTACGGTATCCTTCACATCCTCCATCGCGAGGACGAAGAGCAACTTAATCTGCCACGTATCTATTACGACCGTAAGGTGGACGGCTTCATTCTTCTGGGCCAAGTGAGCAAGCCATATATTGAGCTGGTACAAACCATGGACCAACCTAAAATGTTTCTCGACTTTTATGATGAGCATGCCGATATCGATTCTGTGGTGACGGATAATTTTTACGGAGCCTACGAGCTAACCAATTATTTGATCGCCCAGGGACACCGGGATATTGCTTATGTGGGAAATATCTATTCCACCAGCAGTATTCAGGACCGTTTCCTCGGCTACTATAAATCCTTGCTGGAGCACAGGTTGCCCCTCCGTAACGAGTGGGTACTCAGCGACCGGGATGACGAAGGGTCCTATGTTGAAATGGAGCTGCCTAAGCCACTACCGACCGCCTTTGTATGCAACTGCGATCAGGTCGCTCACAATCTGGTGCACCAGCTGATTGGTCTGGGATACCGCGTACCTGAGGACTGCTCCGTGGTCGGCTTCGATAACGATGTATACGCCACGCTTATTGTTCCACAACTGACCACGGTCGGAGTAGACATTGAGCAAATGGCACGTACCGCGGTAGATTCAATGATGAAAAAAATAAGCCATCCCGGCAGTCGTTTTGGTCGAGTCCTTGTACAGGGCCATATTGTGTATCGTGATTCCGTACAGCCCCTTGAGAGGTCATGATCCGTGAATATTCCACAACCAAAAGCCGCTCAGCATATCGCTGGAGCGGCTTTTGACGTCTATAAACTTTGCAGCGTAATCATGGGCTTACCCTTCAATTAAGAGCGCTGGGCGACAAAGGAATTGCCCGTCCGATTGAGAATCGGCAGCATCCGCATTTCCTGTCCCATCGTGGCTTGGCAAAGTGGACAAGCTGGCTCGCTCAAAAAGGTAAAATCCGTTCTCATCCATCCGTTGCAACCCTCGTTGGTACACGACCAAATAGCCGTATTTTCCTCTGGAATGATTTCCGGGGCCTGGCGTCTGTACATCTATATCCCCCCTTGGTTGTTATAGGGGAACATCCCCTGTCGGCATACTGTTAATTCCCTCCTGTGCGGGTATTAATATGCTCCAACCAACGAAAAATATGCGTATTTTACCAAAATCCTTATTTGCGGATAGCCTTGGTCCAGAAACCGCCATGAAATTGCTTCGGTTCTACCGTAATGACAAAAGCCTTGGGATCCAGCTCCAGGATAGACTGATACAGCTTATTCTGGTTTTTACGCTTGGCCAAAATCTCCATCACGAGGCGTTCTCCATCACGTCCACTACCCAGCCAGGCTGTAACGCCGTACCCTTTGTCTCGCAGCGCATTGGCAATTCCTCCATTGATCTCATTGCTGATCACCTTCACAGTGACATAACCGAGCGCTATCTTCTCCTCAATCCATGCTCCAATAAGAATACCCACTGCGTAGCCTATAGCGTATACCGCAAGACTCGCCACTTGATCCAGATACTTAAGCACGACATTCAAGCCCAACACATAAACCGTAACTTCCACGGTGCTGATGAGTGCAGCAATGTACTTCTGTCCTTTCAGCGTCAAAATCATGCGCAGTGTATACGCCGATACATAAATAAGTTGAATCACGAGAATAAACGATAAAATTTTGAGCATACGCTCACTCCTTATTTCACGATCTAGTTGACCCCGTCCCCAACATTATGCCCCTGTCTGTGATCTACAGCCTCACGTTTCGTATTACCCTCGCTCGGGTAATGACTAACTACAGCATGCTGAATGAAAGTTTGATTATATGAGGAGGGCTATACCATGAAGGATAACGGAATTAGCGATAAAATCAAAGGTAATGTAAATAAAGCTAAAGGTGAAATCAAGGACCAAATCGGAAACGCCACGGATAATAAGTCCCTTCAAGCGGAAGGTAAATTGGATAAAGCCAAAGGTCACCTTCAGGAAACAGCAGGCAAACTGAAGGACCACAAATAGTCCAACTTTTGATACCCTAACGCACTGTACTCCAAACAAGTCTTGCTGTCTTGTACAGCGGACTTGTTTTATTTTGTTCGGTTACTTTTGGAAAAATATTTACGCAGACAGGGCAACTTTTACAGTCGCTTTTGCGTCTAACTAATATAAGCACAACCAATAACAACCCTTCCAACCTGTTGGATTTTGTATGTATTAATGTTACTCTAGTCTATGTATCAAGCTATAATTCTTAAATAAAGGGGTAGACCAACGAATGAAATCATTGAAGTCCATGAAGAAACCTGTCATCATCACTGCCGTGTCGGCCTTGGCCATCTCCGGGGCTCTGTTCAGCCAATCTACATATGCTGCACAAGTAACTAAGCCGATCCAAGCAGTATATAACAATATTAAAATTATCTATAACGGAACCGAGGTTGCCTCGGATGCTAAAACAGAACCATTTCTGCTGGATGGCGTGACGTATATCCCGCTGAAGCTGGCAGGTACAGCTTTGGATAAAAAAGTAACATGGGATGGCACAAACAAACGCGTAGTCATTGCTGACAACGGCGTTCCTATTGATCAGTCTACGGTTACAGCACTGAACAACCAGATTACGACGCTGACTCAAGAACTGAACACAGCCAAAGCAGCGAATACAACGAAAGACGCTACCATTGCTCAGTTGCAAAAAGACAATCAGACGCTGAAAGATGAAGCGAGCAAAAATAGTTCAAGCACCTTGAAAGACCTCCAACGTAAGCTGAACGATGATCACAGAGATGACTACAACACCAACTCGGATATCACGCTAGACGGTAACAAAAACGATATTACGGTGACCATCGAAATGACGAAATCCAGATGGACTGACCTAACCAACAGCAGAAAGGAAAGCTTCCTGGAGGACATTGTAGAAGATATTTTGAAAGAGTATAAGGATGCTGATGTTGAGGGTACGATTAAAAACTCCAGTAATAGAGATAAAATGGCGACCTTTACAACCAACAGCAGAGGCGATGTTACTTTGAAGGATGTAGCTTCTTCTCTGGATTCAAGTACGATTCAACGTAACTTGTCCGATAGATATGGCACATATAATGGAGTCGGCTTTGATTTCACCGTACGAGGCGACAGCAGTGAAGCTATCGTCGAGGTTTATGTAAATTCGGATGACTGGAATAAACTTTCGAACAATCAAAAAAATAACCTGACAGATGGCGTTACTGATTATCTTAAAGATAGACAGTCTGTATCCAAAGTCGTTGGATATGTACGTAATAAAGGCAACAGCAGCCAAATCACTACTTTCTAAAAAATTAATCTTTCAAAAAAGCGACAAAGGCTATATTGCCTTTGTCGCTTTTTTGATGATGCACAACCATCATGAATTCAATTATTGAATCAGCCTGCCTACAGAAGTAATGTATTTTATATAATCACTATCCGCATTAGCTGTACCTATATTTTTTGTATAAACCAAATGACCTGCGCTGGTTATTTTGACTTTGTGAAATGAACCGGGTTTAGAATAAGGATCTACACTATAGGTCCCTTTGCTATACACAATCATAGGATTGAAGTCAATTTTCTTGAAAACGGGCGATAAGTCGCTCTTATACGTAGCATGAATATTCAATACGCCCTGCTTTTGATCCCAGTCAAAGGAAGTAAGATCAAATGCATTTGCATCAATGACTTGGGCCAAGTCTTGTCCCTTGAACCTCATAAGAACTGAACTTTCTGTAAAGCTGTCATGCCTTAGCTTCAATAAGCCACGCTTGGAATCCCACTCCATCTTCGCATCTGTATCTTTCAGCAGAATGGATACTGGCAAAAACATCGCATTACTTTTCATGATGGGGATTGTGTCCATTGTCATCGGCTCACCATTAACCAATATTTCCGGTGATCCGATCGTAGCCGTTACATTACGCCCCAAAATATCAACAGAAGCGGTTTTACTCGCTGCATTGTAAGTTACTTTACCACCCAATATATCCTCAGCTGCTTGAAGCGGTATAAGCAATCTACCTTTCTTATCCACAAAGGGTGATGCAGGGTAGGTGTATAAAACGTAATGATCATTGACCTTCAGGTGTATGGGGGTCTGAGCTTGAGCGAATGTCGAATTCGAGTGTACAGTAGCAATACTAAATAAGATCACAAGGCATACGAACAACCTGATTTTCATAATATCCTCCTTTGTTCATAAACAGCTCACAAACATAACTGTTTTATTCATATATAACGTACCTCCGCTAATGCATATCGTCAACCATAATTTATAATCTCTACCTAATTATAGATTAATCACCTTCTTCGCAGCTATGTAATTCATAAATACATTAATTATATTTATAAATATAAAGGAATTTTAGCGATGAAAGTAGAATATATCACCGTATTCCACTTTAGAAAGGGGTAAATGTATACGATGGGAAGATTGCTTAAACGTAGAGCCAGGTCGAGCATTGCATTAACAATGACTTTATTATTGGCAATTGCAGCTGTACCATTAGGTACACTGGACGCCGCAGCAGCGGAGACGAACCAGAACAAGAAGCAGGATGTGCCAACCTTCTCTGATGTATCGGTTCACGATCCTTCGATTGTCAAAGACGGTGACACTTATTATGTGTTTGGGTCGCATATCGCCGCAGCGAAGTCAAAAGATCTCACAAACTGGACTTCTTTTGCAAACGGTTACACTACGCCTGGGAATGCCCTTTACGGGGATTTATCGAAGAATCTGGCCGGATCTTTCGCTTGGGCGGGCGAGAATGATGCGGATAGCAAAGGAGGATTCTCGGTATGGGCACCCGATGTATTTTGGAATGAGTATTATGTCAATAAGGATGGCACAAAAGGGGCCTACATGACTTATTATAGTGCCTCCTCCACCTATATACGTTCCGCAATCGGCATTGCCGTTGCCCCCAACATTGAAGGGCCTTATCAATATGTGGATACCATTGTGAACACTGGTTTTACAAAGGAGACTGCATTCGATAAAGATAGCAAAGTGGATAAAAAGTGGACAAATACACCGATTCCACAACTCATTAATGAAGGCAAGCTGAAGGGCCCCAGAGCAGGATGGTTTAACGCCGATGGTTCTTATGCGAATCGGGTGTTCCCGAATGCAATCGATGCAGCAGTCTTTTATGATACAGACGGGCGCTTATGGATGACGTATGGGTCATGGTCCGGGGGTATTTTTTTGCTGGAGCTGGATAAAGCAACTGGCAAACCAATCTATCCAGGCCAAGATGGAACTACGGAGGATGGCCGGCTGATTGATCGTTATTTTGGCACCAAGATCGCAGGTGGATACGGGGAGTCCGGGGAAGGTCCGTATATTGAATACAACTCAAAAACAGGTTACTACTATCTGTATGTAACCTATGGCGGACTTGCAGCTGACGGTGGATATAACATGAGGTTATTCCGTTCCAAGAGTCCAACAGGACCTTATAAGGATGCCAAAGGACAGAATGCTGTTCTGCCAGCAAACACCAAAAATGTATCTTATGGAAACAAATTAATGGGTAACTTCTTGTTCGATAGCAAAATTGGCGATCCAGGTACAGGTGTGGGCTACGGCTATGTATCTCCTGGGCATAACTCGGTATACACTGATCCTGCTACCGGACAAATGTTTGTTGTCTTCCATACCCGATTTCCTCAGCAAGGGGAGACTCATGAGCTGCGAGTACACCAAATGTTTATGAATCAGGATGATTGGCCTGTGGTAGCTCCTTACCGTTACGGCGGCGAGACGCTTACAAAGCTGGATGAGAAACAATTCATTGGTGATTATCAATATATTAACCATGACAGTGATTCTTCGGCGACGATCAAAAATACGCAGTTCATTCAGCTGAAAGCAGATCATACGATTAAGGGCGATGTGCAAGGAACATGGCGCAAGTCAGGAGATGCGAATATCCAGCTAACACTGGATGGCACTGTGTTTGATGGAGTATTCTTGAGACAATGGGACCAGGTAACGAATCAATATATTTTGGCGTTTACAGTTCTATCGAATAAAGGCGAAATGGCCTGGGGCAGCAAGTTCCCTGATATGACGGATACGACAGTCGTTGACAGTGTGTATCGCGAATTAGATCTTGGCGATACGAGCCGGGTGACGGCTAATCTGACGCTTCCGAAGGAAGGCAGTCGCCAATCCGCGATTACCTGGAAAACTTCAGACCCAGCCGTCATTTCCGATATAGGTGAAATCAAGCACCCCGGGATCGGTGAAAAGGCTGTATCCGCTACTTTGACGGCTACCATCACCAAAGGAGGCAGCAGTCGGGACAAAGCTTTTAACATTACAGTAGCTCCTTATGAAAAGGCAACATTGACTGCTTCATACCCATTTGAAAATAATCTAAAGGATCAGAATAATGCTTTTGCCAATGGTAAGGTTATCGGTGACCGGATCGATCAGCAGGGTGGAAGTGTATCCTACGCTGAAGGCGTAAAGGGCCAAGCTGTAGTTCTGAATGGAAAGTCAGGTATTGCTCTACCTGAAGGACTCATATCCAGCTCAGCCTATTCTGTGTCACTGTGGGTGAAGCCTAGCGAATTGACTGTGCATACACCAACTTTTTTTGGAGCTAGGGATAGCAACCACTGGGTTAGCCTTCTACCCAGAGGACCCGAGAAGGATAACACTATGGTCTGGTCTGGCAGCTCAACTTGGTATACTGGCAGTACGGGCCTGAGGATCAAAGCCAATGAATGGACACATCTCGCCTTCACTGTAGATCGTGGGGTGTTAGAGGTGTATGTGAATGGCAAAATTCAATTTACCGGCTCAGAGTTCCCAGATATCTTTACCTCTAAATCTGGAACATTCAGCTTAGGGGTCAATTGGTGGGACCCTACGTTCAAAGGATCTATAGACGAGCTGAATATATTTGAAGGCGCGCTCCCTCCTGCACAGGTGGAAGAGTTAGCCCAGATGAAGTGAATTAAGACTATTTGTGAAATGCGTAAGCATAGCTAGTGTCGAAGAATGAAAAAGAGAGCGCTGAACAGCGCTCTCTTTTAATAAACTATATAAATATTAATAGGCCAGTGCAAAAAGTCCTTTGATGTGGGACAGGTAACGGATGTTACTGCCTTCTTTCATCAAAGTAGCTACAGCGCCTTTCAGTTGGGTGCCATTCGCGCCTACAGTACCGATCGCGTCTGTTCTTCCCAAGCTGCCCAGTGTACCGGAGAACACTGGCGTAAAGCGTTCCATTTTCGCTCCGTTAAAGTAAGCAAAAAGGTTGTAACCCACGGTTTCGCCCATTTGCCAAGCCAACTGTGCAGTTGGAGGATATGGACGCTCGCCTTCACCCGGGAACACTACTGCGCTGTCGCCAGCGAGGAAAATGTCTTCGTGGGAAGTCGATTGCAACGCACCATTCACAGTTGCGCGACCACGGTTTACTTCGATACCGGATGCGCCAACCAGTGCATTACCTTGTACGCCGCCTGTCCAGATCAGTGTGTTCGTTTTGATCGAACGTCCGTCTTTCAGGAGAACTTCGTCAGCTTTCATTTCTGTAATCGGAACACCCGCTACGATTTGAACGCCACGTTTTTCAAGGCTTGTTACTGCACGATCAACCAGTGGTTGAGGGAAGCCTGCCAGAATAGATGGTCCAGCTTCTACGCAATACAAGTTAATATCTTCGTAGTTGATGCCTTTTTCACGGCAAACTGCAGGCAGTTTGTCAGCATATTCGCCCACCAGCTCAACACCAGTCAGACCGCCACCACCGATAACGATGGTAGCGTCCGCTTTGTTACCGGATTGCTTGTAAGCATCCAGACGAGCTTCCACATGTGCGCGGATGCGATTGGCTTCTGCTACTGATTTCAGCGTGAAGCTATGTTCTTGCAGCCCTGGAATACCGAAGTATGCCGTTTCACTGCCCAAGGAAATAACGAGAGCATCATAGCTCAACGTAGCACCACTGGCCAGGGTTACTTTCTTATCGTCCGGTTTGATTTCGGAAACCGTATCCACTTTCAGGATAATATCCTTGTTACGCAGCAGTTTTTCCAAAGGAAGCGCCACAGCTTTTTCGGCAATCGTACCTGCCGCCAAACGGTGCAGTTCCGTAATAATTTGGTGCGACGCAAAGCGGTTTACCACTGTAATGGTTGCTTGGCTAGCGTCCATATGCTGGCGTGCTGTAAGAGCGGCCAGCAATCCGCCGTATCCGCCGCCCAAGATCAAAATTTGCTTCGACATGTCCATCCTCCGTTCTCGATCAGGTAATTATTTGCTTTCGCGTTGGCGCTCATTCAGAATATCCAGGAAAGCCTGGCTGAAACGCAGCGTTTTTTGTACATTAGGATCTTTAAGCATTTTGAGCAGGCCAAACAGACCTACACTACCTTCCGTAGTTTGTACACGGTCATTTGCTTCAATTGCAGCAGAAGCCAATCCTTTAGCCGAATCTGTAACAGGCTTCACAAACTCTCCCATGGAGTTTTTCATATCTCCGATAAAGACAGGGTCAGTTGCCAGACTGCGAGCTACATCATAAGCGTCGGTCATCAAAGTAACCATTTCAGTCAACTTTGGCAGATTCTCTACCAGTACGGTCAGCGATTGCTGAACCTCCGGTTTCATCAATTGGTCCAATACATCCCGAGACTCTTTGGTAGCTTCTTGTGTTACGGCCACCTCTTGTTGGTTTTCAGACATGCGTGAACGTCCTCCTTTACTGTGAAAATAGAAGTCCATTCCTTTCTCGTAACCTGTATCATAAACTCTAGCAATAAAACGTTAATGAATTCGCCCTTAAACATGCAAGAAGCACAGCTTAAACCGGCCTATACCCTAAAGGGCAAGACTGATGATCGCAGATGCCAATTGTATATTGCTTGGACGTTATTCTGTTGTTGTTACTGCTGCGGAATATCTCACGAAGCGCTCCCTCGTGACTACAACAGGACGAAACGGAACCCTATACCTCTATATTACACCTTTCGCAACCCAATCGTCGAAGAAATTTTAAATTTGCACAAATTTCTGCAAATTTTTTATTGTTATTTTAGATAAAAATTAGAATAAGCACGATTTTTGTCTAAGTTTACCTTAAAAAAGGGAGCATTTTATACTAGAGATGGGTAATAGAGAGAGTGAGTTTCTGTTCATTAATATGAAAACCAACACAAAATATATTCCTACGGAGGTTTTAATCGATGGCTAAAACATTTGCAGATATGGTTCAAGAAGCGAGGCAGCACGTTCAGGGCATTACTTCACAGGAAGCACGTCAGCGAATTGAATCCAATCCAGATACATTCGTTATCGACGTACAGGACTCTCATGATGCAGGTGCTTGCGGCCTAATTCGCGGTAGTGCCAATATTTCACTAGGCATGCTGCCCATCCGCGCTGACCTGGACGTTCCACAAGATTTGCGCGATGAACGCTTACGTGACCGCAACCGCCCAATTATCACCACCTGCGGGGCAGGCGGACAAGCCGCACTCGCAGCTTATATACTCCAACAGATGGGCTTTACTAATGTAGCCTTTATCGAAGGCGGAACAACAGCCTGGAAGGAATCCGGCTTTGAAGTAGAACTGTACTAAGGGAATGTAGCCGATTCCCCAGCAATCGTCCTAGGTGCGTAAGGTGTCCTCAGAAGCATCGGAAGCACCGGGAGGTTCAAAATCATCCGGAATCGGCAGTGGCACGCCAGACTCGATGAATTCCTCTACATCACGGGCTGCTTTAACTTGATTGCACTCGTTGCAGGCACATACACAATTTACTGGCGTGGTGTGTCCACCTTTAGCCCGAGGGAGTAAATGATCAATCGTGTCACCATAGCCACCGCAAAAAAAGCACGTATAGCGGTCACGTTTAAGCACGTATTGGCGGAATTCCTTGTTGCTATAAAGTCTGCGGACCGTGTACGGATTTACAATCACCGCCATACGTTCTCTGACCAGAGTCATCGCCAAATCAAGCTCAATTTCCTGATGCCAGCGTCTCCCTTGGTCGGTTTTGCCTCTTAGCCGAATCATGCCATTGCGATTAAGTCGCAACGCACGGGTATCTGCAGGCTTCAACCTGCTAAGCAAATGGCGAACCCGTTGCCGATGGCGCTCACGCGCTTTGTCCGTGACGGGCTTTCTGCGGGGGCGTTGAGAATCACTAGAAGGCTGCGCGGACGCTTCCAGACCGTATGCAGCCGTATCTGCTTCGGAGCCATGCCGCTCCACAGGAGCAGCCAAGGGCTTCGTTTCCTCATGGGAAGGAGCGGACGCAACCGCCCGTTCTTGCGGTGCTAACCCCCGACAGGAACGGCAAGGACCACGCCGGGAAAAAGGCCCCGCCCGGCGGCCGGTTCTGCGCTGAAAGTCCGTTAATGGTTTGATCTCCTGGCAATACGTACATTTTTTCATCAGCGTTTCTCTCGCTTCATCCTTATTCTGCTGCCAATCTGTCACGTTCATCCCTCCTTCCCTTTCTTGTTCGAGCTTATGATTTGCCCGAAATCCGAACCATGGCTAAGTTAGATTCATTTTACCGTTTTCACGCTTCCTTTTCTAGCCATTGAGTCGTTGTGATCACTCAAGGTATAACAAATTTTAATGATTTAGCATACGTTATACAGCGATCCATGTTCTTCATCAACATCATATTGGCCATCAGACGTTTAGCCCCCCTCACTTGGTGGGTAACTTGTTATATATGAAGGAGGGACGCACATGAAAAGGAACCATACGATGATGCAATTTTTTGAGTGGAATGTCGAAGCTGACGGTTCTCACTGGAAAAAGCTTGCCCGCCTGGCACCGGAACTGAAGGCCAAAGGAATTGACGCGATATGGATTCCACCTGTCACCAAAGGCCAATCGCCCGAGGATACGGGTTACGGCGTCTATGACCTTTACGATCTGGGCGAATTTGACCAAAAAGGTGCAGTGCGCACCAAATACGGAACCAGGGAAGACCTGCTGGAAGCTGTCGCATCCTGCGTTCGCCACGGCGTAGCCGTCTATGTCGATCTGGTCATGAACCATAAGGCTGGTGCGGATGAAACCGAAGTATTCAAGGTCGTCGAGGTTAATCCGGATAACCGTAATGAGGTCATTTCCGAACCCTTTGATATCGAAGGCTGGACTAAATTTACATTCCCCGGCCGACAAGGGAAGTATTCCACATTTCAATGGAACTTCGAACATTTTAACGGAACGGATTACGATGCAAGTCAGGACCGGACAGGAATCTATCGTATTTTAGGTAAAAATAAAAACTGGAGCGATAATGTAGATGATGAATTCGGCAATTATGATTATTTAATGTTCGCCAATATTGACTATAATCATCAGGATGTGCGCAAGGAAATGATCCGCTGGGGCAAATGGCTCGTGGATACTCTACAATGCAACGGATTCCGTCTGGATGCGATCAAGCATATTAATCATGAATTTGTACGAGAGTTTGCTACAGAAATGATTAAAAAGCGTGGGCAGGATTTTTATATGGTAGGCGAATTTTGGAAACCGGATCTGGAATCGTGTCAAAAGTTTCTGGATACCATCGATTATAAAATCGACCTGTTTGACGTATCCCTCCACTACAAACTACATAGCGCTTCCTTGGGGGGTAAGGATTTCGATTTAAGCACCATTTTCGAGGATACGCTGGTTCATACCCATCCCCTGAACTCGGTTACTTTTGTCGATAATCATGATTCCCAGCCGCACGAAGCGCTCGAATCCTGGGTGGAGGACTGGTTCAAGCCCAGTGCCTATGCACTCATCCTACTGCGCAAAGATGGTTATCCCTGCGTATTCTACGGTGATTACTACGGTATCCAGGGACAAACGCCTGTGAAAGGCAAGCAGGCTGAGCTAGATCCGCTCCTATATGCCCGGTATCACAAAGCTTATGGTGAGCAAAAAGATTATTTTGATGATCCCCATACGATTGGATGGGTTCGTCAGGGCATTCCTGAGCTGCACGGCTCTGGATGTGCTGTGGTGATCACCAACGCAAATAACGGGGAAAAACGCATGTTCGTAGGTAAACAACGTGCAGGAGAAAAATGGACCGATTTGACCGGGCATCACGATCATACTGTAAAGATCGAACAGGATGGCTACGGCATATTTCCCGTTCGTGCCGGCAGTGTATCGGTATGGGCACTTCCTACTGAGGAAGACAGCCTGGAAACAGAGGATACCGCGAACGCTTGATGTATATCAACATTAAGAGGACAGGATGCAAGGAAGCGTCCTGTCCTCTTTGTATATAAAGAATCACTCCGTCACCTTGCCTTGGTTGGCCACAGCCTGTTTCTTGGCCTCTACATGACTCGGATCACCAAGATAGAAACGCCGGATAGGATCAATATGCTCATCCAGCTCATACACCAGTGGGATACCTGTCGGAATGTTCAAATCCAGCAATGCGGTTTCGTCGAGATTCTCCATGTACTTGATCAAGGCCCGCAAAGTATTACCATGTGCGGAAATGATAACCCGGTCCTTTTTAAGAATCAATGGCACGATCCGTTGTTTCCAAAACTCACCAACCCGATGCACAGTGTCCTCCAGGCTCTCCCCGAGCGGCAGCTCCTCCGGTTTAATATGGCGATAACGCTCTTCCCGATGTGGACTCCGTTTATCCTGCTCATCCAACATGGGTGGCCGCACCGTCAAGCTACGCCGCCAAATATGAACCTGTTCCTCGCCGTATTGCACGGCGGAATCCAGCTTGCTGAGCCCCTGAAGAGCACCATAGTGGCGTTCATTCAGCTTCCATGACTTCTGCACAGGTATCCACAGATGATCCAGCTCATCCAAAATATGATACAACGTGCGGATAGAACGTTTTAGCACAGAAGCAAATGCCAGATCAAACGTATACCCAGCCTCCTTGAGGATACGTCCTGCCTCGATAGCCTCATGAGTTCCCTGTTCAGTTAGATCGACATCCGTCCAGCCTGTGAACAAGTTTTGGCGGTTATATACGCTTTCTCCATGCCTCACCAGCACCACTTGATACATATACCTCACTCCTCACCTATCTATCCTCTATGTTTTACCCAACTTCTATGTATTTAACGTAAAATGCACTTTTTAAACCGCCTCTTTCATACAAAAAAGGACGACATTCAGCCGTCCTTCTCTTCTCATCCTACTTGAACCATATGAAATAGTCGCAGACCTTAGTCCCTATTGCTAAGCTTAGCTAACAGATCCAATATTCGTACATATAGCCACACTAACGTTACCAGCAATCCAAAAGCACCATACCATTCCATATATTTGGGTGCACCTTGATTAGCTTGTTCCTCAATGAAATTAAAATCTACGAGCAAATTCAAAGCGGCAATGATGACGATAAATAAACTAATGCCAATACCCACCCAGCCCGTTTCATGGATGTACGGAACATTCATACCGAAAAAATTTAAAATAAAATCAACCAACGTCACCAGAAAAATCGCCATCGTACATAGGACAACAAATGAGATAAAGCCGCGCGTCACCTTAATGATTCGCTGTGTATACATAAAGAGCATCAAGAACAAGATACCCACAGTCAGCAAAATGGCATTAACTACAATTCCAGGGTACTCATACTCCATAAAAGCGGAAACGCCACCCAAAGCAAAACCACTCAGAATCGCATATACAGGAGAAAGCAATGGAGCCGTTTTGGGAAAAAAGGATATCGCAAGTGCTACGCCTGCCATCCCAATAAAGCCTGCCGTCAGCAACGATAGCACCTCTACGGTTCCTTGGTAGGTCATATACCAGGTAATACTGCTAGAAACGATAAGTAGGACCAGCAGAAGTAACGTTTTGTTCACCGTTCCTCCGATGGTCATACGTTGTTCGCTAGCTTCTCTTTCATCTTCACGCAAAAAGATGTCATCACGTAAAACCGGATTGCTAAAGCTCATACAGGGTACTCCTTTTCGATGTGTTATTTACGATGTCATATGTATATATCGGCACAGCCTGAAAAAAGTTTCAGAAAATTTCAAACAATAAAAAAACTCTAACCTTGCCTTTCGGCAAAGCTAGAGTTAGAGGGTCAAGTCGTTACAGATTAAAAATCAGCGGTAGCAATTTGGATGGTACCTGTTACTGCTCCAACTGGAGTCGCCTGAAGAGCAGCTACCAGCAGCAGAGCAACTTCTAACGTAAGGCTGTTGCCCGCCGGGATCACATAAGTGATCACAGGAGCATTGACGCGGGTAACCACAAGATCAACCGGATTGGCACCTGTATTATTCACAGTAATCGTAGCATTACTACCGCCTCTCAGGTTTTCAAAAAAGGACTTACCCACACCAGCAGCAAGATTGTAGAATTGCGAAGGTAAAAGAATCGCCATAGTCTTCACCTCCCTTGCGTTTGATAATGTATTCTATGCTTCCAATCTATGAACGTAACGTTAAGTGACTCAGTAATAAGACACAATTTAAAAGACTTATAGATTAACGTACTCTATGTATGTTAAAAGGAGTTGCCCTCTCAGATCCTTTGCAGACTCCTACAAAACCTGTCATGTTGAAAGGTTAAACCATTTTTTTCATACTATAAGCCTAATCATGATAAAATACGTACCATAATGGAAAAGACCCAAGGAGGATAACCACATGAAACAGGAACTGATTGACCGCCTGACTACCTATGTTCAGGTAGATACCCAATCTGACGAAAGCAGCCACACTTGCCCCACCACACCCGGGCAGCTCACATTGGGCAACCTCCTGGTGGACGAACTGAAAGCCATCGGTATGACAGACGTAACCATTGATGACCATGGTTATGTAATGGCAACCCTTCCCTCCAATACGAATAAAGAAGTGCCCGTCATTGGTTTTCTGGCCCACCTCGATACGGCTACTGAGCTAACTGGCGCAGGAGTGAAGCCGCAGTTGACAGAGAATTACGATGGAGGCGATATCACGCTGAATGCCTCGCTGGGTGTAGTACTTTCTCCACGCGAGTTCCCCGAATTGACTCAATATAAGGGCCACACCCTAATCACAACAGATGGTACCACCCTGCTCGGTGCAGACAACAAAGCTGGCATCGCAGAAATCATGACAGCGATCCACTATCTGATTGATCATCCCGAAATTCAACATGGCAAAATTCGCGTTGCTTTTACACCGGACGAAGAGATTGGAAGAGGACCTGAGCGCTTTGATGTAGCCGCTTTTGGTGCTGAATATGCTTATACGGTAGACGGCGGACCGCTCGGAGAGCTGGAGTATGAGAGCTTCAACGCCGCGGCTGCTCATATTACCATTCATGGTGTGAATGTACATCCAGGTACGGCTAAAAACAAAATGATCCACGCTGCCAAAATCGCTATGGAGCTGCACAGTAGATTACCTGTGAATGAAGCCCCGGAATATACAGACGGGTATGATGGCTTCTATCACCTGCTGGAGTCTACAGGCACAGCAGAACAAGCCAAACTATACTATATTATCCGTGATTTTGATCGCGAGAGCTTCGAAAACCGAAAAGCTTATTTGGCAAATATCGTAAAAGAGCTCCAGGCTGCCTATGGAGATAACCGTATCACGCTGGAGCTGAGAGACCAGTATTACAACATGAAAGAGAAAATCGAGCCTGTGAAACATATCGTCGATATCGCTCATGAAGCAATGACAAAGCTGAATATTGAGCCCATTATCAAGCCGATTCGTGGAGGCACAGACGGTTCACAGCTGTCTTACATGGGTCTGCCTACACCGAATATTTTCACAGGTGGGGAGAACTATCACGGTAAGTACGAGTATGTGTCAGTGGACAACATGGTACTTGCCACCAAGGTTATTGTGGAAATTGCACAATTGTTTGAGCAACGCGGCAAGTGAATCACGTATACACACACTGACACGTTTAGATGAAAGACGAAGGCCTATCGTTTCCATTACGAAACGATAGGCCTTTTTTTATTGAAGCTCTCATATCCCTTTAAATTTCAATACCTTTATAACTTTTATCCGTCTTCAGACCGACAATTATATAAGACTATAAAAAATATATTTAGTAAAGAAAGGTAGGTAGTCCATTTGAATACAATAGATGCATTAATTGTAGCTATTCCCTACATACAACAGGTGATGCGTGAGAAAGTAACCCTTGCTCTCTTCGACCGCACTCACGTTCTGGCTTACACCCAATCGGAGGGGATGGACCTCGGCTTTGAAACAGGCTCGGAGCTGCTGGAGGACTACAAAAATTTTGCCATGCTTAAAAATGGACGTGAGACCAGCTTGACCCATATTCCAGCTGAAGTCCTGGGATATCCTCTTGATATGGTCAGTATTCCTGTACTTGACGATAAAGGGGAGGTCATCGCAGCGTTTGCCGCCTCCTATAATTTGACCAACAAAAATCAACTAGATCAAATCGTATCCGAAAACCTCTCCATTACCGAGCAGCTCATTGAGATGGTGCAGCATGTAACAGCGCATTCGGAGGAGCTACAGGCTACCAGTGAGCACATTTTGAAGAACACCCAAATTGCCGTACAAAACTCGGGGAAAATTAATCAGGTTGCTGTATTTATCAAGGAAATTTCCGATCAAACTAACCTGCTTGGATTGAATGCCGCGATCGAAGCCGCACGTGTCGGAGAAGCAGGAGCAGGCTTCGGTATCGTTGCTCAAGAAGTACGCAAGCTGTCCGTAGAGTCCAAAAAAGCGACGGTCGATATCGAGGGAGCCCTTAAGGATGTGCAGAACTCCATTCGTCAAATGGAGCAGGAAATAGAGCAAATCGTTTCTTCTTCTCAAGAGCAGGCGACTCTGGTAGGCTCTTTCACCGAAGTCATGGAACGTATGCAAAAGGCGAGCGAAACGATGCAACATCTGGCCGATAACCTGACTTCCTATATTGTAAAATAAATAACATCGTTAATTGGTATGAGAAAGGGGAGCACACTGATCCGCAGATGGCGAAAAAGTGCGCTCCCCTTATTTACAAAATTCCTACTGGGTCTGACGATCGAAGTCTGAAACTCAAGCAACACTAAGAAACGCTAAGACCATAGTTATCGAGCTTAATGCCTTTTTCATTATGAAGGCCCCTTAATAAAATGGTTTGGTATTGCTCTTGCTGGGACGGTGTTGCCCAATCTCGGTAAGTCTCGAATAGTGCAACCAGTGTTCTAAAATCGGCATCGGCTTCTACACCAATAGAGAATTGCAGAGAAACAAGGATATAATTCAAGGCAACGATATACTGCTTCTTTTTCAAATAGTAAATAGCTAATTGGTTGACCAGTTTTAAATAATATACGCGGTTGGCTCTATCTTCATAACCTTCAAATATCTCAATATCATCGGCAAACTCGTTCAGCAGGTCGTCAATATCCCAATTGTTCAAGTTAGCTGCTTCAGTAATACCAACCAATCCTGGTAGTAGCTCCTCGTCATTGTTGTGAAGAAACTGAACATATTCCGGTAAAAGCTCCTTCTTCCCCGAAAGTAAATCAATCATATATAAATTGGCCTTGGCGAGAAAACGGAATCTCTCTACTTCTTCGTGACCGCTTTGATCCAGCCCCATAAACCAGCCCATTTCGCTATACTTCATAATATAATCTCTGGCTTTCTCATACTGGCCCATATTCTGATAATAAATCGATTTCGCTAGATAACTGTAAGCATAATAAAACACCAGCGGGTGTTTGGTGTCCAATGTCTCATACTTGCTGTCCGCAGCATTTCTCAGTTGGGTGTGATACAGGCTTTCAGCCAACGAATGCAGATAATCCGCAACCTTGTTCGCTTCATCCCAATCATTATGTGTGTAGCTGATTCTAAACAACTCGCAAGCTTTATCAAGCGCGTGGCTGTCCGACAACAAATAAATAGCTCCTCTTTGATTCAGGACCTCTTCCACTAAACCCCGCCTCCCTATCCTGAAAATTACGTTCCCCCCTAGCCTAGCGGCTATTCTTCAGGGTAGTTATGCTGTTAGCTTCCTTTTTTACATACCAGTATATTACAAATATAGTCAAAACCTAACTTGAAGTCAATTCAATCCTCGGTACATTCATATTTTTGCAATCTGACATAGATATGTATATTTACGGGTCACAAATAGAGGGTTTTCATTATTGAAATAATGCTAAAGAAGACAAAAGATTGGCTCTCTTATGGGTGGTTTTTATGATCTATAGTATCGTCAGGGTAACTACGTTACGAATTAGTGCGTACTGTTCAACCGAATACCGGGGCCTTACAATCAAACCTGTGCATGAGAACAAAGTATAAGTACGACTCAACAAAACATGTACCTGTTCATCCAAATACAAATTCACTTAAGGAGTGAAGTTAATAACATGGAACTTCAATTGGCTTTAGACTTGGTAGATATCCCGCAAGGTATCGCATTGGTAAAAGAAGTAGAATCGTATATTGATATCGTAGAAATTGGTACGCCGATTGTCATCAATGAAGGACTTCATGCTGTAAAAGCAATGAAAGAAGCATTTCCCAACCTAAAAGTGCTGGCTGACCTGAAAGTTATGGACGCAGGGGGCTATGAAGTGCTGAAAGCTTCCGAGGCTGGTGCAGACATCGTGACGATTTTGGCTGTAGCTGAAGATGCAACGATCAAAGGTGCTGTAGAAGAAGCTAAGAAACAAGGCGGTAAGAAAATCCTAGTGGACATGATCGGTGTCAAAAACCTGGAGCAACGTGCGAAAGAAATCGACGCTTTAGGCGTTGACTATATCTGTGTGCATACTGGCTACGATCTACAAGCGGAAGGACAAAGTCCGTTCGAGGCACTGCAAACCGTCAAAAAAGTCGTAAAAAACTCCAAAACAGCCGTAGCTGGCGGCATCAAGCTGAGTACATTGGCTGAAGTGGTAAAAGCCCAACCGGATCTGGTTATCGTAGGCGGCGGTATCACTGGCGAAGACGACAAAAAGGCTGTAGCTTCGCAAATGCAGCAGCTTATTAAACAAGGTTAATCCAATGGAAACCTCTCAATATTTATCTGAGGTCATCAAGGAACTGCAATTCGTGCCACAGCTAATCAGCGATACCGAATCGGAACAGCTGATCCATTCCATCACTGCTGCGAATAAGGTATTCGTAGCAGGAGCGGGGCGCTCAGGGTTCATGATTCGCTCGCTGGCCATGCGGCTGATGCATATGGGAATTCAAGCTTACGTCGTTGGGGAAACCGTAACCCCTGGTTTGGGCGAGGGCGATCTACTGATTATCGGTTCAGGCTCTGGTGAAACCAAAAGCCTAGCGTCCATGGCAGACAAAGCGAAAAAACTCGGGGCCTCACTGGCGCTTCTTACCACTTCCCCCGAGTCCACCATCGGCAAACTGGCCGATATCATCGTCAGGCTGCCCGGCGCACCCAAGGACCCATCCAACAAGAATTACCAAACCATTCAGCCCATGGGCTCACTGTTTGAACAAACCCTGCTGCTGTATGGCGATGCGTTGGTGCTCAGAACGATGAAGCTGCGCAAGCTGACCTCCGAATCCATGTATGGTCAACACGCCAATTTAGAATAAAACTGCTTTTTCCTTTACGATAACAAAGCAGGCTGTCCCTACATGTCCGAGCATGTAAGGGCAGCCTGCTTTGTTTGTGTTTAAATGAAGTAAAATCTTAGTCTTCTACTTCTCCGTCTCAACTCATTTATTCGTTACCCCCTGCTGGCAGCGGCGGCACTTTGGATGGATCAACCAGCGCCCAATACGCATATTTGGCCTTTAACCGTTCATCGAACAGCAGCGGCTTATCCAGCCGGGCAATCGGGAACGTACTAAGCCACGTATTACCATCATCTGTACCCCAAATGGTCACATTGCTGATATGATCCTGCTGTCTTGTAAACATATCGAACAACGCCTGATAACGGTAAGCCTGCCGGATCAGCAGGGCTTCAGGAATCGTTTCGTAGCGATCCGTATCATTGGGATAAAGTCCCATATCCAGCTCCGTGATCTGATTATCCAGTCCGAGTGAAGCAAACTTCTCGATGGATTGCTCGATTTCGGCAATAGTAGGGAACTCCAGGCGGATATGCGATTGGTGACCCACGCCGTCAATCGGTACACCTTTGGCAAGCAAATCACGCACCAGATTGTACAGAAAATCCCGTTTCTTCGGTTCATGGGTATTGTAATCGTTAATGAACAACCGCGCGTTCGGACCCGCCACTTCCCTCGTGACACGGAACGCTTTTTCAATATAATCAGTTCCTGTAATCTGATACCACTTGCTGCGGCGCATGCCGTCGGGCTGATCAGGATCAATGACTTCATTCACCACATCCCAATCGGTAATGACATTTTTATACCGGGCGGCAACAGTACGAATATGCGTCTCCAGACGGTCCAGCAAAAGCTTTTTATTCTCAGCAGTTGGTGTCATCGGCTGTCCATTTTTGTCCTTAAACATCCAATCCCCGGTCTGGTTATGCCACACTAAGGTATGGAAACGAATTTCCAATCCGTGCTCTCTGGCAAATTGCACAATTTGGTCTGCTTCCTCCCAATGGAACTGCCCCTCGGATGGTTGCAAGGAGACCGGCTTCATCGCATTCCCTGCAACAATGCTGTTAAAATGCTTCTGTACCAGTTCTCCGTAAGCCCCTTCGGTCTGGAAAGCCTCAATCGCTGTGCCGATGCTGAACTGTCCCTGATACAATCCATGCAAAGAAGGTATGTCCTTCTCAATTGCCAGCGGCGGCACCAGGGACAATTCGAAATCATCCATATAAAAGGAAGACGTCCCTTCTGACGATTCCAGGTACATAGAAACGGTATCTGCATCATGTGCGAGCGTATACGTACCCGACAAATGCATCCATCCCCCTGTCGTGATAGCTGTATCGCCTGCAACCGTTTCATATGCACTTTGACCTTGGTAATCACGCTGTACGCTGATCCTCACCTTGGCAGGCTGCTCACCTGGCGCCAGCTTCACCCAGGCGCTGACCGTATATCGGTTGTCCTTTTGCATCGTGGTAGTCACGTCCAGCTTGGGGCCGGCATATGCCTTTTGTCTGCCCGTTGTCAGCAGACTGTATGAGCCGGTCCGTGCATCGGCATTCGAGACCTGCACGGTCTCGGCTCCCAAGCGGGATACCCAACCTTGGGCTGTGCCATCTTCGAACCCAGATACAATCCCACTTGTAGGATTCGTCGGTGTTGCTGATACCTGCCTAATTTCCACCTCATCCACATAGTAGGCCTGAGCGGGATTCGAGTTCTCCACATACAGCTTCAATGCATTCATCTCCCCGGTAAACGTATATCTCCCCTGAAGTTTAATCCACGAAGTATCTGCCTTTTCCGTCTGTGCTACAGTCTTCCATGCTGTAGTCCCGCCTATCGGCTGCTGCTCCATCGTAAGCTTAACCACGCTTGGAATTGCCGCATTGCCGTCCAGTTTCACATACCCGCTAATTTCGTACTCCACATCCGGCAGCAACAGTGGCTTCACATCTAACTCTGCTCCATTCCAAGCCGCCGTACGAGCAGTTGCCTTCAGACTGTGCGTGCCACCATAGGCCGCTTCCGTGACAGATGTAATTTGGGTATAAGCTCCCCGTGGCTTCCAGCCGTCACTGTTTCCTTGCTCAAATCCATACGTTTTAATGGTCTTCCCCGCAGATAGTACCATGTCCGATACCGACGGAGAATGTTCCATAGACGGAGCTGCCTTCGCTACAGACGTTCCCCAACATCCGATAGGTGATAACAACAGCGCTCCAGCCAGCATCAGACAAAAAGGCGTATACCAACATGACCGCACAGCAATCTCTCCTACACTCAAATTTTGAATTCATACTTGGCACCCTTGGATTATAGTTATCTGCGGATTGGAAACGGCTGTTAGAATGAAAGTGAAATATTTACTATCCTTTGACACCTCCCAAGGTCATACCCTTCACAAAGTATTTTTGTAAAAACGGATAGACTAAAATAATAGGCACTGAGGCGACAATCGTCATCGTGGCGCGAATAGAGGTAGGCGTAACCACCTTCGCCAGATTTTCCGACCCTGCAAATTGGCTGGCATAGTCCTGAGCGTTCACGGATGTATTGGAATTTTGCAGAATTTTCATTAGCTCATATTGGAGAGTGCTCCATTGCTCATACGACGAGTTGTACAAAAATACATCGAACCAGGAATTCCATTGCGAGACCGCCGTGAACAGGGATACCGTTGCCAGCACTGGCACACACAGCGGCAAAACAATGCGCATAAAAGTAGCAAACTCCCCAGCCCCGTCAATACGCGCCGACTCCAAAATCCCCTCTGGCAATCCCTCAATAAAGGAGCGGATGACTATGACATTAAACACCCCGATCAACCCCGGCACGATATACACCCAAAAGGTTCCCAGCATCCCAAGCTCACGAATCAAGAGAAAATTGGGGATCAATCCACCGCTAAAATACATCGTCAAAATAAAAGCAATCGAAACAAGTTTGCGCAGCACATATTCCGGTCGGCTGATCGTATACGCCACCATCGCGCAGCAAAACACTGAGGTCACTGTACCCGCGACCGTACGTAATACAGAAATCAGCGTAGCATGGAAAATCGTCGCTTCCTTGAATACAAATTCATAATTGCTCCACGTGAATTCACGCGGCCACAAATAAATCCCGCCCCGAATGGAATCATTCGCTTCATTTAATGAAACCGCCAACGTATTTAAAAATGGATACAGCGTGAACACCATTAGGCACAGCATAAACACAACATTGCACGCATCAAAAACCCGATCCGAGGGTGCCCGAAATCGCCCGTGTCCGGCCTTCCCTTTGCCCATGACTTCCTCTCCTTTCTAAAACATCGCCTAGCCCTGTACTTAAATCCGATTGATTATTCGTAGAGTTTGTTGGTGCTGTTACTTGGAACAGTCATTTTGAGTGTGTATATTAGTGGCAATTGGAGTGAATTATGTGGATTATTATGGGGCTATAAGAAGTCGTGTTGTAGTTAGTTGGTAATATCTTGATGAGGTCCGCGAAGCGGCCTGTTAAAAATCCACTGACCTTCCCCGTAGAATGCATGGGCACGCGCCTTCCTTAAGTTCTTCCCTGCCACTACCTTCAGTTCTTAAAAAAGTGACTTTACGGGGGATGGCAGCGGGGCGGGCGGAATTGTTCTGAAGAAGCGGAGCGCTCGCCTTTATCCCCGGATTTTAACCTATTCTTCTTATTCCTATAAGAAAATCCGGGGATAACAGCGATCGGAAGAACAATCCGCACGCGAAGCGACCTTATCCCCCCCATAACTCACTCTTTTTCAGAACAACCGCTCCTCCCCTAACCGCTTCGCAATATGATTGGCGCTAAACAACAGAATGAAGCTAACCACCGTTTTGAACATTCCAGCAGCAATGGAAAGCGAAAAGTTGCCCATCTGGATACCATATTTCAGTACGAAAATATCCAGATTTTCCGAGTAATCTACGTTCATGCCGTTACCCAGTAAATATTGCGGTTCAAAGCCTGATTCCAGCAAGTTGCCAATGTTCATAATCAGCAGGATAATAAATACAGGCTTTAATCCCGGCAATGTCACATGCCAAATTCGCTGAAACCGCCCTGCTCCATCCATCTCGGCCGCTTCATACTGCGAAGGATCAATCATGGTCATCGCAGCCAAATAAATGATGGTATTCCAGCCGACATTTTTCCATACCTCTGACGCACCGAGAATACCCCAAAAGTAGCTTCCCTCACCTAACCACAGAATAGGTTCCTTAATCAGCCCAAGCCACATCAGCACCTCATTGACAATGCCGCCGTCCGCTGATAGCGCTGTACTGATAATGCTGGCTGCGACCACCCATGAAATAAAGTGCGGCAAATAGCTGATCGTCTGCACCACTCGCTTGAACACAATCTGACGAAGCTCATTCAGCAAAATCGCCAATGCTATAGCGGTGACAAAGCCCAGCACCAGGTTAATAAAGCTCATCGCCAGCGTATTGCGCATCACCCGCAGAAAGTGTTCATCCTGAAATAGAAAACGGAAATGCTTCAATCCAACCCAATGCTGATCAAGCAACTTGCGGGCAGGCTTAAAATCCTGGAAAGCAATCGTCCAGCCCCAAAGAGGTAAATATTTAAATATAAACAGCCAGATTAAAAAAGGGACGGACATCCATACGAGTGCACGCTGCTGGTTCAGCTTGTGTATAAATCCCCTAAAGCCGGTTCGCCGTGAGGGCGACACATGGCCCGGGGAGGTCGTAACAGGTTGCGGTGACGTGTAGCTCATAGCTGCTTCCTCCTTTATTTTTTCCCGACCATCTTGATTTTTTTGGCAACCTCCTTCGTGATCAGCTCCTCAAAGGCCTTCACATCCAGCTTGTTAAACTCGGTGGTGTATTCGTTCCAAATGGCATCAAATTGTTCCGGTGCAGACAGTACCAAGCGCGGGAAATATTTGCGCTGCAGGTCTCCTTTCTTTTGCTGGAAGATCTGCGCAGGTGAGCCTTGGGCAACCTGAATGCTCCAGGCCGGGAACCATGGACGTTCGTCAGGTGCGGAAAACATCTGCGAGAAAGACTCTACACCGTTCGCTTTAAGCAGCTTTTTATCACCTTCGGTATACGACATACGCGCAACCTCAGGCTGCCGTCCGGGGCTAGCCGAGTTGCCGTCGGGCAAGGAAGAACCGTTACCGTATCGCGGCCAGCTGTATTCAAAATATTTGAACCCAAATGAGTCACGGAACGCATCCTCACCCGTCTTCTTAATTTGCTCCTTGGTCCGATAAAAGCGCCCATTTTTATCTACATCATAGGTTTCACCTTTGATCCCCCAGTTGGATAACACTTGATTCTCATCGGTCAGCAGATTGTTGAAAAATTTGATGATACGTACCGGGTCCTTGGCACTGACCGTAATTCCAATGCCTCGGTTATTAACAAATGACGACGGATCAAGATACTGATCCTTTATATTCCGGTCGTATACAACAGGCAGCCCTACATATTCCAGATCATCATTACCCGAACGCTTGGAAGCCTCCTGCAGGTTATTTAGAGACTGCCCTGCCTGCCAGCGATAATCGAAAAAGCCCAGCACCTTACCCGAGGTTAGCTTCGCCAAATATTGATCGTAATTGTCTACAAAGGAGGATTTATCGAATAGACCCTCTGCGTTAAGCTGATTCAGTTCCTGGAGATACCGCTTTGTGATTTCCTCATCTCCATAATCCGTCGCCTGGTGTGTTTTCATATCAATAATCGTGCCGCCATCATTGGGATAGCCTGCCAGATGCATCGGCGCATTCGTAAGCGCATAAAACCTATCCTGCGTGGTTAACGCCAAGTACCCGGTTAATCCCTCGTCTGCATGCTTTTTCGCATAGTTCCGAATCAGAGCCAAGTACTCATCTAAAGTTTTTATTTTTGGGTATCCCGCCTCCTTCAACACTCTACGCTGTATCCAAAAAGCTCCCTGCTCTATATTAGGAGCAGACAAATAATCACCGACCACCGCACTGAATGGCAGGAAATAGATATTCCCATCCTCCGCTTTCATCAGATTGTAGTACGGTCCATATACACGCTTGATATTGGGCCCATATTTATCGATCAAATCATTCAGGGGAATAAAAGCCCCGGCATCCAGCAGTTTATCAATCGTGCCATCTGGTACAATCACGTCTGGATAGTCATTACTAGCAATAAACGTGCCGATCTTCGTATTCGAATCCCCTACCAAATGCTCCAGCTTCCAGTTCACGCCGGTCTGATCTTCCAGTATTTTTCCGATCCGCGTTTCATTGGTATTAATGTCTCTTCCCGCCGTGGCATTAAAATACGTGAATGTGACCTTCTCCTTGCTATCTCCCGACGCAGGCTCCTTACCCGAGCTCCCTGAGCAAGCAGCGATCATAGATGCCATCATAACCATTACCAGACTGATGATTCCGAACCTTTTGCTTGTCATGCCAGACCTTCCCCTTTCGGCCTCTTTTGTCGATGGTGTGTGAATACCAAATTGTAAGCACTTTCATTTTATAAAATGCCGTTCATTTTGTTCACCTGTCAATCTATAGCTGTTACTTAGGAAACTATAGGTCCCGATCCGCAGGAATCATTATACGAATCTCTGTACCCTCGCCGGGTGCGCTGCGAATGACCAGCTCAAAGCGGTTTCCGTAGTAAAGTTTTAGACGATAGATGACATTTTGCAGACCTATACGCTCACCCATTTCTTCCTGCCTTTGCATGTAGCCATATAAGCGCTGCACCTGTTCCGCAGACATGCCCACCCCATCATCCCGAACCGTTAGCATCAGTCGTTCTTCCTCATGCTCAAAAAGAATCTCAATGCGTCCCCCATGCTTTAGCGGCTCAATGCCGTGGATACTTGCATTTTCAACCAGCGTCAGTACGACCATTTTGGGAATCAGATTGTCCAAGTCTTCAGAGCGTGCCTGTACCTCGTACTGTATTCGCTCACCAAAGCGATATTGTTGGATTTCCAGAAAACAACGGATCAACTCCAGCTCGTCCCGCAAAGTAACCCGATCCTTGTTCCACACCAGCGAATTGCGGAAAATCCGTGCCATGTTATGAATGATGCGGGCTGTCTCATCTTCATGCTTCATCAGGCTTCGCATACGGATCGTCTCCAGCGTATTGAACAGAAAATGTGGGTTGATCTGGCTGTGAAGTGCATTCAGCTGAGCGTGCCTACGCTGAATCTCCAGATTTTTTCGCTGAATATCGGCCATATAAACATCGTTAATCAGGCGTTTTATTCTCAGCGTCATCCGATTAAATTCACCCGTTAGCTGTCCGATTTCATCACTCGACTCCATACCTGGAATGAGTTCAAAATGCTGATTTTTCACCTTTTTCACATGTTTCAGAATGCGATGAAGCCGCACGTTCAGCGAACGTGTAATCCAGATAATGATCAAGGTGGGCAGCAGCATATTTACACAGGTTAACAAGAGCGCAAAATTGCGAGGTTCCTGCATTTCATACAACACTTCATCTCTGGATACCGCAGCCACAATGCTCCAGCCGTTCAGATTATTCGTAAGCACATAATGAGTCTTGAATTCCATGGTGTCATTGGGTAGCTTGAGGGTGCTATAGGCCACGCTCTTATGATTTATATCAACCTTGGGGTCATTTGTATATTCGACTTCTCCCCGTTCGTTAAGCAGAAAGAGACTCCCTTGCAAGTTCAAGTTATTGAAAATCTCCCGAATGGATGACATTCGCAGCTCTATTTTCAGTATTTTTTCACGACCATTTTGGGAATAAAAATAGTTCATCCGTCGAATCAGGCTGAAGGGGTGTAGCTGCTCAGCGGTACTGTCGTCAGTACGGACAAATATAGGCTTGGACTGGCGTCCAGGCGGGATTTGGGTATACCAGGGGAAGCTTTTGACCCTCTCATCTATAAAGCTGATTCCCCCGGAATCCATTAGCGTTGGATTATCTGTATAGATCGTAATTCCACCTACGGATTGGTACACAGGACTGTAAGTATTGTTTAAGATACGACGTAAATAAGAGTCATAGACAGCAATATAGTCAGCAGGGTGGGGATAAGTTTCTTCCAACACCTCATTGAGTCGATAATCGGTATAAAAGATAGACGAAATCTCCATCGCATCTTCAAATTCCCGGTAAAATTCGATTTTTATTTGTTCCAGTGCGCGCGTAATATCCTGAATACGCTGTTCCTTCACATTTTGCGAGGTAACATGGTAAAAGATCAGATTAGTCAGCACTATAGGTGTAAAAACACAGAGGAAATAAAGCAGCAGCATTTTATCCCGCAACCGTATATGATCCAGGATAGTTCTCAGCCTCTTCATTCGCCGGACCTCTCTGGCTCGTGCCCAACACTCAGGCTATTGCGGTATTCACTTGGCGTGACGTGCACCAGCTTTTCAAACTGAGTCACAAAATAGTCTGAACTGCCGAAGCCCACGCGCTCCGCAATTTCATAAATACGCAGATCCGTCTGCCGCAGCAGGCGTTTCGCCTCCTGAACGCGCAACTTCAGCAGGAATTCGTTAAAGTAGACCCCGTATGTTTTTCTGAACAATTGACCGAGGTATACCGGATTCATGTAAAAGTGAGCCGCAATACTTTTCAGGCTTATATTCTCGGCAGCATGCTGCTCAATATAAGCACGGATGTGCTGGATTCCTCCCTGCTGACATTCCTTGCGCAGCGTCCCAATATATTTTCCACTTTCTTCGGCAAAGGCTGTAAACAATCGCTGGAGTTCACCCAATGACAGATTCATATCCTGCCAGTTTATCATCGGTTCCAGTGACTGAAGTGAGCGCTCATTTCCCTGCATATTTTGAATGACCCGCACGATACTAAGAACGCATTGATGCAGACTCATTTTCATAGCCTCAGGAGCATAATACTCTTCCCGAAAGCTGCTAAATAAATAACCTACGGTCGCACGTAGCTCTTCCAATTGGAGCTCCTCGACCTGCTCTGTCAAGCTATCCAGTACGTCCTGACGAATGGTCCTATAGTGGAGGGGAGGCATTTTCTCCGGCAGATTGACGACAATACCGCTATGGTCATGAATGTATTTATGGAGCACTGCTTCCTTTGCACTGGCATAGGATTGCTGGATATCCCGCAACTGCTCCACAGCACTTCCCGCATACACGAACACCCGACTTCCCGACCGCTCTCTTAGTGAATTCATCCCCTCTATCTCCTGTTGTAGCGCTTTCATAAACAATTCTACTTTGGCTCCAAAACCCTCTAAAAAGAAGTCCGGTACGATAAGACCAACCCGGTTACGATGCTCATGGACATAGAGAGGGTACTTGCCGTCCATTAAACGATGAAGCGCTTGCTCTATAAGCTCCCTGAACTGGAAAAGCGATAGCATGACACCATCGTCACCGGAACGCCAAGGATGCTGATCATTCAGCTCGACGAGTACATAGTACATATACGTGGCTTCTCCAAGCCGCAACTGTTGCTCCCAATGTGTCACCACTGCATCATCCACTGGATTCATCATCACCGTCTCTAACAGCCCGCCTGTAAGGTAGTTTTGATATCGCTGCGCGTTCTGTTGTTCACGGTGCAATCTTTCACTCAGCTTGCGCAGTGTAGCCGAAAAGCCCTCATCATCAACCGGCTTGAGTATAAAATCATGAACTCCATAGCGGAGTGCCTGCTGCGCATAAGTAAAATCACTGTAACCACTCATAATAATAAAAGCAGGATGTTGGGTACTCCGTTCGAGTACGGATCGAATTAGCTCTAATCCATCCAACACAGGCATACGAATATCGGTAATGACCAGATCCGGGTGAAGACGACTGATTAGCTCCAGCGCATCCTCACCATTATCAGCTTCCCCCACGATTTCAAAGCCACAGGTTTCCCAATCCACAAGTTGAATTAGCCCTTTGCGGGTGAATATTTCATCATCCACCACAATGGCTCGATGCAGCTTCATAACCTGCCTCCTCCTTTCGATGAAACGTTATTTTATTGGGGTTGACTACTTCGCGGGCCTTGCACGATATCCCAGCTGGAGAAATATGGCCTTTGCAACGTATTGTGGCACTTCGAGAGCCGTTTGTACAGACGGGATTTCATCATAAGGTCGCTCCAAAGCGTGAAAACTATTGCCCCCAGCTGCTTCCTCGCCGAACAAAACCGTGGCCTACAGTGCTTGTTGATGAACAGACATCCAGCGTTGTCACAGATACAGTCATCCCGATAGACAGCGGGTTTATAGCGTATTCTGAGGTGTGACCCTCCAATATAAAAGCCGCTTGGTCATTTAAACCAAGCGGCTTTTATATGTTTGGATTGCGGTTCCTCTTCTTGTAATTTCTATACTTTATACATTTTGTGCATAGCTTTCACTTGGCGTTTTGGTCAACACCACATGCAGGCTGGAGTTCGCTCCCGCACCACCACGATAGGAAAAGTGCTCATCTCCGGTAATATGGATCATATCCCCTTGGACAACTTCCGTTTCTTCACCATTTACAGTTACAGTACCGCTCCCTTCAAGAACGAGCAAATATACATTCGCTCCTGGATGGTTATGTGTTGGCAACTCAGCATTAGGGGTGAAGTTGAGAATAAAAATGACATTGTCGGCTTCCTTATGAACAATTCGTTTTGTAAATGCAGCTTCTTTATATTCTTGAAATTGAATAAGGTTTGATTTTTTCATGTAGATTCACTCTCCTGTTTGTAATTGGATTGGGCTTATATAGTCTTATTGTATTTGATTATTACGTTCTTCTTGTGATTGCGATCACAAATATAAATTTAAGTCATAAATACTTTGAAATATTCAAAAATTTGATTTCAATCATCTTTTTCATCATCACATCTAGCTAGAATCAAATTGTGTTAGACAAATCAAAACAACAGGAGGTTATTCCTATGAAACCAGGATTTAAGCTGACAAAGGATATTTATTGGGTAGGAAAAATCGATAATCGTGAGGTACCCTTTCATCGGCTTACCTTATCTAAGGGTACAACCTATAATGCATACTTACTGAAAACTGGAAAACCAACCATTGTAGATACCGTAGATATGGCGTTCGGTAGAGAATTTGCCGAAGCTGTAGCGGAATTGATCGACCCGTTGGATATTCAATATATAATCGTCAATCATACGGAACCGGATCACTCAGGCGGGCTGGCGGCCCTTGCTTCCAAGGCAGCAAACGCCACCATTGTCTGCACTGAGATTGCCGTACCGGAAATTCAACAAATGTACAAGCTTCAGCACCGGAACTTCCTCGTCATCAAGGACGGGGATCAACTGGATATTGGAGGCAAGACACTGCTGTTCAAGGAAACGCCTTACCTCCACACGGAGGAAACCATGATTACGTATTGCGTGGAAGATAAAATCTTGTTCCCTTGCGATATTTTCAGTACACACGTGGCTGTAGAGCATCTATTTGCCGATGAGGCAGGTTTTGATATTACTGAAGACTTTATCGGATATTATCAGGCTATTATTCATCCACACCGCAGATATGTACGTACATTAATCGAAGCTGTGTCTGACTTGGATATTGAAATGATTGCCCCTTCCCACGGCTTCGCGATTCGACATGATATTGCCAAATTTATTGATTTGTACGCATCCATGAGCACCGAAACCAAGGATGATAAAAAAGTAGCGATTGTTTATGCCACCTTAAAAAATAATACCAAAAAAATGGCAAACATCCTGAGAGATTGCTTTTTGGAGAACCAAATCAAGGTGGAGCTATGGGATGTAGATAAGGCGGATGAAACCGAGATATTAAATAGTATTGCCTCAGCGGATGCTGTTTTCGTCGGTAGCTCTACCAAATATGCCGACATGACAGGCAAATTGGAAGACCTGCTGCAACAAATGCAAAAGATGAATTTGGAAGGCAAGCTTGCTGCCGCCTTTGGCTCCTATGGCTGGAGCGGTGAAGCCATTGAGGTCGTACAGGATTACTTGAACGGTACTAATATGAAAGTCCAAAGTACTTCAGATGTAATCAAGTCAACGGGTATGACGCATGTGGAATTTCCGGTACGCATTCGCTTCTCTCCTCTAGAAGATGAAAAAGTGAAAAAAATAAAAAATGCTGCTGAATTTGTCTCAGATCTGCTGCTTAGTGTTATTTAGCACAGAAAGCTAGAGGAATAGGAGAGATGCCGAATGGATAACCAACATTACGTTATAATCGGAGGCGGCGTGGCCGCTATCAACGCGGCAAAAGCGATCAGAGATCATGATGAGCTAGCCGAAATTTCGATTTACGGGGAAGAATCCTCCCTTCCGTATAACAGAGTCAAGCTTTCCAAGGCGCTATTTACTGACTTGCACAGCGACAAAATCCTGATCAAAAAAGAAAAATGGTTTGCCAATCAACGGATTAACGTTTATTCCGGCATAAAGATCACCGCGATACACGCAGAGGAGCGCACCATCGAAACAATAAATGGACAAACCGTTGCTTATGACAAGCTGTTGCTGTGTACAGGAGCCCACAACCGTAAGCTTGTGCTGGATGGAGCTTCACTAAGGAACGTTCACAACATTCGGTTTCGACAAGATGCAGACAGACTTAAAGCGGAATTGCGAGAGGGAGACCGGATATGTATCATCGGCGGTGGTATTCAGGGTGTAGAAACGGCCTGGTCCTTCCGGCAAGCCGGATATGCCGTCACCATTCTGGAAGCTTCGCAACGGCTGATGCCCCGCCAGCTAGATGAAAAGGCATCCGCTATTCTGACCCGCCGAGTTATCGAACAAGGTACCCAGGTATGCCTTGGCCAAGGCGTAAAGCGTATTACAGGCACAGATCATGTAGAGGGTGTAGAACTGCAGGACGGCACTGTTATTCCCTGCGAACATGTCGTGTATTCTATCGGCATTGTACCTAATACGGAGCTTGCTCGCCAAATCGGTCTTGATATCAGACAAGGCATTCAGGTGAATGCGCAGATGGAGACCAGCTTCCCCAATATATATGCGGCAGGTGATGTAGCCGAGTTCCATAATAAAGTAGATGGATTATGGGAAAGTGCTATGGAGCAAGGAAAAATAGCAGGTGCGAATATGGCGGGGGCTTTCGCCGATTATCAGCGTCCCATCCCTGTCACCCTGTCCAACAGCTATGAATGCCCCTTGTTTTCCATCGGTCTAGTAGATGAACAGGCCTGCGACAACAGCCTGGCCCGTGAAAATCAAGTTTCTTATACACGTATATTCATACAAAATGGCTCTATCTGTGGCGTGATTAGCTTCGGAGATGCTCTTGCTTCACTTCCATATAAAGCGGCCATTATCCAAGGACTCAGTCCGGACGCACCAGAGCTTACAAAAATTTTAGATGACAAGGAGAATTAATAATGAAAAAATATGTATGTCAGCCCTGTGGATACGTTTATGATCCTGCTATAGGTGACCCTGATGAAGACGTGATGCCAGGTACAGCGTTCGAAGATCTTCCGGAAGACTGGGTTTGTCCAGTCTGCGGTGAGGATCAAAGCCATTTTGCCCCTATAGATGATACAGAATAACACGAACACGCTATACTTTTTAGTTTCCGGTTGATGAATGGAGTGAATGAATGTGAATGAGATGTCCTGCCCCTGCCAGTGCGAACAGGAGCCCTGTGCCCGCAAAGTGCCTATCTTTTCCTCTTTGTCCTGCGAAGATTTGTGCAAGGTTAGCTCTATGATTCGGCACCGAAGATATCAGAAAGGCGAGGCCTTGATTGTCGAGGAACAGGCATCCGATACGCTGTACATTATTAAAAGCGGGCATGTTAAGCTGCTGAAGATGACACCTCAGGGCAAAGAACAAATTCTGCACATTCTGACCACTGGCGATTTTTTTGGTGAGTTGAACATATTTAATAACGATGAGCTGAGTAATTTTAGTGCGTACGCCTTAAAAGATACTGATATTTGTATGCTCACCAAGGATGATATGGAGGAGTTGATCCGCAACAATCCCGATATCTCTTTGAGGCTGCTCAAAACCATTACCAAACGCTTGGCACATACTGAAAACCTGGCTCAAAGCCTGGCTACCAAAGACCCAGAAATCCGTATCGCCTACATGATTCTCGAACTCGGACACAAATACGGCAAGCCGGACGGCTCCTTTATTAAAATAAATCTCCCCCTTTCACGCGAAGAGATGGCTAATTATGTGGGTGTCACACGTGAAACGATCAGCCGAAAATTTGGGAAGTTTGAACAGCTGGGGATTATTCATATCAAAGGTACACGTGAGATTACCATCTGCGATGTACAAAAACTGAACGAATATATGGATTGAGACACATAGATATCAGGTTGATTTTTGAGCCCGAGAATAGTTTGCTTGATGAATGCGTAGGAGCAAATGTCCTTTGGTTGGCTTCCATAAAAATAACAATGGAAACCGTAGACCTGTTTTTGCGTAATAATACAAAGTTTATGAGCCTGAAATTAAGCCAAAGGTTTCGGTTCTTCACGCTCTTTATAAAATAAGCAAAATGGAGAGGAATAGATATGGCGGATCACCAAACCGGCAAGGATATTTTTCGAGAATGTTGCTCTAGGATTGCCGCGGTCTGTCAGCCTTACGGATTCAAATACTATAAATCCAGGAGAAGTATGGTGCTAATCTCGACGAGGTACTTGAACAAGTCATCTTGACCGGATGGTTTTTGCCACAGTCGAACCCCATGGAATTCTATGTGCTGGACATTCTGGATCTGTTGGTTGATTTCGGCTCGCCAGCACAGGTAACTGCATGTGCGCACCAATACATCCGCCATTTATCGGAGGAAATGCAGAACACCTTCAGGAAAGAATATGAAGCCTATCAAAGGGATGAACAGGCTGTAAGCACGATAGCATTCCGCAAATTGATCCCTCTCATGGTGGAGAGAAACATTTCCTTGCCGCAGTGAAATGAAAGGATATTGGCGCGCCGTATTGAGACTGTGCCTTCATTGTTGAAGATGGGCGATCACCTGTGTGGTGACCGCCCATCTCTCATTCTGCGGATAAAGAAGCTATATTGGTGGCCTTGGGAAGCGCAGCCTGATTTGTAGCCGGTCTGGAGCAATCCCACACTACCTTGACCAAATACACAAACAACAACACGTTTAGCAATGATGTCACACACAAAATAATACCGTAATGATTCCGAGAATTGGAGCTATAGAAAATATCAAAGGTGTTCAGGAAAACCGTAAGACTGAATCCACCCGCAAGCCACAAAAATCTGCGGTCCCGCAAATACAGGTACGCCAGTACAGCTAACGCCGCCGCAGGGAATAGGTACCGTTCATGCATGCTGGAAGCGAAGGTAAATACACCTGCAATGAGTACCAATGCAGCTACTGCTGCGAATTGTGGTTTCCGACTGCGGATATACATCCACCATGTAAACAGAGTCACCAGCACAATGCAGATCATACCCCATGTATGGTAACTGAACACGAACAGCGTTGTAGTATCCTGCGTATAATTGCCACCAATGAGTGCGAAGAAGTTATACGCATTCACCGAAGCATATGGATATTCGCCAACTGTCCCCTTGTATAAATCAAGCAGCCATAATGGCTCTTGCCCCCATGAAAAGGGCAATATGACCAGAATGGTTGTCACAACGGCCCCACCAATGGACAACAGCCAAGGCTGTATTTTGCGCTGTCTCAGCAGCTCGAAGAACAGAACCGGCCCATAAATAATCCCCTGTGGCTTCATCAATACCGCTATCGTAAACAGTACAGCGGACCAGCCGATCCGGTTTTCCACCAGCAGTATAATCATTCCCACAATCAGCATGGTAAAAAATGGATCTACCTGCCCCCAGAAGGTCGAATTGATAAATACAGCTGGGTTAAACACATAGAATATAGCCAGTCCTAGGCTCACTCCATAGCCGACCCGTTTGCTTGCCAACCGGTACAGCATGTACGCTGTCACGATATCGGCTAATATATTCGGAAGCCGCAGCAATACAGACATATAAGGACTGAAAGCATCCGTAGAGCCGATTTTACCGATCACATATAAAATATAAATATAGAATGGTGGATAATCACTGGAACCATTCGTGTAAAAGCCTGACAAGCTGTCCGCTGCTGTCGTAGCCCAGTTTCGGAATAGCATTAAGTCCATGTGACCCGAGATCCATGGGGCGATCGCCATTCTTAAAAAGAACCCCGTACCCAGTACAGTCCACAGCATCAGTCCCCGGTTACGTTCCCCGAGCTTCCATTCTTGAGCCCGAAAACGATACGCAATAAACACGAACGCACCGAAGAACAAAGTGGCGAAAATCGCCATCGGAGTAGCATAAGCAGACGAAGAATTTCCATTCCTTCCACCACTCATACCACTGCCAGGACCGCCCATGCCCATTCCAGATCCGTTACCAGACATGCCACCGGGACCTCTGTGCTGTCCGTCCCTAGCAACACTACTGCCGCCCGATGCAGACGGATCACTCCCAGCCGTTGTACCGTTGTCACCTGAAATCGATGGATTCTCAGTGGAAGAATTGGTCGCCTGACCTGTCGTTCCCTGATTCTTGCTGTCAGAGCTGTCCACCGCATCTGTAGATGCTGGAGGCGAATTCTGCTGGTCTTGTCCTACATTTCCTGTTCCACGGTTCCCCGTGGTCTGACCGTCAGAGGGACGTTGCCCCGGTCCTCCCATGCCTCCGCCTGGTCCCCCTCCGAACCCGCCGGATGGCCCCTGCCTTACAGCCGCAGACTGAGACGCGGAACTACCTGAATAACTCCATAACGAAACGATACTAACGGCAGCACACAATATGAGACTAAATAGAAGTATATATTTCAGACCGTTCGTCTTCCAAACGTTCAAATCCGATGCACCTCTCTCTGTTTCTATTTTCCTCATATTGTATCTGCCTTAGCTTAGGACTTTGTGAGTTCTGGCTGAATGTTGGCTGAATACGTAATCATCACACTGAACATTGCTGTTCCATCTCCATAATCGCTTTTTCCAGCTGAGATTGTGGATGCTTCAGCATGTTGCCATGACCGGCTGCTAATAGAGACGGATTGCAAGACGCCAGTTTTTTGGCGCTTGCCAGCGAAATTTCCTTGTTCCAGGTAGCTAGTGCCGGAAAAGGAAACAGCGGCTTGAGCCTTCCCGCCACCGCAACACCACCCCGAGTCTGAAAGGCATCACCTGCAATCAACGCACGTGTACGGGTATCCAAAAATCCCATCGAGCCCGGCGTATGTCCCGGTGCGCTGATCGCCAGCAGCGAGCCCACGTTATCCCCATCCTCCAGTAAAACGTCAGGCTGGGTAAGGATATTCTTTGGCACGCTGCCCCGAATAGGAGTGTTCGGTTCGCCTGTCTCCAACGATACATCACCCTTCAGCAGCCGAGCATCCCGCCTTGAAATGAATACTTGTGCCTCAGGATACTTTTCCTTCAGCTTATCCAACGCACCTACATGATCCCCATGCGCATGGGTAAGTACAATTCGTACAATCGTCTGCCCAATGCGCGCCGCAGCTTGTTCAATACCCTGAGCACTATATGGCAATCCGGCATCGATCAGGGTAAGCCCCTCTTTCTCCTCCACCAAATAACAGTTCACCGGGAACAGCCGGGGCATAAACGTCAATTGATACACATGCTGCACCTGAACGATACGCATTTTATCTCATCTCCTTTTTTTGATCGTAAACTAATTATATTAGTATTATAATTAACGTAATTAGTTTTAGGCAAATTTTTTCGTAATATGCCCATCGGAACGTTGGTTTTTTGGTCATACGTAGCGTTAAAGGAAAGGATTATACAAAGCAAAAAGCAGACCCGGAATCCTACCTCTGGGTCTGCCTTTATTCATATTATGCACATGTCTTTCAATTCATTAGCTCTACCGGATGGCCTCAGCAATAGGCGTACTGCCGGACACCAAATCAATCGCACGATGATACGTCTGTTTTTCCTCCAGTGCTGCTACCACCGTTGCCGCTACATCTTCACGTGAGATGGTATGGCTGGTAAGATCTTCACCAGTAGCAACCTTGCCAGTACCCTCATCATCTGTTAGCCCGCCGGGACGAAGAATCGTGTAATCCAGATTGCTCGCTTCCAGCAAGCGATCTGCATAATGCTTTGCCACATAATACGGCTTAATCGATTCGGGCCACTGCTTCCGGTTCTCCGCATGTAGAGCGCTGACCATAATAAAGCGCCTGATACCGGCTTGCTCAGCGGCCTCCATCGCCTTGACTGCTCCATCAAGGTCGATGAGCAGCGTTTTATCCGCTCCTGTTTTGCCACCGGAGCCTGCCGTGAACACGACAGCATCGCTGCCTTTTATAGCTGCAGCAATTTCATCAACCGTCCCTTCAAGGTCAGCTACTACCGTTTCTGCTCCCAAACGTTCAAGTGCTTCGGCCTGATCCGGTTTGCGAATCAACGCCTTTACGTGATGCACTTCATGTTGCCCCAGTAGACGAACGAGATGTCTGCCTACTTTTCCATTGGCACCAATCACCAATACGTTCACTCTTATCCCTCCTGTATTCACGGTCTCTCATCTACTTTATACTGATATATTTTACCCTTTGAGTCCAGGACGCAATCATATGGGCTATATCAGATTGAACTCAGTTTTTTTCTGAATGCTCCACATCTCGCTTTTGCTGTAACACGCGAAGACCTGCCCAAAAGGTGTCCATCATCACTTCGATACTCCGATCCACATCCACAGGTAAACCAAAACCACCCTTTTGTTCAAGCGAGGCAAAACCATGAAGAAGACTACGGAATCCCCTCGCTGCATGAATGCAATCTACTTCGTTGAAACCGTAGCCGCTGGATAGCACGGTAATGACAAGTTCCGCTACGCGATCCGCTGCATGTCTCAGCTCGGTATCATTTCGGTCGGTTGCATACAACATCGCTTCATACAAACCAGGTCGCTCGCGCGCATACTGCATATACGCTCTCCCCATAGCAGTCAGCGCATCTTCGCCTGCTCTGCCTACGGCTGCGCTCATCAATGCCTCCTCTAACTTTTCGAGGCTGTGTAATGCCAGCACATGACGCAATCCGTTCAACCCGTCCACATGGTTGTACAAAGATGGAGGACGAATATGCAGCTTTTGCGCCAGCGTAGTGAGCGTGACATCTCCCATCCCACGTTCATTGGCAATATCCTCAGCAGCCTTCAGGATATCTTGTAGCTTTACTCCATTTCTAGGTGACATCATCCTGTCCCCTTTCGTTGAATTCCTATGTAAGGTGATTTTCATATAGATATACAGATTAAGTTCTTATTTTGTCTTAACTAATCCTATTAGTTTATACAAAGAGGGTCCCGTTTGCAACAGCTCCCTCCCCCGGCTCTTTTTTAGAAGAAGAGTAAGAGCCAGTAGGATATTACTGATATAATACAAAGAGATTATAGAGCGGATCTGATATCTTTTCCGATTCCCTGTAAAGGAGAGCTAGCTATATCTATGAAACCCCAGCCTCTATCAGCTATTGAATTCAATCACGTCACCAAATATTTCACCGGATCGGGACAGCAACGCGCTGTCCTGAACGAGATTACAGCAAAGGTCCCTCGCGGGAAAATCACGACACTGGTCGGTCCGTCAGGGTCTGGTAAAAGCACACTGCTTTCATTGTGCAATCTTTTGCTAACTTCGGATGAAGGAGAAATCAGCGTCCTCGGCAAGCCTATAACCGAGTGGGAAATCCCTGATTTGAGACGGAAGGTAGCATTGGTTTTTCAAGATGCCCCCATGCTTCAGGGGACGGTCCTCTACAATCTCCAGACGGTAGAGCGGCTGCATGGTACGGTACTGGAAGATCCGGTTGGCCTGTTAGAGCGCGTAGGACTCACCCGTGACCTGCTGGAACAGAAGGCGCAGGAGCTGTCAGGTGGACAAAGACAGCGCTTGGCCCTGGCACGGACGCTCGCGAACCGCCCGGATATTTTACTACTGGATGAGATTACTTCTGCACTGGACCCCGCCTCAGTCAAAGAGGTTGAGGAACTGTTGCTTCAAATGAACAAAGAAGAGGGAACAACAATGATCTGGATTACACATCATATGGAACAAGCCCGCCGAGTAGGCCACGAAACATGGCTGATGATCAACGGAAGACTGGTAGAGCAAGCAGATACAGAGACATTTTTTAATGCTCCACAGCATAGTGAAACCCGCAGGTTTGTAGCAGGAGAATGGGTATGACGATTGTTGCCTTGATTCTCTCTCTCGGTTTTGTATTTATCGCCATCGTCATGTCCAAGTCATTCAAACTCGGTTTGGACCGAGACATTATTATTGCCACGATCAGAGCATCCGTTCAGCTACTGGCGATTGGATATGTATTGCATTTGATTTTCGGGATGCAAAGCTACGGATTTATCGTATTATTCATTCTGCTCATGATCACTGTAGCTTCTCAAAATATTGCACGCAAAGGACGTTTTATCCCTCGTCTCATGTGGAAGTCATTCCTGACGTTGCTGTGTGTGGAAATTGTTACACAGGCATTCCTGATTGGCCTGCATATCATTCCGGCGACAGCCCGGTACATGATACCGATTAGCGGCATGATCATTGGCAGCTCCATGATTTTGTCCAGCCTGCTGGTATCACGGCTCAAGTCGGAAGTCCTGCTGCGCAAGCCTGAAATCATGCTCATTCTCGCACTGGGGGGAACCCCGAGACAAGCCATCTTCCCTATACTGAAAAATTGCATACGTTCCAGTATGATTCCAACCATTGAGGGGCAGAAAACACTCGGGCTTGTTCAGCTTCCCGGCATGATGACCGGACAAATCATTGCAGGTGCCAATCCGATTGTCGCCGTGCGTTTGCAATTGCTCATCGTATTCACTACCATGACCTCTGCCATTTTGACCAGCGTGCTGCTTAGCCTGTTCATTTATCCGACATTATTTACCCGCGAGCAACAACTGCGCACAGAGTCCTGGGAGGTCTGATAGAGACGGATGTACCTAGTTATTTACCAACCATTTTCCATATATCAAAATAAAATAGACATGTTTAATTCCTGACACGAAGGTTAATAGATACACGTAGACGCTTTACTAAAATTCGATGAGGAGTGATTGAACATGGCTAACAACAACCAAAATGGCAAAATGAGTCGCGAAGAGGCAGGACGTTTAGGTGGAGAAGCTACTGCTAAAAATCACGACAAAGAATTTTACCAGGAGATCGGCGAAAAGGGTGGCGAGGCCACATCCAGAAGTCATGGCAAGGACTTCTATCAGGAGATTGGTGAAAAAGGCGGCGAAGCCACTTCCAAAAACCATGGCAAGGAGTTCTATCAGGAAATCGGTCGCAAGGGCGGTGAAGCCCGTGGCAATTCAGACCAAAGTGATAGCGACGGGAAAATGAGCAGGGAAGAAGCAGGCCGTAAAGGCGGCGAAGCTCGCGCCCGTCAACGCAAAAATAACTAAGTTGATTAGGATACGTTGTCGGTGCAGTTGCAACACAAAGGCACAGACTGCATAGAATACGAAGTATGTGAATGTTTATGTTATAAAAGCCTATCTGCCGGTGTCCCGGTAGGTAGGCTTTTTGTTGTGAAAGTTACTTTCATCAAAAGGCTACTTTCATCATCCGAACATACGTCATACAATATACATATAAAGGCTAAATAACCATTTATACATATTTTATTACAAATGAAAGAATGGAATAGTCAGATTCTTTTCTCATGTCGCCTTACTTATTGTTATAAAAGTGTGCATGCAACTCAGGTCAAATATTCGTGCATCCTGGCTGCTAAGATGGAGTCGAAAGGAGGGAACCGCCCGTGTACGAATGGAACGAAATGGTCCAGCTTATGATTGATTGGATTGATAATAATCTTACCTCAGCACCATCGTTGTTGAGAATGTCCGACCAGTTAGGCTATTCCCCTTACTACTGTACAAAGCAATTCCATTCTCTGACGGGAATGACGTTAAGGGATTATGTATGGATGCGCAGGATTAGCCGGGCAGCCCTTGAACTCCGGGACAGCAATGTCCGCATCCTCGATGTTGCCGTAAAGTATGGGTTTTCTTCACAGGAAGCCTTTACACGAGCATTTGTAAAAGCGTTCGAGGTATCTCCGGCTGTATACCGGAAGAACCCTCGGCCTATTCCATTAGCCATTCGCGCTGAGGTGTTCTCTCCTTACCATTACCATTTGAAGGAGCGGGATAAGATGGTTAAGGAGCATTTACAAGAAGCTGAAGTCAAAATCGAGCATATACCAGCACACAAATTTATTGGGATCTGGGATATCTCTTCTCGAAGCTACGGTGATTTCTGGAGAAACGGTCATAACTGTGATGAAATTTGTGGGACCCTGGAAAGCATGTCTCACCTTAAGCTTCCCGGACAATTAGGTCAAACCGCGGGCTGGTTCTATCAGCATGGTCAGAAGGGCTATCTGTATGGAATACCGGTTGCTGCTGACTACACCAGAGAGATCCCAGCAGGTATGGAGTGCCGAAACATCCCCGAATCAGATTATCTGGTTTTTTTCCACCCACCCTTCAATTATTTAAAAAACAATGGAGATGTTATGAGAATGGTGGAGGAAAAAGCTTGGAACTTTGACCCACACAGTATGGGGTATGCATGGGATGAGGAAACGAAGCAGGATTATCAACGGCATTTCCCTGAGGGATACGGCTACGCGGTGTTACGTCCTGTAAAAGAAGTGTAGTAAAAAATCCCTAGAAGCCGCCACGATCTCAGGCTGATCGTCTCGCGGCTTCTTTTTAAAGGAATGGAGGTATAGGCAATGAAGTCCTTTCGCTTTTGGCTGGCCCTAGTCTCTTGTATAGTTATTGCTGTAAATCTTACGGGGTACGACGACTATAATATACTATTGGCTATGATTAGCCCGTTGGTTTGGGTGTATGAATCTTTTCGATTTGTGCGAAAAGCGCATATCCCCATAGCCGTTGTTTACTTCACTACAATAGGTTTCTGGTATCTCATAGGATATGTTATCGATCGTTTGATTAGAAAATTGAAATCAATTGAAATTATTTTCTAAATCATCATCTACCTTCTCAGGCTCGTACTCGACTGTTTTATAGTCAGGTGAAGAAGGGATCATATTGACCACAACATTCCTCATTTGTAGCTTGTAATCTCCTTCTTCAAAAGCAAGAATATACTTGATAGGAGGTAACTCCATATCTTCATACTTCGTGATCGAAGAAACAACAATTCTAGAAGGATCAGAATCATCCACGGACATGATACGATAATCAATCGGTGCCCCTTGGGCTTTTAAAAAATTAAGCCGTGCCCGCTCTGTTTTAAAGCGGTAATCATCAGACAGTGAAAGCATCTTATCGTAGTCGCGATTCATAGAAGCGTCCATATATTCTGAAAAGGTAGAGACAGCAGCCTCTTTGGGCTTATCGGGAAGTTTAAAAGGTTCCTTACCCCCTCCAAAACCAGTAGCAATTACAGTCAAAACCCCTCCAAGAACAATCAAACAAGCCAACTTCTTACGTAGTGCAATCTTCAATTAATAAAACCTCCTTTGCTGTAAATTTTACCATATATTATCCAATAAATGAATAAGGTAGAGTTCAAATTTCTTGAACTCTACCTTATTCATTATTCCAGAATGGTCTTATTCGTTTTCCAACACATTTCCTTCCAAATGAATAAGACCATTTCCACTACTCTCACGAGTGTCAGCAAATGCTAATCTACCACTGCCTGACGGTACTTGAACATACTTATTGTATGACCCCTCACCATTAACAGATGAGCTGACTCCCAATTTAACAAGTGCACCATCTTTATATGTTCCTACGCCATAAATGACTCTTATGGCTTGTACATCCGAGTCTACAATTGACTGACTCCCATTGAACGTAACTTGACTTTTGTAGTTTCCAAAAAAGTTCCCAATTTGACTTAAATTCATTCCATGGTTTTCCGAATAATAAGTTAAATTTCTCACAGCTAGTTGAACATTACCTTGTGAAGCCTTCGAAGGCTCCACAAATACTCCCGTTTCTACTTTTCCATATGTTGGACTAGTAGGTGCAATGTCATATACCAAGCCTTTAGGTTGCTTGACGATATAATTACCTGCCTCCTTTACAATGTTATAAGGAGCTGCTGGTAATTCACCTATATCTCCATAAGTTAACTTAATGGAAACATTAATATTGTCTGGGTCGGCATTGTCAGCGGATATAATTTTGTAATCAACAAGAGACTCATTTACACCCATACTGTTAACCTGTGGTTTTTTGAAATCGTTAAAATATTCATTTACAGCCTTTAATGCTTCTTGATTCAGTGAATCCTTGTCAAAGCTATCTTGTTTCGCTTCGATTTTAGAACCAGCCTGTACATTATTGCTTTCACTAACTGATAAATGATTATCAGCAGATATGTTATTTTCTATCGTTGGAGAAGCGGAAACCGCGCTCCCAAAGCAAAAGGCTAAAGACATAGTTACAATAGCAATTTTTTTCTTCATAATTAATTCCTCCAAAATAGTATTATTTACTAAATAATCAAAACTGTTACATTTCTAGTTCACCTAAAAATACAAAAATACACCTTATAAAATAGGTTGAATTTTTTCAAAAAATAATTCAGTACATAACGTAGCGATACTCTATACTGTTTTCGCTCCTCTACTTCTCCTTTCATAAAATGCTTTCTTTATTAAGAACAACAGATTCCATTCTCCCTCCCTAATCACTCCTCTATAATATATTCTAATACTGATAATGTATTATCCTAGAAGATACAATAAATGTATCACTTTTCAATATTATAGTAAAGTTTGTAAGTTTAATTCCATTTATTGATTGATTGTATACTGCCAACACACCTATCCTTTTTAAACTATTATTCATTAAATTTGCACCCTAAAGGAAAAATATAAATTTTTTATAAAATTCGGTATATAATCTTAAACAAAGTAGAATTTGGAGAGTCTATAGAGACTCCCAAATCTATTAAATGCTCTGCAAATATTTTTTCAAGTATACGGTAGATTGAGAATGGCATATGAAGTTTGCAAATTATCTACTTTAGATGATCTCAGCAATTAATTTGAAATATATTTAATGAACAAAAGACCGCTGTGATTCTCCTGCATGACACATGAGCCATGATAGACTTTCCCACTTACTCAGGTAAAACTATAGCCCGGTATCCTGTAATCTTGCCTTTATCCTCCATACGCCACGCTCGTTCTATTACAGCCGACTGAAAATTCCAGCCTCCTTGCCAAGCCCAGTCTAGGACGTGCGCGCCTGCTTTTGAAGTATCTGTAGAGTTTAATCCACCTGATCCATCCCGCTACATCTCCTGTAAAAAGAAAACCAGTCCAACACATTGTAAGCGTGTATTGGACTGGTGGACGTGTACACGTTGGCTTCCAGACAAATTAGATCAGCGTATAACCGCCATCCGGGAATAGCACGCTTCCGGTGGTGAACTTGTTAGTCATCAGGTACAACACCGTATGTGCGACTTCCTCATTATACCCCACTCGCCGTAGCAAGGTTACTTCCTTATATTCTTCAAAAGCCTGCGGCCGCTGCTCTCCCTCGGGGCCGTCCCGCCAGATCGTGCCGGGAGACACCACATTGACCCGTACTGGAGCCAACTCCACCGCCAACGCCTTGCCCAAACTTTCAATCGCGCCGTTAGCCGCTCCATATGTAGCACCAAATCCCATCGGCCGTTGACTGAAGGCTCCAGACATGAGAACGATTGAGCCATCCTTGGAGATATGCGGTACCGCATGCTTGGCAGCAAAATACTGCGGCCAGAATTTTCCCTCGAATGGAGTCTTCGCCTTTTCCGTATCTATGGTGATCGGACCACGTGTATAGCTCGCACCCGGAGTAAACAAATGATCGAATGCGCCGACCTTTTCAAAAAACGCCTGTACTTCCTCTTCCTTTTGATTGTTCAATTGAAAGGTCTCCACCGCTTCTGTAGGAATGACCTTCTTCGCCTGCTCCAGCTTTTCTGCAGAACGGCCAGCGATTACGATACTCGCTCCTTGCTTTGCTGCTTCTATGGCTGTTGCCAGCCCTATCCCTGCACTGCCGCCAATCACGACAACACGTTGATTATGTAAATTCATACTATTATCATCTCCTTTATAAGGATTTTATCATAACTATTTTATAAGCATATATATTTTTATTCGGGTGAACTTTCAAGGGCTATATTCTTGCGGTAGGATGTCGGTGACTGACCAGACCAGCGTTTGAATTGTCTGCTAAAATGCGCAATATCCCCATAGCCGAGCAGATCAGCAATTTGCTGCACTGACCATTGCGGATCAGCCAGCAGCAGCTTGGCCTCATGCAAGACAAGCTCGGATAGATACACCCGCGGAGATACGCCAAAAACGCTACGGAATACACGATTACAATGAGATACGCTAATGCCCAGTTCGGATGAAATACCCTCGATCCCATCCTGTTTTTCCACCGAGTCTGCCTGTCTATAAGGCTGATTGACCCTGCCCTGAAGACGACTGGCAATCTGATGAGCAAGCTCTGCTTGCACATATCCACGCCCTGGCAAATGAGCGGCTTCACTGGATACAGCCTCCCACAACGTTGCGAACAGTTCGAACACAGCAGATTGAATCCGCATACGCTTTGCCACTGAATCACCACTTATACCCATGTCCTCAAGCGCAGAAAGATCCAGCAGCTTGCCTAGCGCTGGTCCCATCTGCTTTGCCACCGCACCATCCGCTGAAAAAAGCACTTGCTCCAGACGGCTCAGTAGCGAAAGAAACAATTTATCATCAATGTCAAAATGCATGCAAAAATACGTAAACCCCTCTCCGTTGCTACGGCTGGAGTGGATAACTCCCGGGCGCAAGAGCATCAAATCCCCCTGGCGCTGAATATAGCTGCGACCATCCACAACCATAATCTGCTCTCCCGCAAGCACGATGTTAATTTCATATTGCGGATGTTCATGTGGCGGATAACTCCAGTCTCTGCCGACACTTCGCGTATGAATGGCAAACAGATTGACCGTAGTCCGCACATCAGGAAAAAAGAATTCCTCTCCGGCGACCGTAAGGTCTGAATCATGGGGACACTTCGATAAACGTGGTGACGACATGTTCTCCCTCCTGGCTTACATATATCGATATACTCCAGTATATCGTTTCCAGCGCGATTTGGATAAATAGTTGAGCGATTTGACAATGGTTCCTCGGCACATGTCATGCTAGGCTCTAATTGAAGTTAGTCAATGTTACATTTTATCATGAAAGGGGTTTCAATATATGTCAAAAAATATATTTTATAACACGCAGCATGCGCCTATCGGTTCATTCTCCAGCTTTACACTTGGGTTTAAGGGTAGTCGCGGCGGACTCGGCCTGGAACTGGGCAAGCCTGCTGATGAAAATGTATACATCGGACTACAATCCAGGGATGGCGGATCGTATGAGGCGCTTCCTTTTTTCGCATCCATACAGGATGAAAGTACCCGCTATGATGTGGAGAAAAAGGATAAAAAAACGGAGCCTCTGCTCGTTGCCTTTGCCGATCAGGACATCACCCGTGAGCTAAAAGCAGGAACCGATACATGGCAGGCAGGCGATTTGACATTTCGGCTGTACTCTCCCGTTCGCCCGGTGCCCGAGCCGGGAATTGCGGGCATAGATGAGCTGCGGGCAGCGTTGGTTCCGGCAGTATTTGCTGAGCTAACGATCGATAATACACAGGGTGCTGCTACACGGAGAGCCTTTTTCGGCTACCAGGGCAGTGATCCGTATAGCGGCATACGCATTATAGGAGAAGATCCGCGCAGGGACGCTATGGATTCTACCCGATTGAAGGAAAGACTCACAGGCATCGGCCAAGGACGAAGCACTGCTATTGTGACCAACAGCACCGAAGCGGTACCTGCCAGCGGATTTGCAATGGAGAAGCTGCTTGGGGAGACCATGGCCGATAACTTATCCTTTGGCCTGGGCACAACGGGTGCGCTTTTGATGGACGTTCCCGCAGGAGAGAAGCGCACGTATGCCTTCGCTATATGTTTTTATCGCGGCGGCATTGTGACAACAGGTATTGAAGCATCATATTACTATACCCGGCTGTTCAAGGATATTGAGGACGTGGGAAGCTATGCGTTGAAGCATTTTATAGACCTAACCGCAGCCTGTGTTCAGGCGAACGACTGGATCGAATCGGCGAGCTTGAGTCTGGATCAGGAATTTATGCTCGCTCAGGCCATTCACAGCTATTACGGCAGCACCCAATTGCTCAGTCAGCAAGAGGATGGCGAACCGATCTGGATTGTGAACGAAGGCGAGTACCGCATGATGAATACACTCGATCTGACGGCAGACCAGCTTTATTATGAATTGATTTTGAATCCATGGACGGTGCGCAACGAGCTGGAGTGGTTTGTCCAAAGGTACAGCTATCGGGATGAAGTACGCTTCCCGGGAGAGGAACAGATCTATCCGGGGGGGATGACGTTTACACATGATATGGGCGTGGCCAATGTGTTCTCCCGGCAGGGGTACTCCTGTTATGAGCTGGCAGGGATTGACGACTGCTTCTCTTACATGAGCCACGAAGAACTGGTGAACTGGCTTTGCTGCGCCACGGTATATATCGAGCAGACACAGGATCAGTCATTTACGACACGTATGCTGCCTGTCTTGTGCGACTGCTTTGAAAGCATGCTACGGCGGGATCATCCAGATCCGGCACAACGAAACGGCTTAATGGGCCTGGACAGCTCAAGAACCCGGGGAGGGGCAGAAATTACGACTTACGATAGTCTGGATGTATCCTTGGGTCAATCCCGCAATAACATTTATTTAGGAAGCAAATGCTGGGCGGTATATGTTGCGCTGGAAAAGATATTTGCCTCAAAGGGGCTTAGCTCCCTTTCACAGGAAGCCAGCTCACAGGCAGACAAATGCGCAGCGTCGATCACCGCTCACATGACAGACAAGGGCTATATTCCTGCAGTCATTAAGGAAGGCAACGACTCGCAAATTATTCCTGCCATTGAAGGGCTGATCTTCCCCTATTTTACAGGATGTGAGGATGCGCTTGAACCGGATGGACGGTTCGGCGGATATATCCAGGCACTTCGACGCCATTTGCAAACCGTACTCGTACCGGGAGTTTGTCTATTTGAAGACGGAGGCTGGAAGCTATCCTCGACAAGTAACAACTCCTGGTTGAGCAAAATCTATCTGTCACAGTTTATTGCTCGTGAGCTGCTGGAGCTGCCTTGGCAGGAAACGGGGCAGGCGGCTGACGCTGCCCATTTCTCATGGCTCCTCCATCCTGAAGAATCCTATTGGTGCTGGAGCGACCAAATGCTCTCCGGTATTGCCCACGGCAGCAAATATTACCCACGCGGAGTTACCGCTATTTTGTGGCTGTATGAAGGCAAAGGAAATCGGCTGACTCTCCCTCAGCATATGAGTCAAAATGAGAAACAACATGCCTGAAATGAACGAACCCTCACTTGTGCAAAGGAGGTCCAAATCAAATATGAGCAAGTGGATGGATATGCCAAAAGAGAGCGGCTATGACGCTTGGCTGCACTACCGCCGAAATCGTCATGTAAAACAGATGCCGGCTTGGTGCAGAGTCATCGTGGTTCATGAAACAGATGATGAAGTGCTTCAGACGGCTGCGAGTGAGCTTCAGCAAGGATTGGCTTCCCTGTTCGGACAGCAGCCGAAGATGAGTACCGTTCCTGTCCATGAACCATTCGTTGCGCTGGGTACGTTCCAAGACCATCCATATATCGCACAACGGTTTAGTGCAGAGGAACAGGCAGAAGTGAGCGCAGAAGGCTATCGAATTCGCGGAGTAGAGGTGCCAGAACTGGCAGATTCAACTGGGCAAGATCACGATGATATCAAAGGACCTTGCTTTACAGTCGCGGGTCAGACCTCCAAAGGGGTATTGTATGGAGTCTTTCATTTGCTGCGCTACCTGCAAGGAGGACTAGACGGCAAGCTGAAGCCCACTGCCGGGGAATCATTGCACACTCCCACTCTAGACCTATTATCCAATCCAGCTAATCCCATACGCATGATCAACCACTGGGATAACATGGATGGTAGTATTGAACGTGGATATGCCGGGGCATCTATTTTCTACAACCATAATACCTTTACTACAAATATGGAGCGCCTTCGGGACTATGCCCGTCTACTCGCTTCTATAGGCATTCAGGCGTTATCCATTAACAATGTGAATGTACATCAGGTAGAAACTGAGCTGATCACAGATCGGTTTTTACCTGATGTAGCCAAGGTAGCTGCCATCTTTCGCGCCTATGGTATCCAAATCTACTTGAGCATTAACTATGCCAGCCCTATTCAGCTCGGCCGATTAACCACAGCCGATCCTCTGGACCCCGGCGTAGCTGAATGGTGGCAGACCAAAGCACAGGAGGTTTACGCAGCCGTTCCCGATCTGGGTGGTTTTGTGGTCAAGGCCGATTCTGAAAATCGGCCCGGGCCCTTCAGCTATGGGCGCCATCACGCCGATGGAGCCAACATGCTGGCGGATGCGCTACGGCCCTATGGCGGGCGTGTGATTTGGCGCTGCTTTGTCTACGACTGCAAACAGGACTGGCGTGACCGCAAGACGGATCGGGCTCGCGCGGCCTTTGACCATTTTAAACCGCTGGATGGGTTGTTTCGGGAAAATGTCATTTTACAGATCAAAAATGGCCCGATGGATTTCCAAGTGCGGGAGCCTGTATCCCCCCTGTTCGGCGCGCTGGAAGCCACTCAGGTACTGATGGAATTTCAAATTGCGCAGGAGTATACCGGACAACAAAAGCATCTATGTTATCTGGTTCCGCAATGGAAGGAAGTGCTCGATTTTGATACCTACGCACAGGGAAAAGGCTCCACCATCAAGCGTATCGTGAGTGGCGTTTTGCATAGCAACAGCGATTCAGATTCTCCTCGCAGGGAGACTATGGTCCATGCAAGCCGCGGCAGTTTCCAGGAGCAGCCAACGAATTATGTTCCCAAGCACACCAACTTTGGAATAGCCGCTGTTTCTAATATTGGTGCAGACATCAATTGGACCGGTCATTTGCTCGCCCAGTCCAATCTTTACGGCTATGGCCGGTTGGCATGGGACCCGAATCTATCCGCAAATGAAATCGCAGATGAATGGGTCCGGCTGACATTTAGCGGTCAAGGTAAAGATGACGACGATACAGATTTGATTCCTACCATTAAGCAGATGCTGCTCGATTCATGGAATATCTACGAGTCCTACACTGCTCCTCTCGGGGTCGGCTGGATGGTCAGCCCCAATCACCACTATGGGCCGGATGTAGATGGATATGAATATTCGATGTGGGGCACCTACCATTTTGCCGATTGCTGGGGGATCGGGGTAGATCGGACCATTGCAACCGGAACGGGCTATGCAGGACAATATTTTCCTCCTGTTGCCGAGATCTACGAATCTACAGACACCTGTCCGGATGAACTGCTCTTATTCTTTCATCACGTCCCTTATACGCACATGCTCCACTCTGGCCAAACGGTCATACAGCATATTTATGATACTCATTTTGAAGGTGCAGAACGTGCGGCCCATCTCCGAGACACATGGGTTAGTCTACATGAACAACTAAATGAAAGGGTGTATGAACAGGTGCTGGCGCGGCTAGAGCATCAGGCTGAGCACGCCAAGGAATGGCGGGATCGAATCAATACGTATTTTTATCGCAAAAGTGGTATACCCGACGAAAAAAATCGTCCTATCTATTAAGAAGGTTGTCTCATGCAATAGTTGCATACGCACTGAGATTTTCTTCCCCTTATTTTATTACGGGAATTTACTATCTATATAAGACACACGTCTTACTCAGACCTGTGTCTTTTTTGCCTGGTCTAATTTAAGCACACGGTTGCTAACGTAAAATGTCATATTTGTCCACCTTGAGTGTGCAATAAATTCTTCTTTTTATGCAACCGCTTGCTCTATACTATTTTTGTAGACGTTTACAAAATGTTGTCGAATTAGACTAGCTTTGGGGAGGATGATCGGTTTGACCTTGTATCGAAGTCTATGGAAAAAAGGGTGTATGCTTCTACTAAGCCTTGTGCTGTCTCTGACCGCCTTCATTGGCTCACCCTCTAATACGGCGAGCGCCGCGGTTGCAGATGATTTTCAGGCTTCCGTTATGGGACCACTGGCGAAAATCAACGACTGGGGTTCCTTCAAAAAGCAACTGCAAACGTTGAAAAACAATGGCGTGTATGCCATCACTACCGACGTCTGGTGGGGCTATGTAGAAAGTGCAGGAGATAACCAGTTCGATTGGAGTTATTACAAAACCTATGCAGATGCCGTGAAAGAAGCGGGACTGAAGTGGGTTCCTATTATCTCTACGCATAAGTGTGGAGGAAATGTGGGAGATGATTGCAACATCCCACTGCCAAGCTGGCTGTCGAGCAAGGGTAGTGCGGATGAAATGCAGTTCAAGGACGAAAGCGGCTATACCAATAACGAAGCCCTCTCCCCATTGTGGAGCGGAACCGGTAAACAATATGACGAGCTGTATGCCTCATTCGCTCAAAACTTTGCCGGGTATAAAAGTGTCATTCCCAAAATTTATTTGAGCGGCGGTCCTTCAGGGGAATTGCGCTATCCGTCCTACTATCCAGCAGCAGGGTGGAGCTACCCGGGACGAGGCAAGTTCCAAGCTTATACTGAAACAGCCAAAAATGCATTCCGCACAGCTATGAATGACAAGTACGGATCATTGGACAAGATTAATGCTGCTTGGGGCACCAAACTTACCAGCCTTAGCCAAATCAATCCACCGACCGATGGGGACGGGTTTTACACGAATGGCGGGTATAATTCCGCGTATGGAAAGGATTTTCTGTCGTGGTACCAAAGTGTGCTTGAGAAGCATCTAGGTGTCATCGGAGCAGCTGCCCACAAGAACTTCGATTCTGTGTTCGGTGTCCGGATCGGGGCCAAAGTTTCCGGTCTGCACTGGCAGATGAACAATCCTGCCATGCCGCACAGCACTGAACAAGCGGGTGGATATTATGATTACAACCGTCTCATTCAGAAATTCAAGGATGCCGATCTAGACTTGACATTTACTTGTCTGGAGATGAGTGACAGTGGCACAGCACCGAATTATTCGTTGCCGTCCACCCTGGTTGATACCGTCTCCTCCATCGCGAATGCCAAGGGTGTTCGCCTGAATGGTGAAAATGCACTCCCGACAGGCGGCAGCGGCTTCCAAAAAATCGAGGAGAAAATCACGAAGTTCGGTTATCACGGGTTTACGTTATTGCGCATCAACAATCTCGTCAACAATGACGGCTCACCAACCGGTGAGTTGAGTGGATTCAAACAATATATCATCAGCAAAGCCAAACCTGACAATAATGGCGGTATAGGCAACAAAGTAACGATATACTACAAAAAAGGCTTCAACTCGCCTTACATTCACTACCGCCCGGCTGGCGGAAGCTGGACGGCTGCGCCTGGTGTGAAAATGCAGGCTGCCGAAATTAACGGCTATGCTAAAATTACCGTCGATATCGGTTCTGCCTCCCAATTGGAAGCCGCCTTTAACGACGGCAATAACAACTGGGACAGCAACAACACCAAAAACTACTTGTTCAGTACAGGCACTTCTACGTACACGCCCGGTAATAGCGGCAATGCAGGAACGATTACATCAGGCGCTCCAGCGGGTACAAATCCCGGGGATGGCGGCGGTACAGCTAACAAAGTAACGGTATACTACAAAAAAGGCTTCAACTCACCTTACATTCACTACCGTCCGACTGGCGGTAATTGGACTGCTGTGCCTGGCGTGAAAATGCAGGACGCCGAGATTAGCGGCTATGCTAAAATTACCGTCGATATCGGTTCTGCCTCCCAATTGGAAGCTGCTTTTAATGACGGCAATAACAACTGGGACAGCAACAACACTAAAAACTACCTTTTCAGCACTGGAACTTCTACCTACACACCCGGCTCTAACGGAGCCGCAGGAACTATCCGAACAGGGGCACCCTCAGGGAGTGTCCTCAGCGTAGTGACTTCCACCTACGCAACCGACCTCAACGAAGTTACAGGACCTATCCAAACCGAAAAAATTTCAGGTGTATCCTTAAACGTAAGCACTTCTACCTACGCACCCAACTCTAACGGAGTTGAAGTAACGGCTCAAACGGAGGCGCCTTCGGGCGTCTTCACCCCTATGGATCTGGGCACCCTTTCCAATCCTACTTCTCTCAACACAGACTGGAGCAAACAGAGCATTTATTTTATCATGACAGATCGTTTCAGCAACGGTGATCCATCCAATGATAACTACGGTGGCTTCAATTCCAACAACAGTGATCAGCGCAAGTGGCATGGTGGCGATTTTCAAGGTATTATTAACAAACTCGACTACATTAAAAATATGGGGTTTACCGCGATCTGGATTACCCCAGTAACGATGCAAAAGAGTGAATACGCTTACCACGGCTATCATACGTATGATTTTTATGCGGTAGATGGGCATCTCGGAACAATGGACAAGCTCCAAGAGCTGGTTCGCAAGGCACATGACAAAAATATTGCTGTGATGCTGGACGTAGTTGTGAATCACACAGGTGATTTCCAACCCGGGAACGGGTTCGCCAAGGCTCCTTTTGACAAAGCAGACTGGTATCATCACAATGGTGACATTACAGGCGGAGACTACAACTCCAACAATCAATGGAAAATCGAAAATGGTGATGTAGCTGGACTGGATGACCTAAATCATGAAAACCCTGCTACCGCAAACGAGCTTAAAAACTGGATCAAATGGCTGCTTAATGAGACAGGCATCGACGGACTGCGGTTGGATACCGCCAAGCATGTACCCAAGGGTTTTCTAAAGGATTTTGACCAAGCCGCTAATACCTTCACCATGGGTGAAATTTTCCATGGCGACCCTGCTTATGTGGGCGATTACACCCGGTATCTTGATGCTGCACTAGATTTTCCGATGTATTATACAATCAAGGACGTGTTCGGACACGATCAATCCATGAGAAAAATCAAGGATCGCTACTCCGATGATCGTTACTACCGCGATGCCCAAACCAACGGTGTATTTATCGATAATCATGATGTAAAACGTTTCCTGAATGACGCCTCCGGCAAGCCGGGTGCTAACTATGACAAATGGCCACAGCTCAAAGCCGCTTTGGGCTTTACTCTGACATCTCGCGGGATTCCAATTATCTACCAAGGCACTGAGCAAGGCTATAGTGGCGGAGATGATCCCGCCAATCGGGAGAATATGGTTTTCAACGCCAACCATGACCTGTATCAGTACATCGCTAAGCTAAACAATGTGCGCAACAACCACCCTGCTCTGCAAAACGGTAGCCAAAGGGAAAAATGGGTGGACGACTCCTTTTACAGTTTCCAGCGCTCTAAAAATGGCGACGAGGCCATTGTATTTATCAACAACTCCTGGAATAGTCAAACCCGCACGATTGGCAACTTCGATAATCTGTCCAACGGAACCCGCCTGACAAACCAACTGAGCAACGACTCTGTTCAGATTAACAACGGCTCGATCACCGTAACTCTCGCTCCAAAGGAAGTTAAAGTTTTCACCAAGTAACAGTCACATTCAGTTACATTGATTATTCAGATGTGCTAAAATAAGTTATAGAAGGATATGCTAAAAAAGAGCAAGGATGCTGGTAACATCCCTACTCTTGGCAACAGCCGCTTTGAAGAGCGGTCGGCTGTTCAAAGGCGATCTAAAGAAATAGACCGTTTTCCCCTTGAGCAGGGCGGTCTATTTCTTTTTGCTATACCCTACTTATTTTTCTATACGAACATAACTTCGCAACGCCAAGAAAAGCCCTAGCACAAAAATGAAGCAAATACTGATGATTCCTCCAGGAACATATGTAAATGTTCTACCAAATGTGCCATGCGGAGAAAATAAAAACGGTACTGCCCATGGGTAAAAAGTATTCCCCGGTGCATTAACCAAAACAAAGTTTAAACACATGACCGTACACATTCCCATAATAGCGGGCACAAATTTTTTCCAGTGAACGGCGAAAAATGTGATCATCGGGATGAGCATAGCGTGCATAAGAACCATTTTGATGAAGATCCCAAGCTGACACATAACGATTTCAAAGGTTAATGGCCTGGTCGTAATAAACATACCCAATATGGCAGATAGCGCAAATGTCAACAACAGACTAACAGCGATGTACATATAAATAACAAGCAGCTTGCTGAAGTAGAGGCGACTCCGTCGAACAGGATTTGAAAACAGAGCAATATGGGTCTTCTCTTGGTATTCTCTCGCATAGATATAGCAGGTCAAAATGTAGTAGCTCATATACCCCGTTATAAAATTTATGGAAAACACCAAATCCATAAAGTAATCATTCCATCCATTACGCTCCAAGGAAAACTTGGGACTTACAGCGAAAGTACTAAAAGTTAAAAATACGGTTACAATTAAAATAAACACACTTAGAAAAAGAATTTTGGTTCCTTTTAGCTTCAAGCATTCTGCTTTGAACAGGGCAAGCATAGTATCCCTCCTTTCAATTTAAATTCTCCATTAGTCTTTTCTTTGATATGTCCATATAGACAGAAACAATCCAAGAAGAAAGGTTATGGATAAACTCAACCACGCTACAAGAGTATTGACGTGTCTGATCGCACTTCCTTCATTGGGAGATAAGAGATAGGGCCCAATCCATGGGTACCATTCACTTTTGCACAAAAAACTCAAAAATATAGCAGTACAAACTAAGAGCACAACTACCATGATGCTCTTCCAACGTATAGCAAAAAAAGAAGCGATCGGGATTAACATTGCATGCATCACACACATTTTGGAAAATACTTGGATCTGGTATACCCAGATAGTCATCGTTAAAGATCGATCTGTAATGAGCATACCTAATAAAGCAGATAAAAACAGAACGAAAAACAAGGATATAATAATAAATGCATAAACAACGGTCAATTTACTGAAATAGAATTTAACTCTAGTAACAGGCGTAGTAAACATAAATAGATGTGTGTTTTCCTGGTACTCTCTTGCAAAAATATGACCGGTTAATATGTAGTAGCTAATAAATCCGGCTGCAATATTGACTAAGAAAACAATATTTGTAAAATAGTATATCCAACCCAGCCTATCAATTGAATATCTATAAAAAATAGCGCTTAAAGCGAATTCTAACAGCACAACAGCCAACAATATTATAAAACTTAACAAGAAGGCTTTAGAGCCTTTAAGCTTAATGAGTTCTGCTCTAATCATGCCGCCCATCCTCTCCTGAAATGAGAGCCAAAAAGTACTCCTCTAGCGTCTGCTTTGTGGTGTGTATTTCATAGACTGAAAACTGATGATCTATTAACTGTTTATTTAACACAGCTGTATTTTCGATCGAACTATGAATTCTTAGTTGTTGTGGGGATATCACATTAGATTGAAGCTGCTTCATGTGCTCTTGCAGAAATGCTTGTACTGCTTCTGCATCGTCTACCTTTACATCTGTATATTGCTCAAAATTTTCTTCTAACGACTCAAATGATCTTCCGCTAACAGTTTTCCATTATGTATAATCCCGATGTGTGTAGCTAACTGCTGAATTTCGCTCAAGATGTGGCTGGAAATAAGAATGGTTTTCCCTTCTTCCTCGCACAATCGCTTCAATAGCTGACGAATTTCCTTAATTCCAGATGGGTCTAGTCCGTTCGTCGGCTCATCCAATATGAGCAACTCAGGATCGTGAACAAGCGTTCTTGCAATTCCTAATCGTTGCTTCATCCCTAGGGAAAAATCCTTAAACTTTTTTTCCCCGTATGCTCTAATCCCACCGTGGTTAAGGTTCGTTCTATCCTTCCATCGTCCTTCACCCCCATGTACGTACAGCAGATTCTCAGATTATCGCGTGCACTCAAGTTTTCATATAAACCAGGAGTTTCGATGATCGTGCCAATCTTAGAAAAGATAGACGGATAGTTTTTCTCCAACCGCTTGCCAAATAAAAAAGCCTCCCCACTTGTAGGCTCAATTAGCCTCATCAGCATGCGGATGGTCGTTGTTTTGCCAGCCCCATTTTCACCTAGAAAACCGTAGATACTGCCGTGTTCTACATGTAAGGATATGTCGTCTACAGCTACCGACATCCCGAACTGTTTGCGGAGGTCTTTCGTTTCAATAACATACTGCATTTCTTTCATCCTCCTATAGACACCAAATATAATTATTATACAGATTGAATCATCCACAAAATGTAAAAACCATCACAATTATTCATTTGCCAATCATTATCCCTATAAAAACAAAGCAGGCACCCGACGAAGCGTACACTTCGTTGCAGGTGCCTGTTTATATATAAACAACGTGGGATTACTTAGGCCTCAGTAGCCACGTTGATATTGTTCAGGTACGGAAGGCTTCTCGCCGTGCAGCGCCACCGCTGAATGAATCGCCCAATAAGGATCGCGTAGCAATCCGCGTCCTACAGCGACCAGATCGGCATCCTCATTGCCGATTACAGACTGCGCCAAGGCAGGGTCATCCAGTATGCCGACGGCGATTACCGGGATGTTCAGCGCCTCGCGGATTTGGCGAGCAAACGGCACTTGATAGCCCGGATAGTTGCCTGGCTTTCTGGCTCCAGCCGGGCCTTCTCCGCCCGAGCTGACATGGATCACGTCCACGCCCGCAGCCTGATATGCGCGGCTCAGCTCAATGGCATGATCCACATCGTATCCACCATCTACATATTCCACCGCGCTAATGCGGAAGATTAACGGCATACCCGCAGGCATTTCCTTGCGCACAGCCTGAATGACCTCTACGCCAAAACGGGATAAATCCTTACCATACTCGTCATCCCGCTTGTTCGTAACTGGCGAATGGAATTGGTGAATCAGGTAACCGTGTGCCCCGTGAAGCTCGATTGTATCCACGCCCGCTTGAACCGCCCGCCGGGCAGCGTCTCCGAATTTTTGTACCATACCACGGACTTCCTCTGTGGTCAGTGCGCGCGGCTGTTTATAGTTCGCCTCCGGGTATGCAATCGCCGAAGGAGCAACTGGCTCAGCTGCATCCTCAGCTTTACGGCCTGCATGAGCAATCTGTATGCCAACCTTGGCCCCGTGCGCATGAATACCGTCGACCAGCTTTTTATACGCCGGAATATGTTCATCTGACCAAAGACCCAGATCGTAATCCGTAATCCGTCCATCCGGTTCCACGTCCGTCATTTCTATAATAATCAGACCTGTGCCTCCGATAGCTCTGCTCAGATAGTGAACATGATGCCAATCATTCGGGATTCCGTCCTTGGCCGTCACCGAATATTGGCACATTGGGGCCATGACCACACGATTTTTTAACTCCAAATCTTTGATTGTATACGGTGTAAACAACGAGGTCTTCAAAACGCTCATCTCCTTTTTCATCCATACCACATAATTAAAAATGCGTTCCAAATTACACGGTCTATTATAAGCATAATCGGCACAGTCCAAACGAAACAAAGAGATTCCCCCAACCGGGATATCCCTTCGTATTTGCACCGTGCAGTCATTATGTATATCGTAAGGTTGTAGATATATTGCACACAATCTATTATCCACAACTTAATAACTTTTTGCAAGTAAATATTTAAATATTATTAAATATTTTTTTGTCTGCATTTTTCCCAGCTCTTATCCAGAACACAAAACAAAAAGGCGCCCTTACGGGCGCCTCTGCGAAACCAACTTTATTGCGCTGAGCCTAATTGGACCCATGCCTTCTCAATCTCTGCAACCGCCTGATCCTTGTTCATGTTACCACTGATATAAGCCTGCATCAGCTCACCAAATTTTTGGTGGAATGTATCCAGCGAGTAGTTGACAGACAGATCACCAGACTTGGATGTTTTCAAAATGCTATCCATTTCCTTAGGCATTTCCAGATCAGGAAGCGGTGCATCCTTAATTGGAGGAATCACCTTCGCTACCTGGGAGAACCAGTTCTTACCGTATTCCGAAGTGTACAGCCAGTTGAAGAATTCAATCGTTTCCTTGGATACTTCGGAATCCTTATTGATCCGCAGCGCCTGATCCGCACCGGTAATGATGACGGATTGATCCGCCTTATCACTCACCGGATAGCCCATGATGCCAATCTTGAGATCAGGGTTAATTTTCTTGATCGCTTCCTCGTCCCACGCACCTTTACCCGTCATAAATGCAGCTTTTCCAGATGCAAAATCACTTACTCCCGCATTGCTGTCCCGTTCCAGCGGCTTATCTGTGCCATGTTTCACCGTCAGATCAATGAAGCTAAAGAAGTTGTTGTACAGCACTGGATAGTCCTTGATTTTTACTTTACCTGCAATAAAATCATCAACAAGCTGCTTTGGCTCTACCCCGGCATCCTGCGCAGCAGCATCTACATAGTGTTGGAAGATATGCTTCCATACCCACCACTCTTTATATGCATTAGCAAATGGAGTAATGCCCTTCGCCTCTAGCTTGGTAACGGCATCCTGCATCTCGGCAATCGTCTTCGGCGGAGAGGTTATTCCAGCCTTGGTAAGCAAATCTTTGTTGTAAATCAAAGCAAACAGGTTCCCCTTGACCGGTAATCCCAGCACTTTGCCGTCACTGGAGCTCATATTGGCCCGGACGGCATCCGTCATGGCTGCTGCCAGCGGTTCATTAGTTAGATCAGCGCTATAATCAGCATAGGTGTCGATGTCGCCCCCGGCCGTGGTCTGGAACACATCCGGTGTACTGCCTGAAGCTATTTTTGACTTGAGAATGGTGTTGTAGTCTGCCTGCATGATCTCCAGATTGATCTTTACATTAGGCTTGACCTTTTTATACTCCTCGATGTACGCGTTAAAAGCATCGGTATACTCCGGTGAAGCTGTAAACATGTTTATTGTAACCGTTTTCAAATTATCTTTGCCGCCAGTGCTTTCTTTAGCCGCATCTGTGCCACCACTACTTCCACATCCGCTCAACAAACCGACCGTCAAAAGCAAACTGCCGGATAACGCCATCATCTTCTTTAACATGGATACTCCCCCATCTGTTTGTGATCAACGTTCATGCGCTCATTCTAAAAAATATAGCCTCATTTAAAAAGGCAGATTAGTGAAGCATTAAGGGTAAAAAAGTGGTTTATTGCAGGCTCACGCGATACTCCGAAGGTGACACCTGATAATAATTGCGAAAAGCCTTGCTGAAATAGTTTTTATCCTTGTAACCGAGCATATCGGAAATTTCCTGAATTTTCAGGCTGGAATCACCCAGTAGCTCCTTCGCCTTGTCCATTCTGACCTTCTGTACATATTCGTGAATGCCGTAACCAAATTGCTGCTTGAACAACTTCATCAGATATTCCCGGCTCAAAAAATAGGTTTCGGCAAAAAACGAGATTTTGATATCTTCAAAATAGTATCGCTCGATGTATTTTTTGATCTCTGTAATATCAAAGGGTTGGTTACCCGCCTGTGCATGTTGGACCCCGGCAATGTAGAGCTCCAGTATCTGGTATAGTCTCTGGCTGTAGTCGGCAAAGCTCACAAAATCAGCAGATAGCTCGCCTTCAATCACACGACCCAATTCCCCCAAAGTTCCCTCCTGATTAGACGCAGACATAGGCGTACCCAGCTCAATCGCTGCTTCTCTCAGTAAAAAATGGAACTCCCGCAGCAATCGATCCGCATCCTGTAAACGGAAAACAGGACCTGTTGCCAATTGTTTCAGTAAATCGCCCAGGAGTACCTTTGCTCGGTTGGCCTGACCGGTCTGAGCATCCTTTTGGATCGACAACAGCCGATCCGTCCATGGCATTTCCTCTGACGTCCCCATTTGCCGGGGTACCGTATGGAGAATAGATTCCCCTTCCAGCTTCAACACATCTGTATTGTGAATGAACCTCTTAGCATCCCTATACGCAGAAGCCAGCTCCACTACGTCTGAACAGAGCTTGCCCACTCCGGCTGCTACCACCATACTGAACAGCCCATGCAGGTTCGCAACCGCCTTCTGTGCCACTTGTGCCAATAGGAGGGACATATGTTCTTCTTGTCCTGGGGCCAGGGTACAGATCGAAACGACCTCACGCTCTCTTCGCGGATGGGGGAAGCTAAAACAACGCAACCGTTCATCTGATGTCTGCGCTAATACATTAGTTACGGCAAAATCCATCAGATCGACATCGCCATGAAAACGAGTCCTACGAATCTCATCCCTGTTCAGCAGCCGCAGCACAATCACCCCAAAGCGGTTCCCTGGTCGATCCGCTCCGATTAGTGGAAGCAACGCCGTATTGGCCTGCCTTTTAAAGCTGCCATCCAAAATGGATACATACAGCTTCTCTTTCAGCTTCGGCAGCGACATATTTAGCGTAATGTTTTGGTTAATGAACTCGTCCTTGCTTTGCTTGCGGCTTTCCAGAATGTCCACCGCCTTGCGCAGTGCCTGATTCAGATCCTGGCGATTGATAGGTTTGAGCAGATAATCTACCACCCGTGATTGAATCGCTTGTCGCGTGAACTCAAAGTCGTTGTAGCCACTAATGACAATGGTCAGCAGATGGGGATATGCCTTTTCGATCACACGAAGAAATTCAATGCCGTTCATTTCCGGCATTTTCATATCCACCATCACCACATCGATAGGGTGCTGACCGAGCAGTTCCATCCCCAACCTTCCATTTGTCGCCTCATAAATATGTTCGATGCCCAGACGATCCCAGTCTCCAACAATACGAATGGCTTCTCGCAACGGTTCTTCATCGTCAATAATCAATACGTTATACATGGTCGACTCCTTCCCGGGGAATTTGCATTCTTATTTCCGTTCCCGTTTCATCCGTAAGTATGAATAATCCTGCCTGATCTCCATACAAAAGCTTCAACCGTGTGTTCAAATTCTTCAAGCCAATATGCTCGCTCTCCCGCTCTTCCCATTTTTCATGGAACGAATCCAGCACTATTTTCAGCTTGTCCTCTGAAATTCCAGGTCCGTTGTCCCTGACTGCAATTGTAGCGTCTGTAGCACCCAATTCGGCTGAAATGACGATCAGAATGTCACTTGATACTTTCTCCAGTGCATGCTTGATAGAGTTTTCTACCAACGTTTGCACGGATAATCTCGGAATTGGCAGCTCCATCAGCGTGTCCTCCCATACCACTTCGACCTGAAGTCTCGTCCCGAATCTTGCCTTTTGCAGACCTATATACCGTTCAATATGCCTGAGCTCCTCGCGGGCAGCTACGATATCCTTGCCGTTGATGGAATACCGCAAGGTTTGGGCCAATGCATCCACCATATCCGCCATATCGAACATCTTCCGCTTTAATGCCTGTGTAGATATGGCTTGTAAGGCATTGTACAGAAAATGGGGATTAATCTCAGCCTCCAGTGCCTTGAGTATGGCATTCTTTTCGACCAGCTTCATGCGATAGCGCTCATTAATAAGTTCTTCGGTTCTTTGGACCATTTCGTTAAAGTGCAGCGACAAATACGCAATCTCGTCCTGCCCCTTCACAGGAGCCCTTGCCTCAAAATCTCCGGTGCTGAACCGTTTCATCTGGGTAGATAGCTTATGTAAAGGTCGGGTAATGGCGTTCGAGGTCAGGGTCACCAAAATAATAGACACCCCTAAAAATAAAGCCCCGATGACATAACTCCAATTCCGTGTGGTCGTAGCTGCCTCATAAATTTGGCGATATGGAATCGGCTTGATGAGCTGCCACCCATCCTTTTCACCTGCATCATACACGACCAAATACTCCTGGTTGCTGTTGCTGTCTGACCACGTTACTCGCCCGCTTCCTCCCTCTCCGATCTGGGCCAATACGCCAGAATCACGCATTCGTTCATACAGCGGAAGGCTGTTCACATAAAAGGGAACCCGTTCGGGGCTGATTAGCATCAGTTGATCCCCTTTACCCAGTGGAATATTCCGCATGATTTCATCTACGGCACTCGTGTTGTAATAAAAGGACAACACTGCCTGCGGGTGACGGGATGCAATCGATCTCAGCACTCGATGGTAAGCCATAAAGCTGGCTTGTGGCGCCACATAGCCCATATCAGAGCGGGACTCCACAAAGGATTGAAAAGATTCGTTAGCGGTACTGGCCATCGCCTCTTTATACCAGGGAAGCTTGGGAATATCCGTGTTTATTCCTTTGCGTACTGTAATATTGTACGTTTCCCTAGTCACCACGTAGTATTGATGCCGATCCGCCACATACAGATAAATCGCTTCCAGATCATTGCGGGAATAGAACATGTTGCGCAAGTAATTTTCAATGACCATTCGTGCAGCGTAGTCCCGGTTCTCATTGGCAATCGCGTTCATGATATCGTTATAGCGAAGCTGTGGAAGGGCCAACTGCTGCATTCCCTCCAAGTAATCCTCCAAATTCTGATTGACCAGCAGCAGATTATTCGTCGTGCTGGCGATGCTATGATTGACCGACTCCTTTTCAATCATCTGATAGGAAATAATCGTGAGTGAGCCCACCACCAGAATAATCACCGAGGTAAAAAGCAGAATGAGCTTGTTCACTAATTTTTGTGTAATCCGCTTCCACATGGATCGAAGAATTGTTCCTACATGCCCTGACATCATGATTACCGCCCCTTTTGAAAGCGTACACATTTTTACCCTCAACTGTTTTCTTAAATCCATTGGTCCGGCCCTAGGGGCTATCCTATACTTTCATTATATCTTAAACAGCTTGGAGCGAAAGACCGGAAAATGCTGAGAAAAAGAGGTGCGTTATGCTGAAAAAAAGGGGAACATGGGGCGACAAGGGCAGTAAGGTGGAATTTGGTTTATTCACACTGCCCGTAATTTTGTGCATTACAATTGCATTTTATATTCCGTTTTTGATGACGATACGCTATTCCCTGACCAAGTGGAACGGCATATCCAAACATCCGAAATTCGTAGGTCTAGATAACTTCAAGCAAATCCTGCTCGGAGACGCTAACTTTGCACATGCAGCCTGGTTTACGATCAAATATGCCATTCTGTACATTGTATTGGTAAACGTGCTGGCCATTTTGCTGGCGCTCGTCCTCGACATGAAGCTCAAAAGCTCGGCCTGGTTGCGCGCGGCTTTCTTCATTCCTTATATCCTCAGCCTCGTCATTGTCGGCTTTATATGGAAATTCATCTTTATGCAAGGCTTTGAGTCACTGGGACACAGTACAGGCTGGGGCATCTTCCAGCTCAGTTGGCTAGGCGAGGAAGGGCTCGCGTTTATTTCCATTCTGGCAGTATCCATCTGGCAATCCATTGGCTTTTACATGGTCATTTATATCGCAGGCCTGCAATCTGTACCTGAAGATCTAAAAGAGGCTGCCATCGTGGATGGGGCAGGACCGATTCGGAGATTTTTCAGTATTATTTTACCGATGCTTGCGCCCTCGATTACGATCTCAGTCTTCATGGCACTGACCAACTCGATCAAGGTGTTTGACGTCATTTTATCTCTGACTGGCGGTGGGCCAGGAGGTACGACATACAGCATTGCGTATGATATTTACCGAGATACGTTCCAGAACAATCTGTATGGCTACGGAACAGCCAAAGCCTTGATTTTATTCGTTGCAGTGCTGGTCATTACGATTATTCAATTGTCTATTTTCAAACGCAGGGAGGTTGAAGCCTGATGCAACGCAGCCGTACGGGACGTATTTTGCTGGAAGCGGGCATGATTGTATTATCGCTGTTATTTTTGTACCCGCTGTTTCTCGCCATTAACAATTCGTTCAAAAGCTTCGCTGAGGTCATGACCGACGTCATTGCGCTGCCCAAGCAGCTTTCGCTGGATAACTACGTATATGTATGGAAGTTCATTGACTATCCACGCTTATTTCTGAATAACACGATTATTACTGTGCTCGGGCTGGCAGGCATTGTGCTAATATCCTCCATCGCTGCCTATAAGCTGGCACGGACGAAAAGCAAGTGGAGCTCTGCCATTTACATGCTGTGCATTATGCCGATGCTGATTCCATTTCAGTCTATTATGCTGACCGTCTTGCGCCTGGCGAAAGACTTGAATTTGGCAGATAGCACTTGGGGACTTGGCCTGCTGTACTGGGGTTTTGGAGCCCCATTGGCAGTGTTTATCTATCACGGCTTTGTGAAAGGCATTCCGGTCGAAATTGACGAAAGCGCCAAGATCGACGGAGCATCAGGATTTCGGCTTTTCTTTTCCGTCATCTTTCCCTTGCTGAAATCGGTCACCGCTACTATTGTTATTATCGACGTGATGTGGATATGGAACGATTTCCTGCTTCCGCTGCTCATGGTTAACGGCTCACCCAGCACCAAAACGCTTACGCTGGCTGCCTATACCTTCGTTGGCCAATATACATCAGACTGGCAGTATGCCATGACCGCGATGGTAATGGCTGTGCTGCCCTCCATTATCGTATTTATCTTTCTGCAAAAATACATTGTTAAAGGCGTAGTTGCCGGGGCCGTCAAAGGCTGAGGCAACTACACCCCTACAGATGACCCACAGAGGACTTGCGTAAACTTTACGCAAGTCCTCTTGTCTGATTGGCTCCACCTTCCTTGACATTTCTCCATATAAATGATTTACTAGTCTCATTATTCGTAATTATTACGATTAAATAACCGAACAGAAAGTGCTGCTGCTATCCTATCTCGCATGACAGCCACCACTGACAGTCAACATTTTATGAAACTTTCGAAGGGATGAGTGATTACGTTGGCAAACGCTATGGAAAGAGATGAGAAAATACCGGTTACGGTACTAAGTGGGTACCTCGGTTCCGGCAAAACCACACTGCTGAACCATGTACTGAACAACCGGGAAGGCTTACGGGTAGCTGTCATCGTCAATGATATGAGCGAGGTTAATGTGGATGCTGATCTCGTTCGTGACGGTGGAGGATTATCTCGTGTGGATGAGAAGCTGGTGGAAATGTCCAACGGTTGCATCTGTTGTACCTTGCGCGAAGATTTATTAAAAGAGGTAGAGCGACTGGCGCTTGAAAAAAAATTTGACTATATTCTTATTGAATCCACAGGTATAGGTGAGCCCATTCCAGTGGCCCAAACCTTTAGTTATGTAGATGAGCAAAATGGAATTGATTTGACCAAGCTGACCCGATTGGACACAATGGTCACCGTCGTGAACGCACCAGAGTTTTGGAAAGACTTTTATTCTAGGGACTCTCTTAAGGATCGTGGACAGGAAATGGCGGCAGAGGATGCACGCGGCATCGTTGATCTGCTCATAGAGCAGGTGGAATTTTGTGACGTGCTAATCATTAATAAATGCGATCTGGTATCGCCAGAGGAACTCGAACGACTGGAAAAGGCATTACGCGGCATTCAACCGAACGCCAAAATCATCCGTTCCGAATACGGTAGAGTGGACCCAAAAGAGATTTTAAACACGCATCGCTTTGATTTTGAAACAGCTAGTCAGGCTGCGGGCTGGATACAGGAAATGAACAAGGATGAGCACGTACCGGAGACAGAGGAATATGGCATTGCTTCGTTTGTGTACAAGCGTAAAATCCCATTTCATCCCGAACGTTTGTTAAAATGGCTGGCTCAATGGCCTACTGAGGTTGTACGTTCCAAGGGATTAGTGTGGCTCGCCACGCAAAACCGTACTGCCTTTACATTCAGTCAGGCGGGTAGCTCCAAACAATTCGCACGCGCAGGACTATGGGTGTCTGCTTTGACTGAAGAAGAACGACAATACTATCTCGGGGATGATTTTGAAAAAACACCCGATTGGGATGAGAAATATGGCGACCGGGTTACCAAACTCGTATTTATTGGTATCGATATGAACCGGGAAAAAATCGAGCGTAGCTTGGATGAGACACTGCTAACCCCTGAAGAAATGGAACAGGACTGGCGCAAGTTGCCTGACCCGTTTACGAAAAACATATAATGAGTTTGAAAAAGCGCCTAAAGTGAGCAACTACCTCCCATCTTAGGCGCTCGGGCCTTATTTATGCTTAACCCATTGCGCGCTATCGATCGGCCAAAAGATCACATCCGCACGTCCGACAATATCCTTGATGGAAACAAAACCAATTGCACGACTATCCCTACTATTATTGCGGTGGTCACCCATCACAAAAATATACCCATCAGGAACCTTGGAATCGGTTATGGTACCGTTTGGAAAGTCCACATTGTTATATAATTCTCCCTTGGCGTGAGCATCTTGGATAGCCTCTTGAATGTATGGCTCCTCTACTTTCTTACCATTCACATAAAGATGATCACCTTGATACTGAATCGTATCTCCAGCCACTCCAATCACACGCTTAATAAAGTCCTTTTGTTCCTTTTTTACATGAAATACAACAACCTCACTTGCCTTGGGGTCACGAAAATCGTAAATTACCTTATTCACGACCACTCGTTCATCTGTTTTGAAATTCGGTTCCATGGATGCTCCCTCAACAATAAACGGCGCAAATAACAGCCAACGTATAATGAACACGAGCACAATGGCAACAATAATTGCCTTAAGCCAATCGATCATCTCATTGTTCATTCGCGGCCGCTTTTCCTGCAATGGTTCGGAAGTTGAACTTGTTAAATGCTTCCCGCTCTCCATGCGCTAAACCCCCCTTTTCTCACAGTTTTCATTTCTATTATATGTATAATGTTTAAGTATAATCAAATTTTCCCAGTCTAGCAAAATTGTATTTTTAGTTGAAACAAAAGTGTGAACTTTTTTTCACAATATCAAAAACACAATAAAAAACTGTTGATGCAAACGTTAACATATATTACACTGTGCATATACTTCTTAGAGCGTTTTGGACTTATGATAGATCAATCTGTCCCCCCAGGAGGTGTCCTGATTTTTTAATGGAAAGACAGCATGAGCGACTTTTATATGTGCTATCTTCTTTTAAAATATGAGCTCAGATAAGGAGGAATTTACATGTTTAAACGGAATGATCGTCCAAAAAACGGCTTTAACGCTCTAAGACTCGGTGTTTCTTTTGTTTTTGCTTCTTCTTGCCTTATTGGAACCGCTTACGCGGATATTCCATCCAACAACCTCCCCTCTACCACACTTACAGAGGAGGCAGTCAGTGCAACCGATTCAACAACTGTTTCCACCACGTTAGCGGCAGGCGATTTGTATGTGGCTCCAAATGGTAACGTGTCCAATCCAGGCACCATATCTAGTCCTACAACACTCGAAGCAGCACTGACACAAATTGCTCCTGGCAAAACCATCTACCTGCGCGGTGGTAAATACGCCTACTCCTCAACGATTACAATTCAGCGTGGAAATAACGGCAGTAACGGCTCACTCAAAGGATTGGTCGCTTACGGTAGTGAAAAGCCCGTACTTGATTTCTCTGCTCAGGCCTTTGGTTCAGCTAATCGTGGACTTCAGCTTAACGGGGACTTCTGGCTGGTAAAAGGTCTTGAAGTCAAAGGTGCCGGTGATAACGGTATCTATATCGGCGGCAGCAATAACCGGATTGAAAACGTCGAGACCCACCACAATCGGGATACCGGGCTCCAACTCGGACGCTACTCCCCTAACGCTTCTACCAGTGAGTGGCCTGCGAACAATTTGATTTTGAATTCCTACTCTCACGATAACGCCGATCCCGATAATGGCGAGGATGCCGATGGCTTCGCGGCTAAACTGACTGTAGGATCAGGCAATGTGTTCGATAACTGCTTGGCAGCATACAACGTAGACGATGGCTGGGATCTGTACAGCAAAACGGAAACAGGCCCTATCGGTGCCGTAACCATTTTGAACAGTGTGGCCCATCACAACGGGCAAACCGCTGATGGAACGTCTACTGCGAACAGTGACGGCAACGGCTTTAAGCTGGGTGGAGACAAAATCAAGGTCAACCATATTGTAAAAAACAGTATTGCTTTCCAAAACAAAAAACACGGATTCACCTACAATAGCAACCCTGGCACCATTACTTTGACCAACAATACTTCATGGGACAATGGACAAAGCAATTTCGCCTTTGATAAGGGTGAACACGTGTTCATTAATAATCTTTCCTTCGAGGGAACAGCAAGTGATAAAACAAGTGGTACGGATCAAGATAACTCAAACGTCTGGTGGAAAAACAAAAAAACGACGAATGCCAAAGGTCTCGCAGCCAGTGCAGACGACTTTGTTAGTCTCGTGCCTTCCATCACTCGAAGTACAGACGGTTCCATCCAGCTGGGTGATTTCCTTAAGCTGGCCAAAGGAAGCGATCTGATTGGCTCGGGTACTCCGAGCGGAAATATAGGGGCACGGTAAAAGCCCCACCTAATCAGGACGCCTGGCCCATCTACCAACCTAGACCATTCTGCATAATATAGCGACCGGTGATTGTCCTCATAACCAGACAAAATATGAGGTGAACAGATCATGGAACGAAAAATCACACTGAAACATACACTTGCCTATGGAAGCGGTAACATGCTGGGAAGTGGTGCACTTGCTATTAGCGGTGCATGGTTAATGTACTTTTATACAACCTTTTGCGGACTGTCCCCTGTTCAGGCCGCAGCCATTTTCTCTGTTGCCAGCATGATAGATGCGGTCAGCAATCCGATCATGGGCTTTATCAGCGATAACTTTCACCGAACCCGCTTAGGTCGTAAATTCGGCAGACGCCGTTTTTTCATCATGATGGGTATTCCGCTGATGCTCGTGTATCCGATGCTTTGGATAGATGGGTTGGGCTTCTGGTATTACCTGAGTACGTACGTGCTGTTTGAACTGGTGTACACCTCTGTCATGGTGCCTTATGAAGCACTAGCATCCGAGATGACCCGGGACTTTGGCGCACGCTCCAGATTGACCGGATGGAAGGCCATGTTCGGTAAAATCGCCAATTTCGCCGCCGCTTTTATCCCTGGTCGCTTTATTGCTGCTTATGGCAAAGACTCTCCATTGCCTTTCTTGTATACCGGTCTCGTTTTTGCAGCAATCCTGCTGATTGCCATGGCATTTTTGTACAAAAACTCCTGGGAACGTCCAAGTGAGGAACTGCAAAAGGAACTGGAAGGTGAAGCTCCGCTTTCCTTTATAGATTCCATGAAAAAATTGTTCATCGATATTTCCTCTACTTTTCGGGTAAAGACGTTCCGTCATCATCTCGGGATGTACCTGGGCGGCTTTTCCGCTGAGTGGCTGTTTACTTCAGCTTTTACGTACTTTATTGTTTTTTCCTTATTCCAAAGCTCGGAAATGGTATCCAATCTGAACAGCTTTAACTCTGTCATTCAATTGATTTCTACCTATTTCTTCATCCAATTCTGTGTGCGTAAAGGGTTTCGCATGCCTTTCATCGCCGCACTCGTCGTCGTTTGCTTTAGCGTAGCAGGTTATGGTCTGCTCTATATCACAGGAGCCTCTAATACGATGATGTGGCTATATGTCATCACGCTGTTCATGGGGCTTGGTACAGGTGGCGTCTACTACATCCCTTGGAATCAATACACGTTCCTTGCCGATGTGGATGAAGCGTTGACCGGTCGTCGCCGGGAAGGTATTTATGCGGGGATGATGACTTTTGCCGGGAAAATGGTGCGGGCTGTTGTCGTTTTCATTCTCGGCTGGGTGTTACAGCACTTTGGCTTTGTATCTGGAGCTGATAGTCAGCCAGTCTCTGCTCAGCACGCTATCTTTTATGTGCTCGTGGTTGGTACCATCGTTCTTGCGATCATCGGGATGATTGCTTCTGTCGTAATGAAGCTGGATATTGACAGCCACAAGAAGCTTATCGCCGAGATTGACCGCCTCAAAAACGGTGGCTCCATGAAATCAGCCAAGCCAGAAGCTCGAAAAGTGTTCGAACAACTGACAGGCTTCAACTACGACCGGTGCTGGGGCAATAATAATGTGGGCTTTAAGAACAAACCCGTTGATCCTAAGACACACACTCCGTCTATGTAACAACAATAACATTACAGATTAAACTTTACTGAAGAGGTGACTGTATCATGGCAAATTCAACATCGCAACCAACAACAAATCCTACTAAAACAGATTCCTGGGCTGTACGTATGAGCGATTCCGTGCTTAAACGGAGTCCGGAATTTTATGAAAAATGGGAATATGACCATGGCGTGATTTACAGAGGTTTGGAATGGGTTGGCGAACTGACAGGCGATCCCAAGTATATGGAATATATAAAAAAACATATGGACCACTTTGTTGATGAAAATGGCGTGATTCAGCGCTATAAAGTAGATGAGTATAATATTGACCATGTGAATAACGGCAAGCTGCTCTTCACTCTGTATCGTGCCACAGGCGATGAACGCTATAAAAAGGCAGCCTACCAATTACGCAGTCAGCTGGAAAAACACCCACGCACAAGCGAGGGTGCATTCTGGCACAAACAAATTTACCCGTATCAAATTTGGCTTGACGGCTTGTACATGGGTGCTCCGTTCTATGCTGAGTTTATTCGTGAATTCGGAGATCCGTCAGAATTTGACGATGTGACTCTGCAATTCAAGCTATGCTACAAGCATACGCGTGATCCTGAAACGGGTCTGCTCTATCACGCTTGGGATGAGAAGCGGGAACAACATTGGTGCAACCCGGAAACCGGCTGTTCCAAAAATTTCTGGGGCCGCTCAATGGGCTGGTTTGTCATGGCACTCGTCGACGTGCTGGACTACATTCCAGAAGATCATGCAGATCGTCCCGTCTTGATTGATATGCTGAGAGAAACACTGGAAGCCTTGCTGAAAGTGCGTGATAAAGAAAGCGGCGTCTTTTATCAGGTGCTCAATCTGGGCCATGTGAAAGGCAACTATCTGGAAGCATCTGCTTCCTGCATGATTTTGTACGCTATTGCCAAAGGTGTTCGCAAAGGTTATCTGCCAGAGCATTATCGTCAAGAAGCAGAAATCATCCGTAAAGGCATTATCGATGAGTTTATCACGATTACTGAAGAAGGACTTGTGAATCTGAACAAAACAGTACAAGTAAGCGGTCTGGGTGGTAAAGATCGCCGGGATGGTACCTTCGCTTACTATATCAGTGAGCCGATTATAACTAACGATCCCAAAGGGATCGGAGCTTTCATTCAAGCGATGGGTGAAGCAGAGCGCATCTAAATGATGAGGTCTATGTACTTTTAAATAGCACAAAGGACGGTGGCGATAAGCCCCGTCCTTTTCCCATATCTATTTTACTTCATAACCTTAAATTCATATCCCTGTTTCTTCAGATATTCTATAATTTGCGGCAATGCTTTGGCTGTTTCTTCTTTACCATAAGTGTCATGCATGAGTATGATCGCTTTTTCTCGGCCTTTGACTGACCTCATAAACTGATTAATTAGTGCGGGTGCTTTCTTGGATTTTCCCTCTGCATCCTTCGTTAATACATTCCAGTCCACCTGATGATAGTCCTTTTGAAGCAAAATCTTATCCAGAGCAGCCATTCCCTGTGGATCTCTTCTGTTCCATGTCATGTGCCCCCCGGGGAATCGGATCATTCTGGTGGAGAATTCTGGTCCCAGAATGCTTTTTAGAACCTGATTGTTCTTCTCGATCTCCTGCATAACATGATCCGTATTTACTCGTCTATTCGGATATAAATACTTATAGTTATGTGAGTACGTATGGTTTCCTATCGCGTGACCCTCTTTGACAATTCTTTTGATAAGGTTCCGGGTATGCTCATTTTCATTGGCTTCTTTACCTACAATAAAAAAGGTGGCCTTGACCTTCTGCTTTTTCAGAATGTCCAATATTTGGGTGGTGACCGTCACGGATGGACCGTCATCAAAGGATAAGTAGGCCACTTTTTTACCATCGGCTCCATCGGGCATTTGTCCTAGCATTTGCTGATTTAAATATTTTTCAACAAAGGCACCGTCTTCTACACCGGGATCATTTTTTGGAGGGACCACTTTATCCTTTGCCCCTGCGCTGGCTTTAACTTTGGATGAGTCCTTGGATACAGAATCTGTTTTTTTAGCAAGCTCCTGGGTCGGCGCATGTGGTTTGCTATCTGAGACCTTTATCGCAATAAAAGTAATGCAGCCTGCCACAAATAATACAATAGCAATCAGCATTAGCCTTCTTCTGTTCCTCTTCAAGCGGTGCTCTCTTGTTCTACTATGTGAATAACCCTTTTCCATTAGATTATGTACCTCCACCCTAAAATAAAAAAACCACCGGAGCAGGGTGAAAGCGCACCTTACAACGAACATTGCAAACCCGTGAGGTTTGGCCGATGAAAGTTTAGGGGGGCACTTCAACCAGGGGACGGACAACCTACTCCCGGTGGCTTCTTATCTTGCATTTGCATAATTTATGAATATTATTGCGGTTCTGTTCATTAAGATTGCTTCGTTAGGGCCTGAGCCAGCAAAGACGCATAGGCTTTAGCACCTTTAGGTTTTAAATGTACTCCATCATGCTCAAAATATGAGTTTTTACCGGAGCTTGCTGCATACCAGTCAATCATTGTAATTCGTGGGTCTTGGGATGCAGCTTCAGCAAGATGCTTGTTTACAATACTCTCCCACGGCCGAGGTACACGGGTATTCACAAGTATAATATGCTTTGTATCCTTCAGACTGGCGAGCAGATCGGATAACTGTTCCTTGGTAAAAGCGCCGTTCGTACCCAGCTCAATAATAACCGTCTTGCCCAGCTGTCCGTTCTGTCTCAGTTGCTCCAGTACGGCGGGCGCTTCCGCCATCTGACGGCCGATCCGCCCATCTACAACAGCCCCCGGGAAGTATTCCTGAATGTACGACTGTACATCGAGCATGACAGAGTCTCCAATAGCGGTCACGCTCGATCCATCGCCTGTCATAGGCTTAGCTTGTTTGGATGTGGTCGAAGGTTCCGTCTGCGTCGTAACGCCATCCGTAGTACCAGCCTTGACTGCCGTGTCTTTAGGCGTCTGGGCTTGGGATGGAGCCTTACTGTCCTTGGCTCCTTGCGGCTTGGTGTCTGTAGACTCCATGGAAGCTACAGACACCGTTCCGTGAAGCGGCGGCATCGCCTTTGCAATTGGCTGCTCATCACTAGATGCCGCCTGCAACGTTGCGTCAGGAGATGCCACGTACAGGTGAACGGTACCCACACCAATACCTACACAAAGCATTGCTGTTGCGGTTGTAGAGACCCATCTCCACCGCATCTGTCGACGAACCGCTGCACGAATTCCTGCAAGCCAGTGCCGGAATCCATCGTGTCGAATCGGTTCCTCGATATATTTAAACGAGAGAGACGCCAACAGGATGGTAGCTAGCAATTGTATAACGATACGCACCACATGCACACCATCGGTGTCCACCTGAGGTGTAGTTAACGTGATAACCGGAAAATGCCATAGATACAGTCCGTAGGAACGGGCGCCGATCCAGCGCAGCGGCTTGCGTCCAAGCAGGCGACCGAGATGGCTCACCGGGTGCGCCAACGCTGCAACCACAATAGCAGTAACCACAGCAATGCCCAGCAAGCCGCCGCGGTACAGAGCTGGGTCATATTCATTCGAGGCCCACGCCCAGTGGCAAAGCAGCAGCAAGCTGATTGCACCGATGCTATCCAGAAGCAAGCGCGCCTTTGCAGAAGCATGCTCTTTCAGCTTGCCGCTTGGCCATACCAAGGCCAGCGCCGCACCAATCAGTAGAGCGAAGCCGCGTGTATCCGTGCCATAATACACCCGGCTCGGATCGCTTCCCGGTACGTAAATCACGGCCATCAGGAGCGCCGATATTAACGCCAGACAAATCACCCAGCCGGCCAGGACAATACGCTTGGGCATGTACTTCAGCCCCAGCGCCAGCAGTAAAGGCCACAGGATATAAAACTGCTCCTCCACCGCTAGCGACCACAGATGCCCAAGCGGAGAAGGAGGGCCGAAACTTTCAAAATACGAAACCTGATGGAAAACAAACCACCAATTGCTCATATACACCAATGCGGCAGGTACATCTCCGCGCAAGGCCGTAAGCCGTGACGGATCGAAGAGCAACGAGCACAGGACAATGACAGCCACAACCGTCAGCATGGCAGGCAGCAGCCTTCTGGCACGACGCACCCAGAAATCTTTCATTTTAAAACTATGATATGTATCCCACTGACTGACTAGAATATCTGTAATCAGATACCCCGACAAAGTAAAAAAAACGCCTACACCCAACAAACCACCCGGCAACCAATCCGGATTCAGATGATACACAATGACTGCGATGACCGCCAGCGCTCTTAATCCATCCAAACCTGGCATATAACGACGTTGCGACGACAACCGATTAAACTTCATTTCAGCCGCCGTCCTTCTTGCAAATTCGAACTCTCTGTCTGTTTCAATGCTCTTCTGCCCTTTCCCTCTCCTGCACACCGTCTGTGCGATGCCCTGTAGCCTTTTCATTCATTATATAAAACTTCATAATCGTAATGATTTCATTGAAGTTAAAATTAATGACAATGTTTTTATTATATCATTCCTTTCCACACTTAGGTAACCACTGATAGATATACAAAAAAAGGCATCTCTTCCCTTAGGGAGAAAATACCTTTTTTGGTTCGTAGCTATTAAAATTTGATGATCCCTGAAGTATGAAGGAAGACCAACAACATCAGGATCGGTGCAACATACCGAAGGCCGAACAACCATACACGGAACCAGAAAGGCTTGAGATTGGCATGTTCGCCAGCAGTTTTCCAGTAGTACCCTGTGAATATAACTATCAGTAAGCCGCCCAATGGCAGGAAGATATTGGACGCTGTGAAGTCAACAAAGTCAAAGAAGGATTTGTCGCCCACCTTTAACTCTGGAACCAACCCCATAGACAATGCAGAAGGGACACCCAGCAACAGACACAGGATCGATACGATGACAACCGAGCGAACCCGGCCCCAGCGGAACCGCTCCATAACATAAGCTACGGGTACCTCCAGCAGGGATACCATAGAGCCTAATGCTGCAACCGCCAGCAATACGAAGAACAAACCGCCGAAGAAAGCTCCGAAAGGCATGGCAGAGAATGCAGCCGGTAAAGCAATAAAGACCAAAGACGGTCCTTGGGCAGGATTAATACCAAAGGAGAAGGTTGTAGGGAAAATGATCATACCTGCGATAAACGCATAGATTAAATCCCCGCCACCAACTGCCAACATGGCTCCACCCAGCGATTGTCGACGATCTACATAAGCACCATATGTGACCATGATCCCCATCCCCAGTGAGAGGGAGAAGAAGGCATGTCCCAAAGCAACCAATGCAGATTCTATACTTAACTTAGAAAAGTCAGGATTCAAAAAGAAGGATACACCCGCACCAGAACCTGGCAGCATGAGAGCGTTAATCATCAGCACGAGCAACAGGATGACCTTAGCAGGAATCAAAATTTTATTGAACTTTTCAATTCCGTTCGATACCCCAAGGGTAACCACGACTGCTGTAAATGCAAAAACAATTAACAACCACACCAACGGTGCATAGCCAGAGGAAAATGAAGCAAACTGGCCAGCAAAATCATTATTCGAAAACAGACTTCCGCTAAATGCCTCTACGGCATAATGTAGTGTCCAGCCTCCTACAATGGCATAGAACGACAAAATAACAAACGGCACGATAACAAACATAATGCTCATCTTGCCCCAAATTGGATGTCCGCCTACTTTCACCATTGCAGAGGCAGCACTTCCTCGACCTGCACGACCAAGCGCAAGCTCTGCTAAAAGCACAGGCAAACCAACAAGCAACAAGCAGACAATAAACAACAAGAAAAATGCAGCTCCGCCATATTGTCCGGTAATATACGGAAATTTCCAGATGTTACCTAGTCCTGCCGCACTCCCGATCGCTGCCAAAATGAATCCAGCCGACGAGAAGCGTTCATTCTTATCAGACAGGTTATTCTGCCCCTTGCCCAAATTCATGGTATCCCCCTCATTCTCTCTACTTACGCATAAACTTGAGCATGCGTACATAAATAATTTTTTCTCATTATAGCGTAAGTAGGATGTAAGGTCATGCATAATTTTTCACTATTACCGGATTTATTTTCATAATGTTCGGGATCTACACAATACAACAAAAAACTACATTTTTTCTTCAGCATCCTTCTTTATTATGGTCTCTCCCATACGATTGGATACTTTTTGGTAAATGTATGAAATAGCTAGCAAGACAACCCCAAATGAGAAATAGGCTACAATCGTACTTCCCGACGTTAACTGGTGTAGATCGTACAATAGCAGCTTACCTGTAGATAGCAAGGTCAAGCCCAATCCAAATCGACGAATGTAGACCACTCGCTTGAGGAAGCCATATACAATATACAAAATGGCCAGCAGGAGATACACCAGACTGAATACAAGACCTGCGTCTCCCAGACGGAACTGAACTCCGAGAAAGGCAGTAATGATGCCCAACAAATATACACCCATAATGACCGGATATAGCTCATTACTTCTATAATGCCGCGTCATCAGTGCGTTTAGGAAGTCCTTGCTGCTGAAGAATACCAGTACATTAAAGGCTGCCAGTACAATTAACGCCACATAATCAGCAGCCGTATTTTGCACATAGTCTTCATGCAAGGTTGGAATCGCTACGGTAACCACCAGTGCCAGCGCGTAGCCTATGACGTACAACGCCAGACTGTAGTATTTAATCACCCGATCGTACAGCAGTTTCACTTTAGGCAGGAAATAAGCCAATACCAGCGATACGCAGGTAAACAACAATACCTTGTACAAAGAGTAATGCGCAAACTCATCGGATACGACAATGTTATACCAATGCCTAGCTTCATACAAAAGATAAAAGTACACATTCACCAAAGCTACATACTTAAATCCTTGCATGATATGCATTTCGTACAAACGATTGTTTTTGAAAGCATTTGGACGCCTAAATTCAATCGCATAGAAGACAGTAACGATCAACATTCCCAGTGTAATGAGCGTATATTTAAGCCCAAAATAATCTGTCTCAAATCCTGACAACAGATATATAGGGAAATCAATGAAAAAGAATGCGCCCAGACACAATCCTAGAATGCCCCATCCTGCACGCTCCAATTCTTTCAAGCGGTAGCGATGTCCATACAATGTAAGAAGCACAGCTTCGATTAACCAGCCCATCGACAACCATCTGACTCCAAACTGGAACGGAATCATGAGAATGGCAAAGGTCAATGATGTCGCATAAAACAGTATTTTGGTTTGCTTCTCCTCTGGAATATATCGCCGAACCCATTGGCCCAAGCCCCCATACACCAAGCAAAAGACGAGTGCCAGTAATCCTTTGTAATCATCCAGACCTGCATCGCCGAACAGGGAATACAGAACGGAACAGCTCACAACTGTATTCAGGGCCAGCAAGGAGAAATCCAGCCATGATAGTTTTGTTTTGAGTCGGAACGGCACCCACAGTGTCATCCCGAGATACATCGCAAATGTAATGATTGCATATAGCATGCTGGCTATATTGCTTTCTGATAACCACGCGAGTACAACCATTAATGGGGTATTGAGCAGAAAGCTGATATATTGCACGATGACCCACCGTTTGCGGAAGGATACAAGCAGGATTAGCAGGTTCAGCAGGAATAGATAGCCCATCGCGATATACACGGCGTTTCCTTCCAGCCCGTTTGCTGCCATATAGGAGAATAACGGAAGATATCCCCCTACTAAACCGAAGGAACATATCGTTCGAGATTCATATCTTAAGGACAACAGCACAGCGGTCACCGTAACTAGTACGGACAAGCCTATGCCTGTATACATTCCTATGATTTCTAGCAAAAAGTAGCTATAAAAAATGGACCCGTACAGTACAGAAATACCGCCGCCCAAAATACCGAGCGCAAAGGTCTGCTTCTGCTTGCGATACAACCACTCGCCGCCGCCCAGCATCAGCGCTCCTAGCAAAAAGAACGCAACGCCCTTCATATTCCCTGTAAACCAGTTCGAGTATGAGTATTTAAAAGCGGCTCCCACACCCAAGATAATGAGCAAAATCCCCAGCTTGTTGATCCAGTTCAATCCCAGCATCATTTCAAACTGATTCTGCTTCATGCGCTTCTGCATCGTTTCTTCGTTGATCTCTTCTTCCCCGAGCTGATGGAGCTCATTTTCCGTCTGATGAAGCAATTTGCGCTCTGCCTCCTGAAACCGCCTGCGTTGCTCCATGATCCGGTCACGAATCTCCTCCGAGAACAGTCTCAGTCTAGCGATGATCTCATCCTGATCCTCTTTAAGCTCATGAGTGGTTTGCTGAATAAGCTGGTCCACCCGGTTTTTAGCCCCATATTCAATGGAAGTCAGCCGGTTTTCCCCTTCTGCGGTTCTGGAAGCAAAATAGGTCTCCAGCTTTTCCCGCGAAATACGAATCATATTCGCCTTTTCGCTCAGCATTTGCTCCGTCAGCGCAGTACGCAGCTTTCCATTTTCCTGCTCAATATGTCGTACCCGCTCTTCCAAGTGGATGCAGCGAGCCTGATAATCCTCGAACTTTTTTCGCAGAACCTCGTTTTCCAAAATGATATCTGAAGCTTCGTAATCTGCGATTAATGTTTGATACTCCTTGAGCAGCTTGTTCTGTTCTTGGCGGATCGTATGTAAACGATCTTTAAAATCCTCCATGTTCCCCTCCATCGCTGTCGTTTTGGTAATCATTACATTTTACATGAAATTAAAATATCATTATAGAGACTATAGCCCATTTTGGACGCTGATTTAAGGCTATTACTTAAATATTCTTCCAGTTTCATCATCACAGATGAAGTAGAATGGATATACATAAGAAATAAAGCCTACCTTTCCCCTTCGCAAACATGAAATCCGAATCGAAAGGAGAAATATACATGTATTCAGTAAGTGGCACTATAGCTTTGATCGCAAGCATGTCCATGTTTTGGTTTTTATACGTTTTAAGAGTCAGCCATTCTGTAGGTTATAATGATGCTTTTTACTTGTTTCCATTTATCTGAGTGTATATTTCAGATTTATCTATAATCCTCTCTTGCGTTTCCCCATCCGTTGACTGACCATAAATAGGTGTGAGGCTATTGATAATCTCCAAAAGTTGATGTGTGTAACCCTTTGGATTATAATAAGTGTTTATATATTTTGGACAGATTCCAAAATATTTCAAAGGAGAGTAAACAAACAATGAATAGGGCTGCCATAGGAACAATATTTTGTTTTATATCTGCTATGTTGTATTCTTCTTATTATCTTTGTGCAGCAATTATAGGAGCCGGGCAGTTAAATCCTTTTTATGCTCCGTTTGGTTCTTTAAAAGTTTTTTCCGTAATTGCTTTAATTATTGGAGTAGCTTACTTAATTATAAGTGAATATGGATATTTGAAAAAAAAGAAGAAGGGCTAGTCCTTCTCAGGCTGTCGAGAAAGTCTTGACAGCCTCTTTTAGCAGTCTTGTCATTTTTGTCTATCTGCCGAAGAATTAAGTGATTTTAAAGGCTTTCTGATAGGTAAAGATTGCAACTATATGCTCGAGATCGTATTTATGCGTGTACAAGTCTTTCAACCTAAAGAGATCATGGCCCAACTTATTTTAGATCTGTATGAAACCATCCACATGCTAGACAACAGCAATATGCTGGTATGTTAGGTATCTCAGAAGCTCACACAAGCAGCTTAAAAAATTGTTGTAGCTTGATTAACCTGCCAAAAATCCGTATACTAACAAAAAAGCAAATGACATTGTGCCTGTGAAGAGCATCCAACTCGGAGGCGTTTACGCCAAGGATTATACGTTAGTGTACGATATGGCGATATGTTCCTAAGTAAACCGGACCCGCCCGTTAAAGCGGAGCAAAGTGGATTGGAGAGTCATGACATCTGTCATGCTGTCCGGTCAATTTGGGTGGCACCGCGAGATCAAAGCGCTCCTCGTCCCATGTGGATGGGGCGCTTTTTGTATTTTTATCCGAAAAGGAGTGCGGTGTCATGTTAGATATCAAGTGGATTAGAGAGCATCAAGAGCAGGTTCAGACAGCGGCAGACGACAAAAGAATACAAGTATCGGTCGCAGAACTGTTGACCCTTGATGATCGGAGAAAGCAGCTGCTTCAGGAAGTGGAACAGCTTCGTCAGACGCGCAATCAGTGTAGTCAGGATATTGGGGCGCTAATTCAGGCCGGGAAAAATGAACAGGCGGATGAGGCTAAGCGGCAGGTCAAAGAAATTAACGGACGGCTAGATCTTCTGGAAGCCCCGCAACAGGAGGTAGAGCAACAGTTTCAACAACTCTTGCTTCTAATGCCTAATATCGTATCGCCAGATACGCCGCGAGGCCAGTCGGATCAAGATAATGTAGAACTGGAACGGGTCGGAACGATACCTGACTTTGGATTTGAACCCAAGGATCATATGACGCTCGGCCAGCTTCACAACCTGATCGATGTGCCTCGCGGTGTCAAAACAGCCGGTACCCGTAACTACTATCTGACGGGAGCTGGGGTCGCGTTGCACCGGGCTGTACAGCAGCTTGCTGTTGATCTGCTGAGCGAACGAGGATTTCAGCTGCTGGACGTTCCATTAATGGTACGCTCGGAGGCAATGCGCAGCACTGGCTTTTTCCCGCTTGGACTGGATCAGACGTACCGTATCGCAGGAGAGGATCAATGGCTTGTAGGCACCTCGGAAGTTCCGCTGGTCTCGTATTACAGCGGTGAGATTGTAGACGTTACGGACCCAATTCGGCTGGCAGCCGTATCCGTATGCTTCCGCAACGAGGTTGGCTCGGCCGGAAGGGACGTGCACGGACTGTATCGTGTGCACCAGTTTGCCAAGGTGGAGCAGGTCATCATCTGTGAAGCGAGTCTGGACGTTTCAGAACAGATGTTTCAGGAGATCACGCGCAATGCGGAGGATCTGCTTCAACTGCTGGAGCTGCCCTACCGCAAGATGGCTGTCTGTACAGGCGACATGTCGCAAAAAACCTACAAGCAGATAGACATTGAGACATGGATGCCTAGCCGACAGGCTTATGGGGAGACGCATTCGTCGTCCCAGCTACTTGATTTTCAGGCGCGTCGTTCTAACATCCGGTACCGTAATGCGGACGGCAAGCTACAATATTGTTACACACTTAACAATACAGCGGTCGCTTCGCCTCGGATCTTGATCCCGTTGCTAGAGCATCACCAACAGGAGGACGGTTCGATCCGCATTCCAGAGGCTTTACGCCAGTATATGCCGCAGCATATAGAATTTTTGCGTCCGCCTACTTTATGAAAATATGAGTACACTAAGAAGAATTAGTAACCAGTGAGCAGTGTCCAATGAATAGGATTTCCCATTGTATTCATTGAAAAAAAGACGAAGGATAGCTATCCTTCGTCTTTTTAAATATTTCATTGTGCATCTGCTTCCCACACAGTTGCAGGGCCAAAAAACTCATAGTGGATATCCGATGCAGGGATATTCCACTCCTTCAACAGCCCATATACGGACTGCATGAATCCCTGAGGACCACAAAAATAATACTGAGCGTTACGTTCCGGTATCACGGATTGCAGCCAGGCCAGATCCAGATGTCCTTCCTTATGAAAGGCCTGAGCTAGCCGATCCTGCTCCGTTGGTCTGCTGTAGCACCACCGAACTGCGGCCTGTGCATGTGTAGCGACTAGTTCTTCCACCTCATTACGCAGAGCATGGTTATCTCCGCTGACTGCTGCGTGGACAAAAGTGACGGGCCGATTCGGAGCAGTCTCCACCAGGGAAGCCAGCATGCTGACCATCGGGGTGAGCCCGACTCCACCACTGATCAATACAACAGGTCTGCGATCTGTCCGATCCAGGGTAAAGTCACCCGCCGGTGCAGATACCAATAGTACATCGCCCTCCTGCACGTGCTCATGCAGATACACAGATACTTTGCCCGCTGGACGAGACCCTACAGCATCCTCTCGTTTTACGGATATCCGGTAGTAAGGTTTTCCTGGTGCACTAGAAAGGCTATATTGACGGATATGAGTATTATGTTCACCCGGAATCTCCATCTTCAAGCTGATATATTGCCCAGGCTCGAATGCAGGCAGCACCTGTCCATCCTGCGGCACCAGGTAAAAGGACGTAATTCGCGCGCTTTCCTTAACCTTTTTCTGTATAACAAAGTTCTTAAAGTCTGACCAACCTCCCTGCTGCTGTTCAGCCTCCTTGTACATTTCAGCTTCCACATCTATAAATACATTCGCGATCACTCCATAGGCCTCGGCCCATGCATTAATGATCTCATCCGTTGCCGCATCCCCCAGCACGTCTTTGATCGCAGCTAGCAGATATTTTCCGACGATCGGATAATGCTCTGGCTTAATTCCCAAACTGCGATGCTTATGTGCAATCTGACGAACCACGGGAAGGATTTCCTCCAGACGGTCAATGTGCTGTGCAGCCGCATATACAGCATTGGCCAGTGCACCCTGTTGACGTCCTTGCTTTTGATTCGCGTGATTAAATATATTGAGAAGCTCGGGATGAGCCTCAAACATCATCTGGTAAAAACGCTTGGTGATTGTAGTTCCGTGTACCTCCAAAACAGGCACAGTCGATTTGATCGTTGCAATGGTTTGCTCACTTAGCATTGTTGTATCCCTCTTTTCTCCAAAATAATGATGAACAAAAGGCGTTACAACATAGCTCCCTTTTGTTAACCTTCAATTAAAGCAAGTATACCCACATAAAGTAACCGTTTATGTGATTCCAGTCACTTTAAATTTGAAATAATGTGAACGTGTCAATGACAAAACGCACAATTATATACATTCCCATTTTCATTCAGTACCGATTCCAATTTATGATTCGAAAGACTTCAATTTATTCCACTTGTAAACGCTTCCAATTAAGATAGAATCGTAGATGAGGTACCGGACAAGCTGTTCGGGGCCATCCTATCTATATTAGGGAGGCAGATGATATCGTGAAGTGGATGTATAGCAAATGGCTAGGTATATGGGTATGCCTTATTCTCACGTCTGTGGGTACTGGGCTTCACCCTAATGCAGCACATGCCAATACAACAGACGTTACGCAAGCAACCTATGGGAGCGAGATGAACCCATCGCTGAATGGTTTGGACGCCGCTAATGCAGAACTGTCCTTGAGTGCAAAAACAAGCACAGCCATTTCGAATGGAACGGATTGGAAAGATACTGCAGGCAACCCGATTCAGGCGAATAGCGGTAATATCCTAAAAGTAGGCTCCACTTATTATTGGTACGGCGAGCATGCCGAAAACTGGAAGTTTGAAAAAGTGAACGTATATACCTCAACCGATTTGAAAAATTGGTCCTTCCGCAGTAGTATCCTCACCAAAGATTCTGCCCCTGAGCTGAATTCGAGCAAAATTGAGCGTCCCAAAGTTATTTACAACAAATCCACCGGAAAATATGTACTATGGGCACACTATGAAAATGGCACAGACTATTCACTCGGTCGCGTAGCTGTTGCTACCAGCGATACACCCGACGGGAACTTCACCTACCGAGGCAGCTTCCGCCCGCTGAATTATGAATCTCGTGATATGACGGTGTTCACAGATACCGACGGCAGCGGTTACCTCATTACAGCTTCACGTAAAAATGGCGGCGCCAACGATACAATGGCGATTTTCAAGCTAACAGCTGATTATACAGGCGTGCAGTCGTTCGTTGGCTGGATTTTTGAAAATGGTTATCGTGAAGCGCCTGCTGTTGTGAAAAAGAACAACACCTACTACCTGTTCACCTCGCAGGCATCCGGCTGGTATCCCAATCAGGGCGCTTATGCAACCGCCAGCTCTATGACTGGAAGCTGGTCCGCTTTGTCTCCTTTCGGTGATCCGGCGGCTTACGGCTCGCAAATCCACTCCATCGCCACAATTACAGGTAGCGCAGGAACCAGCTACATCTATATGGGTGACCGTTGGAACCCGCTCAATCTGAGCGATCACAAATTCATCTGGCTGCCACTGACCCTGAATGACTCCAATAAAACGGCTACCCTGAACTGGTACAGTAGCTGGGATTTGGATGCTGCCACAGGCACAGTCATCCTGCCATCTCTTGTGAATCACGCGCAAGGCAAAGCAGCGACTGCCAGTTCAGCCGCATCCGCTTCTCCGGCTTCACTGGCGAACGATGGCAATCCCCAAACCTCATGGAAGGCTACATCTGCATCCTGGCCTGCATGGTGGCAGGTCGATTTGGGCAGTACCAAGACGATTAGCGAAGTGGATATTTCATGGTTTATGTACAAAGGGTCTGAAGCATATTACAAGTATAAAATCGAATATAGTACGGATGGCGTTCATTATTCCACCATTGACCGTACGAACAATACCGCATATGGCTTTACCAGTGACAAAGTTAATTTTCAAGCCCGTTACGTGCGCATCAATCTTGTAAATGCGGTGTTATTTAATAATCCAAACAACTGGTATACCCCAACAGTGCATGAAGTCAGGTTGCTTGGCAATTAACTCGCTTCATTAAAAAAGAACATGGCAGGAGAACGCCCACATCAGATAGGCTTCTTCTGCCATGCTTGTGCTTTGCCATCCGCTTCTTACTCATTGGCTCAACGCATCCGATTCACTGTGGTAAACACAAATTTGTCGTACCGATGGCGCGAAAATGAGTATTCAAATGGTATACCCGTATCCAGATAACCCACCTGCTCAATTTCCAGGATTGGGTCATCTGCTGCACAATCCAGGTGCTCCCGATCCAGTTCCGTCGACTTGGATGCCCGGATGGTACGATGTGAACCGACAATATTAAGGCCCAGCTCCTCCTTAATATGTTTGTACACCGAGCCATATAGCACTTCCTCGGTAATACCGCTAATCAGCTTCGTTGGCATGTACGTGCGCTCGATAACATAGGGTTCGCCCTCCACAACACGCAGACGGATCACATGATATACAGGAGAATTGACGTCAATAAACAGATGAGTCGCTACTTCCTCGGATGGAAATTGAACATCAAAGGCTATGATTTTACTTTTGATTTCTTTCCCGCGCAGTACGTTGGTCAGCCCCAGCATTTCATTCACAACAACATTAACCGGGCCATTGTAGACCGATTTGACGATAAAGGTTCCGTGTCCTCTTTTACGATTCAGCAGCCCGTCCATCACCAATGTGTCCAATGCCCTCTTAATCGTCATTCGACTTACACGAAACTCTTTGGCCAGTGAGATCTCATCAGGGATCGGATCATCACTGCAGTAGGTCTTATTCATAATACGCTCTTTGACCTCTTGTGCAATCCGCTCGTATTTGTTCATTGGTCTACCACCTGTACTAAAAATTGTTTTATGTCAGCATTTTACCAAAATATCGGTAGCGCTGGTTTTTCTGTTCTGCAGGCGGGACGTTAAGGTATGACGGTATAATAAGTATACCGAACATTATACTTTCTCACCAGCGGTATACAGCACAGCTTCCCTTCAGCAATGAAGAAAAAAAGGCGGTCCAAAGGACCACCCACCACCTTGCCTTAGAATCCGTTATTTTCGATCACCTGTTTGAACCAATACCCACTCTGCTTAACGGATCTTTTACCTTCGTTCTGAAGATCCACAGACACAAAGCCGTAGCGATTCTTATAAGCGTTCGTCCAGGACCAGTTGTCCATAAACGTCCATAAGTGATAGCCTTTCACATTGGACCCTTCTGAGATGGCTCGTTGGACCCATTTGAGATGCTCACGGATAAAATCAATACGATAGTCATCGCGGATCATACCCTGTTCATCTCTGAATTTTTCCTCACCTTGAACACCCATCCCGTTTTCTGAAATGAAGCATTCAATGTTGCCATAATTTTCCCTGACATTAGTCAGAATGTCGTAAATGCCCTTCTCATAAATCTCCCAGCCTCGCATCTCATTCATCTTGCGACCAGGCATAGCGTAATAATCGAAGAATCGTTCCGGCACAAAAGGCGCGTCTGGATTCGGCAGACTTTCACGGGCCTTGACTCTGCGCGGCTGATAATAGTTAATCCCCAGCAGGTCCACAGTACCCTGGCGTATAATCTCCCGATCTCCGTCTTCCATGCTTGGTACAAATCCCTCTTGGCGTAACAGCTCCACGAGCAAAGGGTTAAATTCTCCCGTCACAGATGGGTCTAAAAAGGAACGGTTAAAGAACGCGTCACATATTTCAGCAGCCTGCACGTCTGCCGGATGCTGACTACGCGGATAGCTCGGCGTCAGGTTCAAAATAATACCGATTTTGCCCTTATAGCCGCCTTCTCTGTAAGCCTTAATGGCACTGGCGCTCGATAACAGGGTATGATATCCCACCTGTACAGCTTTACCGAAATCCACTTCATTCGGATAGTGGAAATCGTATAGATAGCCGCCTTCCACCGGGACAATTGGCTCGTTATGCGTAAACCATTTGGCTACACGATCCCCGAACAACTCAAAGCAAGTGTTGGCGTAATCCACGTAAGCTTCGACCGTCTCTCGGTTGACCCAACCTCCTTTTTCCTGTAAAGCCATCGGCAAATCAAAGTGATACAGATTCACAAACGGCTCAATACCCGCCTGGTGCAACTCTTCAATGACGGAATTATAAAATTGGATCGCCTGCTGGTTTATTTCACCTTTCCCTGCCGGAAACAGGCGTGACCAGGAGATAGAGAACCGGAAAGAGTTGTGGCCAAGCTCTTTCATGAGTGCAATATCCTCATTGTAACGGGTATAGAAACGGGACGTATCGGCAGGACCGACCCCGTCGTAGAAACGGTTCGGCTCCTGCTCAAACCAATAATCCCAAATGTTCGGTCCTTTGCCGTCTCCCTCCACAGTTCCTTCTGTCTGGGTAGCCGAAGCTGAGGAACCCCACCAGAAGTCGGTCGGAAAACGGTATTGAATGGCTTGCTGCTCTGTATCTTTCATTTCGGTATGATTCACAGCTCTACTCCTCTCTCTTTTGCAACGAACAAGTCTGTTAAAATAGCAGCTCGTTCACACTACATTCCAACAGTTTGATCCTTACCTGCAATGGCTGCTTGGTTAAGCTCCTCTTCCTGCTCTTTACGAACGTTTATCCGATCAATAATTTTCAGGAACGGGAACCAGATGACAAAGACGACAGCCATATTAAACAACTGCAGTATGCCTCCCATTAGAGATCCCGTAGCCATCATTCCACTAAAGAACAACGGCATCGTCCAAGGAACCTGTATCCCGTTGGGCGGCGGTACAATCCCCGTAGTCATGGCAAAGTAAGTAATCAGCGTAACGATCATTGGAGAAATGACCCACGGAACAAAAATAAGCGGATTCATCACAATCGGAAGACCGAATATGACGGGTTCATTGACATTGAACAGACCCGGTCCAAGGGCCAGCTTACTGACCTGCTTCAATTGCTTACTCTTCAGGAAGATCAGAATCGAAAGCACGACAGCCAATGTCATACCTGTACCACCGATACCTACTGTGTAAATATCCACAAACTGCTTGGTGATGATATGCGGCAGTTCTGCTCCTTTGGAGTACGCCTCATAATTTTCAAGTGCCAGTGTATTCCAGATTGGGTCCATAACCGAGTTGATAATAATTTGACCATGAAGCCCAAAGAACCATAAAAGCTGAACAAAGAAAATAGCAATCAATGTAGGAACAATACCACTGCCCAAATGCACCAGCGGTGCCTGTACAGCATGATAAATCAGATCATGCAAGTTATTATGAAGGGTCAGTGTAACTACAACATTAATGATCAAAAATATGCCCAATGTAATACATGCCGGAAGCAACGCAGCAAACGATTTGGCTACTGCTGGCGGAACGCCTGGAGGCATTTTGATGACAAAATTCCGCTGTGTCACCCTCCGATATATCTCAGCCGCGATAAAGGCGACGATCATACCAAGGAACATGCCTTTGGCACCAATCCGATCCACCGGAATGACGCCAGCAATTGTTGCACCGCTTTCTTGTGTCAGTACAAAAGGGGTGAGCATCAAGAAGCTGGCCAACGCGATCATGCCGCCGAATATGGGCTCGACCTTATAACTTCGAGATAGATAATAACCAATCCCGACGATGACAAATAAGGTCATAATATTCAGTGTGGCATTAGGCGCAATGTTCAGTAGACTGCTAAAAGTTGCATAATTTCCGTCGCCCATCCAGCCTTTTAAAAACGGCAGATTGATAATAACGACGATGATGGAGCCAAAAACTGTTAATGGAAATGACAGCATGAATGCATCACGCAGTACACTAAGATAGCGGTTGTTGTTCAGTTTACCGGCAATAGGTATCAGTATCCGGCTTAATTTTTCAAACAAAGCCTATTCCTCCCCGCGAAGTGACTTGCATCAATAGGGTTGCAAGCATTTCATGTCCCAAAATTCACAAATTTACAGGTCCAGCTATAAACTTCTGGATTTGAACAGCTCCAGCAGCTCTTGAACCAAGTCCTTCATGGTAGCCGTGGACATCAGATGATCCTCGGCATGCATCAGAAGGAGCGAGAAGGGAGTTTGGGTTCCTCCCGCTTCCTTCTTAACCATTTGAAAATGGATATCATGCGCGGCACGTAAATCCTGCTTGGCTTCTTTGAGCAGTTCGTCTGCACCTTCTACATTTTCATTTCTGTATTCAGTCAGCGCCTGAATCACTTTGCTGCGAGCGCTTCCACTATGCAAAATAAGTTGGAAACTAATTTGTTCTTCCGTCAGATCAGCTATATTAACTTTATCCATTTTTACGTTCCACCAGTTTTACAGCCTGTTCGTAGGCTTTTTTACCGTCAACCATTCCGTATGCCATCATGTCAATTACTTCTACATGAATACCATATTGGGCTGCTTCCTTTTCCAACTGTCCTTTAAGAAAACTCATTTGCGGGCCGATCAATACAGCGTCAGCCTTAGCCATGTCTTCTGCAGCTTGATCTTGACCCACTGCCCAAATTTCAGCCTCGTCTCCGATGGACTTAGCATAATCCTGCATCTTAGTAACCAGCAAACTTGTAGACATACCTGAGCTGCAAGCCAGTAAAATTTTCTTCATGATTGTTCCTTCCCTTCAAGGTCTGATTGGATGATAACTACTAGAAAACGTTTACAGCGTAATTATAAATCCGCTTTCTAAATTTGTCTATACATTTAACATATATGTATAGACTTTTTTTAAAATGACACATTTTCTTCTTTTTTTTGAGAAAATCAATGTGTTTATTACCGTACATTTGAGGAATACTCGATAAGTGTAGAGGGAGCAAGCGATTAGCTTGCTCCCTTTCTGGTTTTTGAGATGAGATGAGAAGAGCAAGCATTATACTTGGAAGCAGTACCTTCATGTGCTGAAAATTAGAAAAATTTTGAATATCAAGAAACATTCCTACATTTTTATCGTCTATATTATGGAAGGTCTTACGTATGAGGGCAGGATTCTTTGAAGCCCGAAGTTAAAAATCAACTCACAAAGGAGCTTATGCATGTTGAAAAAATTAGGATTAGCTGCATTAATTTTGATTACTGGCATCTCTGTTATTGGAACAGGCTGGGCCGCACCCAGCACAACAACCATTGAAGTCTCTAAAACTGCTGTGGATTTTAACATTGCTCGTCCTTCAAGCGATGGTGCTTTTCATGATGGCTTACTGGCTGCCGAAACATCTGCCGGAAACCTTGTGTATTACAATACCAAGGGACAAAAGGCTTTCTCTCTTCCCGCCGAGCTTAAACCTGTTGGTGATTTTCAAGAGCAGCGGGCTGTAGTCAAAAATACAAAAACCAATCTCTTTGGGTACATTAACACCAAAGGGACACTGGTCATTCCTTGCCAATATACCGAAGCTAATGTCTTTTCTGAAGGCAAAGCCAAGGTCACCATAGCAGACACCAAAGAAAATGCAATTATAGATCGAACGGGAAAAATCCTTTCTCATTTTAAAGAAAATGTGGATTCAGAATATGTATTTACAGAAGGTCTGGCTCTTGCCTATGCTCCTAACACTGGGAAGATTGGTTTTGTGAATGCTTCCGGTAAACTAGCGATTCCTTATCAATATAAATACAGCCGTAGTTTCTCGGATGGCTTGGCTATTGTTCAAAATAGCAAGGGTCTATATGGTTATATCAATACGGCAGGGAAAGAAGTTATCCCACCTCAATATAAATCCGGCGGAGACTTTTCGGAAGGATTGGCTCCAGTACAAAATACCAAGGATAAATGGGGATTCATCAATAAACAGGGAAAAGTCGTGATTCCCTTTAAATTTACGGATGCACAGGATTTTAGCGAGGGCTTGGCCAGTGTAAAAAATGCGAAAAATGAGGTTGGATTTATTGATAAAACCGGAACATTGGTCATTAAATATCAACAAAAATATGACGTTACGTCTCCATTCAAGGAAGGCATTGCTTTAGTCGGTAAACAAGCAAACTCATCTGTCTCGGACGGAAAATTCGGTTACATCAATCGCCAAGGCCAACTTCTGACCAAGCTTGAATACAGATCGGAATCTTCTTCCTTCTCTAATGGTTATGCTGTTGCTTTTATCAAGCCAGGCAAAGCCTTCATTGTATCTAAACATTCTGCTTTCAAATAAAAAAATAACCCTGGAGGCAGATCGAATGGACCTGCTTCCAGGGTTATTTAGATTGCTAATATCTCAAAACCACTTAGTCGTGTGTATAGAATTTTACGCCAGGCAGATCAGCTGCCACCCAAGAATAATTAATAGTATTACTATTGTAATTTTTGGTCCCCGCCTGAGCGATCTGTACTTCCTTCAAGATCGTGATCGATGAACCCTTCGGTCTGACGACGACGACATGACCATGTCCATCTGCTTTTTTAATCCCGATCGTAGGATACCCGAGATTTGCTCTTTTTTGAGCATCCTGAAAGGATACAAGCGACCAGCCCGGCGCCTTTTTATTCAGTAAATCATCAGCCATTTTATTAGCTAAGCCACTTGGCAAGGGTGCCAACATCGCAGACATTACATCTTGCGCAAAAATATTGCATTTCGTTCCACCTACCGGTGAATACTTTTTGTTCGTCTCCACCTTAAAACCGTCAATTACAGATGCGTATGTGCTTGCACTTCTAGCCATTGAAAATTCCCCCTGAATATAAGTTGTAGAGGAAATGACGGAGTCGCTTGAACATCTGAATGGCTCCACATTCAATTGATGTTGGCTTCTATTCCCTCTCAACTATTAGGGTGATTTCTGGCTTACTTTAACAACGCAATACCACAGAAAGTGAACTTTATTTTTTTATAATTCCAATCGAAGCGAGAGACTTTTCCCACGATCAGCTTACGGCATCCATAATGTGACTCTTATTGTTTAGTCATCACTTAGCCGAAGGCTTTCTTCACTGATTACGGTTGGAACGATAAGCTCGGGAGTAGTCGCAGGCTTAGCGGGTGTAAAATAGTCTGCAACCCCCACCATTATAGCAATGCCAATAAATAGCACGATCCAATTACGATTCTTATTCATCATCTGTACCTCTCATTCTTCACTGCGCCCATTCAACCACTTGAACCAGTGGAGCAAATGACTGAATCGGTATTCATGCTGGGAAGCATACGTCCATACCTCCGGCTCTTCACCAGGTTCCTTCCAGACGAGCATGGAAAAGTGACCTTCTTTCTCGCTTGCAACCGACAGGAGCGAAAGACGATCATCCCCGAATCGGTAAGGGGCCGACTCCACCCAGTAATTTCGCATATCGCTGATCCAGTTGCGAAAATGCTGTGTACCTGCAATCCGCAGCACTTCATCAGGAAGGAGCAGATGCTCATGGATGTCCTTCCAATCCCCTGCGTATTGGTACCTCGCTGCCAACATTGGACTGAGCGGTCGCACTTTCCCTAGAGCCAACGTAGGCATACAGGTGACGGGAACGACCGGGCCAATACGCTGGATAGCATAAGCACGGGCTTCCTCCTTACTCATTCCGCAGGACATAGCCTCCACAAGAAAATCGCTCCGTCTTACATCAAACTGATGCTGGTACTGTGACATTTCATCCTGTAGCTCCAGCACCATACTTTGTAACGTATCTGTTCCGATCATTCCCAAACACCTCTCATTCCAAAATATAGTCGTGCAATTCCCGTTGCGCTCGATACTTAGCCCCATTGAATTCGGGCCAACTCGATTCTTCTCTCGTCATGCTCATCAAGCGGGCTTGTAAAAACTCATCCAGCGCTCCATGTTCCTTACGGCTAAAATCAATCAGTAGTGGAATCGCGTCCGCTGATAGCTCACTCAAATATTCCTTGTCTATCACCGATGTTGTACGATACCGTTCGAGATTATTTTCAGCTATCCGTACATCAATACCCACATAGTTCACGACGACATAGGCGATTAGAGCGAGTACAATATAATATTTCGCCAGCGGAAGCTGGCGGACATGAATACGCACGGCCGCAACGAGCAACAGCAAGCCCAGAAAAATCATAAATGCGTGTACCAGATAGCGGATATACGTATAGCCGTATGCTTCTTCGTACATGACCAGCCGGGTATATCCCGAGTACAGCATCACACCCGAACAACCAACGAGTATGTACAGCAGGCCGCTGTTCAGTGTTTGCACTATACCTGAGCCGAATTCAGTCCACTTCAATACACTGATCATCAGCACAAAGTTGATACCTGTTACCATAACCAGCTCCCCGAATCCTCTTCTCGCATATTCGGCATACGAGGTTCCTTCCGGCAGAGCACCTTCCCATGCACCAAACAAATATCCGAACTGAAGCACGACGAACACAACATACACCAGATTCATGACAATCAGCACTGTAGCGGTAATGACAGGATCAAACTTGATTGCGACCGGCTCGTGGTAAGGTACTGCTGCTGACTGAGCCTCTCTCTCCGTATTCCGCGGAGCAGGCTGTACAAATCCCCACAAGTAACAGAAAAAACAGAAGGTAAAAAAGCAGGCCCAGATCAGCCGCGGCAAACCACTCCCAAAGGTCAATGTGCCAATCCATGCGGGTATGCCAGATAACAACTCTTCGAACACCCCATCTGCTGAAGCCAGCAGAGATATAATAATGAGTAGCAGCGGCAAGGCAATAAGTAGACCGATTATCACTTTACCCAATACACGCTTACGCTCATCCTTTACATTCCGAAAGACTGCCGTCTTAAACATTCGAAACGGAGTCACGATATGACGAAAATTTTGATAAAACCAATGGCTTAGCGCTTGGACGATAATACCGATTTCTGACCAGCTATGCCTTTTTTCCCCGAACAGCAACACCATATGTACGCTAATCAGAGCAGATATAGCCAGGGCATTTAACACATAAAAGATCGGGTTATCGAACAGCACATATGTCAGTGCCAGCATCATAATGACCACAAACAGCAGACGTTCTATCCATGTAATGGGCTGGCAACGATCTCGATTAAAGGAATACATATACACGTAAAATAAAAAAACGAAAATAGGCATAGACACGCCCAGCCCATGTCCGAAGAACAGATATTGATGGACCAGCGCCAACACAATGGCGCCAGCAAAGGCGGACAACAACGACGTTTTCGGCAAAGACGATCCACTCATCTTGTCATGCATGGTAAATACCTCCACAACTATGCTTTATAAGCCTTATTGTAGATGATAAAATAAGAAGATAAAGAGAAATTAATCGAAATAAAATTTCCTATTTTATAAAAGCAGTTTCGCTTTTACTCAAGCATAGGGGAAACGGAGCATTCCTAAATGAAACTTCACGCCCAATTTTTACGGCTTCACTCCCACGCAGCTGACGACAGGGACGAGAACCATACCATAGAGACTACGCTGGATGAGCTGGCGGCTATTTTTGACTGCACCCACCGCAACGCCTTGATGATCATTCAGAAAATGGAGCAGCACGACTGGGTACAATGGACCCCTCGCCGAGGCAGAGGCCGCCGCTCCAGTCTGCGCTTCCTCATTCAGCCGGAAGACATTGCCGTACAATCCATGATGCAAGCCATAGACCGCCATGATATCAAACGCGCGCTGGATGAAATCCGAGTTCATTCACGCTCCTCCACCATGCAGGAGCATTTACAGGGCTGGCTGCTGAATTATTTCGGGCATCATGCGGAGGTGCGCAGTGATCAGCAGCAGATCGACACGCTGCGTCTGCCCATTCGCCAGCAGCTCTATACGCTGGACCCGTTGTACTTGAACTGGCTCGCCGAGTCCTTCGTATCCAGCCATGTCTTTGACGGGCTGGCCCGCCGGGCGAACGAGAGCGGCGAGATTTTGCCGGGACTGGCGCACGCTTGGGAGGTGGACAGCACTCGTACGCAGTGGACCTTTTTCCTGCGTAAAGAAGTGCTGTTTCATAACGGCAAAATACTGACCGCGGAAGACGTCGTCTATACCTTTGAGCGACTGAGTCGGGCGCCGGGAAGGAGACTTTACCATTTTATTGTCCGGCAAATTCAGCACGTTCAGGCGCTGAGTCCGACGATGGTACGCTTTGTTCTAAAGGAGCCGAACGAGCTATTTCTATCCTTTCTGTGTACCAGCCGGGCTGCAATTGTACCACGTGAGCTTAATCAGGTGGGTGAAGCCGCCTTTGGCGTCCGTCCTATCGGTACGGGAGCTTTCAAGGTCACGGAAATGAACGAAAGCCTGTGCACACTTGAGGCTTTTGCCCCTTATTTTCAGGGCCGTGCTCATCTAGATCGGGTGGAAATCGTCCAACTCCCGTGGGCGACTAAGCTGGAGTCGTCGGATATGGAAGACACCGCTTCTTCTTTTCACATTATCCATAATCCTATACTGGCAAGAGACACGGAAACCGCATGGAGCCAGATTCACTCAGCAGCTTCGGTACGCAAATTTATCACATGTAACACACACAAGGATGGACCGCTGCGCAACCCGATAATACGTGCTCGCATTGTAGCATGTCTGGATCATCGCCCCCTTCCTTCAGCAGTGGATTCATCTAACGTTAACGATTCATGCGAACCACTGGCGGCGTTACAAATTGCCACCATTCCCGAGTATAGAGCGGATGCAGAACGGGTCGCAGCTCAGCTCGAATCCTGTGGATATACGTGTAACATTGTGGCCGCATCCATGAATGAATTCAAAAGTTCATCCATTCGTATGGAGTCAGACTTAATCATCTTTTCTCTGTTTCGTGACCGTGATGAGCAATTGCGCCTGTTTGATCTGTATCTCAATGTATCCGGGCATGTGGAGCCGCATAGCCGTGTGGATATCGAAAGACTGCTGCGCGAAATTGCACGGGAAGCCGATCATATCATCAGGGCACAGCAATTTGAACAGATCGAAACTCGGCTCATGGATGAGCACCAGCTGCATATCTTATATGAAAAGCCCGTCCAGACAGCCTATCTCCCTTCTGTACGCGGTGTATCCTTTAACAGTCAGGGCTGGGTGGATTTGCGTCATGTCTGGTTTCCACCTGCCCAACCTCCAGCTCCCCACTCTTGACAACAAGAGCGCTCCTTCAACCTTCACATGCACCTCCAAATAAAAAAGGTATCCTCTTCTTCATAAGAGAATACCTTTTTTAAGTGTTATCTAGACTCTCTATGCCGATGGTTCATGACATGACGTTGCCCATCCCCCGAGCCCATGGCTGTGGACATCGCTAGGATCTTCCACAGGAGGGGGAACGGGTGGAAGATTCAATAGGATAAAAACATTAAATGCGAGCAGAGAAAAAACGATCTTTTTTATCATGGATGTACTCTACCTCTCCAAGTAAGTTTTTATATTCCTCTTTGTCCTGAGAAGTGGCAGTATGCCGATACTTTTCAAATAGTCCTACACACTTGATGGTGACAGGATTACCATTCAGCACGACAGAATAGGAAAGGCTCTCGAGCAGGAATTTCATACCTTTGGAATAACGATGTTTGTTGAGATCGTAACAAGCCAACTCTGCCAAAAATCGTGCATAGAGATCTGCTGACATTTGCTCGGTATAGGTGCCTACCTTGGCATGCTGATCTGCAAATGCCTCAATTTGTTTTTCAAAGTGCTGCAGTACATGATCTACATTAAAATCATAACGGTTGGCCGCTACCATTATCTTATGTAACCCAACCAGAATTTCGCCCTCATTTTTTTCCAAATAATTTACATACTGTGGAATCACATCCAGGCTACCGGACATCAATTGATACAAATACCTGTTGGCCTCAGCCCAGTTGCTACAAAGGGCCTTCAAACGCCGCGCCTCTTCCGTATCCTCTTGCACCCAGCTCAAATCAGAGTACAGGGATACATATTCCAGCGCCTTCTGATAATCCCCGCGCTCATCCCACACCCCGGCACGCAGCACGTAAGAATATACAATATACATAAACAAAGGTCCCTTAGGTTCCTTGCCACGCTCTGATTTTCTGTTATTTCCGTATTTTTGCTCATATTGTACTTTGGCTTTTTGAGCCATTTTTTCAGCAAACCATTCTACTTTATCCCAACGCCGCAAGGAGGCATACGTATTAGCCAAGTCTCTTAAGGCATCCAATTGGTCTGCCTCACCCAACCGCTCCACAAAGCTTTCAAAATGTGTGGCTGCCCATAAATTTTCATCCTGGTCATCGCCAATGGCAATCGTAAATAAACGGTATTGGCAGAGTGCCAGCCGCTCGGAATGTTGATACTTTTCGCTTTCCGCGACATTTTTATAGATAATGGCCGCAGCCTCGTGCCTGCCTTCGTTGAATAATTCTTCCGCTGTCTCAAATAAAGCCGGGGCGTATATGAGATAGTCCATCATAAACTCCACGACTTGCTTAATACAATCCAGTTTGTTCAGCTCTGCACAGCGATGCAAAAAGGGACGAACCCGTCGCCAATTCGGTGCCGTATTCCGTATAAACTCATCAATGTAAAGCTCATAGAGGCTCCCTTCTTCAAGCCCCATGCCTGCAGCAATCCGATCCAGCAGCAGCATTGCAATCGGCCGGTTACCGTTAATAATGGCACTGATCGTACCCGCATTAATACCTGTGCTCTCCCCAAACTTACTAATCGTAATTCCTTCTCGTCGAATGTACTGTTCCAGCTCTGCACGAATTGTGGTTGTTTCCTTCAAACCAGGCACCCCCAGGGATTACTTGCATGATTACAATACAAAAAAAGAAAATTCCCGTGAATATTCCCTTAATTATACAAAAGAAAGCCCACTTAGCCAACCGCCCAAGTACATTTATATCAAAAAATTCAATAATTCTCCGAATTACCGTATACTACAGGAGGTAAGCTGAATAGCTACACCCAATCAGTCGCAAGAAAGGATACGACAATGGACAACACCCCAACTATAGAACAACAAATTGCACAATGGATGGTTGCTCAGATCCGTGAAGTGGGCACTCTAAAACAGGAAGATGCCATTGCATATGTACGCTCTGAATACGGAGAGCAGTATGTGTTTATAAGCGAGCATGGTCATGTATCTTTGGAAAAAGAAGTAAAAAAGGCATTTCGCAAGCTGCATGGTGGCCGAATTGCCTGGGATCGTGATGCATTCCTCTGGGCCTGGACTTAGCAAGCAAAAGCATCTGCCATAGGCAGATGTTTTTTTGATGATTTAACCGTATATCCTCTGGAGTCGGCTAATTTCCTCCTTCACAAACTGTCGGAGTGTTGCAGGCTCCACGATTTCACCCCGGCCGATCCATTCCATAGCATCGCGGCAGGCCGCTTCATAGCTATACATGTTAACAGTTACAATGAAGTGAGTGCCTTCCTGCACAGACTGGATGATTTCCATCCTTTTCGCTAGGATTCCAGCTTGCTTCTTAGTCGTTCGGATTAGCACAGGATAATATTCCTTCTCACTACAAAGCCGCTTGAATGCGCTTTCTCGATTAGTCCAATAATGTTCCAGCGAAAAATCCTCAGGAACCTCAAAGACCTCGGCAAACGGCTGAATCTCCATAATTCGCTCACACTTAAAGGTCCGAATCTCCTGCCCGACTTCACAAAAAGCAACAAGATACCAATCTCCTTTTTTCACCACAAGCCCATAGGGATGTACATGGCGAGAAGTGCAAGAGCCATCAGCTTTCTCATATTGAATCGTTACTTTATAGGACCCCCACACTGCGGCCCTCACGGCTTCCAGGCAAGGAATCACTACACGTTCCGTCCACCACGGTGTATCATCAAAATAAAACCGCGCTTTGGCTTTCCGAATATCAGATTGATATGGGGCCGGCATCGTCTGTTCCAGTTTGAGCAAAGTATTCTTTAACTTCAAACCTGATTCCGTGGACCCGCCCGTATAAATGCCCATCCCCGTTAAATACAACTGAATGACATCCCCGCCATTCAACTGCTTCAGATTCGCCGTATAACCCTCCATTAAATAAATTCCGCCCTTCGGGCCGGATGCAGTAACAATCGGAACTCCGGATTCAGCCAGAAGGTCGATATCCCTGTAAATAGAGCGTACAGAGGTTTCCAGTGCCAACGCCAATTCCTTGGCCTTCATTCTCCCTCTAGATTCGATACATAATAAAATCGCGATTAAACGATGCAGTCTCACAATCATACCTCCAAATAGATGGTTAACCCGAAATGAAAAGATGATGCAAAGATTGTTGACACCCTGTTGGCAGCAATAGGTGTGTATCATAGAAGTAAAGGGGTGTAAATGGATAATGAATATTGGAATTTTGGGGACGGGATTCGGCGCGTATCATGCCTCATTGTTAAACAACCATCCCAAGGTAAACAGAATCATTGTATTTGGAAGGAACGAAACCAAGCTACAACAATTGAAAGAGGAGCTAAACGTAGAAGTCACACAAAATATAGAGGATATTCTGCTGGATCAGGACGTGGATATCGTCGATCTATGCCTGCCCTCCCACCTGCATAGGTCACATGCCATTGATGCGCTAAAGCACGGGAAGCATGTATTTTGTGAAACACCGGTTTGCTTTCATCTCGAAGACGCTCTTCTTATGCAACAAGCTGAGAAGCAATATGGCAAAAAAATTCTGGTCAACCAGTTCATTAAGTTTGATCCTGCCTATACCTATCTGTACGAGGCTTATCGCCAACAAAAATACGGAAAACTCATTTCCTTGTCCTTGAAAAGAGAAACCCCTCCCCTGTGGGGAGACCTTGGACTAAGTTCCATCCCTACGCAGTTCATGATTCATGAACTGGATTTATTCACCTGGCTATGGGGTCCCTGTGATCCATATACAGTGTGGGGTACAGAGGTAGTCCATCCCGAACAGGCACAAGTTCGGGCTTATTTTCAGCATCGGGATACATTCACAGAAGTCATCGCTTCTTCCCATATGCCGAAAAGCTATCCTTTCACGGTGGCCTATGAAGCTTATTTTGAAAAAGCCAAGCTGGTATTTCATGAGAGTGACGAAAACGATCCCATACCCACCGCATTATTTGAGTATACCGCATCAGGACAGCAAAAAATCAACCTCGAATCCGCCAATCCATACGAAAAAAGTTGGGATCATGCACTTGATTGCTTTGGCGGACATGCGGAATGTCTGATTCCATTGGAGTCGGCCGTACAAGCACTGGAAATGGCCATTGAGATTAAAAACAGACTGGAGCAAGCTCGGCGTTAGCCGGTAGTTAGCCCGTACTTTCGGAAATTAGCTTCCTATCAGGAAGCTGTATCCGCAGGCAGGGATACTTCGTCTGCGTAGTTCGTTGCCATAATATTGGCTACCTCAGCCGGGTCAGTCGTCTGGCCCAACGCCCACATCATTTTCGTTACCAGCGCTTCTGTTGTCATGTCATACCCGGGAATGACACCCTTCTCCAACACCTTCTGTCCTACCTCATAAATCGTCAGATCCCCGCCCTCATAAGGACATTGAGTGGTTACAACAATACTCATACCGTCCTTCATCAGCTCCTCAATTTTACTGATGAGACTCCTTTCTTTAAAAGGCACGCCGCCCATGCCAAAGCCCTCAATGACGATACCTTTATAGCCCAAGCTCTGAATCGCATCAAAAATCGCCGGGTTCGTACCCGGAATCAGCCTGAGCAGAAATACTTCAGAAGCATACCTGTCATTGTATGGGTGACGAACGGTAGCACGATTTGCAAACACACCCTCCGTATAGACCACCTTACCGTTTTCCACGAGACCTATGTACGGATAGTTAATACTCTCAAAGGCGTTATAGCTGCGTGTTCTGATCTTCGAGCTGCGGCTACCGTTGATAATCTTGCCATTAAACACGACAAAAACCCCTGCCACCTCGCCACATGCGGTCAGGAATGAATCGATTACATTTTTTTTGGAATCACTGTGCTCCGCCAAAATGGAAACCTGTGAACCTGTCACAACAACGGGTTTGTCTACAGTCCCCAACATAAAGCTCAGAGCTGAAGCCGTATAAGCCATCGTATCCGTGCCATGGGCAATAACAATACCGTCGTATTGATCGAGCGAACGATGTACCATTCGGGCAATGGAAGCCCAATCCTCTGGTTGTGTATTGGTGCTATCAATGCTCATCAGATTGTAGGCATCAATCTCGCAAATCTCCTGGAGCTCCGGAATTTCAGCCAAAATATTTTCAGCCGATTGGGTTGGAGTCAGACCGTTTTCCTGATAGGAGGAGGAAATGGTTCCTCCGGTATTAATGAACAAAACCTTTTTCATTTGCCAATGTTCCTTCCCGATTACAACTTCACTTTATTGTTCTTAGAATTTATCATGAATAAGGGTGATTAGCTACTTTGCTAAAGAAAAGAAATAATGAAGGATGGTGCATTCATGAATCTGGAGCAGCTAGCAAACGTCATCCCGTTGCTGGAGCATATCGAATACGGCAACACCTCTCAGACCCTGCATCCTGGCTCCGACAGCCATCTCCTGATTGTTGCGCTGCACGGACATGTCACTCTCTCAGCTCAAGACCAAGAGCCGGTTATTTTCACGCAGGGCTTTGCCTTTCATAATCAATATGGCGCTTGCAGCATTCAGGTCCCCAAAACCCGGGAAGCCGAATATATCGTGCTTACGTATCGCGTGCTGCAAGGCGAAACCACGGATTGGACGCTGCATGGTCCGTTGCGTACCTTGAGTGAATACAAAATCAAATATATGCTGGACGAGCTGCTACGAACAACACCCCCAAGCATTCAGGATGAAGCTGGCGTGGAAAAGGCGGCCCGGCAATTTCGAAAAAGACTGCTTCTGGAGCGCTTGCTATCCATTTATATCTATGAGACGCATATGGTGCAGGACAACCACAACTCATCGGTATCTATTGAACAATCCCTGTCTTATATCCATGAGCATTATATGCTCAAGCTGACCTTGCCGCTTCTGGCTGATCGGGCGGGCATGAGCGAAGGACATTACACGGTGTTGTTCAAAAAAGCCACTGGCATGACCATGACCCAGTATTTACGTCATCTCCGTATCCAAAAAGCGAAGCAAATGTTCCAGCAGACCCGACTTCCAGCCAAGGAAGTCGCTCAACGGGTCGGATTTACGGATTATTTTCATTTTAGTCGTATTTTTAAAAAAGAAGTCGGCTGCTCCCCCACCCAGTTTCAAAGAATCTAATAATATAACATGTGACGTCTACAAATCAGACATGGTATAAAGGAGAGGTTGCCGCTAAAATTCAAATGAGAATAATTATTATTATCAGGAGGAAACAGGATGCATCATTGGTTTACACGTATATTCGGCCTCACCTTCACCTTACTGCTCGCTATTAGCTTGGCAGCTTGTAGTTCATCCTCCACGAATCAGACTGCGGCAAACGGCAATTCGACGGGTTCCCAACCAGCGGACAGTTCATCTGATGGAGACCGTATCACCGTTCAGGACGCACTCGGAACTGTCACTTTACCAGGCAAGCCTGCACGTATTATTTCAATGGATTTCAGCTTTACGGACATGCTGGTGACTCTGGGTGTGCAGCCTATCGGAATTGCCGATGACGGTACGCCTGAGTTGTTCATGGATTCCGTGAAAAGCAAGCTGAAGGACTACACTTCCGTAGGCTCCCGTTATGAACCCAACATTGAACTGATCAGCTCATTGCAGCCTGATCTGATTATTGTGGATATTAATAAGCACAAAAACGCCCTAACTCAATTGAAAGGCATTGCCCCAGTGCTGGCACTGGACGATTTTCAGGCAGACTATGAGCATATGCTAAAAAACTACACGATCCTCGCTACGGCCGTAGGTAAAAGTGAAGAGGCTCAAAAACGCCTAAAAGAACATCAGGTCAAAATGGATGCAGCCAAAAAGAAGCTGAAGAACACCTCTCTGACCGTACTGCCTGCTGTCGTCAATCCCAAAGGCTTCTTCGCCCATTCGGACCATGCGTATACTGGCTCCATTGTGAAGCTGTTAGGCTTTACCGATCCGGTGCACAGCGACAAGGCATACCCCGAGCTGACACTGGAGCAGTTGGTTGAAGCCAATCCACAGGTGCTGTTCCTGATGCCGACAGACCCTGCAACGATCGTGAACCAGTGGGAAAGCAATCCCTTGTGGAAAAAAATAGACGCAGTTAAAAACAACCGTGTATTTACGGTAGAACGGCGCAATTGGTCCTTGTCCCGTGGGATGCTGGGAAGTGAAAAAATAGCCGAGGATATCGTAAACAGCCTGGGAGAGAAATAAAATGATCCATTCCATATCCTCAAAGAAGCAGAGCCGTTCGCGGTTTCTGCTCTTCCTGTTTTTAGTATCTTTCGTTTTGCTAATCCTAGGTTTGTTATTCAGCCTCAAATGGGGCCCCGCCTCTATATCGTGGGCTGAACTGTATCAAGCATTGACCTATCAGCACAGCGACAAGGTACATCTGTACATTCAGACGCTGCGCCTGCCGCGCACCCTGACCGCCTGCATGGTCGGTATCCTGCTGGCTCTGGCGGGGCTGTTGACCCAGCTCACCACACGAAATCCGCTGGCTTCACCACATGTATTTGGCATTAACGCTGGGGCTTCTCTCGCCGTGGTGCTGGGACTCGTCTTATCCGCACAGCTATCGGCAACATCCACGATGCTGATGGCCTTTGCCGGAGCGGCGGCAGGTGCATGGCTGGTCTGGTCGCTGGCTGGATCCGCAGACAAGCAGCCTGTTCGCTTGGCGCTGGCGGGCATCACCATTCATTTCATGCTGTCGTCACTAACAGAGGGCTTCATTATATTAAATCAGTACTCTACGGAGTCCATGATTTTCTGGCTGGCTGGCTCTGTCAGCCAGGCGGGCTGGACGGAGGTACGAATGATTCTTCCCTTTTTCATCGTGAGTCTTGCGCTGCTCGTTATGCTGTTGCCAGCCCTGCGACTGCTGCTGTTGGAGGACGAGATCGCAGCCGGGCTGGGGCAGCGCGTCCCTCTTGTTCGAGCGCTGGCTCTGCTGCTGGTTATCATAATGGCAGGCTCAGCCGTGGCTGTATGTGGACCGATCGGCTTTGTCTGTCTGATCGTGCCCCACATCGCCCGGGCGCTGGTCGGAACACGTCTCTCGCTGCTCGTTCCGATGACGGCGCTTGGCGGGGGATTGCTGCTGGTGTATGCGGATCTGCTCAGCCGTATCATTTCTTTTCCGTTCGAATCGCCCGTAGGAATTGTAACCTCTGCTATCGGAGGGCCGTTTTTCATCTATCTGGCCCGTAAAAAAAGGAGGGGGACACGATGACCAGACCTTTCTATCTTGCGGCGGCCTTGCTTTTGCTGCTCCTGCTCGGTATTGTTTCGGTCAGTGTGGGAGCACTTCCTATTCCCTTGCGTGATGTCGGCTCGGCTCTGCTGGATACGCACACCGTTTTCATTTTATCGTATACGAGGTTCGCTTACCCCGGACGTTGGTTGGACTGCTGGCAGGCATGGGACTAGCCGTGGCAGGAGCTATTCTGCAAAGCCTGATTCGCAATCCGCTAGCCAGTCCTGACGTGATCGGCATTTCCAAAGGAGCCGGATTCGCAGCGGCGGCTGTGATTTTCCTGTTCCCCCAGTCTCCAGCCTATATCCTGCCCTTGGCGGCGTTTGGCGGAGCCGTGGGAACATTCCTGATTCTGCTGCTGCTCAGCCGCAGACTTACGCTGGCTCCAGCAGCTCTAGCCCTGGTCGGGGTCGCTATGGGGGCCATCCTCATGGCAGCCACGCAGTATCTCATCATAATGCATCCGACCAATGTGAACACGGCTTTGCTCTGGATGTCAGGCAGCCTATGGGGCCGGAGCTGGCGGGAGGTCATCTCACTGCTGCCCTGGATCATTGTCTTGCTGCCCTTGGCCTGGGGCAGCTACCGAAAGCTGAATATTTACCAACTGGGCGATGAGACCATCACTTCCCTCGGGGTACATATGACTCGCCAGCGCCTGCTGCTTCTATTGCTTGCCGTTACACTGGCGGGAATTTCAGTCTCAGCGGTCGGCGCCATCGGCTTCATCGGACTGATGGCACCCCACATGGCTCGAAGATTTGTTGGCAGCCACAATCAGTGGCTGATTCCGCTGGCTGCCCTGCTGGGAGCGAATCTGATGCTGCTGGGCGACATTTTGGGCAGAATGCTCATTGTTCCACGTGAAATACCCGTCGGGATCATGACAGCACTTGTGGGTGCTCCTTATTTTGTATATTTACTGCGGAGGGAACGCAGCAGAAGATCATTCTGATTCCCCGATACCCACGGGAAAAGACCTTTCATTCTACCCGGGGATTCTCCGGGTACATCCACCAGTAGCCTGATGCATCTATATATAGCACGTCAAAAAGCACGTCAGACATACGCAGGTTTCCCTTCTCCTGCGATAAGTCTAACGTGCTTTTTACTCTAAGTTCTACCCCTTTCCACGTCACTTTACGGATTACGGTTGCTCCTGTAACGTTCTTTGTCCCAAAGCTTTGCCCAGGAATTGCCGTGTCCGCTCTTCTTTCGGATGATTGAAAAACTGCTCCACCGGTCCCTGTTCTACGATCGCACCATGCTCCATCAGCACGACCCGATCCGCTACATCCCTCGCAAAACCAAGCTCATGCGTTACAATAATCATCGTATTGCCTTCACTCGCCACCTTTTGAATCACGGACAGCACTTCATCCACCAGCTCAGGATCAAGCGAGGATGTCGGCTCATCGAACAACAGCACCTGCGGATTCAGCGCCAAAGCGCGGGCAATCGCAACACGCTGCTGCTGTCCACCCGAAAGCTGGGCAGGATAATAGGTCATACGATCCTTTAACCCGACCTTTTCCAAAATGCCTTCACTGATCTCCCTTGCCTGCTTGCGATCCATCTTTTTCACACTGGTCAGACCAATCATCACGTTGTGGAGTGCATTCAAATTTTTAAATAGCTGATATTGCTGAAATACCATTGCCGTCGCCATCCGCAGTCCGAGAATGTCCTTTTTTCCGGCCTTGGCCGCATCTACCTTCAGACCATCAATTTCAATGCTACCGCTGGTCGGCTGTTCCAAAAAATTAATGCTGCGCAGCAGTGTAGACTTCCCCGATCCGCTTGGGCCGAGAATGACCACGACTTCTCCCTTGCCTACCGTCAGGTCTATGCCCTTTAACACATGATGCTGCCCAAAATGCTTATGAATTTGATGAAGTTGAATCATGCCCTTACTCACTTCTTTCGTATATTCGGATACGCTTCTCCAGCACAACAAGCCCGCGCTCAATAATGATGCACACCAGCCAGTAGATCAAAGACACCGCAACATAGACCTCAAAAAAAGCCAACGCCCGCGCGCCCATAATTTTGGCCTGTCCCATCATATCGACGACACCAATCATAAAGATAAAAGACGTATCCTTCACTGTACTGATCAGTGTGTTTCCCAAATTGGGCAAAGCCACCGTTAGCGCCTGTGGCAATACAATTTTGAGCATAATCTGTGTTTGGCTCATACCGATGGAATTGGCAGCCTCAAATTGTCCCCGATCGACCGAATGAATCGCTGCCCGGAACGTCTCCGACAAATATCCCCCAAGGTTCAATGAAAATGAGAGTAACGCAAACAGCTCGGGTGGAATGACGTAGACATTGAATTGCTGCAAGAAGCCATATTCGCTCTGAAAATAATACAAAAACTTGGGTATTCCGTAATATACGAGAAACAGCTGCACAATGAGCGGTGTTCCCCGGATGTACGAGACATACAATGTAGACAAGGGTGCCAAGACAGGCACCTTGTATATCCGGATTAAGGCCGTAGCTAACCCGATGATCGCACCCAGCAGCATGGAGACAAACGCAATCCATAAGGTAACGGGGAGATACTCCACGATCTGGGGAAGGCTTTTCAGCATATAATCTAAATCAAACAGCTTTTCCATAGGAACCCCACTCTACTCTTTACATTGTGATTACTGAGGAATAAATTCTCCGCCTGTCCACTGTTCAGACAATTTTTTCAGTGTTCCGTCCGCTTTAAGCTCTTTAATAATCGGGTCGATTTTAGCTTTCAGTTCTTCACCCTGCTTATCCTTTTTGAACACTAAATTGATGTTATCGCTTTGCACAGGCTCGCCCACAGCTTCCACCTGTAAGCCTTCCTTCTTTATCGTTGCTGCCGCCATCACTGGATCATTCACATAAGCGTCCACTCGGCCATTTTGCACATCTTGAAGGTTATCGGACGAAGTGCCTGTATCATTATATTTTAAAATAATTTTGTTCCCGTTCTTCGCATTATACTGCTCTAGCAACTGCGTATAGGAATCGCCTACCGAGGCGGCTACCTTCTTGCCCTCCAAATCCTTGAGAGAATGGATATCCGTTCTACCCTTTTTCACAATAATAACCGACTGAGCCGAGAAATAGGACTCATCCGAAAACAAATACTTCTTTTCACGCTCAGGATTTTTGGCCACTTCATCTGCGATGATCTGAACTTTATTCGCATCCAGCGCAAGGAATATCGCATCCCAGCCCGAAGGTACAAATTCAATCTTATAGCCGTCCAGCTTCTTATCGATCTCCTTAACTACTTCCACATCGTATCCGGTCAGCTCATTTTTATCATTCGTAAAAGCAAACGGCGGGTAGTCATTTTGTGTCCCCACATAGAGTACCTTATCCCCTGATGCCGCTTCCTTCGAGGAACATCCACTCAAAGCACCCGTTAATAACACAAGAGATAGGCCAATCGCTGCTACTAAAGCAGATTTCTTCATAAGTGATATCCCCTTTTGAAATCCAAGTAATTTACTATGATTTTATATTATAACGAGTTATTCAAATAATACAACTAGCAAATTTCATTTCGATTATCTAACCAGATATTGCACAAAAAAAGACCCTTGCGGGTCGGTTGTTATTCATAAAGTGGAAGACGGTCTGCAGGGTGCTCCGGTAAAATGGACGAAATCAAACGTTGCACAGCCGGATGAGCAGATTCAAAAATCTGATCTTTCTTATCACAGCACTCGATTAATCTCCCCTGCTCCATCACAGCAATGCCATCACAGACGGCGTAAGCCGCCCGAATATCATGCGTGATAAACAGATATGACAATCCAAATGAAGTTTTCAGTTCTCCTAGCAGGGATAAAATGCGCATCTGATGAACCATATCTAGACTGCTGACGGACTCATCCAGCACGATCAGCTTGGGTCTGAGCGCAATCGCCCGTGCAATATTGATCCGCTGTAATTGTCCGCCGCTGAATTGATGCGGATATTTATTCCGATCCTCCGGCTTGAGACCCACCCGCTCCAGAAGGCCTTCTATCGTTCTTTTTTGTTCCTGCACTGATAACCGCTCGTAATTATCTAAAGGCTCTCCGACAATCTGTCCGGCGGTCATGCGAGGGTTTACAGCAGAATAGCAGTCCTGGAATACAACCTGCATATCCCGTCGCAATCCCCTGCGTACTTGAGGACTCCCATTATAGATGTCCTGCCCCTGAAACAGTACCTGACCCTCCTGCGGCTTCTCCAGCCCCAGAATAACCTTGCCCAGCGTGCTCTTCCCCGCTCCGCTGGTTCCCAGCAGTCCCAGACAAAATCCGCTCTCTATGGTAAGCGACACATCAGTGAGCACAGGGAGACGTGATTCGGAGCGGCCCAGCCATTTGCGCTTTCTATAGCTATGAGTTACTTCCTTCACTTGCAGCACACGTATTCGCTCCCCTTTTGAAAGTATCCAACAGGCGACTAGCCACCCTACTGATTTATGCTCTGAAAGGTTAACTTGGGTCTGGCCTGCAGCAGCATCTTCGTATATTCATGCTGTGGCTGGTCGAACAACTGAAACACCCCTGCCTGCTCAACAATACGTCCCCGCTGCATCACTGCCACTTCATCCGCCATTTGGGAGATGACACCCAGATCATGCGAGATCAGCAAAATAGACGTGTCATATTCCGTACGCAAGCGATCCAGCTCTCTCAGCACCTGTAGCTGATTGACCACATCAAGTGCCGTCGTCGGTTCATCCGCAATAACCACTGCTGGCCGCAGGCACATGGAAATGGCGAGCATGACCCGTTGCAACATCCCGCCACTCAACTGAAACGAATAACGCTTCATTAGCTTGGCTGGATCGGGCAGATTCATATTTTCCAGAGCCGCTACAGCAAGATCACGGGCCTGTCGTTTACTTAATCCGGTATGCGTGCGGATCGTCTCCATAAATTGAGCCCCAATCGTATATACTGGCGTAAAAGCCCTCATCGGATTTTGCATAATGAAAGCAATTTCCTTGCCCCGAATGCGGCGCATCTCCTCGGCTGGCATTCCATTCAACTCACGTCCATTCAGACGGACACTGCCTTCCACATCCATCGTCTGGCGATCCAGTAGCTGGAGAAGCGCGTTACAGGTTACTGTTTTGCCGCTACCACTCTCGCCGACAAGACCCAGAACCCGCCCCTTTTTCAGTTTAAAATGGATAGGCTCTAGCAGAGATATCGCCCCTGCATCAGTTTTGAGCTTTACCTGCAAGCCACTGACCTTCAGCACCTGCATCTTCGCCGTGTCCTCCATCGTTGTCACTCCTGTTTTACTGACGTTTGGCAATTCCGTATCGGTCGGACAACGCCTCTCCCAATATATTGAAGGCCATTACCACCGCCAGAATCATGATACCTGGATAAATCATTAATTCCGGATGACTGCGGATGTATCCCGTTCCCTCATGGATCATGGCTCCCCATTCAGGAGTCGGCGGCTGGATGCCTAGACCCAGGAATGACAACGCGGAGATATCCATGATCGCCCAGCCCATCTCTAGCGTACCAATGACCACAATCGGCCTCAGCACATTCGGAATGATGTGGCGCCGGATAATGGCCCCTGAGGAAGAGCCGCTGATCCTCGCGGCCGCTATAAAATTCTGCTCTTTCAGACTGACGACCATATTGCGGCACATTCGGGCATAGTACACCCACTGCACCAGCATCAAGGCAAACAACACCTGCATGAGACCCGGCCCAAAAATACCGACAATGCCGAGCACAAGCACCAAGTTGGGAAACGCCATAATGCCTTCGCAAAACCGCATCAGTACACTATCGACCCAACCGCCCAAATAACCTGCAACTGATCCGATCACAACACCGATACTAAGCGAGGACAAGAAAATTAATGTCGCAAAGCCGAGCGAAATTCGCGCTCCATACAGTAGCCGGGATAGATTACACCGACCCAGATGGTCCGTCCCCAGCCAATACTCTTTTGAGGGGCCTTCCAGCTTATGCAGTAAATTGACTTTAACCGGATCATGTGGAGCCAGCCATGGAGCCAGCGCCATTATGATAAAAAGGGCTACCAGCACGACAGAGCAAACCACGATTACCTTTTGACCTTTGAACATTTTACGCAACCTTATCTGCACTGCTCTGCTCGTCCCTTCGAAGAAATTCGGGGGTCCATATACAAATGCACCAGATCAACGAGCAAATTGCATACGATGAACAGGCATGCCGCCAAAAACACATAGCATTGTATGACGGGAATATCCCGGTTAAAAATGGCTTCCACGAAATAACGGCCAAACCCAGGCCATGAAAACACCTGCTCCACAATAATCGTTCCAGTCAGCAACTTGCCCAGGTTCATGCCCATACTTGTTATTAGCGGAGTAATGGCCATTTTGAGTATGTGCCTGAGCATAATCACACGCTCGCGTATTCCTCTGGTTCTGGCATACTGGACATACGTTTCCTGAAGCTGTTCCAGCACACTGGAGCGCAACAGGCGCGTATATAAAGCAATCAGAACCAGCGACAGAGTCAACGTCGGCAACACCAGATGCTGCCACGTTCCCCGACCCTCTACAGGTAGCCAGTCCAATCGTACAGAGAAAAAGAAGATTAACAAATATCCCAGCCAGAACTGGGGAATAGATGCCCCGAAATACGAAATCCCTCGACTCAGTATGTCGATCCAGCCATTTTTACGCATCGCCGCCAATACACCCAGCGGGATGCTCACCACGATGGATAATGCCATGCTGCTTAAGGCCAGCTCAACAGTGGCAGGCAATCGAGCCTTCACCTCATCCCACACTGGCTTGTTGGTCAGATACGAAGTACCAAAGTCCAACCGGCTGATTCTTTCAAGTGTATGCATATACTGTGTCAGCAATGGCTGATCCAGCCCGAACTCATGCCTCTTCTGCTCCAGAATTTCCGGGGTAGGATAAATATGGGCAGCCGTCAAGTAAGCCTCAGCCGGATCAACCGGTGAAATATGAATGAGTGCAAAGGTAACGAGGGTGGCAAAGAGAACAATAGGGATGACCGCTACCATTCGCTTCCCGATATAGCTAATCATAAGTTGTCCTCCTATCCTGTAAATTAACGTTACCTTCCCGTTTCAGCTACTTTCCAATTTCAATTCCCTCAAATGGATTTTCATCCCGATTAGCTGGGAATACAAAGTTGGTAATCTTTTTCTGATACACTGCCGTTTTCTTAATATACGAAATAGGCACAATTGCAGATTGCTCCTGAAGTGTCTTCAAGATTGAGGCGTACAGCTCCTGACGCTTGGTTTCGTCTGTCGATGAAAGTGCTTTGTGTACTTGCTGATCCAGATCCTTCTTCATCGGAAGGGCGCTCAGCACCTCAGAAATTCCGAAGCTCTTCTTGGCAATAACATTAATAAAGGAATGCGGATCATAAGGCGCACCATAGTTGTACCAGAAATATAGATCAAACTGGTTGGATCTAAGCCGCTTGATTTGAACCGTCAGCTCCAGTCCGGTCAGATTCACTTTGACACCCAGCTCTCCCCATTCAGCCTGAATGGTTTCAGCCATCGCCTTTTGAATCGGATCGGTCTTATCGAAAATCAGCTCAAAATCCAGCTGTTGTCCATCTTTCTCCCGAACTGTGCCGCCTGCGGGCAGCTTCCAGCCAGCCTCATCCAACAATGCTTTGGATTTTTCCACATCATAGCCTATTGGCTGTAAGTCGACATTCGTATACGGATAGTTTTTAGATAAAACCGTATCTGCTGTTTCCTCCAGCCCCGAGGTTACGCCTTCCACCATCGCCTGCTTGTTAAATCCATGCTGGAGTGCCAGACGCACCCGAAGGTCTGCCAACTTGGGATTGGACGAGTTGAGCAACAGACTTCTTGTGCCGACAGGCTCGGACAACGTGGTAACATATTGATTCGTGTCGCGAAGCTGTTTGAAAGCATCCAGACTAATGACACCCTCTCCATAGATCAGATCCAGGTCGCCTTTTTCAAAGGCCATTACACGTGTTTCACCATCGGGAATAATTTTGACCGTGATTTTGTCCACCTTCGGTGCAGTACCCCAATAATTCGGATTACGCTTAAAAGTTGCATACTCATCCTGCTTGTATTCATCCAGCATCCAAGGTCCTGTACCTACAGGTTTCTTAATTCCTTTGGACGTATCTCCATCATCCGGGAAACCGGCTTCACCCAGAAAACGGAACGGGCGAACGACAGACAGATCCTGAATAACTGGGTAGTATGGCTCTTTGAGCGTCATTCGAAACGTACTGTCATCTACAGCTTCAGTTTTGTCGAGAACGCCTACTATACCAAGCCAGCTATGCGTTTTCTCATTTTTCATAATAGCGTCAAAGTTCTTTTTGACAATCGCTGCATTAAATAGCGTTCCATCGGAAAATTTCACACCTTTACGCAGCTTAAACGTATATGTCTTGCCGTCCTTGGATATGGTCCAAGATTCAGCCAAAGCAGGCTCCAGCTTACCTCCTTGCTTGTAGCTGACTAACGGCTCATAAATCATGGATTGTGCAAAAAGCTGGGAAGGGTTGTATACGTGAGGATTCATTGTACCAATGTCCCGTGGCCACGATAGCGTGATCGACTTTTCATTGGCAGCTCCGTTAGCAGAGGTGGATGCAGGTGTGTTCTCCTGCTTCGCGCAGCCCAGAATAACGGATAATAAGAGGAGCGTTACCAACATAAAGGTGGCAGTCTTGCGGTGTCGAACGGACATCAATGTATTTCCCCTTTTCTATATATGTGATAATGATTATCATAATCATATTTAGAATAGGTACCACATTATATTTTGTCAACAATATTCGACAAGCAAAGCTCTTATTTATTTTGAATTTGCATAATATTAAATTTATGGATTAATCCGCCAACGTTTGAAATAGAGTACGCGTGTATTCATGCTTCACTAGTTCTTCATCCCAATCCTCAAATATTTCCACGATCTCTCCCTGAACCATGACGGCAACACGATCACAGAACGTACGGGTGGATTGAAGATCATGGGTGATGAAAAGATAGGACAACTGACGTTCGAGCTGCATTCTTTTGAGCATGTTCAGCACGGAGGACTGGGCTGTCGTATCCAGATTGGCGACGGATTCATCGAACAGGATGATTTCTGGTTCAACCGCCAACGCCCGAGCAATGCACACCCGCTGTTTTTGTCCACCGCTTAGCTGCGTAGGGTATTTTTTGAGATTGTCAGCCTTCAACCCTACCGAATTCAGTAGGGAAAGGCAGATATCCAGTGCCCTTACTTTTCGCTCAGGAAAATAGTTACGAATCGGCTCCATCAGAATATCTCGAATGGTCATACGGGGATGCAGTGAGGAGGCCGAGTCCTGCGCGACTAACTGGATTCGTTTGTACAGATGAATATCTTTCATCCTTCCAGTATGTATGGGCTGCTGATCCAGCCAGATTTCCCCCGAGGTCAAGGACTTCAGCCCCAGGATACACTGCGCCAGCGTACTTTTGCCACTTCCGCTTTCTCCAACCAGTCCAAGGCATTCTCCCTGTCGTAATTCCAAACTCACTTTCTTTATTACCTGCTCACTTTGTTTCGTATTGAACCAGCCTTTTCTCCGTCTGCGGACAGGATAAGCTTTGGTGACGTTCTTCAATTCCAATATCACGGTTGCATCCTTCCTTCCGGGGTCATCTCCAATACTCGATCTGCTACGCGACTCATACCCTGGCGATCATGTGAAATCAACAAAATAGTGAGCTCGAAATCCTCTCTCAACTGTAAAAGCAATGCCAGAACCTTGTCACGGTTGATCACATCCAGCGCTGTAGTGGGCTCGTCGGCAATAAAGAGACGTGGGCCGGAGCTTAACATTGCAGCCAGCAGCACCCTTTGGCACATACCTCCGCTTAGTTCAAAAGGATATGATGACAGAATATACTCAGGATCGGCAAAACCGACCTTGCGGAGCAGAGAACACAAATAAGCTTCCTGCCCTGGAGTAGTGCGGCCTCCAGCCAGCTCCGTGACACGGTTCAGTATCTGTCGCATCCGTGAGGTCTGCTGTGATGCAGTGTGGGACGGGACAAGATCAGCCTGCCTCTTCTGGGCATGCATCTGGCGCCGTCCGTGCAGTCTAAGCGTATCCGTCAGCTGGGCGCGGACGGTACGGATCGGGTTCAGCCCGCTCAGCGATTGTTGAATGAGCAGGGCAATATCCTCACGGCGCAGTCTTTGCCAGCGCTGTTCATGGAATGGGATAATGTCTTCCCCGTTATAGTAGATGCACCCTTGCGTAACACCAACACTTGGGTCCAGCATACCCGCGATTGCGTGTGCGGTCAGGCTCTTGCCACATCCACTTGGTCCAGTCAGAGCCACAATTTCCCCTGGGTAAACGGAAAAGTTCACATCTCGCAGTAGCGGATTGCTCCCGTTCCCGCTTCCGCCTGCTCCTGCACCTGTACGACTAATCTCCAAATGTTCCACGTGTAACAACGGTTTTCGTACGTAAGCTTGCTCTATTGTATCCTTCCACCCTATGACTGTTCGTTTTCCCACTATTTCGCCGCCCCCTTTTCTGAAAAATGATCACCCAGAAGCTGACAGGCAAGCACAAACAGCATCATCGCCAAACCCGGAAAGATCATAACATGCGGAGCCACCTGAAAATACGAGGTTGCATCATGCAGCATCACACCCCACTCTGGCTTGGGCGGCTGTACACCCAGCCCAAGAAAGGATAGCCCCGCGATCATCAACACCACGTGTCCAATATCCCATACCGCATATACCAATAATTGCGGCCATACTTGTGGCAATACATAACTTCTTAGTATGCGCACGTGTGAATTGCCGGACAAACGGGCATACCGTACATAGTCCTCCTGGCAGGCTTTTTGAACCAAACTACGGATATAGCGGACATAGCCCGCCCACCGTACCGCAATAATCGCTAAGGTCATGTTGACGAAACCCGGCCCCAAAATACCCACAATCGCCACCGTTAAGATAATATCGGGAAAAGCCAGTACGCCATCGATTCCCCGCATAATCAGCTGATCCACGCGTCCTCGCACATAACCAATGAGCAAGCCTGTGGGCAGACTAATACACAGCGTAGCTACCGTAATCGCACAAGCGATTAGCACGCTTGTCCGAATTCCATAAATGAGCCGTGACAGCACATCCCGACCCAGATGATCCGTACCGAAAAGATATTTACGGCTGGGTGGTGCCAAACGGTTCAGAAGGTCCACATGCAGAGGATCATGAGGAGCGGCCCATGGAGCCAGCAACCCAAGCAGCACGATCAGGCCAAACAGTGCGCCCCCTGCCAGCAAGCTTCCTCTAAAGGAAAGCCGTATCTTTTTCATTCTCAGCTTCCCCCTTAACGCAAACGCAGCCTTGGATCTATCACCGTCTGAACCACATCCACCAAACACTGAACACCTACAATTAAAAACGCGGCAAACATAACATATCCCTGAATCACCGGGTAATCCCGCTGCGTAATTGCATCTATAAAATACTTGCCCAACCCTGGCCATGAAAAAATGGTTTCTACGATGACGTTACCTGCCAGCATAAATGATAGATTCGTACCTAACAGCGTGATCATAGGCAGAACGGCATGTTTAAATATCTCAAAAAAGAGAATATGCATACGTGAAAAACCGCGAGCCCTCGCCGCTTTCACAAAATTTCGGTCACTCAGCTCCAGCATTTGAGCCCGCAATACACGAGCCTGCACCGTTCCTAATCCTGCACCAAGTGTCAACGCTGGGAGTACTAAATGTGTCCAGTCCTCCCTTCCCATGGATGGGAGCCAGCCCAAGCGAACGGAAAATAGATAGATCAGCAGAAAACCAAGCCAAAAAGAAGGGACCGACGATCCCAGCAAAGCAAACAGCCTGCCCAGACGATCTAGTGGACCGCTGACTTTTAGCGAGGCAGCCAGTCCCATCCCAAGCGTAAGCACCGTCATGACGGCAAAGCCCGCCAAAGCTAGCTCCACCGTGGCGGGCAGTCTGCTCCATAGTTCGTTTAGCACCGACTCCTTGGACACATACGAGGTTCCCCAATGCCCTGTGAACACATCCCTCAACCAGTTCACATATTGAATATGAAGCGGCTCATTCAAGCCCAGTTCGTTTCGCAGCGCGGTCAGCGCCTCCCCAGAAGCAGGAACATTATGTGCGGTGAGTAAAATGAGAGCAGGATCACCAGGGGCCAACCTCATCAGTACAAAAGTCAGCGTAGATACAACGAATACAATGATGGGCAGCTGCGCCACACGTTCCAGTATAAAACGAATCATAGGATACGTTGCTCGTTATTCCGCAATATCGGATTGCGCTGTAATGTAGTAATACTCGATCGGATGCGGCGTAAAGCCCTTCACTCCTTTTTTTACACCAAACACATTGTCAGGATGCACAATGAACGACTGCGGCAAATCTGTATTGATGATATCCAGCGCTTGCAGTGTTACCGCATTACGCTGTGCGGTATCCTTTGCCAACTTCAGGCTGTGAAGAATATTCTCCAGCGGTTTGGAAGCATAACGGCTTACATTCGCTGCACTTGTAGAGGAGTAGAACATGTCCATAAAATATTGCGGCTCCCCTGTATGGGCCGTGAGCATGCTGTACATAGCAAAATCCCAATCGTTTTTGGTCAACGCCTCGTCGATATTTTCCACCTTGCGAATCTTGACCTGGATTCCCTCATTTAGCAATTGGCTCTGAATCACCTCAGCCATGACGGATAGCTCCGGACGCTGAGGGAAGGTCAGCAGTGTAACCTCGAATGGCTTACCCTGCTTGGTCCACGTACCTTGGGCATCCTTCTGCCAGCCATCCTTCGTCAACAACTGCTCCGTCGTTCCGTCCAATGCTTTGCGCTCAATCTTACCGAAGGGAAGAATACTCGGAAACGGGCTGCTTGCTTCCGTACCAAATCCCCTCATGACGGCGCTCACAATGGATGCGCGCGGAATCAGACTGTCCACCACCTTACGGTTGGTTGCATCCTTGAACACAGGCGATTCCATGTTGTACACAATCATATGGGTGCGCAAGGATGGAGCCGACAGCACTTGTAGCTTGTCGTTCTTTTTTAATACCTCTGCGTTATCTACCGGAATATCCGTCGCTACATCCACTTCACCAGACTGCAACGCCATCAGGCGCGAATTACCGTCTGTAATGAATTTCATCGTCGCTTCAGCCAGTCGTGCCTTTTCGCCCCAGTATCCGTCATAACGCTCGACGACCAAGGATTGATCCTTGTTGAAGGCTTTAATTTTGAAAGCACCTGTCATCGCAGGGTAGCTCTGCTCATCTTTCATGGATGCCACATCCAGCACGATCGTTGACGGATCAGCCAGATTGGATACCAGCGCTGCATTCGGTTGGTTTGTCGTAATTTCTAACGTCAGCGGACCAGTTACATCAATGGACTTCACATCCAGTAAATCCTTCGCCAGATGGCTTTTCTCGATTGAGCGCAGCAAAGATGCTTTTACACTTTCTGCATCCATGCTCTTTCCATTATGAAACGTGACCTTATCCTGCAAGCTGAACGTCCACACGTTAGGACTGTCATGTTCCCACTCCTTGGCTAGCCAAGCCACAGGCTCCAGCTTTTCATTCAAACGAATGAGTGTCTCACCGGCACCGGAACGCATCACGTCCCAGCTATTGTCTCCATGCGGATCGACGCCTGACGGTTTCCACGTATACGCCATCACCAGCTTTTTATCTGCTTGAGTCTGTTGTGCAGACCTGTTCTCACCCTTGCCCGAGCTATCCTCCGTCTTTGTGGCTGTGCCACATCCCGAAAGAGCCATGACTGCCATCAGCAGTAGCCATCCTGTACATATGAACCATGAACGCCTATTACGATTGCCTATCATCCCACATTTCCCTCTCTATCTTGTAAAATCGTATAAACCTAACGCAAAACGCGAAAAAAGCATTCCCGACCACCTGATCAGCAGTCAGAAATGCTTTCATTATAAAATGTCAAAACTCACCTCAAAGTCAACTCCAAAACATAGAAGGAATCAGATTGGTTTCAGACATTCCGTATGCAGCACGCCTAACCACCTCCCCAGCATCCCGTGGGTCTGACAGTGATGTCAAAACAGGCAGGTCTCCTGACTCCAAGCGTATCTTTCAGGCCTTCCCGGTTCCTCACAGTTCCAGTGGCTTGTTCTGAAAGCTCCAGCATTACCCTGCTGATGCCTGTATACAGTGGCGGGTCCGTGTCGGAATCTACCGAACTTCCCTTTTAAGTGAACACGCTCAACAACTATCTACATCGTCTCTACGAAACTTCGTACATAGAGTTGTCCGGCTCACACCTGTTTTCTTCCTTTATTCCTTTTTATTACGAATTAGGATTATCTTATTTTGTTGCTACTGGCTTGTCAACAAGTGTAGCGTAATATTTTAAATTTGAATGATATAGTGTGAATCAAGACCAAGGCTATTCATTGCTTGCGCGCAATTGAAGGTATGTCTTAACGTTGCGTGCACGAAATTCACGTGCTAAAATTAGGTATAGAGATAACCACCGTATCCGTATACTAAAAAGAGCCTTCGCCGCGCCAACGGCAAAGACTCTTAGGACTTGAAGGGCTGTGGATCACCACGGCGCGCTAAATGCTTAGCTAAACCCACCGTTAGGCGCCTAACCTAATCAAGCGGTGGGTTTTCGCTTGTTCCGAAATTTCCGACGCAGCCAGCGATAAAGTTTACGAATACTAAACACCAGGCTTAGTAACGTAACCATCCAACGTAGCACATCGTAGCACGACACAAGGTTGACCATCGGCTTCACCCCCTTTCGGGAAGCTGCGCCGTGGTCCGAAAACATCCACCACTATTCAAAGTCCATAAGGTAGATTATACCATTCCCTCATCTACTACTCTAGCAAACTTTTCTACTAGGTTCTCAATCCCCCATTTTCATACAAGAAGAGGGTTATCAATAACTTCATGCTACTGAACAAATAATCATTCTGATTACCGCCATGCCAAACAGCCGGAAAAGAGGCTACGTCCTCTCTCCGGCTGTTTTTGTTTATTTCCTATTCATCAAACCTTCTGTGGAACTTCTGAGACATTAACGCTTTTGACCGATTCACCCTGTTTTCTTGCCAAAACAATGTTCAAGACAATTGCCGTAATCGAGCCAGATACGATGCCGTTTTGCAGCAGCATTTTGGCAAAGCTCGGCAGTTGGTCGAACATTTGCGGCAGAACAGCTGAGCCTAGGCCCACGGCAATACTGCATGCTGCAATCAGCAGATTGCTTTCTTTCCGCAGATCCACTTCTGACAAAATAGACATGCCTGATGCAGCAACCGAGCCAAACATGACGATCATCGCCCCGCCCAGCACAGCGTTAGGAATCACTGTCGTCAAGGCAGCCAGCTTAGGCAGCAAACCGAGGACGACCATGATGCCGCCCGCAGCAAAAATAACGTTACGTGATTTGACGCGAGTCAGCGAGATCAGACCCACATTTTGCGAGAAAGCCGTGTAAGGGAACGCATTAAAAATACCCCCTAGCATAATCGCAAGTCCTTCCGAACGCAGTCCATTGACGATTTGCTTTTGCTCCACTTTCTGATCAATCGCCTTGCCTACTGCCAGATAAACCCCCGTAGACTCGACCATGCTCACAATATTGACGATAATCATCGTACATATTGCCATAATGCTAAACTCCGGCTTGCCAAAATAAAACGGCTGCGCAATACTCACCCATGAAGCATCCGCTACGGGGGCAAAATGCACCATTCCCATCGCATAGGCGACTACAGTACCCGCGAACAGACCAATAAGAACGGAAATCGAGCGTAAAAAGCCTTTAGCCACTCGATTGACAAGCAGAATAACCAGTAGTGTAACCAGCGCCAGCAGCAAATTACGCGGCTGTCCAAAATCCGCGCTGCCTTGACCACCCGCTACATTGTTCATCGCCACCGGAATAAGGGACAAACCGATAATCGTAACGACCGAGCCAGTAACCACCGTTGGGAAAAAGCGTAACAGCTTACCATATAGCGGTGCCGCAAGCACCACAAATATACCGGACAAAATGATGGCACCGTACGCTGTCGCCAGATTTGAGGTCGAAGCAATTGCGATAATGGGTCCTACTGCCGTAAACGTACAGCCTAAAATGACAGGAAGTCTGCTACCGAAAAAGCGTGTCCCCATAATTTGTAATAATGTAGCAATCCCACAAGTGAATAGATCAGCAGCCACTAGATAGGCCATCTGGGCTGGCGTCAGGTGCAGCGCTCCCCCTACAATCAGAGGAACGGCAATGGCTCCGGCGTACATCGCCATGACATGCTGGAAGCCCAGCGCAAATAATTTTTGTTTACTTAACATCCCACATTCTCCTTAACGGGAGGAATCACCTTGCCAGCTTCCTCTATAAAATGAACTTCGCCCGGTGTCATGGAAGCGATACGCGCCAGAGAACGTACGGCAATGCCTCTTTGCTCCAACAGTCCGCGTCCTTCCTGAAAGCTCTTTTCAATTACGCAGCCAACTCCGGCCAGCTCTGCTCCTGCTTCCTTCACAATATCGGTAAGTCCGACCAAAGCTGCACCAGTTGCCAAAAAATCATCCACGATCAGCACATGGTCGCTAGCATCGAGATATTTTTGGGAAATGCTCACCTGATAGGTTTCCTGCCGAGTGAACGAGTGAACCTCTGCGAAGTATACCTGTTCATTCAGCGTGATCGCCTTCTTTTTCTTCGCATAAATGAACGGTACTCCCAAAGCAATAGCAGTAGCCATAGCAAATTGAATACCACTAGCTTCAATAGTAAGCACCTTGGTAATTGGAGCACTGCCAAACAGACGTGCAAACTCCTGACCAATCTCCAATGCTAATGCTGTATCCACCTGATGGTTCAAAAATGAATCTACCTTTAACACCGTATCGGATAAAATTTGTCCCTCTTGACGAATACGTTCTTCCAAAGCTTTCATTATGCGAATATCGCTCCTCTGTACTTAAAATAGAATAAAACCTGCCAAAACCAAAAAAGGACAAGCTCCCTTGAGTCGTTTCTCAAGTGAAGCCTGTCCTTGGGGTCGTAATCCCTGACGGATTGGCGCACAAATAAAATGCCCGCATTCATCCGAAGCTGATGCGCTATCACTCATAGTCGGACGATTACAGTGGTCATCCGGTAGAAACTTTTGGGCCATATCCCCAATATTATACGAGTCATATGAAATTGATATCTTGTATACTACACCCTCTGGCGGGCGGTTTCAAGACTATTTTTCATACAAACAGCGGCATTTGGAGAACCTTCCACAATTTGAATATCGCAGCCATACACCGATCCATGTTTGAAGTATATATATAGTAGAAAGCAGATATTAAAAAACGGAAAACAATACAAAACAACATTTAATTTTACTTTTATTTTTAAATTCAAAAATAAAACCAATAATAAGGTTTCCGTTTATGTTGACTGCACAGACAAACGGAAGTAGTATGGAGTTAGTTAAGAAACAAAAGGCAGTCTTTCAGGCTGCCGGGATTTCATCCATGCAAGGAGATTAGATATGAACAACTATCTTGCTGTTGATATTGGAGCTTCAAGCGGAAGACTCGTGAGTGCAACTCTACAAGGTGAACAAATTCACTTGCAAGAGCTTCATCGTTTCAACAACTCCTTTACTGAAAGGAACGGGCACGATTACTGGAATATAGACAATTTATTTGATGAGATCATCCAGGGACTGCAAAAAGCCAAACAAAATGGAATCGATTCCTGTACGCTCGGCATTGATACATGGGCTGTAGATTACGTGTTACTTAATAAGGAAGGTCATCGCATCCATGAGATGTACGCATACCGCGATGCACGCACTCTACATGCGCCTGATAAGCTGCACCAGCTCATCAGCCGAGAAGATGTATATGAGAAAACGGGCATCCAGGAACTAAACTTTAATACCCTATATCAACTGTTCGTCCATGATCGGGAACAACTCGCCCAAGCAGATAAAATATTGATGGTACCCGATTATCTGTACTATCGCCTGACAGGCATTATGGTCAATGAAATGACCAATGCATCCACGATGCAGCTTCTCAACGTGAACACTCGTGAGTTTGATGAGGACCTGCTCTCCCTGCTCCAACTTCGGCGCAATCAGTTTTCAGAGCTGGCTGAGCCTGGACGCGTTCTGGGCCCCATCCTGCCGGAGCTTGTTCAGAAATACGATCTTCCAGACTGCCAGCTCATCCTTGTGCCTACACACGATACCGCCTCGGCGGTTGCAGGTGTTCCATCACCGCGAGAAGAGTCTTGGGCTTATATTAGTAGCGGAACATGGTCGCTACTGGGTATGGAACGATCCCAACCCTTGAATACCAAACCAGCTATGCAGGCGAACTACACCAATGAGTGGGGCGCTTACGGCACATACCGTTTTTTGAGAAATATCATGGGCTTATGGATGATTCAGGAGGTTAGAAGAGAAGGTGGTTCTGCACATAGCTTTGCCGAATTGGCCCAATTGGCTTCAGCAGAGACACCATTTGTCAGTCTTGTCCTCTGTAACCAATCCTCATTCTTAAATCCGGATAGTATGACTCTTGAGATTCAGAGGTTCTGTGAAGAAACCGGGCAGCCTGTCCCACACACACCTGGCGCACTTGCCCGCTGTATTTTTGACAGTCTGGCTTTAAGCTACCGGGATGCTTTACATGAGTTACAACGTTTAACAGGAGAAACGATTACCAGATTGCACATTGTCGGCGGAGGTGCTAACAACGAATTACTATGTCAGCTAACATCCGACCTTTTAGAAATTGAGGTACAGGCAGGGCCTTCCGAATCGACGGCCATCGGCAACATTATCGTACAATTAATCAGTTCTGGTGCTTTTGAAGATCTGAAAGCTGCTGGCCGAACCATAGCCAATTCCTTTCCGACTCGGCTATATGAGCCGCAATCGGTGGAAAGCATGGGAGAGCTTCTGGATCGCTGGGAACGCCTCAAGATACAAGCAACATCCCCTTATTCACATATCTCAGTAAAGGAGTAAAACCATGAACGAAGCCATTGAAGCGAGTTATAACGAAGCGAAAAAGCTGTATGCCCGCCACGGTATTCAGGTGGATGACGTTTTACGTAAACTCTCACAAATCAAAATATCACTACACTGCTGGCAGGGAGACGATGTGCAAGGATTCCTATTCAACGATAAACAGCTTAGCGGAGGAATTGCCGTAACAGGCAGCTACCCGGGCAGAGCAGGCACGCCAGATGAGCTGCGTCAGGACTTAGAAAAGGCTTTATCGCTCATTCCCGGTAAACACAAGGTTAACCTGCATGCGATCTATGCGGATACTACAGAACAAGTAGATCTGGATCAACTGGAGCCACGCCATTTTCAGAACTGGGTAGACTGGGCCAAACAGCAAGGGCTTGGACTTGATTTTAATCCGACCCTATTCTCCCACCCCAAAGCGGAAGACGGCTTCACCCTAAGCCACAAGGACCCGGAAATTCGCGATTTCTGGATCACACACTGTAAGAAATCACGCAGAATTGCAGAATATTTTGGTAAGGAACTCGGTCAGCCTTGTGTCACAAATCACTGGATGCCGGATGGTTACAAGGATACCCCGGTGGATCGCTTGGCTCCAAGAGAACGTCTGCGGGACGCTCTGGACGAGATTTTCAGCGAGGAAATTAGTGCAGATTACAACATCGATGCAGTTGAAAGTAAACTGTTCGGCATCGGTTCGGAAAGCTATGTCGTCGGCTCTCATGAGTTCTATATGGGTTACGCCCTGACACGGGGGAAATCTATCTGTCTCGATTCCGGTCACTTCCACCCGACAGAAGTCATTTCGAACAAACTGTCCTCTGTGCTGATGTTCACCGATCAATTATTACTCCATGTCAGCAGACCCGTTCGTTGGGATAGCGATCATGTCGTGACGATGGACGACGAATTGCTGGACATTGCCCGTGAGCTCGTTCGCGGTGAGCTGCTTTCCCGCACTCATATCGGCCTTGATTTCTTTGATGGCAGTATCAACCACGTGGCTGCTTGGGTCATCGGAACACGCAACACCATTAAAGCGTTGCTTCGCGCCATGCTGGAGCCGATTGAGGAACTGAGAAAAGCCGAAGAGAAAAAAGACTTCACTACGCGACTTGCCCTGGTGGAAGAGTTTAAATCCTATCCGTTTGGGGCTGTATGGGATTACTATTGCGCTCAAAACGGCGTTCCCGTTCGTGAGGAATGGCTAACCGAAGCTAAAAACTATGAACAACAGGTCCTGCTGAAACGGTAACTACTGCACTGATCATTTTATATTAATATCATCCAAAGGGAGAGATCATCCATGACTACTGTGCTGGAGAATCAAAAAGAACGAAAATCAGGACTGGATATCCCATTTGTTCGCGAGATGGCGGAAATTACGCAAAACATGTGGAAATTCGGCTGGGATGAACGCAACGGAGGAAATGTAAGCTATATTTTGGATGAAGCCGAGGTTGCCAAATATATTGATATTCATAAAGTTATTCGAACGATTAGACCTGCTTTCCCAGTGAATGAACTGGCAGGTAAATATTTTATCGTCACTGGATCAGGCAAGTACTTCAAAAACGTTATTGCCGATCCGGAAGCCAATTTAGGAGTCCTGCGTGTATCCCAAGATGGTGAGCAGCTAGAAATTTTGTGGGGCCTCAAGCATGACGCGGTTCCTACCAGCGAATTGCCGTCTCATTTTATGAGCCATATTGAGCGCTTGAAGGTCGATCCCAACCATCGGGTTGTAATCCATAATCATGCCACCCATGTCATTGCTATGACCTTCATTCATAGTCTGGACGAAAACCAATTCACCAAAACGCTGTGGGAAATGTGTACCGAATGTATCGTAGTCTTTCCAGACGGTATCGGTGTAATCCCTTGGATGGTGCCAGGCTCCAGCGAAATCGGCCGTGAAACAGCGCAAAAAATGAAGGATCATCACGCTGTATTATGGCCTCATCACGGCATTTTCGGAACAGGTAGCTCCATTGATGAAGCGTTTGGCCTGATTGAAACGATTGAAAAAGCAGCGCAAATTTATATGCTGATTGCTCAGCATGATATCCAGCAACGAATTACAGATCAGGAGCTGTCGGATCTGGCTAAAGCCTTTAATGTTACTCCAAAAGAAGGAATCCTGAACGTATAAATACGGGCTAATCGTATAGCATAGAACTCTATAAGGCTCCACGGCTCGTCTCAAACCAGCCATGGAGCCTTTACCGTTTTAATTCTATAACCCTAAATTCCAATGAATTAACTTGTAATTGTACTTTCCTTTATATACAATAAAATCAAAATTCCTTATCTCCACCAAAGGAGAGGTGACAATGATGAGAAGAACAAAGAATGAAGATCACTTCGACATCGTGGAAGACCATTATTTCACAACAACCGAACTGGAAAAATCCAGTGCCATTTGGCCAGTCAGACTGGGTGTGGATATTTCGAAGACAAGCTGTCATGTCGGCCCCAAGGCTGTCCCTTATTTTTATTTTATTTTTGTACTTGAAGGTCAGGCTGAGTTCATTTATAAGGAAAAGAAGTATCGTGTCCAAAAGTCTGATTTGTTCTGTTTTTTCCCCCATCTTGCCTATGAATATTACACCGACCAAGAGCACCCATTACAAAAGGTATGGATCGCCTTTGAGGGACCAAAATCTCTGGCGCTGCTGGAGCGGATCGGGATTAACCCTTCTAAGCCATTTTTAGCTAACGCAGTGAGCGAGGACATCCTCGAACTGATCTCCAACCTATTTTCCATCGTCAACGACCACAACAGACAGGCCACCGATCTGGCCCGCTTAATTACACTACATCAGATCTTCGAGGAGTTGTCCCGCAACACATCTGACGCGCTGCGCAACTCTGCATGCTCTGATTATTGGCTCCAGCAGGGGAAGGATTACATCGAAATGCATTATTGTGACCGTGTTACAATTGAGCAAATTGCCGAGCATGTAGGGGTGGATCGTGCGCATTTTTCACGTAAATTCCATTCCACCTTCCTCATCTCCCCCGCCAAGTATTTACAAACCCTCAAGATTAACGAAGCCAAAAGGTTGCTGGAACAGACTACTTACAATTTGTCGATTATCGCCCAATCCATCGGCTATACCGATATGTCCACCTTTTCCAAGGCATTTAAGAAAACAGCAGGAATTCCACCCCGAGAGTATCGCTTTCGGCATCAATCCCGGCAAGAGATCCGCACTGCCAACGCTTAGTCGGAATCCAGTAATGATCAGGAGAACCACCATCATACGGCGGCTCTCCCTTTTTTATGACCTGATCCTAATTTGTACTTGGTTCTGAGCCCTATCAACGCTATAATAGGCATCATACCAACAGGAAAGGTACGTGAATTCCATGCTGCGATTTAATGCTATACGTACAGGTTATCTGCTGGGCATCTCACTGATACTGGCTGCGATTATTTATTTTTTCGCCTCCAATTGGGGCGGACTGGATCGGACAGCCAAAATTGTGCTAGCTGTTGCGCTTATTGTTTTGTTCTATGGCTTGTCTTTTGTATTTGCACGTGTTCGTGCTGTTCCCGGGCAACAAGCTTTTCTGTCCAATATATTTCTGCTGGCTGGCTGTGTAGCCTTCGGCGTTTCCGTGGCGTTGCTCGGTCAAATTTACAACTCCCATGCAGACAGCTATGGATTGTTTTTCATTTGGTCGGTGCCGGCTTTACTGCTTAGCTGGATCACCCGCTACAATCCTTTTTATATGCTGTCTTATGTATTGATTCATTTGGGTGTATGGCTTTATTTTTATCCAACGATGCAAAGCGCGTCTTATAGCCAACTGGAATCGTTGTCCATTGCTGGAGTGTTCGCAATATTCAATCTGGTGCTATTTCTATTGACGTTCCTTCATCGTATACATTCTGCTCCACTACAATATATAAGCTTTACTGTTCTCCAGATAGCTATGTTGGCGATGACCAACTCCTTTGCGTTCGATGGGTATGGCCTGATCATGAATATACCGCATATCGCTGTGATTGCTTTAGGATTTTATATATTTATCAAGGTTCGGCTGAATAAAACGTTACTGACTTTAAATGCATTGGCTCTCTCGGCTTTTGCTGTCTTTAAATTTATAGAGCTGGCAGAGGCGTACTCTTCATCTCTATTCTTTGTTTTCGGTTTGATTTTTGTGGCACTGCTACTGACGGGTAACGTATGGTTTTTCCGTTATTTAAATCGTTTGGGAAAACCGTCTCCGGAGGCTGGAGAAATACCCAATGAGAACAAAGAAGATATCGCAAAATCCGATGCGCAGACAACTGTTTCCGAAGACCGCAGTAGTGAATGGATCAGCAAAACCGTATCCCGTGTAATCAAAGTGGTTGGAGTATTGATTGGCAGTATATCCCTCATTGGACTGATTATGATTAGCACGAACGTAAATCACACCGAATATGTACTGCTGAGTGTGTCTTTGCTGCTAATGATTACGATGATTGTCATACCGGAGTCCAAGCTGGATTCTGTAGTCCGTTATACACTGCTGACCATCAGCTATATTACCGGTCTGGCGGCCATTTTATGGTCAGACCAGACGTTACTTTCAGTATTATTTCTGATCGTTTCCATCGCCGGATGGTTTCGCTCCAAGGGGAAAAGGCAGCAATTTTTTGCCTATACTTTTGTAAACCTGAATATGGCGACTGTTTTATTAAAGCAGTATCAAGAATGGTATGGTTGGAACTGGACCTATGAATTCATCATCTTCGCCCTATTCGTGCTTAATGCCGTGTTATATGGGGTAAGCTACTTTGTGCTCAAGACAGATTTAAAAGAACATCTTCGGGATAGTTCATTATTCTTTAGCTTATTGTTCCTGTTCTGGACGACGTTTTTTGAGGATGTCATTCCACACTCTTATATGTTCATTAACATTTTTTATTTTGTTATCGTTACAGGGATGGTCTTCGCCTTTATCCGTCATAAACACAAATCGCAGGCCATTACGAGCGTCGTATTCTGGTTTATTTTTATCGGCTTCAAATACTATGATTTATTGTGGACGCTGCTGTATAAATCTTTTACACTGGCGCTGCTGGGGATCATTACACTCGGAATTACCTGGTGGTTCGATCGACGAATGGCTCATAGCGGCAAAGCAGCATTCGATGCCGACCACCGCAGCTTTAGCTTTATGCGCTTAAGCCCGTTACTCATTGCCATCGTCATCGTACTACAGCTGGGGACTATCGGCTACCAGACGGCGAGAAGTGAAACCCTGCTCGCCACAGGTGCCTCCGTTAAGCTCAAGCTGGCTCCTATAGACCCGCGTTCCCTGCTGCAGGGCGATTATGTGGCACTGAATTACGATATTTCTACCCCTCCTTCCAAGGACCCTCTTCAGGAGAAGGATTGGAACCGAGGCAAAGTTAAAGTCGTTCTCATACCAGATAGCCGAGGAGTATATATTGCTGATCGTCTGTATCAAGATGGTGAAGTGCTTGCCCATCATGAAATCATTCTTAACGGACAATGGAATGGTTCTCGTATTCTGTACGGTATTGAGAATTATTTCATTCCCGAAGGAACCGGACGTACTGTTGAACAGAACGCTCATTACGCCTATATTCGGGTCAGCCGCAATGGAGACGCGCTGCTGGAACGTTTGGTGGAAAGCTGATCTGGATTGGCAATGAGGTAGAGGCATTGAACGAAGCGGGGCTTTAAAAATATATTTGTACAAAAAGCAGGCTAAACCAGGCCGCTCCATGGCTGGAGCATAACTCGGTTCAGCCTGCTTTTTCTTTTGCAATATGGAGGAAAACTCCTTATGGATAACCTTCCCCTAAAAGCTTATCCTCGTTTATACCTCTCTCGACCATGCCACGATTTCTTTAATATCCTGTGGCTGAGTCCGACAACAGCCGCCAATCATACGCGCTCCCGCTTCATACCATTGACGGGCACTCTGTCCGAACGTTTCTGTACAAGTATGGCCATGCCATGTCTTGGTGACTGGGTCATATTCCTCCCCCAAATTGGGATATACCACTACCGGCTTATCCGTATGGCTGTGTATTTCGTGAATAAGGGATGGAATGAATCTGGGCAACGTGCAATTGATCCCTACCGCAGCCACCTGCTCGTGCTCATTCAGCCACTTTGCACATGCGGCGACAGACTCGCCGTTACTGATATGCTGCTCATCCTTTGCACTAAAGCTGATCCAGGCATACGTGCCGGGGAATTCCTTCAGCAATCGTGTGATAGCCTTAGCCTCAACCAGACAAGGTATCGTTTCACAAGCTAAAATGTCTGCTCCCGCCTCAATCAAAGCTTTCATGCGCGGCCTGTGAAACTCCATAAGCTGCTCCTCGCTCAGCCTATAATCGCCGCGATACTCTGAACCATCAGCGAGAAACGCCCCATAGGGTCCGACAGAGGCCGCGACTAGCGGCTTGGGACGTTGCTTACTTGCAGTAGCCGTCACATCGGCCCAAAACTCATCTCGTGCCTGTACAGCAATCTGCACCGATGACTGAATAAGCTTCAATGCCTCATTTTCGCTCAGCCCGCGTTGAACATAGCCTTTCACGGTGGCCTGATAGCTCGCCGTAATCGCACAGTCTGCCCCAGCCTCAAAATAATCTCGATGTACACGCTTGATCGAATCTGGATGTTCATAGAGGATTTTGGCCGACCATAAGCTATCGTTCAGATCATGCCCGTGACGTTCTAGTTCAGTAGCCATTGCGCCGTCCAGCACGATCAGCTGAAATTTGTTCAGTATACGTTGTATCGGATTCATGCGGCCCCTCCTGCTTGTCTAATTCTATTTAACCCACTGACTAGGTTGGAATTAATTTTTTATATTATAGCATGTATATTGATGGGCACCTCACATTTACATTCTGATGTAACGTATAAATTTTTTAAATTAGTTTCATAAGTTAAATTAATTAGATATTGTTCTTTTTTTCACAAAGTTTTTTTACTATAAAGGTGCAAACCAAACACTTTGGCCAAAAGATCAGGGAATTGCATAGTCACATTTTGCATCGTCAATTATGTGAAAAAAGGTACAAGAGAGGGTTTTATCTATGTCTTTACTAGAAATGATTAAAGCGACCTTAACAGATAACAGTATTGTCAGTTCTATCGCTTCTACTGTTTTTATTATCCTGCTCGGCTTCTTTTGCCGCAAGAAGGGGATTTTTACCGCAGCCGTAGGAAAGATGCTATCTAAGGTTGTTCTCACCGTGGCTCTACCAGCACTAGCCTTTAATTCTTTCATGCAGGATATCAATCCTACCATATTAAAACAAGGCATGAATGTTTTAATCTGGGGAATTCTCATTTATATCATTCTCATCTTTATCTCCAAACCGTTCTTCCTGAGCTACAACAAGGATAAACAGGATGTTTTGCGGGTACTAACTATTTTCGGTTCTACTACTTTTTTCGGAATTCCCATTGTCGGTGCCATTTACGGTCCTACCGGAGTGATGTACAGTTCCATTTTTAATATAGGCTACCGCATTTTCTTATATTCTTATGGCTATATCAAAATGAGCGGCTTAAAAATGGAGCTTAAAAATCTCAAAACTATGTTTTTGAATCCGATCGTTATTGCGACTTTTATAGGCTTGTTTGTTTGGTTGTTCCAGGGTTACTTACCACAAATGAGTGTGGCTACAGAGGATGGGACCATTCAGCAGTTTGCTTTTCTAAGAATTGATCAAACCGCTGTCTGGCTGTTCAAGCCCATGACTTACCTTGCCGGACTAGCTTCTCCATTGGCCTGGCTATCGATTGGCTCGACTTTGGGTGAGATCAGCTTCAAATCGGCAGCTACAGACAAGACATCATGGTATTACAGCCTTGTTAAAGTTTGGCTAGTACCTATTGTGAATATCGTTTTGCTGGCTTTGTTGACTGTATCTCATATTCTGTCGGTCGATACTGTCGCTTTATCTACTATTGTCATTATGATGGCTACTCCTACAGCTACCGTAGCCGCAGCCTATGCTATCAGTTTTGATAAGGAAGCTGTACTGACTTCCAACGCTTCGCTTCTATCAACTATTACTTCCGTCGTCATGATTCCAGTGTGGATCATTACGCTCAATGTCATCGATAAAATTGGAATTTTCTAAATCAGGGGGAAAACAACATGTTAAAAATCATCTGCTATGGTGCCCGTTCATATGAGAAGCCCTATTTCCATGAGCTTAATAAATATAACTTTCAACTGACGCTGGTAGAAGAGCTACTAACCTCCAGCAATGCAGAACTGGCGCAGCATCACGATGCTGTTTTGTTAAGAGGAAACTGTGCTGCCAATCGAGAAAACCTCACAAAATTCAATAAGTACGGCATTCAATATGTTTTCACCAGAACCGTCGGAATCAATCACATTGATTTGGATGCTTGCAGCGAATTCGGAATGAAGGTCGCACGCGTCCCATCCTACTCTCCGAATGCTATTGCAGAGTTATCCTTAACGCTGGCTATGATGCTGCTCCGTCACACTGCTTATATGACTACCAAAAGCTCTTTCAAAAATTTTATTGTGGACGAGCATACGTTCAGCAAAGAGATCCACAATTGCAAAGTCGGGATTATCGGGGTCGGTCGCATTGGTCTGACGGAAGCCAAATTGTTTAAAGGATTAGGCGCTTCTGTTATCGGCTATGATGTGTACCAATCGAATGCAGCCAAGGCACTCATTCCATTCACAACCTTGGATGAATTACTGGAAGAGAGTGACATCGTCAGTGTGCACGTTCCATACTTGCCGGGACAGAATGACCAGATGATTAATGCCAGCTTTTTAGCAAAAATGAAAAAAGGATCTATTCTTATTAACACCTCACGTGGGGAATTGCAAGATAACCAAGCCATTCTGGATGCTTTGCTCAGCAATCATTTGGAGGGGTTCGGAACAGATGTTTTCCCTAAAGAGGAAGAGCTATTTTTCAAAGCATTTGACCCATGGCAAATGCTCCCGGACCCAACGATCCAGAAGCTTGTAGAGCTGTATCCAAGAGTTTTGGTCACACCTCATGCCGGCTCGAATACGGTTACTGCGTTGTCCAACATGATTGAAACCAGCTATGAAAACTTCCATGATATCATTACAACTCATTCTTCAGACAATCTAGTTCCACTTCCTGTTCTCGCTATGAAATAATGCAGGAAGCCTGGCACACTCATTGGAAAGTAAAGAACCGCTATCTCCAGATTACAATGGAAATGGCGGTTCTTTTATATTAGGATTGATCTGATAGAGCATTAGCGGCCTTCCAACCTTATGATATTCTATCGATTCAATCAGGAATCCATCATCTACCAGAAACTGAATATATTTTTTGACTGTAATGCGGGACAAGTCCACTTCTCTAGCTAAGGTTTCAACCGAAAAGGGTCCGTCCAGCTCTTGGATACTCTTCAGTATGGTAGTCATGGTCAGTTTGGACAAGTTTTTAGAGAGATTTTTTGACAGATTTAGGAATAGATGTTCAACAGTTTTTTTCTTTTCCACACCCATAGGCTCTTCTTTATTAAAATATTGATCAATGACAGCCTGATTAATTCCGTTCCCTTCCTCCATTACCATGGCCAGACGCTGGATTTTCTCCACAGCCAGCTTAAAACGTTCGAATGTAAAAGGCTTAATTAGATAGTCCGCCACTCCATAAAAAACAGCTTCCTTCACCGTTTGGATATCCTTTGCAGCCGTAATTAAAATAACCGAAGCATGGTACTGATGCTCCTGCATATGGGATAGCAAGGTTAATCCGCTTTTTCCGGGTAAATACACGTCCAGCAATACCAAATCCGGTGTGTGTGTCTGAAGATAATCCTGCGCTTTCTGGACGGTATCTGCTTTACCTACCACATCCAAGTTGTCCATACGCTCAATAAACTGTTGGTTGAGCTCAGCAACCATGGGATCATCCTCAACAATGAGTACCTTCATTCACTCGTCACCTCCAATGTACAGGGCAACTCTACATAGATACTTGTTCCCAGGCCAGGTTGGCTGTCAATTTCAATGATGCCCTGGTGATTATCCACCATGGTTTTAACCAGATTCAAGCCGTAACCCCTGTCCTCTCCTTTGGTTGAGAAGCCATGCTCGAATATTCTTTGTTGCATTTCGGAATCAATCCCCATACCATTATCCTTCACTTTCAAAATGAACACATTTCCCTCGCACTCATAATTCAATTTTAATTCAATTTTGCCGGGTTGTTTTTTTTGTAAAATGGAGTCTATCGCGTTGTCAAAAAAATTGCCCAATATGTGTATGACATCATGAACAATGTCCTGCATCTCTAGATTGGAGACATTCGAGCTTTCTTCCAGTAACACCGAAATATTCTGCTCGCGTGCTTCGTTGATTTTCCCCATAATAAAACCTGCTAACGCCGGAACCTTAATTCTCTCTGTTAGAAAGCCTACTTCATTTTGATATCGGTGATTTAGCTGCTGAATATACTGACTGACTTCTTCATATTTCCTCATCTCAATCAGTCCCGAGATCACGTGCATTTTGTTCATAAACTCATGCGTCTGTCCGCGAAGAGAGTTAATATAATATTTGGTGCCACTCAACTGATTACTAAGATGAATCATTTCGGATTGATCGCGCAGCGTGGCAACTGCCCCAAAAAACTCATTTTCAACATGTATAGGGGTTACTGTCGCAATGACTTCTATACCATTCACATAAAACGAGCGATCCTTGATCTTCTTCTTATCATCAAACACTTTCTTGAAGAGCGCGTTATAAAAGTTGGTATCAATTTGCTCTCCAATCGGGGCTTTCCTGTCTTGATTAGTCAGTTGGTACTTGGCCTGAGCTTCCTTGTTCATGAGCATAATTTTCTTGTCAGCCGAAATGGCTATAATGCCTTCAGCGACCTCATTTTCAATAATTACTTTTTCTCGTAATCGTGTTGCTATTTCTTGTGGTTCCAGCCCAAACAAAATCGTTTTGATTTTTTGCGCCAGAATGATCGCCCCCAGAACTCCACTAAAGAGCCCCAGCATCAGTCCTCCAAAAATGGTATACTGCGCCTGCATCAAATCATGATTTAGCGTTCTCATGGTCAGTCCTACACATACAATGCCAATGACCTCATTCTGTTGATTAAATATCGGCGTAAAATAACGGTAGCCTTGGCCTAAAATACCGATATTCTCAGAAAAATGTCCCTGACCAGATAGCGCTCTTCTCGCATCATTCAAATCAGAGAACGGCTTGCCAACCATGGTTGCATTCGGATGGGATAACCGAATTAAATCGTGATTCAGTATAACTACAAAATCCACATTAACGTTATGCATGACTCCAAGCGAGTAATCCTGGATCTGTCTCACAGGAACTCCCCGCTCAACATTACGAATCACATCGTTGTCACTGGCAACCACCTTGGCAATACCCGAAAGTTTTTCCTTCGTATTATCAAAATGCTTGTTAATCACGAAATTACGAATGAGAAGCAAGGATATAATCAAGGAAATAATAATAACTAAAACAACCAAAATAATAATCATGAATTGTAGCGAAACTTTGAATTGTCTTCTCGGTTTCAACTTGCCTTTTAACCGCAACCCTATCACCCAGCTTCTTTATCAAGCTCTCCATGAGAAGAAGAGCCTATCTTGCCCCTATAATCCCTTTTTATTCGACATTGTTTGACAAATTCCCTTCTTATTCTGCAAGCTTTACGCGCCTCATTGGGAATTAACGTAGTCTGTACCTGAAATAGAACAATATGCTGAATAAGGAAAGATCAATCCTCCATAATAAGGACGTATACCTAACGAAAGGGAGGATAACGGATGATTGACAATCTCGAAAGCAATTACGACTGCTCCCATGCAGGACAAGACCTTCACCAGCTCAAGCAGGAGCTCGCTACGCTTCAGGCACAAGGTGCCAACGACCAGGCATCCAAGGAAGCCATTCATCGGCTGGAAAATCAAATTTCGTTCATCTTGAACAAATGCGATATTAACCATTAGTTGAATCTGGCTGTTTGGTCAAATAAAAAAGATAACTTTAAGCTACGACCTTTTCCAGGTACTCTGCCGAGAAAAGGTCGTTTAATTTTTTCAGGAATCGCTGCTGGTTAAACAGTAAACTGCAAGATTGTCATCAAGTGTCCAGTTTAAAATTGATCTGATATAAACAATATCTTCTTTCTGTTGAATTATGTATTGAATACATATTAATCCATACAGTAAACTCTAAGTTAAAAGCTTGTTGAATCCGCCGTTAAACTAGGATATCCCCTTAATAATCAGCTTTTAACGCCAGTAATATGGAAATGAACAAAAGATAAAGATTAGAGTTTACTTTGATGACTGGAGGAGAAAGCGATGTCCACGATTAAAGAAATTTCGGAAAAAACCGGAATTACCCCATATACTCTTCGGTTTTATGAACGGGAAGGAATTCTACCATGCGTCAAACGCGATTCGAGTGGCAATCGATTGTATGACGAAGAGAGTATGGACTGGTTGAATTTTATTTTGGCGCTGCGAGCGACAGGCATGCCACTTGTCGAGATCAGGAAATATGTAGATTTATACCAAGAAGGCGAGAACACGCTTAAAATGCGTAAACAAATGATGCTTATGCACAAGGAAAAAGTGGAAAAGGACCTCTCGGAAACTATTAAATATTTGGAGCAAATCAATTACAAGCTGGCATTATATGACATGCAGGAAAAAGGATTGGCCAAGATGCTGCCCTAGATCGTCGTCTTGCAACATTCACTCTAAGTGGAGCGCGTTCCCCGGATGGAGAACGCGTCTTTTTAATGCATTCCTTAGAGTAAACTCTAATATATTTCATGTATTTATTTTCCGTTTTTTTCTATTTATTATTCTTTATTATCTAAAACACCACGGATTGGTGGGATTTTTGCCAGTACGAATTATTAAATCATTGAAGCTTGACTTATATTAAACTCTAATTGATAACCTGGGATCAAGCCAGCAATTACTGGCTAATATAAGAACAAAGGGGAAGTACACATGAATACAAAAGTAGCAATCATCACAGGTGCAAGCAGCGGAATGGGAGCGGCAACGGCCAAACTTCTCGCTCAACACAACATTAAAGTCATGCTTGCTGCTCGCCGGGAAAACCGATTACAGCAACTCCAAGAAGAAATCCGTAACGCTGGAGGTGAAGCCAGCTACAAGGTGACTGACGTCACCTCGTTTGCCGACGTGGAAGCATTGGCAGATGAAACCATTAAAGTCTATGGACAAATCGACATTTTGATCAATAATGCTGGGATAATGCCACTTTCGTTCTTCAAAAATTTGAAAGTTGACGAATGGGAGAGAATGATCGATGTGAACATTAAGGGCGTGCTCTATGGGATGGCAGCAGTGTACAAACATATGGAAGAACGTAATGAGGGACATATCATTAATTTCTCGTCCATTGCGGGACATATCATCTTCCCTTCAAGCTCTATTTATAGTGCGACCAAACATGCCGTACGGATTTTAACAGAAGGTATGCGAACCGAATTGGGACCCATGCAAAATATTCGGACGACTCTCATCTCCCCAGGCGCGGTGGAGACCGAGCTGTACGATACCATCACTGACAACTCGATTTATCCGGCATTGGAGAAATTGGGCAGCCAGGAATGGAGTCAGCTTGACCCTAGCGACATTGCGAGAACCGTACTGTTTGCGATCCAGCAGCCGACTAACGTAACGATTAACGAACTGATTGTCCGTCCTACGTCTCAAAGCTTATAAAGTTTTCGCTACAGCCGCAGCGGCTTCAATCTTCTCCTCCAAAAGATAGAGAAAATTTACGAGTAATTCCTCTAAGGAAGACCAGTTGACTGATGTTGTCCCGACACTTTTCGAGGACAAGAACATGGTACCGTTGAAAGTCGCTATTTAGGTCTTTTCCAGTAAAGTAGAAAGGGCTAAAAAGACACTTTTAAGCAGCATCCGTTTCTCGGTATTCAACCGGGGAACGGTTGTTTCATTGTCCTGGAATTTTGGTTATAAAATGAGATATATTCATATACCTGTTGTTCTGCCTCGGCTAAGGTTTCAGGTTTAATTATCTGTGCAGGCATTGTCCGGACAGTTTCCTCACCTGGAATGGCATTAAGGATTCCGAGCTTTTCCCCCTCCAGATTTACATCCTTACTTAGTGTGTCTAGTGTTTCGTTAACGAGGAAGATTGTCTCGTTGTGAAGGACTCCAAGCGACGATTTGCTTCTAAAATCTCAGAGTACTGGCGAAATGTTTGTCCTTTTTGGGTCATGAAAAAAACCCTCCGTTCAACAAGATTAAATCCATCTATCTTACCAGATGTCTTTTTTCTCTTGTCTACTTAAAGGGGATAATACTAGTTTTGTATGCTTTTGTTTATACATAAAAAGGTACCAAATTACAAAATTCCTCGTATTTCATCCAACGACTGCACTTTTTCCTGCTGCATCCATTGTTCTAGTCCGTATACCAACTCAGCCCCTGCATGTAAATGGACAAAATTATACGTTCCCACCTGAATGGCGGCGGCCCCTGCCATCGTGAATTCAATAATGTCCTCCACCGAGCTGATCCCGCCCATCCCGATCACAGGAATCGATACCGCCTGCGCCACCTGGTGAACCATACGCAAGGCAATTGGCTTGATTGCCGGGCCGGAAAGGCCTGCATACGTATTGGCAAAGACACTGCGACGCCGACGTATATCTATTTTCATTGCAGAAAATGTATTGATCAGCGAAACGCCGTCCGCGCCTTCTTCCTCGCACATCACTGCCATTTGCGTGATGTTCTCTGCATTTGGAGACAGCTTAACAACTAGCGGAAGTGCCGTCACATTGCGCACCTGACGCACAACCTCCCGCGCTACCTCTGTCTGGATACCAAATTGCATTCCACCCTGCTTCACATTGGGACATGAAATGTTCAATTCCAGCATATCAACGCCCCTGCGGTTCATTGTACGGCGTTTTTGCGCGTTTTCCGTAATCATGGCTACGGCCTGTACGTATTCCTCCAGATTGGAGCCACCCACATTAGCAATAACAGCCGTGTTCCAGCGAGTCATGTCATCCAGTTCATCCTTTAAAAAGGCCGCCACACCCGGATTTTCTAATCCTACACTATTCAGCATGCCTGATGCTGTCTCATGTATTCGTTGCCCCGTATTCCCCGCCTTCGGATGAAGGGTTAGTCCCTTGCCGACGATGCCGCCGAGAAGTTCAGGAGAATAGAACTCCGCAAACTCACGCCCAAATCCAAACGTACCCGATGCCATGATAATTGGATTTTTGAACGGTACACCTGCTATATTACACGCCATGGAGATCATCGAACTCCACCTCCTCCACCGGGAATACAGGCCCTTCCTTACATACCCTCCGATTGCCTTCACGGGTACGCATAGTACAGCCCAAACATGCGCCAATACCGCAAGCCATGTGTCTTTCTGTTGAAATATATAAACGGGACGCTGTACCCGCCGTTTTCAACGCAAGTGCTTGCAACATCGGAGTTGGCCCGCAGGAAAACATATTCGCATAACGAGCCGGATCGACCTCTTCGACGATGCTTCCCCCTACCTTAACCTGCACAGATGCCGCCACAGCCTCGAACGCTTCAACCCCGAAGGCTTGCTGTGCAAACCCCAGATAAACGTGCGCTTGCGGGTAATATTTTGCAGCCAACAACAAAGGTGCTGTACCCATGCCACCGCCGATTAAAGCTAGACTGCCCTCAACCTGCGGAAACCCGTTTCCGAAAGGTCCTTCCAACTGAATCTCCTGACCAGGCTGTAACTGGGAAAATAAATTGGTTCCCTCTCCAACAACCCGGTATAGAAAGGAAATGCTCTCTTCCCCGATATCATAAATGCTGATGGGTCTGGGCAGCAGTGGGTAACCTGTCCCGCTACGCAACATGTAGAACTGACCCATCTTTCCTTTAAATTTCCCCTCTATCTTCATTACATAAATGCCCGGAACGAGCGCCACATTTGAAATTACGTTAGCCATATAACCCCTCCACTAACCACTCACTATAACGTAAAAGCAGCAACTATTACGTGACTATTTTCACATTTACAGAGGATGTTTTGCTCGATGGCTCGTATATAAAAAAAGCGTAGTCCTGTTAGAGAGTACGCTTTTACATTTTAACTAATAGCTTCGCGCTCCGCATTGCGGCTGCCGCTCGCATCCTTGCGGATTTGCTTGCTGCGCAGCTGTCCGCAGGCCGCATCAATGTCCACTCCATGCTCCAGCCGAACACTACAGCTAATGCCTTGTTTTTTCAGAACATCGTAAAAGCCAGTAATCGACTCCGACTCACTCCGCTGGTATTGGCTATGCTCATCCACCGGATTGTACGGAATCAGGTTCACGTTCGCCAGATTGCGACGATGGCCCACCAGCTCAGCCAGTTCGAGCGCATGCTCCTTACCGTCATTAACATCCTTCAGCAAGATGTACTCTAGCGTAATACGACGATTAGTTTTGTCCAAATAATAATCAATCGCCTGCATGAGCTTCTCAATCGGAATCGCCCGATTGATCTTCATAATGCGGGTACGAATCTCATTATTCGGAGCATGAAGGGAGATCGCAAGATTGACGTGCAGATCGGAATCTGCAAATTCAATGATTTTATCGGCAAGGCCACTGGTGGACACGGTGATATGCCGCGGCCCAATCGCCAGCCCTTTATGATCCTTAATGACCCGAATGAAATCGGACAGATTCACAAAGTTATCAAACGGTTCGCCAATCCCCATCACCACAACGTGACTGACCCGGTCGCCCGGACGTTCCTGGTCCAGATACAGCTGCACCTTCATGATTTGTCCTACGATTTCACCACTGGAAAGGTCACGGCTCTTCTTCAACAATCCGCTCGCACAGAAGCTGCATCCAATGTTGCAGCCCACCTGGGTCGTCACACATACGGATAGTCCAAACTTATGCCGCATCAGAACCGTCTCTATTAAATTACCATCCTGCAAGCGGAACAAAAATTTGACCGTCCCGTCTGCTGACTGTTGCTTCACGTGTTCTTCCAATGTCTCAATAGAGAAGTGCTCTGCCAACAGGCGAGTACAACTCTCATGGACCTCTGTCATCGCCGCAAAATCAGTAATCCGTTTCCGGTACAATGCGTCCCATACCTGTAATGCCCGAGACTTTTTATGTCCATGCTCGATGAGCCATGCTGTCAATTGGTCTAGCGTTAATCCATAAATGGATTCCTTTTTCATGTTCGATCCTCTTTTCACAAACGTTAAAATTCGTATTTCTATATATAAACCCTAGCCATCACGACTCGTCTCAACTATCATTGCATCATAGCATGTTTGAGCGCTCTACGCTATTCAAACACTCCTTTTATTGTCCCAAATTTTAATTATGAACACAAGGGGGCAGGCTGATGAAATCCTGTTCAACAACAGCACGCAAAGACAGGATGAAGAACACCGTGAATGATATGATGACAACTAAGGAAGGTGATGTGGTTGGAATGGTTGGTTCGGATCAAGAACGCACTCGATCTAATGGAAGAAAGAATGCAGCAGCCCCTCGATATCGATGAAATTGCAAAGGCAGCTTACTCGTCGCCCTTTCATTTTCAACGGATGTTTTATATGCTGACTGGCGTTACGGTAGCAGAATATGTGCGCAAACGTCGGTTGACCCTGGCTGCTCAGGAATTAAGTCTTTCTACTACCAAAGTACTGGATGTTGCGTTCAAATACGGATATGATTCCCCCGAATCTTTTTCTAAAGCGTTCCGAAAGGTACACGGTATTTCTCCCTCTGAGGCCAGAAACCCGGGGGTGAACCTGAAAGCCTTTCCGCGCATCACCTTCCATCTATCGCTGAAGGGAGACCAGGAAATGGATTATAAAATTGTAGAGAAGGCGGCCTTTACGGTCATTGGAAAGTCCATTCAAGTCACGACTAAGAACGGGGGAAATCTGCGGGAAATCCCAAAATTCTGGGATCAGCTTAACGCAGATGGCACATCAGATCGCATTCATGCCTTGGGGACAGGCGACGATATACTCGGTATATGTCTGGACATGAAGCACGGTGAGGAAACATTTAGCTATCTCATCGCCGCAGAGGGCAGTGAAGATGTAGCAGCCTCGAACGGATTAGAAGCCAGAACCATCCCGGCTGCAACCTGGGCCGTGTTTACATCCACCGGCCCTATGCCTCACTCGATCCAGAAGGTATGGCAAAGAATTTACCAGGAATGGTTCCCTGCCAGCAATTATGAGCATTCAGGCGGTCCTGAACTGGAAGTGTATACCATGGGGGATGCTCATGCTGAAGACTACCGAAGTGAAGTATGGATTCCGATTACGAAAAAATAACAAACGAACCGGCTGCCTACTGCAGTCGGTTTGATATCGTATGCTCAGGACAATTGCCCAAGTTCCTGCTTTAATACGGAATATAGCCTTGAGCTTGCCAGCTTCAGCGGTGCCTCGGTTGCTTTACACAGAAGACCAAAGGTCATATCAATCAAGCTGCCGCTTAATTGCCTCACTGCTGTTCCTCCCGGGACAGGATCGACTAGAATTTGTGGAACCAGGGCAATCCCTAATTCACATTCCACATAAGATTTCAGAGCCGTCATGCTGCCAATCTCCATCGTGTCTAACGTGGTTATTCCATATTCCCTCAGGACCATTTCAAGTTTGCGCCGATAAGGACAGATAGACGAGGTAATAAGCAGGCGATGCCCTTGCAAATCTGCGGGTCTAATGCACTCCTTTTCTGCAAGAGGGTGATGTTCAGGCATCAAAATCACAAAATTCTCTTTAAATAAAGGTTCAAAATATAGCTCAGAACTCAAATCCGGGGCAGAGCATAACGCGATGTCCACATCTCCTTTGAGCATACGCTCAATTAATGTAGGGGTATTCCCAAACTCAACAGAAACCCGAATGTGGGGATGATCGTTCAAGAATCGTTTTAAAATTTTAGGTAGTCGGTAACTGGCGGTTGGTTCAGTCACTCCTATACGAATGTCCCCTGCGGCTCCCCTTTGCAGGTTCTCCATATTTTCCTGCAATTGCTCCATATCTTTAACAATATGCAGACTTTGCTCGTACAACATCCTGCCCGCTTCAGTTAACTTTATTTTCTTGCCCCGTTCAATCAGCTGAACTCCTAGATCGGATTCCAGCTTCTGTATTTGCATCGTCACGGTGGATTGTGCATAATTCAACGCTTCCGCTGCACGCATAAAACTACCGTAATTTACAATCATCTGAAATGTTTTGAGTGCTTTAATATCCATTCTCGACTCCCATGTTACTTGCTTAATTCAATTTTATTGAATTTCAAGTTCATTTAATTCAATTATACAAAATATAATACATCGTCTACAATGATCCATATCAAACCATATTATTTTCTCTCACATAATACTAATGAGTTGGATAGGAGCGGGTATACATGGATTTACACCAAAAAGTAGCCCTGGTTACAGGTGGCGGGACAGGAATTGGAAGAGCGATATGCATGCAGTTGGCGTTCCGGAAGGCTACAGTCGTCGTCAACTATTCTCGTTCTAAAGACGATGCAGAGGAAACCGTCCGTATGATACTTGAACAGGGAGGAAGTGCAATTGCATTACAGGCAGATGTTTCCCAAGATCGGGAAGTTCGAGCGATGGTCGAGCAGATTGTTCAGCAATACGGCACGGTTGATGTACTGGTGAATAACGCCAGCATTACACATCATATTCCCATGGAAGATTTAGAAGCTGTTACGGAAGAGGTGTGGAATGACCTCCTGGATGTCAATGTAAAAGGCATGTTTTACTGTGCCAGAGCCGTGGCTTCTTGTATGAAGCATCGTCAACAAGGAGCTATCGTCAATCTGGGAAGTATAGCAGGACAAACCGGGCTAGGTTCCTCGCTACCGTATGCGGTATCCAAAGCAGCTGTCCACGGGCTAACCAAATCGTTAGCACGATCACTGGCACCTGATATTCGAGTCAATTGCATCGTGCCAGGGGCGGTGGCGACCAGATGGTGGGCAGGTAGGGAAGAACAAATGAAACAATTAGCTCCCCATCTGCTGCTACAGCGCATTTCTACACCTGAAGATATTGCCAGCATGGTCTGCTCTGCCCTGGAGCAGGAGGCCATGACAGGCCAGATCATTACGGTAGACAGCGGACAAACGCTATAAAGATGCTGAGCTTCTAGCTAAAAAACAAGCCGCCTTCCTAGACAGAAGGCGGCTGTCGAGCTATCGTATCCCGTAATTAGCTACATTTTTGCCTATTGGTAACTAAAGATAAGTAATTTTTAAATAATGAGCCTCCCGAAAGACTATTAGAAAGTTAAGCCATCGCCAGTCCATACAGTGACATACAGAGAACCATCCCCATGACCATACAACATGAAAGGGATAGAATTACACCGACAATAAATATCTCCAATACGAAAGCAGTGATAAAACATAAAATAAATTGAAGAAGCATTGCTTTTAGAGATATGGTGCCAATCAAGCCATTTGTATATAGATTATACAATGTCATGAAAACGACCATCCCCAAGCACATCATTAAACCAAAATAAAAAAGGTATCGTTCATCTCGACGATACCTTGGAATGTAGCAGTTTTGATGTTAGAGTGCTGCTTTAAAACAGTTTATCCTAATGATGATGAATACGGCGTTTGTTTCTCAAAATGTTGCGAATCATCTTATGATTAGGGAGCTGCCTGAATAACATATGCCCTGGATGCGGATTGGCCTCAATAATCCAGATTTGACCGCTCTTCTCAATAGCAAGATCGATGCCCAGCTCGCGAACCGGATGATTTTTGTCAATCGTGTCGGCAATGATTCTAGAAAGCTCAATGACCTGGTCCAAAATCTCTTTCATTTTCGCTCTGTCATTTTTAAAAACTTTTAAAAGCACTTTGGACAACGGCGCCGCATGTCCTCCCTTCCGATAGTTGGTAACGACTTTTCGAGGTGCAGCGACACGGCCGGTTATCCCTGAAATGACCCATTCCGATTCCGGCTTCTGCATGTACACCCTGGCATCAAAAATCGAACCTTTGTACTTGGCTAACTTAAGTCCTTGCTGTACCAAATAACGACGGTGAGGTCTCCGATAGCTTCTAATTGCTCTTCTTACGGCGTGGGATCTAACGACTCTGCGACTGGAGCCACAACGAACCTCATATCTCCTCCCTACCTTTTTCGCGCGTATGATGCCGGTTCCTCCACTGCCATAATTAGGCTTGATAAAGACTGTGCGATAGGTATCCAGCATCCGTAAAATCCTTGCATTTGTAATCCAGCGGGTTTCGGGCAAGTGCGAGCTTAAAATGGGATGTTGTCGCATTTCCTTGTATTGAATCATCTTTCCTATGGGCACGAATATCCCTCAATTCTGTTGGGTTTTTGCACACACTACATGAATATGCATCTATATTCTATCTTGGTAACGGCGAATGCCACAGTATGCTATGTAAGAGGCAGATTTGAAGTAACAATAGCGCCCTGTGCTATTGATCCTGTCATCGAATCGCTATTGTAGTTTTCCTGGCCACTTCTTTGGATTCTTTTAAAAAAAAGAGTATCAAATGACAAAAACTCATATTTGTCATTTGATACTCTTTGTGTTATTCTGACCTCAAGGAGGTGACTCACACGGTAAGCTAACCGTGTCTCTATGGAAAAATCCTCAGATATTCTGACCAAGGAACAGATTCTCATTGCTACGGAAGACACACTTAGGCGTTTTGGTGTAGCCAAAAGCTCCGTGACCGATGTTGCCAAAGTATTAGGAGTAAGTCACGGCACTATTTACCGACACTTTAAAAGTAAGGCCGAGCTTCTTGAAGGCGTGACCGAAAAGTGGCTAAATGAAAAGATTATTAAGCCGTTAACAGAGATATGTCAGGATTCATCTGTATTGGGAACGCCTCATTTAAAACGATATATACAGACCTTGATCGAGCTTAAACAGTATTATGCCCGCGATGACGAGGAAATGTTCGAGATGTATACCCGGGTCACCGAGCAGGCCGCGGATTTAATCGACCAGCATATCGCCCACATTGTGGGTCAGCTTGCTGACATTATTGTGCGCGGAGGCATCACAGCAGATCAGCCGGCCCAACTGGCGCGTACGCTTTTCTATGCCACAGCCCGTTTTCATCATCCCGCACATGCTTACGAATGGAAGAGTCCGGCGATTGATCAGGAGTTTGCAGAAGTGTGGATGCTTTTAGAAAAGGGAATCTCATAAAAAACATTTGGAAAGAAGGCTAAGCACATATGAAGCATTTGGATGGGAAAATAGCGATTATCACTGGCTCCTCCAGAGGAATTGGACGTGCGATTGCCGAGCAACTGGCTGAGCTGGGTGCTAATGTAGTCGTAAATTATGCCAGCCGTCCAGACAAAGCCAAAGAAGTTGTGGAGGGCATTACTCAAAAAGGCGGAAAAGCCATCGCTCTCCATGCTGATCTGGGCAAGATGAGCGATATTGAGGCACTATTTACCAATACGATTGCTGAATTCGGCAAAGTGGATATTCTGGTTAACAACGCCGGGCTGATGATTACCAAACCTCTGGCTGAGGTGACCGAAGCTGATTTTGACCAACAATTCACACTGAATGTAAAGGGTACCTTCTTTGCCTGTCAGCAAGCGATGAAGTACATGGAGAACTACGGAAGAATCGTGAATCTGTCCACGTCCGTGATCGGACAAATGTTTCCAGCCTACAGTGTATACGCGGGTACGAAAGGCGCGGTGGAGCAATTTACCCGTCAGCTAGCCAAGGAGTTCGGAAGCAGACAAATTACGATCAACGCCGTGGCTCCCGGTCCGGTCAACACAGAGCTTTTTCAAGCAGGAAAAACAGAGCAGCAGATCGAAGGCATGAAGAAAATGAATGCTATGGGTCGTCTCGGTGAACCAGAAGATATCGCTGATGTGATTGAGTTTCTGGTCAGCGCCAAATCGCAGTGGGTTACCGGACAGACCATCCGCGTCAATGGCGGGTTCATCTAAAAGCTGGAATACATGAAATGGAGGCTATACACGTTCATGATATTACACAAAGGCGAGACCTTATTTCGACAAGGGGAATCAGGCCCTTTATATCACTTAAAGAGCGGCTTGTTAAAAATTGTCCGAGTCCATGAAGACGGCTCGCAAATTTTAGTTAATGTAATTGTGCCCGATGAGATCATCCCTCATCACTCTCTCATCAGTCCCAATCCTTATTATGGTACCGCGATGGCGCTGGTCACCTCAGAGATTGAGGTTCTGTCGCAAAAGGAATGGTACCTGAAGCTGGAGCAAGACCCGGCTCAATGCCGAGCCATCGCTTTGCAGCTACAGGATAAGCTGCGCATGATGCAGCAACGAATTGACCAGCTCACGGAGGTATCGCCTGCCGAGAAGCTTCGGAAGCTTCAACGCTGGTTCCACTCCTACATCGCACCCGCTACGTTAACAGACGTGCTGACGCAAGAGGAAATCGGACAGTTCATCGGGTTACGCCGGGAGACGATTAACCGGCTATTGCGTGCTTCAGGCGCTCCATCTGCGAAAGATGGTGACGATAATGCATCTCGATGAGTCTAAACCACTCTCCCGCATTCAACGCGCCAAATCCAGGATGAGGGGAAGTAGATGACCCTGTTGATTTCTCAACGGTTGGCTCAATCTCCCTCATTTTACGGATCACCACGTTCAATCCTTCTGCAATCTCTTCTTTGCTCGTCGGTTGGGGGGGAGTATACTGCGGAGATGGTGGGACTTGAATACGTATGGGTGGATAGCTTCCCAAGTTAAATGCGGTTGTGCCCGCCTCCGTTTTAGTCCCTTTTTCCCCATTAGACTGTAGACAAAGCTCTATGTTCCTAAGATGCATATAAAGAGCAGAGTTCACCAAATGAAGATACATTTGCCCAAGCGACCATTGTCCCTCCTGCGGTGTGTACTGCAATTGCTCCAGGGTAAAGCTGTCCAATTCAAGAAGATAGTGCTGTGCCGTTTTTTCAAAACTCTGTAATGTTTCGCTTGTATTCATATAGTAAATGCCCCTCTCTATCAAAGTAGCTTTACTATACAAGAACGCTACTGACAGCATTATGTCAGTAGCATTTCAACATTTTTTCCACTTCTGTTCGGACACGCTCGCGAAGCGATTCAGGCTCCAGCACCACCATATCTGCGCCCCAACTAAGTATCCATGATAGTAATTCCTCTGGGTGCCTAACACGGAAAAATACATGGATTCCATCCTCACACTCCTCTATGGACTCCATGTAAAAATGGTTCGCTTCCTTCAATTTATCTACAATATCCGAACGGGCCTTTATGTGAACATTGATGTGACGGTCATCGACTTGCTTATAATCCTGCAAATTAAAATCAATAGGCAACTGATAACTGTCCTCTAGCATGATCAGATCGTTCATACGCGACAAACGGAAATGACGCATCTGCTGCCGCAATTCGCATTGTCCAATCAAAACCCACGAACCATGAAGTAGTACAAGACCATAAGGGGCGACCACACGCACACTTTGGCGATTTCCGTCAGCCTCTGGCATTTTTTTGGAGTAGCCAAACCGAACCTTCCGTTTATCCAATACAGCGATACGCAGCATCTCCAAATAGGCTTTCTCTGTATGGTTTGTCCCTTTACCCACCGCCAGCAGTCTGATGGTCGTCCGCACCCGAGTAACTTCCCTGCGAACGCTCTCTGGTAAAATGGCTTCAATTTTTCTGCGTGAAGCTTGGGCCTTCTTGCCATAGTCTGTATCAAATTTTTGTTCAACAAAATCTGCCCCAATTAGCAGCGCCACAGCCTCTTCTGCGGTAAAACTTACAGGAGGCAGAAAGTAACCCTTCATCAAGGAATATCCAATGCCCGGTGCTCCTACAATTGGCACACCCGATTCGCTTAAAGCCTGAATATCCCGATAGATGGTTCTCACACTTATTTCGAAAATCGCCGCTAAATCCTCGGCCCGTAAAATATCGTTACGTTGTAACTCTAGCAAGATGGCCAGCAGCCGGTCGGTTTTGTTCATCCTATATCGCCCCGTCCTTGAGAGGATCTAAATGCACGAATTTAAAAGAGCAATAAGGGCAGTGCACGACTGCGGCTTATTGCTCTTTTATCATAAAGCAGTTGCTTCTTTACTTAAAAAACACTTTTTCAACGTTATATTTAGCCTTTTGCGAATTGATGATATAGGTCTCATAAATTTCTCGTTCCACCGCATCTTCCACAATACAGACCTCAATAATCGCCACTTCGTTCCGATTGGCCTTGATCGGCGATACGTTATCTTCAAAATGCTTTTTGATTCTTGGTCTTAGCTTTCTTGCTTTCCCAACGAACAGCAATTCCTCCTGTGCGTTGTAGAACATAAAGATACCAGCCTTATCTCTAGGGATCAGGTGGAAATCTGTAAATCCGTAAATATGGCTGAGTTCAGGGTTAATCTGTTTGGTAATCGTGATATCTGGAGTTGGAATCGTTATATTAATCACTATGTCACTTCCTCATTCTATATAGGTGTAAATACTATCATAAATCCTGCGCTAACACCATTTAATAAATCCTTGCCCGTCACTAAACAGATCGGTAGGAATTTTATGAATTACCTACTATGCGAGTAGGTTGGTTTCCGTTACAATATGTCAGTGTGATTCTGGCATCGGCAGATTGACGCGTACTTGAATATTATTGGAGGCTTCTATTTTTTCATGCAAAATGAATCTCATTCTAACGTAAAAATCATAACGGCCGATCCGAGCGCGATCGGCCTGTTTGGCTTGGCCATTGTAACGCTTGTAGCTTCATCCCAAAAGCTTGGTCTCACTGAAGGCTTGAGCTTTATTATTCCTTGGGCTATTTTCCTTGGTGCCTTTGCACAGCTGTTTGCCTGCATTCAGGATGCAAAGCATAACAACACCTTTGGTATGACGGCATTTGGTGCTTACGCCTTCTTCTGGTTAGCCGTAGCTAGTAGCTGGATGATTAAAATGGGCGTATTCGGCTCAGAGCTGGCATCAGCGGTGGATGGCAGACAGCTCGGCTTTGCCTTTGCCGGCTATCTCATCTTTACGCTCTTCATGACCATTGGAGCCATGGAGACGCATAAGGTTCTATTTTTTATTTTTGTGTTGATTGATTTTCTGTTCCTCGGCCTTAGCTTCGATGCATTCGGCATCGCCCCAGAGGTGTTCCATACCATCGCTGCTTATGCTGAAATGGGCATCGGTCTACTCTCGCTGTACGGTACAGCAGCTGCTGTCCTGAATGCACATTTTGGCCGTACATTCCTGCCCGTAGGACGACCTTTCGGCATTTTCAAACCACGTCCTTAGTTGCATACGTATATCTCCTAAGCCGCCTTTCGCGCCGATCCGCGTTAAGGATGGCTTTGGGGATATAAGGCTGGAATTACTCGGCTTGCTACTAGATGCTGCTTATTAAAGTTAACTTGAAGTCAAGTGCTGCCTTGTGTCGCTATATCTGAACTAAACTGCCAAGTGCAATATTGGTATAATAACAAAGTGAAAGGAGATGATATCGTTGAGAAAACGGCTGAACAATGGAGTTAATTGCACGCCGACTAAAGGCTGTCCGGTGGAAGTAACCTTAAGCATTATCGGCGGAAAGTGGAAAGGAATCATTCTGTACGAATTGCTGGGTGGAACTAAGCGGTTTCAAGAACTGCGGCGAGCACTTCCCACGGCCACCCAAAAAATGCTGACCCTCCAACTGCGAGAGTATAAGCAGACGGTCTCATTCACCGCGAAGTTCATCACCTTGTTCCGCCAAAAGTGGAATACTCGCTAACCCCGCTCGGGGCTTCGCTTGAGTCAATACTCACCCAAATGAAGGCTTGGGGAGAACGATTTCAGGCCGAACATCATCTCTCCGACTTTCAAACCTGAAATCACGAACCGGTGTAATAAATGAAACTGAGGATAAAAAAAGTGCCTAATTTACAAATCTCCGCGTGTCGGATTAAGCTAAAGATGCTCGCCGGCGAAATCCTAGGACGTATGATCACCGTCCGACATACAGAGGAGAATGAATATGAGCGCATATGTTATCGTAGATATAAAAGTAGAGGAAGAAGCTGTTTTCAAACAATACGCAGAGCTAGCAGATGCGCTGCTGCAGAAAGTTCCGGGATTCCGCAACCTTACGCTAGATCCACAGCCCGAGACACTGGAAGGCACATGGAAGCCGTCAATAGTCGTAGTTCACGAATTCCCGACTTACGAGGCTGCCAAGCAGTTCTATTATTCTGATGACTACGCGCCCTTAATTAAGCTGCGCCAATCAGGAACTCAAGCTAATGTTATTCTGGTTAACGGAAGAGCATAAACTCCTGTTCTGCTACTTTTCATATATTAGGACAATTCGCACTCGAATTAGGTAACTAGCTTATTTAATTTCATAGTCATTAAATAAAACGAACTGCTACGTCCTACTAAGGACGCAGCAGTTATTCTAGTACAACGTAAAAAATGTAACCGTACACCTCCGCCAGCATCTTGTTCTCCCCCGGAATGAAGGTAACAACATTCCATAAAATTATAGAGTGTCCCCTGCGACAGGCTTCATCGTTTTCTCCGCCATTCTGTCGAGTGTCCAGACTAGTCCCCCCACGGCAAGAGTGGCGATGACCGCCATAATTGCTGTTCCGCCGACATGCAGTAGCAGCACGGGAACCCACAGCAGTCCAAGTATACGATGGATGGTTCGCATCCACTTGTTACGTACTTTATTAATATAGAAGCCGTACCCGGAGATAGCCAGTATAATAGCAAAGGCTGCTACGCCGGAGTAGGTTTTGTGATCTTGAAATTTGGTAATCAGGAAATAGACACCATGAACGGCAATAAGAATCAAGGTCGCCCAACCCAGCAGTTTATGCAAGGAGTGAAACAACTTTCCGGCCTTTTGAACCAACATTGACGGTGATCTCAGTTTCTTCCTAAACCAGAACCAACAGAAAGAGGCCGCCCCAAGAAAAACGGAGATCGTACCCAAGGTGTTAAATATTTCTCCGTTTCCCACACCACCTTTTCCGCCGGGACTTCCGCCCATGTGCCCTGGTACATTGCCGCCTCCCGGAGGTCGCATGCCAGGCTTGCCACCGGAAACCGAGGACATGTAGTAATAGTAGATTACGAGTAGAGCCGCTCCCGTAACTGCGATGATTGCCGGAATCCAAACCGCCTTTTTCGTCTTTGTTTTCATTAGATATGCATCCTCCCCGGGAAAATTGCCTTGATTGTACCCGGTCAAGCTGAAAACAAGATAAAGACTGGCTGAAAGTATCCCTATTTTAGGGTATATAAAATCATACAATGATAACAATGTATACAATAATTGTAGTCAAAGGGGTGCTTTTGAAAATGAAACAAGATGAAAATCATGTCGCCTTTCCGCAATTTCCAGAATCGTATTGGTTAGCTTCAACTGACATCCCCAGTTTTCCCAAGCTCAGTGAAGATATTCAGGTGGATGTTGCCATTGTAGGTGCAGGGATCACTGGTATTACCACTGCTTATTTACTTTCTAAAAAAGGACTAAACGTCGCAGTCGTTGACGCAGGGCGGATACTTCATGGAACAACGGGCCATACGACCGCCAAAATTACCGCACAACATGATTTGATCTACAGCGAGTTTCTCTCACATTTTGGCAAGGAGAAAACCCGGCTCTATTACGAAGCCAACCGTGATGCTCTTCAATTTATCAGACAAACGGTAGAAGAGTATCATATCGATTGTCAATTTACAGAAGAAGATGCCTACGTTTATACAAGTACAGATACGTATGTAGAAAAAATAGCCGACGAATATAAAGCTTACAAGGAACTGGGCATCCCGGGAAGTTATGTCGAACAAACACCTCTGCCCTTCTCAACTAAAGCAGCTATTATGATGGAGAACCAGGCTCAGTTTAATCCGGTTCCTTTCTTAAGGTATCTAGCAAATCAAGTCATTCGGCAAGGCGGGAAAATTTATGAGCAAACCACCGTTGTGGGTGTGGATAAAGGAAACCCTGCCATCATTAAAACAAGCGACGGACATAAAATTACCTGCAACCATGTCGTATCCTCCTCTCATTTTCCGTTCAATGATCCAAACAGTCTTTATTTTGCGCGATTGCATGCCGAGCGGTCTTATGTCCTAGCCGTCAAGACGGACAAAACCTATCCGGGTGGCATGTACCTAAGTGCGGAAACCCCCAAACGTTCGCTTCGCTCTGTACTAATAAACGGTGAACCGATGGTCATCGTCGGCGGCGAAGGCCACAAAACGGGTCAAGGAATCTGCACATTTCAATACTATGAAGCTTTAGAAAAGTTCGCAGAGCAAACATTTGGGTTAAAAGAAATCGTCTATCGCTGGTCGGCACAGGACCTGTATTCGTTAGACAAGCTCCCTTACATCGGGCAGGAATTATCCGATGTTCCTAACATCCTCGTGGCTACGGGCTATAGAAAATGGGGGATGACCACAAGTGTCGCGGCGGCTTTATTAAATACGAATCTCATTATCAGAAAGGAAAGCCCGTATCGGGAGCTTTTCTCCCCTTCAAGATTTCATGCAGACCCCGACATTAAAACATTTGTGACTCAAAATGCGAATGTGGCTAAACACTTGATTGCCGGAAAACTGGAAATTAGCTACAAAAAGGCTGAAGAACTCCAGCAAGACGAAGGGGCAGTCATTCGGGTGAATGGCAAAAGGGCAGGCGCTTACCGAGACTTACAAGGCACACTGCACCTAGTGGACACAACGTGCACCCATATGGGCTGCGAAGTTGACTGGAACGAGGCGGAAAGAACATGGGATTGCCCATGTCATGGCTCACGCTTTTCCTATCAAGGCGAAGTAATTGAAGGACCCGCTAAAAAAGCGCTTGGCAAGGTTGAAGCCGAATAGCATGATGCTTTCGGAATAAACCTAGTTATGCTGGACAACATACCTTCGAGAATCATAAAAGAAAGGTGATCCTATGATAAGCCAACAGCCTACATTAGCAGCGCATGAGTCCCTGGATATCCACGAAGTGCTTAACTTCAAAACCTTATGTTTAGCCAAGTCCAAATTAATGCAGGGCTTAGTATTTGATCAAGAACTAAAGGATCTAATGGAAAAAGATGTTCAACAATCCATTCAGGCTATTGCCGATTTGCAAGCAATCTATGCTAGAGCACCGTTTCAAACGCCTGTTCCTGACTTCCGCCCAACACCAATTTTAAATTGAGGTGAATGATATGACACCTAACCAGACCCAGTCCGCTAAAATGGATTATGTGGACCCAAAAAACTCATTAAATATGCCGGAAATGGCAGACACAACACTTGCAATGGATTTTCTGATTCGCGTCAAGGAAGGGGTTCGGAACACAGCAGTAGCTTTGACAGAAACCGTCTCTACCGATGCCAGAACTCTGTTGCGCAATCAACTGCATCAAGGTATTGCGCTTCATCAGGAAATTACTGAACTGATGGTACGAAAAAAATGGTTTCATCCCTATGATCTGCAAAAGCAATATCAATTGGATCAACTGTCAGCCAACAAGACGGTGGACATTAGCAAGATGAAGCTGTTCCCGGACGATACCACCCGTAAAGGTATGTTTGATCGCACACCGGACGAACATATTGGGGGAAATCAGGCATGAAGGCAGTGACCTACCAAGGAATTAAAAACGTTGTCGTTAAAGACGTTCCTGACCCACGTATTCAAAAAGCCGATGATGCGATTGTCAGACTGACAACAACCGCTATCTGTGGTTCAGATCTGCATCTCATTCATGGAATGATTCCGAATCTACAAGAGAATTATGTAATTGGGCATGAGCCGATGGGGGTTGTAGAAGAAGTCGGCAGCGGCGTAACCAAATTGAAAAAGGGAGACCGCGTGATCATTCCGTTCAACATCGCGTGCGGTGAATGCTTTTACTGTAAAAACCAATTGGAAAGTCAATGTGATCATTCTAATGAGCATGGAGAAATGGGCGGTTTTTTCGGCTACTCAGGAACAACTGGTGGATATCCAGGTGGACAAGCTGAATATTTACGTGTGCCTTTTGCCAACTTCACTCACTTCAAAATTCCGGAGAGCTGCGAACATCCTGACGAGAAGCTTTGCCTAATTGCTGATGCCATGACTACTGCATTCTGGAGCGTCGATAATGCCGGAGTGAAGGACGGGGATACCGTCATTGTTATTGGCTGTGGACCGGTAGGTCTGTTAGCGCAAAAGTTCGCCTGGTTCAAAGGGGCCAAGCGAGTCATTGCAGCAGACTATCTGGATTATCGACTGCAACACGCGAAGCGCACCAATCATGTGGAGATCGTTAATGTGGAATCGCAAGAAAACGTCGGCAACTACCTCAAGGAAATGACCAAAGGAGGCGCGGACGTAGTTATTGACTGCTCCGGCATGAGCGGCAAAATGTCTCCGCTGGAATCCTTGGCTTCCGGTCTTAAACTTCACGGTGGAGCTTTGGGAGGCTTAGTCATAGCTACACAGGCTGTCCGCAAAGGCGGCACCATTCAAGTTACCGGGGTATACGGCGGTCGATATAACGGTTTTCCGATGGGTGACATTTTTCAGCGAAATGTTAATTTACGAACTGGACAGGCCCCCGTTATTCACTATATGCCTTACATGTATGAGCTGATAGATACGGGTAAGGTTGACCCTGGTGACGTTGTCACACACGTCATTCCGCTAAGCGATGCCAAACGTGGATATGAAATTTTCGATACCAGACAAGACAATTGCATCAAAGTTGTACTTAAACCTTAACTATATATTGACTGGAGGCAAATGTTATATGGTGTATGGCCTACACGAAACACTTGAAGTCCATGAATTGTCAGCATTCAAAACAGTGTGTCTTACCAAGTCTAAAACAATGCAAGCATTGATCTCTGATCCGGTTCTGAAAGCTATTTTGCAAAAGGACGTTGACCTAACAACACGACAATTGCAAGAGCTGAGTAACGTTCTAAATCAAGCCTCGTCATCACAGGAGGTGGAGCAATGAATATACTCTTGGAGTATTTGACCGGACTCAATACGTTAACCGACCAAGTGATTGCTGCTGATTTTTTAAACACCGCCAAAAGCGGTGTAAGAAATTATGCTATGGCCGTAACGGAAGCAGGAACTCCAGAAATTAAAGCTATGCTTACAAAACAACTGGATGAAGCTATTGATATGCATGAGCAAATTTCAACGTACATGATTGAACGCGGCTGGTATCACCCATGGAACGTAAATGAGCAGCTGTCAATGGATCTGCAAAATATCAATACTGCATTGCAAGCTCCTGTCTTGTAAAAGGATGCCTCCGGCATTATACGAAGCACATTCTTGCTTATATATAAAGCCCTTAAGCCAGCTTTCACGCCAATTCGCGTTAAAGACGGCTCAAGGGGTTATCTCGTGATCCTTATTATTCCGCTTGCCAATTTGGCATCCGCTCTGCCGGGTAACGAAGGCCCGCTGCCATTCCTTTCGGGATGATTGCGTTAATCGTCTCCATTTCTTCTGCGGACAACTCCACATCAACTGCTCCTGCATTTTCCTCTAAGTACGTGACCCGTTTGGTGCCGGGAATCGGTACAATTCCCTCTTGCGCAAGCAGCCAGGCCAAAGCCAGCTGAGAAGGCTTGACTCCTTTTTGAGCCGCAAGATCCTTAACATGCTGCACAAGATCGAGATTTTTTTGGAAATTCTCAGGCTGAAAACGTGGCGCCGTGCGACGGTAATCATCTTCTGCGAAATCATCCAACTTCTGAATTTGTCCGCTCAAAAATCCACGGCCCAGTGGACTGTAGGCCACAAATTCGATGCCCAGCTCCTTACATGTGGGTATAACCTCGTCTTCCGCTTCCCTGCTCCATAAGGAGTATTCTGTTTGCAGCGCTGTAATCGGGTGTACCTTGTGAGCACGTCTAATCAGTGCAGGAGACGCTTCGGATAGCCCCAGATAGCGGACTTTTCCCGCTTGGACCAGATCACTCATCGCCCCTACTGTTTCTTCAATAGGCACATTCGGATCGACCCGGTGCTGGTAGTACAAATCAATCACATCTACACCCAATCTTTGCAAGCTGCGATCACATGCCTGTTTTACATATTCAGGACGGCCGCTTACCCCCATAAATGCACCATCTTCCCCGCGCATAATCGAAAACTTGGTAGCTAACACTACTTCATCACGTCGGCTGCGCAGAACTTGGCTAATCAGTTCTTCATTTTTCCCCACACCGTAGGTATCGGCAGTATCCCAAAAGTTGATCCCCAGCTCCAACGCACGATGAAGCGTTTTGATCGATTCCTGATCATCTAACTCACCATAAAACTCGGACATTCCCATGCAGCCCAGCCCTAGAGCAGATACTTGAAGGTCGCTGTTACCCAGTTGTTTCTTTTTCAATTCTATCACTCCTAAATTTCGGAATAGTTACGCATTTCTTAATATCTTCACGTTACATCCCGTATGTTACTACTTAAAGTTAACTTTAAGTCAAGTGGTATTTCGAATATGCTATTTTAATTTTTTTTATAAAAAGTTGACTTCTGGTTGTAAGAAGCCGCTGTAAATTTCCTATATATATGAGAAACGAATTATCGCGCGAGATTCGGTTTCAAAATCATTAATTGGAGGTTTCCCATGCCAGCAAACTACTCTTACACCAAAACGTCAGATGGTTTCCATGTGATCATTACGCCAGCCTCGAATATTCAAAATAAAAATATTCGAAGCCGGATCACACAGCAAACCGATTACGGAATTAATGGGGGCTTCTTTTACCCTATCAGCACCACAAAGCCACCGACTCAAGGTTTATCCATTGCGGTGACACCTAATAACACTCACGATATTAAGGCAAATGCCAAAGAGAATAGTCGGGGTACTGCATTTATTTTTACGGAAAGCAACAAAACAAAAATAGGGATTACTCGTACTTCAAGTGTGACGGATCTCAAAAAACAAATGGGAACGGCAATTAAGTACAAATCGATTATTAGCGGCGGTAGTCTGTCACTGAAAAATGAGGAAGATGTATGGCTCAAGGAGCTGAAAGAGATTGAAAATTTCGACTTGAACGGAACCTTGCGATACACCGAATCCATCGGACGGACAGGCTTGGGCTTCAAAGTCGTCAATAACATTTGGCAGGTCTACCTGGTTGTTCATGAAAATGCGACGCTGAAACAACTTCGCAACTATTTTATCAAGCAGGATTGCTTCGAAGCCATTCTTCTGGATGGTGGAGGCTCGTCCGGCATTCAGGTCAAAAATTCTGCAGGCACCATGGTCAAATATGAGCAAACACGTTATATCTACAACATGGTAAAACTTATTAACATCACCTAAGGCTTAGGACGTGCTTCCATAGGAGTGAGGAGGTCTTACTGGCCTCCTCTACAAATCATCCAGCACGACCATTTCCAATGCTAGGAAAACAGGCGTTGCAGGGTACACATAGGAGATTTCAATGGATTGCCCCACCTGTAATTCTGCTGGACGGATTAATTGCCTCCGCTGACCATCCATCTGCTTATAAATATGTGTATCTGGAACGGATATATAGACCGATTGGATAGGCTTCTCCGTTGGATCTTTACTTTGAGGTAGTTCTTGAGCAAATTGAACCGGCTGTTCAAATCGGATCAAATAATCCATGCTGGGGGCTGCCAATGGTTGTTCGATCTCTTTATCCATTTTTTCGATGCTTTCAATTTTAGCACGCCCCGTGTATACCGTTGTGCTTTCCAGGCGTTCTAAATCAAAAATGGATTGAGCCACCACTTCATTTGTATGAGGTTGTTTAACTGGCGGCGCCGATTCCGTTTTAGAACATGCCGATAATAATGCTGCCACAAGTAAGACAAGGACAGAAACTCTTTTTTTCATCAGTGAACCTCCCTAATCTGGTTTATCATTTGTGACTTATTAATAAGACGTGACCGGAACAATTTGGTTGCTTTAGTTTGTATTTACCCATTACATTTTGAAAGGTGTGTAGTTTATATGTTAAAAAAACTCGGTCTAACAGCTCTTGCCGCATCAACACTTCTAGTGTGGAGCTCCATTACAGCAAGCGCCGATTCTGACGTGAATTACGACCATTTGCTTTCAGCAGGGACCACTAACGCTTACCTGGCTATGGAAGATGGATCTTCATTTTACGCAACGGGAAGTAACGGCAATGGCAAGCTCGGTGTAGGCAATGGTGGTGGAAATAACAAAACAAGCCCGATGCAAGCAGATGTATCTGACATCGCTATGATTGATGCTGGTGATTTGCACTCAACCTTGCTCAAAAAAGACGGAACGATCTGGTCTTGGGGTTTTGCAAGTTACGGCGAACTAGGAACAGGGAACAAGCGGGATACGGCAAGGGTCCCTGTTAAAAACAAATATATTGACAATGTTAAGGAAGTGAGAGCAGGAGGCCAGTTTACGCTTGCGCTCAAAAATGACGGAACCGTGTGGGCTTATGGAGAAAATAACTTTGGACAGCTGGGTATTGGCACAAAAGGGGCTTCCGCCTTTTCTGTGAAACCTGTTCAGGTACAAGGCCTAGAAGATATTGTAGCCATTGACGCTGGTGATAGCTTTGGCGCGGCTCTAGACAAAAACAATCAGTTATGGGTATGGGGACGTGGTTTTGACGGCGCTCTGGGGCAGGATGATAAAGAAAACCAACTCACCCCTGTTCAATACCGAATTGATGATATCAAAAACTTTACCGCTGGAGCTGACCGCATTTATGTATTAACGAATAGCGGAGAAGTATACGCTTCCGGTAGCAATACTTCTGGTAAGCTGGGGGATGGAACCTCTACCTTTAGAAGATCACCTGTATTGATCAATATTTCCGATGTAAATAGACTGAAAGCAGGCAAAACCCAAACTTTCGCACTGAAAAATGACGGAACCCTTTGGGGGTGGGGAACCAATAATGAAGGACAAGTAGGTGACGGGACTGATGTGTTTTCGATTAAAGTCCCGACTCAGGTTGTAGATGAGATGAATACGCCTCTAACCGATGTAGTCGCTTTCAGTGCAGCAGGCAACCATTCGCATGCTTTGACAGCCGATGGAACAGTCTGGTCCTGGGGATTTAACAGAAATGGTGAACTGGGCATTGGCAATACCAAGCAACAAAATGCAGCCACTAAAACCAATTTCCCTAATCCATTTTCAAAATAAATAACATTTTTAGTATATTGTTCAAGAAATACGCATAGTCTCTTATGATTATCGAATCCAAAAGAGCAACAAGTAGCAGTTCATCAACTCTACTTGTTGCTTTTTATGTTCACATTTATGAGCTTGAGCTTCTTAATTACATCCAAACTATTGTTATGTATGTACAGAAGCGCTTCGCAGCTTCTGAAAGACGGTAAGGAAATTCATTTACAGAGCTAAGGCCTCTTCCGTAATCTTTTTGATATCAATGGATGAAGGCGTCTCTTCCTTGACCATATCCGGCAGGATATTTTCCAAAAAATATTCAACGCATTTCAAATTAATATTTTTGATTTTTACAAGCGCATTGCGATACATCACGATAAATTCCTTTTCGGTATTTCCCCGCTGAAGCTCGGCAAATGCTTCATACACCTGATCCATTTTATCCGCTACTTCTAAAATTAAGCCTTCAACAGAATCATCTTTACCTTCTCTTAGCTGTTTGCGGAAAATGGCTTTAAAATCCTCGGGAATATTCTCTTCTATAAAATACTCAATCATACCTTCTTCAACCTGCTGGATTAATAGCCGGAGTTCCTTGGAGGAATGCTTAACAGGCGTTTTAATATCTCCAATAAAAATCTCGCCGTAATCGTGACTGCTGGTAATCTCGTATAGCTTTTTCCAATCAATATTGAGGCCGTTTCTCTCTTCGATATCAGCCAGGGTTTTGGCATATTGTACTACTTTCCAGGAATGAGCCGATACACTATGTTCCTCGAATTTAAACTTGCCTGGACAACGAATAATTCTTTCCAACTCATTTAGCGATCGAAAATAGGTGTGAATTCCCATCCATGCATCCATCCTTTAAACGGTATGAGATTGTGATATAAACTAACTATAAACCTCAACTATTAACAGCAGATTATCGCAATATCAAGTTGATTTCACCATATATAGCACATAAACAAATTTTGCTATACACTTTATATAAAAAAGTAAAAGTGGTGAAATCGTTGTTTAAAATCTTGCTGATTGAAGATGATGAAACTTTGTTCCATGAAATAAAGGACAGGTTAACTCAATGGGCCTATGATGTGTACGGCATCCAGGATTTTAGTAAAGTCATTCAAGAATTCACAACGATAAAGCCTGATCTGGTCCTGATTGATATTCAATTGCCGAAATTTGATGGGTTTCATTGGTGTCGAATGATTCGATCCCACTCTAACGTTCCTATCCTCTTCTTATCTTCACGGGATCATCCTACGGATATGGTGATGTCGATGCAGCTTGGAGCGGATGATTTTATCCAGAAACCGTTTCATTTTGATGTACTGATTGCAAAATTACAGGCGACACTCCGCCGCGTGTATAATTACAATACAGAACCTGTTTCCCTGAAAACATGGCGTGGAGCGACAGTCGATTATGAAAAAAATGTAGTAGCCAATGAGGCGGGTTCCATTGAATTAACCAAGAACGAAATTTATATATTAAAGCTGCTGATTGAGCAAAAGAACAAAATTGTCTCTCGGGAGGAATTAATTAAAAGCTTATGGGATGATGAGCGTTTTGTCAGCGACAACACCCTGACCGTCAACTTGAATCGCCTGCGAAAAAAACTGGATGAGCTGGATTTGGGCCGTTTCATTGAAACGAAGGTGGGACAAGGCTACATGGCCATCGAAGAGGCACCTGCCTATGATTAGAACATACTTGAAAGAAAGGTTGAGCTGGATTCTACTTTTTGTATGCCAACAAATGCTGATCCTTCTCATCGCTTATGTGGATACGGCCATTCCGTTAATGCCGATCCTGTACGTCGTTTTCTTATCTATGTTGGTTTTCTTGGTTTTTTTAATCGTTCGCTATCCCAAGGAAACCAAGTTCTATAGGTCCCTAGAAGAATGGGAAGGCCCTCTCCAATTAACCGGAATGGGCGAACCTGAGAGTCCGTTTGAGCGAATCATTGAACACAAAATAATTCATCAGACCGAACGAATACAACAGATGATCTCGCAAAATCAATTGACCCTGGAACACGAAAAAGATGAGCTGTTATCCTGGATTCATGAGGTGAAAACACCTTTAACCGCCATGCATTTGATGATTGAGCGACTGGATGACAAATCTCTTAAGGCTCAGCTAACTTATGAATGGCTGCGAATTCATTTACTGCTGGACCAACAGTTGCATCAGAAGCGCATATCTTTTATTGAAAACGATTTGTACGTCGAGCAAGTAGATTTAAAATCTCTGGTTTTTAAAGAGATCAAAGCATTACAGTCATGGTGCATCCAAAAGGGAATCGGTTTTGACATCCAACTTGAGCACACGGAAGTGCTAAGTGATGCTAAATGGCTGGCTTTTATCATCAGACAGCTCTTAACCAATGCCATCAAATATAGCGATGCTAATGATATTATCATTCACAGCTATGAACATAAGGATCAAATACAGCTTGAGGTTCAAGACTTTGGGCGCGGGATTGATCCGAAGGATATACCTCGTATTTTTGAGAAAGGTTTTACATCCACAACCCAACATTCCGATCATACTTCAACAGGCATGGGTTTATATTTAACGAAAAAGGCAGCACAGTCCTTGCTCATACATATAAATGTGCACTCCAAGCCGGACATGGGTACTACCTTCACTTTAATTTTTCCCAAACGAAATGATTTCGTACGTATGATGAGCATGTGACAGAGATGTCACATGCTTTTATGTATTGTTCGCCCGATCAAAGGAAAAGCATCAGCACGATTTTTATAATAAGTCTACAAGAACAATAAGGAGTGCATCGAAGTGAATATTTTAGAAGCCCATAAGATTCATAAAAGCTATGGTAACAAGCTAAATATGCAGGAAGTTTTGAAGGGAATAGATATCGTTATTGAAGAAGGTGAATTTGTCAGTATTATGGGAGCCTCCGGTTCAGGTAAAACCACACTGCTAAATGTCCTTTCCTCCATTGATAAAGTGAGCCACGGTTCCATTAAAATCAATGACATCGAAATGACGAAAATGAAAGAGAAGCAACTGGCTGAATTCCGCAAAAAGCATTTAGGCTTTATTTTTCAAGAGTACAATCTGCTGGATACGCTCACCGTGAAGGAAAACATCCTCTTGCCCCTATCTATCACCAAAACGCCTAAAAAAGAGGCCAACCGGAGATTTCAGGAAGTGGCTACAGAACTGGGGATTTATGAGCTCAAAGACAAATACCCAAATGAAATTTCGGGTGGGCAAAAACAGCGTACATCTGCGGCTAGAGCGTTTATTCATGAACCTACGATTATTTTTGCCGATGAGCCTACAGGTGCGCTGGATTCGAAGTCGGCTTCTGATCTATTAAACAAGCTGGGTCAGCTGAACCAAAAGCGCAAGGCAACGATTATTATGGTCACGCACGATCCTGTTGCAGCCAGCCATTGCAGCCGCGTCATCTTTATGAAGGATGGGCAAATGTATACGCAGCTTCATAAAGGTGAGCAGGAGAGACAAAGCTTCTTCCAGGATATCATGAAAACCCAAGCGGTCTTAGGCGGGGTCCAATATGAACATTAATCTGCTCATTCTAAAGAATTTGAAAAAAAACCTGAAAAATTATTATCTCTATGTTTTTGCTCTCATTTTCAGTGTTGCGCTCTATTTCGCCTTTGTCACATTACAATACGATCCCTCCATGGACGAAGTGAAAGGCTCTGTTAAAGGTGCAGCTTCTATACGGGCAGCCTCCGTCTTACTGGTCGCTATTGTCTGCATTTTCCTTTTGTATGCTAATAATATTTTTATAAAAAGACGTAGTAAAGAAATCGGCTTGTTCCAATTGATCGGAATGACTAAAAATAAAATTTTTCGCATTCTGAGTGCTGAAAACTTAATTTTATACTTCGGTTCCCTTTTCGTTGGAATAGGAGTTGGGTTTTCCTTTTCTAAATTAGTGATCATGATCTTATTTAAGACGACGGGCGTCGAAGCTATTGCCACTCTATACTTCTCCAACCAAGCACTGATTCAAACACTCATCGTTTTCGTTGTCATCTACCTGCTGATTATGGTCATGAATTACTCTTTTATCAAAAGACAAAGTATTTTATCTTTGTTTCGAGTGACCTCAACCACCGAAGGGAAAATCAAGAAAATAACGATCTTTGAGATGATCATCGGGATCATTGGCGTCTCACTCATCGCATTAGGTTACTATGTTTCCTCCAGATTATTTGGTGGAGACTTTACATCCCTAAATGAACTATTTATGGCGATGGTGTTTATTTTGGGCTCTGTCATCATCGGAACATTTCTTTTTTACAAAGGGTCCATCCGCTTTATTTCCAATATCATCAGAAAAAGCAAAGGCGGCTACTTAAACATCCATGAGGTGCTGTCCCTCTCATCCATTATGTTCCGCATGAAATCTAATGCTTTGTTGTTAACCATTATTACAACAGTATCGGCACTTGCTATCGGTTTACTATCCTTAAGCTATATCGCCTATTATTCTGCGGATCAAGCAGCTGAGGATAATGTACCTTCCCATTTTGCCATGACGAATGTGCCGGATGCGGAGAAATTCAAAGCGTTACTTCATGAGCATGATATACAGTATCGTGAAAAGAAAATTGAAGTGATTCAAGTCAGTGTGAAGGCAGCGCAAATTATGGAGACTCCTATGGAACAATTAAATGATGGTACGGATTCCATGACACTGCCTGTCGTAAGCGACCAATCTGTGGAGGGTACGGATGTATCTCCAGGCCAAACGGTTTTAACGGGCTATAATGATATGTTACAGAAATTCATGTCCTTAAAAGACTTTGGACCCTTGGATTTGAAGGGGAAAACAGAAGTCATACCTCAACAATATGTGGGTCTAAAAAAGGATTATGTGATTCCCTATTATTTTGCAGCCGGGGGAGTACCCACTGTCATTGTAGACGAAACCATTTTTGAGCGGTTAAAGAAAGATGTAAATCCAGAGATCCAAAAGAAGTCATCCTTATATATTGGAATTGATATGCTAAATTCAGCGCAGGTTGAAGAAGCCGATCGCCTCTTTGCAGCTGCGAATTTTAATGATCAACAAACATCACAGCTTGAAATGAGCAGTAATCAGAAGAGAAATATGGGAGTGATCATGTTTGTCGTTGGCTTTTTGGGACTGACCTTTCTCATTACATCAGGCTGCATTCTTTATTTTAAGCAAATGGATGAGAGCGAAGACGAAAAAGCCAATTATACCGTGTTAAGAAAGTTAGGGTTCACCCAGAGTGACCTGCTGCGAGGCATTAAAATAAAACAACTCTTTAACTTCGGCATTCCGTTAGTGATCGGCCTATCACACAGCTATTTCGCCGTCCAATCTGGCTGGTTCTTGTTTGGAACCGAAATTTGGATGCCTATGATCATCGTGATGGTGCTATACACCGCCTTATATTCCATCTTTGGAGTGCTATCCATTCTGTATTATAAAAAGGTCATTAAATCAGCATTATAACTGGCAAAAAAATCAAAAAAATGCCCTCAGCACAAGTGCCGGGGGCTTTTCCAAATATTTGAGCATTTTCGTTCCAGCGTGTACAATAAAATAACTATCATCGTAACCCCAAGGGGGGGAGCTTATTTTATTATTCATCATCAATGGCATCGGCATCATAGCGAATATTATACTTGGTTCCTTTATAGGCGTGGCTATTTTTATGGGAATCGTTTTTTTCCTGATTGGCTTGCCTGAGTTTAAAAAATCACCGAAGCTTACGAACAAGGCTAAAAAAGACATCACTTATATTATGTCAACACTATTAACGCTTGTGATATTCGTAGTTATCGTTTCTTGGAATATTCATACTTCAGGTGACCTGATTCTGGAAGGTCCGCTAACACCGCAAATGAAGCTTCATTGGGGGCAAAAGGTATTGATTCTAGGGTTACTGGAGGGCTTATGGGCTGTTATCACCCTAAAATGGCTGTTGCCCATCTTTTTTGATCCGCTGGATCTCAGTAAGAAGCAAATCCTTGTTTTAGTGAGCGGAATTGCATTTAGTGTGGTTTCAGGCCTCTATGCCATGCTTGATGCCAGTTAAAAAGTCTCGCCCTTCTCTGTTACGGACAGGAAGAGCGAGACTTTGTTATTGATGGCTTCCCTCTAGGGAGACTCGTGTGAATGCTTAGCGCAAAGGCTCAAACCCCTCTGCTTGCTTCAGAATCTGCTCAATTTCCGCGCAGGTCTCCGGTTGCAAGGTTACCTCGACTGCCTTCACATTTTCTTCGATTTGTGCCGGTTTAGTAGCCCCAATCAGTGCAGCGCTGATCCCCGGTTCTCTCAGAATCCAGGCAAGCGCGAGTTGTGACAAGGTGATACCCAAGTCCTTCGCCAGCTGATCCAGCTCCTGAACGCAGTTTAGAACAGTATCGTTCATATAACTGCTGATGACATTATTGACAGAGGCATCTGCCCCGCGACTACCCGTCGGTATAGGCTGCCCCGGCTTGTATTTACCTGTGAGGATGCCTTGGGCCAGAGGTGAAAATACAATTTGGCCGATGCCTACCTGGCCGGATACGGGAAGTACTTCATGCTCGATATAACGCTCGAACATATTATAGATCGGCTGATTGGCAATCAGCGGGCGCAGATTCAGCCTTTTTCCAATGCCATAGGCATCCGTGAGCTGGGCAGCACTCCATTCACTGACCGCAGCATACAGGATCTTGCCTTGAGCCTGAAGGTCATCTAGCGCCCGCAGTGTCTCTTCCAACGGAGTGTCTGGATCATAACGATGGCAGAAGTACATGTCGATATAATCTGTGCCGAGGCGTTTCAGACTCGCCTCACATTGTTCCATAATGTGCTTGCGTGACAGCCCTCTGTCATTGGGACCAGAATCCATAGGAAAGAAAACCTTGGTAGAAAGTACATAGCTCTCTCTTCGGTAAGGCTTCAAAGCGGCTCCCATAGCCTTCTCGCCTTCTCCACGGTTGTACGCGTTTGCGGTATCAAAGAAATTGATTCCAAGTTCAAAAGCTTTGGCAATACAGGTATGAGCTGCTTCCTGTTCGGCGGCCGTACCGTACGTTAACCAGCTCCCCAGTCCGATTTCACTAATTTTAAGACCGCTATTGCCTACATTTCTATATCTCACACCTACTCCTTCTTTCATAAAAAGCTCGCATTTTTTATATATTTTAACATGAAAACCCTTTCATTAAAACAAATAATAAAGGACTCTTGGAGTTACATGAAGGACATCTACCACCCTACAATTAGGATAGTAGATGCTTATCGCCTCATTATCTCAAATCACGCCTACATGCTTCCTTTAGGGAAAAGCGCATCATATGCAGGACAAGGCAGTTTATCGAGAAATTCCTGAAGCTGCTTCGGCTTATTCTTGTAGATATCCTTTAAGGACGTTCCGTTATAAATATTACCGATGACCACAGGATGACAGAGTTCACAGATCAGGATATCCCCGTTCCCGTGAAGATGAAGCTGCTTCTTACCATCAACACAGTTGGAAAAATATACTCCCGGCTGCTCCTTGAAGCCCAGCGCCTCAGCAAAACGGTCCATACAGGTAAAGTACAGCACAGTATCGTCTTTTTTATGTGCAATCAGGTCATGAACGGAACGGATAAGTGCTTCCTTGGTGGAGATCGCGTTCCAATTCGTATGATCCATCACAATGCTGTTTTGGATTTCGTGGATGCGCACACCGAGTTCGTATACTTTTTCACTGATCGCTGGCATGTTGTTCTGTGTCTCTGCAAATAGCAAAGTTTCCAACACCGTTTCCAGCTTGGCTTCGGTACACAACCGAATATTTTGAACGATTTTCTCATACATGCGAGGGTGAACATGATAATACTGTGCATATTTATCGGCATCCGTAAAGTTAAAGGAGATATGAATGTTGGAAAGTCCCGCGTCACGCAGCTTCTCAATTCGTTCAGGGCTGAGCAAACTGGCATTGGTATTGAGCTGGGTAGCGATTCCCTTGCTCGTACAGTGAGCCACGATGTCCAGACAATCCTCATACTTCAGGGTTACTTCACCCCCGGAAAGTCGCACACGTTTTAACGTTGGAATATCATCAATAATACTTTTGACCTCTTTACTGCTGATGCATTGCCCGTCGTTCCGCTGATACGCACAGCAGTAATCACACTTGAAGTTGCAATTAGAGGTGACCCCGACTTCCAGTCCCTCCAGCTCGTAGATGCCCGGCTTTTCCAGTTCAAGTGCTTTATATTTGTTCTCTATACTCAATTTCTTATAATCCTCCCGATCTCAGGCTTGTGTCTTGAATTCCCTTGAGATTATACAGAATGGGAGGGGTTTGTAGATATGACATTGGTAACGGCAGGAGTTTTAGAGTCTATTCTCATCACATATTGACATGTGGTATTGAATATCCCCAAAAAATATCCAAATTAGTGCAACAAAAAGGAAACTTATTCCGTCTCCATAATGTGCAAATAATAGTACTAATGAGGAGGATTTTTAAAGAAATGAAAAAATTGTACAAAGTAATCTCTACAGCAGCACTTGCAGGAATCATCGGCGCTCTTCCGGTAATACCGACTCATGTCTATGCAGCAAGTTCTTCTGTCAAGAGCACTACCACAAGCTCATCTACTGTAAAGGCATCTACACCATCAGACAGTACAGTTATTAAAAATGCTCAAAAGAAATTACAGGAGATTACAGGTAAGAAACTAGAGCTCGTTTACAAGCAAGCTTCAGGAAATGAAATCGAATTAAGTGTTAAAGGGCAAGGATTTGATCAAGTTTCTACCGATAAAAATGGGAATATCACGGATGCCCATGTCGAAGTAGGTAATCGCACATTCATGATTAAAAATAACAAGTTAGATCATACCGTAGAAGACGTTGACACGAGCAAGGCAGACAAGACAGCTCTGAAAGCGGCAGAAGGCGTGTTTGGAGCTCTTGACGGAGTAACCAAAGGAAACCTGAAGCACATCTCCCTGATTGCGAAGGGAAATAAAAAGGTTTTTGAATTTATGTTCCAAAACGGTGATAAGGAAAGCCCTGTTTGGATTCAGGTCGAAAAGGGCTCCAATCAAGTGATGTCGATCAATACCAGAATTCTCGCAGACAAGCTTTTCGGAAAAGACAAAGCAGAAGTCGATAAAGTAGAGCAAAAACTGAAATCATTCTCAGAAGATCAAATTCTGGAACTGGCCCAAAAACAGGCTAAAGAACTGCTAAACGTTGATCTGATCGGATATAAAGTGATTAAGAATACGCAAATGCACGGCAGAGTCACTTTTGAAAAAGATCATTCACCTGAGCTGAGTGGAGACTTTAATTCCAAAGGTCAGTTTTACTCCCTTAAGGTAGAATATTGATGCTTAACTAAGTATAAGTGCCGGATCATAAATTGTGATCAATATGTGAACTGGGCATAGTTCTCCTTTCCAAATCCATACTGAATATATCTGTTGGTAATGGAGGCGGAAGATCGTGGACAAAAGGATGAATCTGCTGATGTTCAGCGGCGATTATGATAAAGCAATGGCCGGACTGATTTTGGCCAATACAGCTCGGGAGCTGGATGTCGAGGTTACGATGTTTTTTGCGTTCTGGGGATTATCATTGGTTCGTGATCCCGATAAAATGACTCTTGAGGACAAGACCATTTACGAGAAACTTATGGATTTGATGACTCCCAAAGGGCCTGAAGCCATGCCGCTGTCTCATATGAATTTTAGCGGTCTGGGCAAACTGATGCTGACGGAAATGCTGGAAGACCATGAGGCACCGAAGCTGATCCATTTCCTGAAGGGAGCCCGGAAGAAAAACGTCAAATTTTATGCCTGCAAGCTATCAGTGGATATTATGGGTTTTAAACCAGAAGAATTCATCCCTGAACTGGAAATTATCGAGGCCAAAACGTATCTAAAGGATGCGCTTGAGTCGGATATGCAGCTTTTTATCTAATATATACTCATGCCTTATCCTTATTGGATGAGGCTTTTTATTTTGACTAAATGATGACATTCGCCTATTTTTTTTAACCTATTCCAGCCTCCCTACGTACCCTAAGAAAATAGAACGACTTGGGAGGCGCCGTATGCTCATGGCTCGAATCGGAAGTAGTAACTGTAGGTATCAGCCTTCTAATGAGGCTCATTTCCAAAAGTATCGCGAAAATACAATTGGTTATCACCAGACCTTTGAATCTCCATATGGGCTTAAAAAGCTGATTTATGCGGATTGGGCAGCCAGCGGTCGTCTGTATGGCCCCATCGAGTCGAAAATAGTTCATGAATTAGGTCCATTTGTGGCGAACACGCATACGGAGTCTAATTTGACAGGTACTCTGATGACCCAAGCCTATGAAAAAGCAAAACAAATCATTAAGAACCACGTTCATGCCAATGAACATGATATCATTCTATTCGCCGGGTCTGGGATGACAGGTGCGGTGAATAAGCTTCAGCGACTATTAGGATTAAAAATACACGAAAAGTTAAAGCCCCTCTATCCTATCGCCGAAAAAGACCGCCCCGTTATTTTTGTTACACACATGGAGCATCATTCTAATCATATTTCCTGGGCAGAAACTATTGGAGACGTTGTGTGTCTCCCTCCGGGCCCTGGAGGAATGGTCGATCCAGCTCATCTCGAACAACTGCTGCTTCAATTTCAGCATCGCCGTATCAAGATTGGCGCTTTTACCGCCTGCTCCAATGTTACAGGGTTCGAAGTGCCAATTCACCAACTATCCCGCAAAATGCATGAACATGGTGGCGTATGTTTCGTTGATTTTTCGGCAAGCGCACCTTATGCGGAGATCGACATGCACCCTACTGATCCCCTTGAGAAACTAGATGGGATCGTATTTTCTCCTCACAAATTTCTGGGTGGCCCCGGTACAAGCGGCGTGCTCATTATGGATTCGCGGCTGTGTTTCCATTGTGCTCCCGATCAACCCGGGGGCGGCACGGTAAGTTGGACTAATCCTTGGGGTGGATACAAGTATAAAGATAGTATTGAAGCTCGCGAGGATGGAGGAACCCCTCCTTTTCTACAGGCTGTTCGAACCGCGCTCTGTATTCAGCTGAAGGAACAGATGGGACACAGCCGCATGTTGGAGCGTAAAAGGGAGCTGACCTCTTTATTGCTAAAAGGCTTGGGCACCGTACCAGGCCTGCATACTTTAGGAGGAAACAGTCAAGATCGGCTGGGAATCGTTTCTTTCGTTGTCGGTCATATTCACTATAACCTGTTTGTAAAACTACTAAATGATCGATTTGGCATTCAGGTCCGAGGCGGCTGTTCATGTGCAGGCCCCTATGGACATTATTTGCTGGGCATCGACCAGCAAGCATCTAAGCAAATGACAGACCTAATTCATGCGGGAGACTTATCTCGAAAGCCGGGCTGGGTGCGTCTGTCGCTTCATCCCATGATGACCAATCAGGAAGTCTCCTATATTGTCTCTTCCATACGGGCTATCGTGGAAAACATCATAACCTGGCAAAAAGATTATACCTATCAGCCGGAATCAAACGAATGGCGATCTATGAATGAACATTACAAAATAGACATCAGCAAATGGTTCAACTTTAGCAATTAAGAGACTCTTGTCCGTTTCCTTCTTTCAAAATACTCATAAGCTACACTGTAAGATTACTATATGAGGAAAGAAGGGGCGACAATGGGTCTCAATTTTCGCAACAGCACCAATGCGGCTATCTTTGTAGTTTTTGCCTATCCGGACTTTAGCTGTACTCCTGTTAACTACTCTAAAGCAGGCTGGTATCGCGTGAACCCCGGTCAAACTATTCAAGTATGGAGCGGTTTCGCTGGAGGTAATACGTTTTTCTATTACGCCGAGGATGATTTTGGACGTACATGGCAAGGTTCATACTTCACTCAAGTTCCTGAGAATGCCTTCGATTGGTGCTGGGATACAGGCTGTACCACTTGTAGAAACGTGGGATTTCGGAGAATTGCGGTTAGCCCGTTCGTCTTGAACTATACTATCGACTTTATAACGAGCAGCGGTCAAAGAAAACCTGCATCAACCACACTTCGTATGACGCTGCCTTCCAAAGCAACTCAAGAGAAACCTATCTTGCGCAGAGTTCCTGCAAAACCTAAGAGACTAAAACAAGGAAAGCCTCAATTACAGAAACGCGTCACACATAAAAAACGGACCAAATAAACAATGATCTGATCGGCTCACCTGTACAGATTATTTAGAACCAAAAAAGGAGCGACCTCCTTACATGGTCTGCTCCTTTGTCTTTTCTCTATGCTGAGGTCAACCCACTTATTTGCTCTCGGATTGCCACTTGGATATCTCTTCACGCACCCGTGGCGCTACCTCTGTTCCCAATAATTCAATAGCTCTCATGACATCATCATGCGGCATCGTGCCGACAGGCACGTGCAACAGAAAACGTGTAATGCCTACCTGTTTACGGAGATGAATGATTTTCTTGGCTACTGTATCGGGATCGCCTACATACAATGCTCCTTCAAAACTGCGCGCGGCATCAAAGCTGGAACGAGTATAAGGACCCCAACCACGTTCACGCCCAAGCACATTCATGCTCTGCTGAGTGGAAGGGAAAAACTTTTCCGCAGCAAGCTCGGTGGTCTCCGCGATAAAACCATGCGAGTGTGATGCAACTGGAAGCAGCGATGCATCATGTCCTGCGTGCTTAGCTGCCTTTTTGTACAACTCCACCAAGGGTGCAAACTGCATAGGGCTGCCTCCAATAATAGCAAGCACTAAAGGTAATCCAAGCAAGCCCGCGCGAACCACAGATTCCTGATTGCCTCCACTCCCAATCCATACAGGCAAAGGATTTTGCACCGGACGCGGGTACACGCCCAAATGGTTGATTGCGGGCCGATGTCCGCCTTTCCAGGTCACTTTCTCAGATTCACGTATTTTCAATAACAGCTCCAGCTTTTCATCAAACAACTCATCGTAGTTATCCAGGTCATATCCAAACAACGGGAACGATTCGATAAAAGAACCTCGGCCTGCCATAATCTCAGCTCGTCCATTCGAAATACCGTCCAGCGTAGCAAAATCCTGAAACACACGCACCGGATCATCCGATGAAAGCACCGTAACCGCACTAGTTAGGCGAATTCGCTGGGTCTGTGCCGCCGCAGCAGCCAGTATAACCGCTGGAGCAGATGCCGCATAATCTTTACGATGATGCTCCCCCACGCCGTACACATCCAGCCCTACCTGATCAGCCAGCACAATTTCCTCGACCACTTCACGTATTCGTTGTGCATGACTGATGACCTCACCGGTTTGGGGATCCGGTGTTGTTTCTACAAACGTGCTTATACCTATCTCCACTTGTCCTACCCCCTATTCTCATGTTTCGTTCTCATTCGGCTGCTTTCGAAAGAAAATCATTTTAAAAACCGATATCTTTATATTGAACTTTTTTTAATCCTTTTTCAAGCTCTCCTTTTTTGAGTCTGAAAATTAGGCGAGAGAAGTGCCGAGATCCGCGCAGGAAAAGCAGTCTCTTTGTCGAATTATGGTATGGAATAAATAAAATTGCTATCCCCACACCATGAAAACAACAAGGAGGCGCATACATTTATGGCTTTTGTTATTAATAATTTAAAGGATAACAGCAATGTTGCCATCACTGACCAATTAGGTGGATTTACAGTACTGGAATACATAACAGATTTGAGCTGCACCTCGGTTGCGGCTGCGAAAGACAATTACTATATGAGCAAAAGTAACATGCGCCGCAAGCAACTCATGATCGAAATCAACAATAGTGAGATTATGATGAGGGCAGGTGCCATGCAATACACTGTAGGCAGTATGGAAATGACTACCGGTGTAAAAGGCGTCGGAGGCCTAATGCGAAACTTGGTGTCCGGTGCTGTAACGGGGACAGGTGCCATTAAACCGCACTATAAAGGCACGGGTACTATTATGCTGGAGCCTACCTATCAATATATTTGGCTTATTGATGTCGATAATGATGACATCGCCATCGAAGACGGCTTGTTTTTAGCTTGTGACACCACGCTGGACATATCCGTCGTTGCACGCAGTAATCTTTCCTCTGCTGCACTGGGCGGAGAAGGGTTATTTAATTTAAGCGCCCGTGGAAAAGGAGTGCTAGCACTTCAAGCGCCGATCCCTTCTGATGAAGCGGTCGTTATAGAATTGCAAAATGATGTGCTTAAGGTGGATGGCAACTTTGCCCTTATGTGGTCCAACACCCTGCAGTTCACCGTCGAAAAATCGGGGAAAACCAAAATGGGCTCGGCCGCTTCCGGCGAAGGGCTGGTTAATGTATACAGGGGAACAGGAACGGTATGGCTAGCACCACTATGACATCTATGTGGGCATGAGCAATGGAGGCCCCATGATGCCAAATGCTAATAAAAAGGGAGAAGCCTCGGCTTCTCCTTTTTTTATCCTCATTGGAACTGAACAGTTTTTCTACTATATACTCTAATTCTTTTTGACAAACTCCGATTTTAGCTTCATTGCTCCAAAACCATCGATTTTGCAATCAATATCGTGATCGCCTTCTACCAAACGGATGTTTTTTACTTTAGTGCCGATTTTCAAGACGGAAGAGCTTCCCTTCACTTTAAGGTCTTTGATGACAGTGACAGAGTCACCGTCCTTTAGAATGTTACCATTCGCATCTTTGACGACTCTAACGTCTTCACTGCTTACGGATTCTGACTCGGCAGACCACTCATGAGCGCATTCCGGGCAAATGAACAGACTGCGGTCCTCATAAGTGTACTCTGAATTACACTCCGGACAATTTGGCAAATTAGACATGGTATTATGTACTCCATTCATTTTTATTTCTATTCCAAGCCTACCTTGGGGTTCCCTACAAGTATATTGGATAATCAGTCGCGGTTCCACTTATAAATGTAACTAAACGGATGCTAACCTTCCTAGGCAGCATCCGTTTTTGACAGTACGGTTATTATGCTTGGATATGCTTGACCAGTTCACTCATTCCTTGGCTAAGCGGCGTCAGGGGACGCTTCAACAGCTTCTCGAAATCGTTACTTACGACATCCAAGGCTCCTTCACGAATCGCCTGTTGAATGCCTACCACAATAGGGATGGCACCTTCCGGTACTCCCGCACCGAGCATAATCTCGGCATACGCAGCATCGTCCACTTGCTGTACAGGAACGTCTTTACCCAGGACCTCAGCAAGTATGGCTGCCAACTCTTCTTGGGTAATCGGCTTACCGGAAAGCTCGTATATGGTATTCTCATGCCCTTCGCCAGACAACACGGCTGCAGCCGCTTGCGCGTAATCAGCGCGGGCAGCCCAACCTACTTTACCGGACCCTGCTGAAGTTAGCCATGGAGCTCCCGCGAGTACGGATTGGATCGTGCCTGCTTCATTCTCAAGATACCAATTATTACGCAAGAAGGAGTAAGGAATACCCGACTCGCGAATGAACTCCTCCGTAATACGATGTACGGGTGCAAGGAATAGAGTGCTGTCAGCGGCATTGGCAGCACTGGTATACGCAATGAAGCCCACTCCCGCACGCACAGCAGCATCAACAGCCGCTTTATGCTGACAAATTCTAGTATCATTATCTCCATCTGCGGATATAATCAATAGTCGGTCTACACCAGCAAATGCCTGATCGAGCGTTTCCGGCTTATCAAAATCGCCATGACGAACGTCAACGCCACGATTACGTAACCCCTCTGCTTTTTCCGGATTTCTTACGCTAACAATAAGATCTTGTGCCGGGACGGATGCAAGCAATGTATCTACCACAATGGAACCCAGTTGCCCCGTTGCTCCTGTTAATGCGATTTTCATGCGAAATCCTCCATTCAGATTTTGTTTACTTTTATATAGTAACTAAAAATATGATACATGTCTAAATTAGAGTCTAAAGGTATGCTTTTCGGGTAAAGGTTGGTAACCTGGTAACCCAGACTTTCCCCAAAGAGAGGAATATGTGTATGAAGAAAGCTATGGTCATTGTAAATCCCTCTTCCGGCAAAGAGGACTCCCTCCAACATGTCAGAAACGTAGAAGAAATTCTACGTGAGCAAGGATACGCTGTTACTGTCGAAGAGACGGCACAAGAACTCGATGCCACCCGTTTTTGCGTCACTGCATGTCAGGAAACTTATGATCTAGTCGTTTCCCTCGGTGGAGATGGCACGCTTCACGAAACTATTAACGGTTTCATGGATCAAGACCATCGTCCAAAACTGGGGGTCATCCCTCTTGGGACCGTCAATGATTTTGCCCGTGCCTTACAAATTCCGCTAAGTCCCGAACTGGCGATCCGTACACTCACTTCTACTCGCGTGAAAGCCGTAGATATGGGTCTCCTAAACGGTCGAATGTTTGCCAATGTTGTTGCTACTGGCTCGCTTGCTGAATCGCTATCCGCTGTGTCGTCAGACGATAAATCTATGTTTGGCACATTTGCCTACGTTAAAGAAGGCATGAAAGAACTTATCAGCCACCCTATCCACCCGCTTATCGTCCGCTACGATGACAAGACCTGGGAAGGCGAATCTCCACTCTTTCTTGCTGCTTTAACCAACTCAGTTGGCGGATTTGAGAAACTGGCCCCCGGGGCTGCTGTTGACGATGGCCTGCTTCACTGCTTTATTTTCCAAAACCTCAATTTATTGAACACGGTGACAGCCAGCATATCCCTATTTTTAGGCAACCTGAAGGATCATAAAGATGTCGTTTACTTTACCGCAAAGCATGTAAGTGTCAGCTCCGCAGAATCGGTCAGTACGAATGTAGATGGTGAGGAAGGACCGTCTTTGCCTATTGAGGTTCGTATTCTACCGCGTCATATCGAGGTGATTGTGCCTGAGGATTGTGAGTAATATAGTGCATATCCTTAGGCTTGAGGCTCATACTCGCTCAATTTCCCCTCATAGATCAAATGGAACCGGTCACTTTGCCGAAAATCGTCTGGAGTAATAAGGGCGGGCAACTTGTTCCATATTTTTATGCCGGATCGCTGTAAAATTTCCGCGACAAATTGCGAACAAAAATAAGAATTACTGAACTCGACTGGTTCTTTGAGTGCAACGCCAATCAAGCCCAGTAAGTTATACATATATTTTTGTCGGCTTCGGATAAAAACGTGTAGAACTCTCTTCATTTTCTCGACTTCGCGATTAGTTACTTGAAGCTCGTAGATGACACATGTTGTATTGGGAAATCTGCTGTATGTACCTGTCTTAATATCCTCTTTCACGAAACCACCATCCAGAGGGTTGCTGGGGGTCTTTCTCCCGAAGCTGTATAACTCCGAAAGTTCTCGATTGAAGGAAATGGAGGCGTGATTGTATGGCGCTCTTGTATAGCTTTTAATGACTCTCGTAAGAAACGTTCCGGTATTCGTAAGCAAGATAAAAACCGATTGATCAGCTACCATTTACGAAATTTCCCCTTATCAAGTTTGAATTATTCCTTCATAATAACATAGGACCCCCTTCATGGAATCCTATTTCGCTATAAGTTGGTGAGTCGCAATGGACAGTTCGTTATTCACGTTAACCCTCATTTGTATAGCCTTATTAATCATCCATCTGATTTATATAGTGGTAGTCAAAACACAGCCCAACAAAGACTATGCAGCTATTGGACTTCGCATCAAGACCTGGTGGGGCATGTTCTTTATCTTTTGCTTGGCGACACTTTTCAATCCGATCGTTTCACTGCTTTCCTTGATGGTGCTTACTTTCTTTGCGCTAAAAGAATACTTCTCCATGATTAGATCCAGAAAAGCTGACCGCCGGTTGTTTTTATGGGCATACTTGACGATTCCTGTACAGTTTTATTGGATTTATATCGGGTGGTATGGAATGTTTATTGTCTTTATCCCTATCTATGTATTCTTGCTGTTGCCGCTCCCGCGATTGATCAATAAAGGAACCGTTGGTTTCTTGCGCAGTGTCAGCTCAACCCAATGGGGACTCATGCTAATGGTTTTTGGACTGAGTCACCTGGCTTATTTTCAGTTTGCTACGCCGCAATACGGAGCGAAACTTGTACTTTTTCTAGTGGTACTGACACAGCTCAATGATGTCGCACACTATCTGGCATCACTCTATTTCGGCAAGCAAAAAATCGTGCCGACATCCAATCCCAATATCACTTGGGAAGGCTTTGCATTCGCTTTTCCCGTAACCATAGCGGCTTCCTATCTAATCTATCCGTACCTGACGCCGTTTGATCTGAAATTTGGGATTATTTTCGGCATGTTGATTAGCTTGAGCGGTTTCTTCGGGAGCTTAACGGTTTCCGTGCTGAAGCGAGATTTATTAATCGGCGATGATGAGAAGTTCGATGCTTTGAAAAAAAGCTACTTAAGCCGGGTGGATAGCTTGACCTACACCTCGCCCGTCTTTTTTCACGTAATTCGTTATTTTTTCGACTTTATGTAGCAATTGTCTCTGCTGCACTTCGCTTCTCACCGTTTTCATTTTCGTGAGCCGGGGTAAGTACTACTGTACCGAAGCAGTCCTTATCCTAGAAAACAATCTTGAGGAGGCGTTAGAAATGGCAGAGCATAATCATGTTGTGAATAAGGAAGGCGAAGTGGCCCTGAACAAGATAGATGACACATTAAATCGGATAGACGACAGCAAAAAGGATGACATTTTGGGCAGCTTTGATTCATTCAAAAGTTATTTGAGCGACAAAATTGAAATGGCTCAAAAAATCGGCTTAAATGAAGAAGTGATGGCAAAAGCAGCTGAGAAGATCGCAGGCTATCTGGCAGCCAAGGAAGAACCGCGCAATAGCGAGGAGAAGCTTCTTCAGGAATTGTGGAAGGTAGGGGACAAAGAGCAGCAGCACGCGCTTGCTCATATGCTCGTACGCGTGGCTCAATCCTCGTAGCCATATTTAATTGATGAAGAATAATATTTTACTATAAAAGAGCAGTCTATCCTTGGATGAGGATAGACTGCTCTTGCGTTTACTATCGTTGCAGTGCGTTCCTCTAGTGATTACAATATGTTCTGTTCTTGCTATCACTTTAGGGAAGCTCTTTTCTTGGATACGAGTCTTAGCGCATGAAATTAGTTCACCTGGGCCAACAATTCATATGCATCTTCCTTGGTAGTAACCGCCAGAAGTGCTTCTCTGAAATGATCGTCCATCAGCTTACGAGACAGCATTTGCAGCACCTTGAGATGTGCATTATCCTTGCTATTACGCGGAACAGCAATCATGAAGATCAGTTTCGCTTCACTGCCGTCCAAGCTTTTCCAGTCCACTCCGCTCCGCTTCACTCCAAAGACCACGCTTGGCTTCAGAACAGCTTCCGATTTACCATGAGGGATAGCAATATTCATTCCAATGCCTGTGGAGCTTTCCTTCTCTCGGTCCAGTATGGCCTGTTTAAAGCCACTGGCAGAACTTACGGCTCCATTTCTCTCAAGAGTTCCGATCATTTCATCAATCACGGCATCCTGTGTCATTCCTTCCAGATCCAGATTAATCAGATCCATTGTTACAATATCTGTCAACTTCTCAATGTGAATGGCTTGCGAAGATACGGCTGGATCGTTATTTGCAGTTGCTACAGCTGATGACTCGGCGGCAGTCGTAGTCATCGTAGATTGTTCCGTTACTGCGGCAAAATCTCCAGATGTCTCTTCTCCAGCAACAGCTGGATTTGCAGTTGTAATATCTCTTTTCAGCAGACTCACCAGGATGACCGACACAGCTGCGCCGACAATAACGGCGATGAAGAACATCAATACATTATCCACTGCACCAAGGACGGCTACAATCGGTCCACCATGAGCTACCTTATCTCCTACATTTCCCAGCATCGCAATGACTGAACCGACCATAGACCCTACCATGATACTAGGAATAACACGCAATGGATCTTGGGCAGCGAAGGGAATCGCTCCTTCAGTAATACCGAATAGACCCATCGTGAATGTCGCTTTCCCAGCCTCGCGTTCTGCTGGTGCAAATTTACGCTTGTTGATCATTGCTGCAAGTCCCATTCCAATCGGTGGAATACAAATCGCAACGGCGATCGGTCCCATAATTTCGTAATTTCCTTCCCCAATCATGGCCGAACCGAATAAAAATGCTACTTTATTGACTGGACCACCCATATCAAAGGAGATCATCGCACCTAAAATCAGTGCCAATAAAATTGAACTTGTACCTTGCATACCTGCAAGCCAACCCGTTAAAGCTTCAAACAATTGTGCGACTGGAGAACCGATGATAAAGACAAAGATTAATCCTACAATTAAAGATGACAACACAGGGATAATAATAATAGGCATGATCGGCTGTAACGCTCGCCCAACCTTCATTTTCCGAATACCCAGTGCAACATAACCCGCCAGGAAACCAGCGATAATTCCGCCGATAAATCCGGCTCCTGCCTCACTTCCATAAAAACTGCCGTTCGCAGCAATGAATCCGCCAACCATACCCGGTGCAAGCCCCGGTCTATCCGCAATACTCATCGCGATGAATCCAGCGAGGATGGGTATCATAAAGGTAAACGAAGCCGAACCGATATCCTGAACCGTCTTCCAAAATGAACCGTCCGGTATAACCAGACCGCCTGGTGTCTTCTCACCGCCAATCGTCAACGCAATGGCAATGAGCAATCCCCCAATGACGATAAAGGGTACCATATAGGATACACCATTCATCAAGTGGCGGTAGATAGGATTTTGCTTCGGTTTATTCTCCTGTGAGCTAGCTTCGGAGGTACGTGACTCTGCCTGGTACACAGGCACATTCCCCTTCATCACCCGCTGGATCAATTCTTCCGGACGGCGAATCCCATCCTGTACTCCAACGACCAGCAGTTTCTTGCCGACGAAGCGGTCTTTGACCACCGTCTTATCCGCTGCAATAATAATGCCATCCGCTTCACGGATCTCCTGCTCAGTGAGTTGATTTTCTACTCCAATGGAGCCTTGTGTCTCAACCTTCATCTCGATCCCCAGCTTGGCTGCTGCCTTTTGCAGATTCTCAGCCGCCATATACGTATGTGCAATTCCGTTAGGACATGAGGTAATCGCTAATATCTTCATAGTCATTCCCCTTCTCTCTGATGTTTCCGCTTACATTGATAGTATAACCGCCTTTTTTGCCGTTATCGGGCGAACTTTTTACCGGAACTTTCGGAAAAATAGAATAATACGGACAAAAAAACAGGACTTATCTATAAGTCCTGCTCCAAAGCATGGCTTTAAATTTAGTTTATCCCTTTAGCTTCCCTAATAGTCTCATCGCATCGGTTTCCTTGGATAAAGCATGAACTAGAGCTGGCTGCTCACTGATTAGGGACAATTCCTTAAATAACTGCCGCATTTCTTCCCGCCCATCCTGTTTTACCGCAAGCAAGAACACAAGCTCCACTTTCTCGGTTCCCCAAGTAAGTGGCTTCTTTAAAGTAGCGACTACAATGGCGGACTGCCTTATCCACTCTGAGCCGCCATGCGGGATGGCTATGCCTCCTCCAATCGTCGTAGCTGACATTTTTTCTCGTGCCAACACGCTGTCCACATAACCTGTCTCCACATATCCTTTGTCCTCCAGTATTTGCGCCAGCTTGGAAATCAATTGTTCCGGACGCTGCACTTCTTGTTGGGGAAAGACTAAAAAAGGGGTTGTGTACTTAAAAAATACAGATTCATCTGCGACTCTAGATTCCGGCTCATCCATTCGTCTGATCACTTGCTCCAGTCGACGCTCATCCTTGACATCTAGCAATGGGGAGACGAGAATGTGTGGAACACTCAGCTCTGGAAGATCCACGGTTGTAATAATCAGATCCACCTCACGGGTTGCCAGATAGTCCTGGACTTCTGCCTTCGAAAGAGTTGTCTCCACATGTACAGCCGGAAACTTACGCTCCACCTTTGTGCGCAGCAGTTGGGACATACCGATGCCCATGTGACACACGATGATGGCCCTCTGAGGATGACTTTCTTTCTGGTGAAGTCGCTCCACAGAAGCCTGAAAATGTAGCGTTAAATACGCCGCTTCCTCCTCAGGGAATGATAACCGGACCAAATTTCCTACTTCCTCCAGCGTAATAATAACCCGGTCGAACATGTAAGGGTACATCTTCTTGATCTCAGTCAGCATAGGGTTGGACACCGTCAACCCATATTGAAGCCGGTTCAGGGTCGTATATAAATGGAGTTTCAACCCTTTCAGCAACATCTTATCCTTGGAAAAGTCAATCATATTCAGCTCCGACATCCGCCGGACTAACTGCTCAATCAGCTTAGGTAAAAGCGGATGGCTGTCTGCCAGATCGCTTTGTTTTCCATTTCTGTCCTCTTGCTGGTAACGGAACTTTCCGCCCAGCAAATGCAGGGTTAGATAGGCCGTTTCTTCCTTGGAAAAAGGTACGGAAAACAGCTTTTGCAGCTGCCCTAAAAACGAAGTAGCCCACGTAAACTCGACCTTCTCCTGCAAAAAGGCAATGTCTTGCTCGGAGAGAGAGATGGGCTGTCCCAGCTTGGTTCGTTTGACCATTAAGAGAATATGGAGCATTAAACCCTCAAAAGCTTCATCCGTAAAGCTGAGTTCATGATGCTTTTGAAATGCTTTTAATTCATAATGGATGGTTGCAATCTCGTGCGGCTCAAACTGCTTGCGCATCATCTGTCCCGTTAACTCAGGACTATCAATCAACTGATTCATCCGCGCCAAAGCGATCCGCTTGTTTTTCTCAGTGCCTTGAATGGTCAATCCTACCCGCTGCTTGGTAATCAAGGCAAGATCAAAGCTGTGCAGCCAGTCATCAATCTTCTCCATATCTCTACGGATCACCGTTTTGTTCACATAATACTGAGAGGCCAGATCTTGTATCGTGACAGGCTTGGCATCCATCAAGAGCCGATAGGCGAGATGCAGCACCCTCTCCTCATCCGATTCATGCTGGGCTGTACTCTCGCCTGCATACAGCCGGTGAAATAAATCAGCCTGCTCCGCTTCACTGATCTCTAAATAAATGCCACGTCCCGGTCTTCTCACCAGATTGGCATCGGAGTGCTTGACTAAATATTCTTCAATCACTTTTAGATCGTTTCGAATCGTCTTTTCTGAGCAATCCGTCTGATCGGCCAGATCCTGCACTAACCACAGTCGGTTCGATTCAGTTAACAACTTGCGAAAAATTTCTACTTGCCTTCTGTTCATTCTGATCTCCTATCTTCCAAAATAAAGAATGTTCAGGCATACCAGGCTATAATTCGTTGGTTTTGTGTTGACTTTAAGTATACTCCAAGTAGTACATTTAAAGCATGGTGGCCGCCAAATTTAAGATTGATGAAAAGAGGATTGCTCATGAATATTGGAAAAACAGTGCTTATCACGGGGGCCAACAAAGGGATCGGATATGAAACGGCCAAGCAATTGGGGGATACAGGTTTTACAGTTTTGATTGGCTCACGGAATGAGCAGAGTGGCCGGGAAGCGGTGGCTAAGTTGGTTAATGAGGGAGTAGAAGCCCGATTGATTTTGTTAGACGTGACGAATCAAAGTACGATTGATTCCACAGTCCATCAGATCAAACAAGAATTCAGTTCCCTTGATGTACTCATCAACAATGCTGGAGTATCTCTGGGGGGAGCCACTCCTCCAAGTCAATTCTCTTTAACCGATTTAAAAGAAACGTATGAAACCAACTTTTTCGGTTTGGTTGCGGTGACTCAAGCCTTACTTCCTTTATTGAAAAAATCTCCACGCGGCAGAATTGTTAACTTATCAAGTGGCCTTGGTTCGTTAACCTATAATAGCGATCCTGAGCACGAGCATGCCCAATTTAATTTGCTTGCCTACAATAGCAGCAAAGCAGCGGTTAATATGCTAACCGTCACACTTGCCAAGGAATTCAAGGACTCACCTCTCAAAATTAATTCGGCTGACCCCGGCTTTACCGCCACCGACTTAAACGGCTTTACAGGACCGGGTTCGGTACAACAAGCTGCTGCTATCGTTGTTCGTTTAGCAACTTTACACGATGATGGTCCGACAGGAGGGTTTTTCGATGCGAGTGGAGAAGTACCTTGGTAATTGTTACAATTAAGGGAGTGGATACTTTGCAGGAAATTCCAGAGACCGTAACCTCTATTAGTCAAGCTGCTGAATTAACAGGTTTAACAGAGGATACCATACGTTATTATGAGCGAATTGGCTTGCTACCTTATGCAGAACGAAAGGCTAACGGACACAGGTTCTACAGTAGAGATCAGATTCTAGGGATTATCTTTCTAACCCGATTAAAAGCTACTGGAATGACCATAGAAGAAATGAAACATTATCAAGAACTTTCGATGCAAGGTAACAGCACCATCCCGATCAGACATTCCTTACTTGAAAGACATAATCAGAAGATTCAAGGAGAAATCTCCAGACTGATGGAAACCCAAAAAATTATTGAATATAAACTCAATCATTATCGTGACCTCTCTACCAACCCTGATCTTACCGACACTAATTGCAACCCTACAACGAAGGAAAACTTATAATAATAACCCCTTTTCAAAGGGGTTATTTCCATTTTAACTAGGAGATTGATGGAGCCCCCGTAATACCCTACAATCGAAATATAACCTAAGTTTCTAGGGGGAGTAACAGTGATCACCTATTTGATATGCAATGAAGTCAGCATGGAGCACATTTTCCAGGCATTTTTGCTCGGATTCTCAGACTATTCTATTCGCCTGACCATGGAACAAGACGATTTTGCGGCACGTTTTTTCGGTCCAGAGGGTAATTTACGGAGCCACTCTTTCCTTGCCATGGATGAAGATCAGCCAATTGGCTTGATTCTAGGCGGTATCCGGCAGTTTGACGGGTACAAGACCATGCGTTGCGGCACGCTATGCATCGGTCCAGCTTATCGTGGCCAGGGTATTAGCAACAGGTTGCTCGAATTGCATAAACAAACGGCCATCTCCGAGAACTGTCAGCAGCTATGGCTCGAAGTCATTTCAGATAATCATCGGGCTGTCCAGTTCTATAAAAAGCACGGCTATGAGGTACGCTATACGCTAAAATACTACAACGGTACTGTCCTATCGGTCTCTCCCGCTCCCTCATCATCGTACATTGTTAAAGAGCTCATGTTTGACGATGTCGCAGCTTTTCGTAAAATTCTCACCGACTGTCACATCCATTGGCAAAGTGACACACCTTATTACGCTAATAGCACACAGGAAGTTTTTCTCGGCATCTACGCAGTGAACCAAACCAGACTCGGCATGATCGCTATGAGTGCTCAAGGTAAAATCAACTTTCTTTGGGTCGATCCCAAACATCGAAACCAAGGCCTTGGACGTACCCTACTTCATCAAGCGGCAGAAATCCAAGAGGTCGAGAAGGTATATATCTGCCTGTCCGACAATAACTCTCTTGAAGGCTTTATCCAAAAAACAGGCTTCTCGAAGGACCCTATTGAGCAATATGAAATGTGTATACCGCTTGATCCAACTACACCTCCTAAGTTCAATATTCGATTATCATTACTTTCTTCTTCCAATTATAAAGTAAATGAAAGAATACCTCTAAAGGGATATTTATAATTAGTTCTTTGTTTATAGAATGTTTTCCTAATCATGGATGATAAAATGACCGTTATATAAGGAGTGTGATTTTAAATTATGGATTATTAAAATGAGGTGTACGATTTGGAAGACCAGCACATACCACAGATTTCACAGGCAACAGCAAGAGAGAAGTACATTCGGCATGGGCAAAACTATGGAGAAACAAACAGAATGGCCGAAATATCAAAAACCTACGGTTCGTCTATTTTGTTTAGACGTTGGGGGGCAACGGTTTTTGATTTCATATTTTTTGTTATCGGTTATATTTGTTTTTTTATCTCAGTCATTCAGGTAACCGACAGATGGTTGTTGCCCTTAGCGATTGCTTCCCGTTGCATTCTGATTATAGCTTTCTTCTGCTATTATTTGCTTTTGGAAGGTTACACAGGCTATACGCTTGGCAAATTCGTTTTTCGTATTAAGGTGGTTAACGGAGAAGGAAAACCTCCTGGTTTTCTTAAATCACTCATTCGCACGTTGCTTAGGTTAATAGACACCAATCCATTGCTAATGGGTTCACTACCTGCTGGTATCAGCGTGTTAGTAACTGCATCAAGACAACGAATTGGTGATTTAGCTGCAGGTACATATGTGGTAAAGGTACGGGATTTAGAGCCGATTAGCAAAAAGGCAATGAGACGGTCGCTCTTCATATTTATTACCGCAATGGTGATCTTGGGAGCCTCTTTTGTAAATGCTATTTTTGTACTGGCAAACAGTTACAAGTCCAATGAAGCTCCGGTAAGCAAGCAGGAGCAGAGTTTTGTAAGTAGAGATGGACATGTTCAGATCTCAGCTCCGTTAGATTGGTCAACAGACCCGGATCGGGAAGGAAAAGCAGATATTGCGATATTCAATCCCTACATTGAAAAGTCTGTTATCGTACGATCCAATTCGAAGGAGAAATTGGGTAATGTGACGCGCCAGTACTACACAAAGAAAATTCAAAACAACATGACCAAAGAGTTTAATCTCTCTACGGTAGGACCTTCATCCAACACAACGATTCAAGGATATCCTGCCACTCAGTTCACGATTAAAGGACAGAAAGATATAAACCATTATGTCGCCCATGTAGCCATTATTGAGACTGAAAATAATTTCTACCAGATCATCGGGTATACGCCTGCATCAAAATATAGCCGTTTAAAGAAGGAAATCCATGATATTACCTATAGCTTCCGTGAGGTTCGACCTTAGGCCACGTGACGGGTCATGATGAATAATGAAAGAATAAGACGCAAAAGACAGGTGCTCCTCGGAGCCCTGTTTTTTGCATACAGCTATTCTTGATATCTATGATAAAATAGGCTGACATGTTCGGCGCCCTGTTTTATTATATTGTTCAGATGCACAACAATTTGAAAGCCCTTTCAAAAAATGATACAGTAAAACACCTTACGTCACTAGATAAAGGAGGAATCCGATCTGTTTCCGCTCTCCGAAAGACAAGCCCAAGACATCGTAGACAAAATGATGAAGGATATTCCATACAACATCAATATTATGAATGAACGAGGCATCATCATTGGCAGCGGCGAGAGTGAAAGAATCGGAACCATTCACCAAGGGGCTGTTCAGGCGCTCGAAACCGGAAAAATGATTGAAGTGTGGCAGGACGGACATTACGAGAAAAAAGGAACCAATGAACCAATTGTCATTCATCATGAGTTAGTCGGTGTCATCGGTATTTCAGGCAATCCCGACGAAGTGCGTCCTTTTTGCAACATTGTTAAAACTACGGTGTCTCTCCTGATTGAACAGCGTATTTCCTTGGAGCATCTGGCCCACGAGGCCAACCGCAAAAAATCCGTACTAGAAATGCTGTTAAACCATCAGGGAGCCTATACCCAAAAAATAAAAAAAGAAGCTGCTCAATATCACATTGATTTGCTTCTCAAAACTTCGGCCGTATATGTAAAGCATCTTCCTTCCGACCCTGCTCATTTGGCCGAGTTGTCCAATATATTCATGCAGCATCCATCCTTCCGTATGGAGGAAGACAGCTATCTCATCCTGATGCAAAACCAGGAACCGACCGCCAAGCTGCTGGAACCACTTGTACGCAGCCATCCCGATGTGCTGATTGCCATCAGTAGACAAGAGCACAGCATTGCGGATGTTTATATGCAAGCCAAGTCCGCTATGAATGTTTTACTAGCTCTGCGTCCCTCTATGCACATCGTTTCTTTTGCAGAAGTCGAATTTCTGGTCAAACTGAGCCAAACCAGCCTGACCAACACGATCCATCTGGTCAGCAAGCTGGAAGATACCGTGGATTTGCTGGATACGTTGCGAAGCTTAATTAACCATAATGGTAGTGTCTCCTTCACTGCAGATGAATTAAACATTCATCGAAATACACTGCAATACCGCTTGAAGCGCATCCATACCTTAACTGGCAAAGATCCCCGGAATCTCCTGCAGCTTTTTGAGCTTACGCACGGCTTATTGGCGCTGTATCAATGAACTGCTGTATCACGCCAGAGCATGCTGCGATAGTTTGCGCTCGCCGTCACTCCCGAATTTCTCCGCCAATCTCCGTTGGCTAAAGAAAACCGGGGTTACAGGCGAGCGCCCGTATTATACATTATTTGTATGATGACGTTTTATGTTCCTCGCTTATCAGCTGTTCATTTCTCACTGATTTGAAGCACTCTTGCGATATTCTCGCATGTGCGCTCTACGTTTTGCGGTCCTTCAGCCAGCAGCTTACCCAGCTCTGAGGCTCCCGGCACGATGCCAAACACCGCATCTATTCCTTCCTTGTACAGTGTGTCGATCCCTTCCCCGATATAACCTGCAACCGCAATGACCTTTTTTCCCGATTGTTTGGCTGCCTGAGCTACTCCGTACGGAGTTTTACCGAATTTGGTCTGAAAATCAATGCCGCCTTCCCCCGTCAATACGATATCAGCCGTGACTAGCTTCTGCTTTAAGCCAGTGTATTCAATCACGATTTCAATGCCTTTTTGCAGCGTCGCCTGAGTAAAAGTCAATAAACCGGCACCTAATCCACCTGCTGCACCAGCGCCTGGAAGATCGCGCACATCCTTGCCCAGCTGCTGCTTCACCACATCTGCATAATGGGCAAGATTGGCATCCAATTGCTGCACCATTTCCGGGGTTGCCCCTTTTTGTGGGCCGAATACACGAGATGCACCATGCTCTCCGCACAGCGGATTTGTCACATCACAGGCTACAATCAATTGCACCTGCTGCAAGCGGTCATCCAGTGATGAAATATCAATACTGGCCAGCTCGCCCAGACTGCCTCCGCCGCGCGGAAGAGTATTGCCTGCTGCATCCAGAAATCTAGCGCCCAGCGCTTCCGCCATACCTGTACCGCCATCATTCGTCGCACTTCCGCCAATGCCGATGATAATTTTTCGAATTCCCTGGTTCAGACACTCACAAATTAACTCACCCGTACCATAGGTTGTTGTCTTTAACGGGTTTTTGTTGTCCTTATTAACCAGATGGATTCCGCTAGCAGATGCCATTTCGATTGCCGCAGTGGTGCCGTCTCCCAGCAAGCCATATGCCGCTTTTACAGGTTCTCCAAGCGGCCCTGTCACCTCCATGTAACGAAGCTGTCCGCCTGTCGCATCCACCAGTGACTGCACTGTTCCTTCACCACCGTCTGCCATCGGAACGTGGACATAATGGGCTGTCGGATAGACCTTGCGCAATCCTTTCTCCATTGCGATGCACACTTCCTTTGCCGTCATGCTTTCTTTAAAAGAATCCGGTGCCAGTACAAATGTTTTCTCTCTCATTTTGTCACCCCATCGTGAATATTAAAGTATGAATCCATACAATATTGTTGCTACAATCGCCATAGTTCCGCCCACAATAGCTTCATAAGGGATTAATCCCATCCGTTGCTTAATGCTCATTTTCATGCTGTCTGCCGTAACGTGGAAATAGTTGCCTTGTGGTAAGGAATCAATGACGGTAGCTCCTGTATGCACCATCACAGCGGCAGCTAACGGGGCTGTCCCCATGTTCAGAATGGCTTCCCCAAACGACCCGGTCGCCAAAATAACGCCAGTCGAAGTCGATGCTGTGGCGGCCGCCATAAGAATCCCTGCAAGCGGTGCCAAAAATGTGCCAGAAACTCCCGAAGCTTCAATCAAGCCAACTACCTGAGCAGATAAATTAGACGCAGAGATCAGACCCGCAATCCCACCTGCACCGATCAAGATGAGCACGGTTGCCGTCATTTTATTCAAACCGAAAGCTGAATACTTCAGAATATTGCGACCTTGTCCCATGGCCAGCATACCCACAATCCCGGCGATCGGCAAAATGTACATCGCGTCGACCTTGAAATTTGACAGTGCTTCAATGCCAGAGATCGAACCAATCGGGTTAATCATCAGCAAAATAACAGCTACTAACGGAGCTACAATTGCCCGTCCCAATGCCGGGTACTTCGATGTATCGACATCACTATCCATAATATCCTGTTCGGATACCTTCACGCCCTTGTTTTTCAACATAGACGCCACCAGAACAGTCATAATTAATCCGCATATCGCAGGCACCACACCCGCCAACATAACGTGGCATAAATCCAGATTAAACCCGCGCGCCGCCGCAATCGTATTGGGATTCGGAGAGATAATGTTCCCCGCCTTTCCGCCACCAGACAAGGCCAGCAGGAGAGCCAGCTTGGAAATCCCCATTTTGTTCCCAACCGACAAGGCAATAGGTGCCACAATGAGCACGGCCACGGGAATAAATACACCTACCGCCGTAATAATCATCGTTGCTAAGGCCAATGCGAGAATCGCTTTACTGCCGCCAAACTTCTTCACAATAGCCTGTGCAATCGTCTCCGCTGCCCCAGACTCCATCATCACGCCTGCCAATACACCTGCGGCGAGCACACGAATGACCGTCCCCATCACACTTTGTGTACCACTAATTAACACGCTGATCGTCTGCTCCAGGTTGGCTCCGCCCAATAAAGCGCCTACAATAGCTCCCAAAAATAAAGCATAAACCGGATTCAGCTTTCTTAATATCAAAAGAATTGCAATAGCCAGCCCTGCCAGAGCTCCTATCCAACTGATCGTTAACCCTTCCATATGTCTAACCCCCCGGGCAATTTTTGATTACGCTTTCATTATATCGAGTGCAGCGTGTGAATCATATTGAAGAACAGACGAAATTGATTGTGCATTTGCACAAAAAAAGCCAGAACGGGCTTATAAAATCAATTTAATGAATACGCTTGCAAATTTAAAATTTTAGATTATAATACTTGTATACAAGTATACTTGATTAATGAGAAGGTGAATTTATGGTTCAGCCCAGTGAACTCTTATATCCCTCCAAATGGCTTCTCAAAGCCTCTGCTGGTGATCGTGTAACATCCGAGCTTAGAATGCGCATCATTTCTGGCGCAATTGAAAGCGGTACCATACTATCTGAAAATAAATTAGCTGCTGATTTTGCTGTAAGTCGCTCACCTATTCGCGAAGCGTTAAAAATATTGGCATCTGAAAATATTATCCGCTTAGAAAGAATGGGTGCGGTCGTTATTGGTCTATCAGAGAAAGAGATAGAAGAAATTTATGATGTTCGTCTACTTATAGAATCCTTCGTATTTGAACGTCTTATAAAGATGGACACGAATGATTTAGCAAAGGAACTTAGTAAAATACTCGAAATGATGAAGGTCGCGGTCAAATATAGTGATGCCGATGAATTTTCATATCAAGATGTCTTGTTCCATGAAACGATTATTCGTGCAGTTAATCATTCATACATCCTGATGATCTGGAATAATTTAAAGCCCGTGATGGAGAGCCTCATTCTTTTGTCCATGCGTATGCGCTTCAAAGAAAAGTATGAAGACTTTTCGCGGATTGTAAAAAATCATGAGATTTATATTGAAGCAATCCAGGCAAAAGATAGAGACCTTATGATCAAGTCTTTACATGAAAACTTTGATGATGTTCAAGGTAAAGTAGAAGACTTATGGATGTCCCAACAACTGCTGTCCAAAGGAGTCGTGCCACAAAATGACTAACTACATGTTAGGTATAGATATCGGAACCACTAGTACGAAAGCCGTTTTATTTAGCGAAAAAGGCGAAGTCATCCAACAAGAAAATATCGGGTACCCGCTTTATACACCAGATATAGCGACAGCTGAACAAAATCCTGAGGAGATTTTTCAAGCAGTCCTACAAGCGACTTCGAATATCATGAAACATCACTCACAGAAAAAGCTATCGTTTGTTTCATTTAGCAGTGCCATGCATAGTGTCATTGCCATGGATGAACATGACCAGCCACTTACGCCTTGTATCACTTGGGCAGATAATCGCAGTGAAGCGTGGGCACATCATATAAAGGATGAGTTGAACGGCCAAGAGGTCTACAGACGAACAGGAACACCCATTCACCCCATGTCACCCTTAACTAAAATAGCTTGGATTGTGAATGACCTTCCTGAAATCGCTATCAAAGTTAAAAAATATATCGGAATTAAAGAATACATTTTCAAAAAACTCTTTGATTTATATGTTGTTGATTATTCTCTGGCTTCAGCCATGGGCATGATGAATCTTGAAAAGCTGGATTGGGATGAAGAAGCCTTAAAAATTGCGGGTATAACCCCTTCTCAATTGTCTGAGCTTGTACCCACAACCAAAATATTTACCGACTGCAATTCAGATTTAGCAAAAGAGATGGGGATCGATCCACAAACACCATTTGTCATTGGGGCCAGCGATGGAGTTCTCTCTAATCTAGGTGTCAATGCGATACGAAAAGGCGAAGTTGCCGTCACCATTGGGACAAGCGGTGCCATTCGAACCATCATAGACAAGCCGCAAACAGATGAAAAGGGAAGAATATTTTGTTATGCCTTAACGGAAAAGCATTGGGTCATTGGCGGACCGGTAAATAATGGCGGGATGGTCCTTCGCTGGATTCGTGACGAGCTTGCCTCATCAGAAGTAGAAACAGCCAAACGACTAGGAATTGATCCATATGATGTGTTAACCAAAATTGCTGAACGCGTAAGGCCAGGGTCTGATGGATTGTTATTCCATCCCTACCTAGCTGGTGAACGTGCTCCCTTATGGAATCCAGACGTACGTGGCTCATTCTTCGGTTTAACGATGTCGCATAAGAAAGAACATATGATTCGCGCAGCCTTAGAAGGAGTCATTTACAATTTATACACCGTATTTTTGGCCTTAACCGAATGCATGGATGGTCCCGTGACCCGAATCCAAGCTACAGGAGGCTTTGCAAGGTCAGATGTTTGGCGGCAAATGATGTCTGATATATTCGCATCTGAAGTCGTCGTTCCAGAAAGCTACGAAAGTTCTTGTCTAGGAGCTTGTATTTTAGGCTTGTATGCCACTGGAAAAATCCAATCATTTGAAGTGGTTTCTGAAATGATTGGCAGTACCAACAAACATGCACCCAAAGAAGAAGCAACCAAGGAATATAGGAAGTTGCTACCGATTTTCATTAACCTATCCAGAGTATTGGAAGAAGATTATACACGGATTGCTCATTACCAAAGAGGCTTAATTAAACATTAAAAGGATAAATACAGGGGGTAATTACAATGCCATTAGTCGTTGTAGGGATTGGAATTTTAGCATTACTCGTTTTAATCATGGGCTTCAAATTAAACACCTTCATTTCCTTAATCATTGTATCGTTCGGTGTAGCCTTAGCCCTTGGAATGCCATTAGAGGAAATTGTTAAAACCATTGAAGCTGGATTGGGCGGAACATTGGGTCACTTAGCGTTAATCTTTGGACTCGGAGCGATGTTAGGGAAGTTGATCGCGAATTCTGGTGGTGCCCAAAGAATTGCCATGACCCTCGTTGACAAATTTGGTGAAAAAAATATTCAATGGGCGGTCGTAGCTGCTTCATTCATTATCGGGATTGCGTTATTTTTCGAAGTAGGGTTAGTATTATTAATCCCAATTGTATTTGCCATTTCAAAAGAATTAAAGGTTTCTATCTTATATCTCGGTATTCCGATGGTCGCTGCTTTATCCGTAACACACGGTTTCTTACCTCCACATCCGGGACCGACTGTTATTGCTGGTGAATATGGCGCGAATCTGGGTGAGGTTTTACTCTATGGCTTCATTATTGCTGTTCCAACTGTTATTTTGGCTGGCCCTGTATTTACGAAGCTTGCTAAAAAACTCGTACCTGCCTCATTTACGAAAACCGGTAATATTGCCTCTTTAGGAGAACAAAAAGTATTTAAGTCTGAGGAAACTCCTGGATTCGGAATCAGTGTATTTACGGCAATGCTTCCTGTCATCTTAATGTCGATTGCTACGATTATTACTTTGCTTCAAAAAACAATGGGGTTTGAAGATAATAGTTTACTGGCCGCGATCCGATTTATTGGTGATGCATCCACTTCCATGTTGATTTCCTTACTGGTTGCCGTCTACACCATGGGAATCGCAAGAAAAATTCCAATCAAAGATGTAATGGCATCTTGTACAACGGCTATTACTCATATTGGAATGATGCTCTTGATCATTGGGGGAGGCGGTGCCTTCAAACAAGTACTGATTAATGGCGGCGTAGGTGACTATGTAGCCGATTTATTCAATGGAACTACATTATCACCAATTCTGCTAGCCTGGATCATCGCTGCAATCTTACGTATTTCCCTGGGTTCTGCAACTGTTGCAGCTTTAACAACCGCTGGTTTAGTGATTCCGATGTTAGGGCAATCCGACGTTAATCTTGCTTTAGTCGTGCTTGCCACGGGAGCGGGTAGCTTAATAGCTTCCCATGTTAACGATGCCGGGTTCTGGATGTTTAAAGAGTATTTTGGTTTAAGCATGAAAGAAACCTTTGCCACATGGACATTGCTTGAAACCATCATTTCTGTAGCCGGATTAGGATTCATCTTAATACTAAGTTTATTCGTATAAACCATGATTTCCGGGCGGTAGATTCCCCACTTATCATTCTTAGAATCTTCTAAGTCGATAAGTGAGGAACTACCGCCTATTTACGAACTGGAGTGATATCACCTTATTTCACTTTTGAACGATTGAACTGGTTGCTTCTGTTGTTCCTTTTGCCTCACCATGTCCTGCACCAAATAGGTTCAATACCACCACGCCAATAACAATTAAAGCAATCCCTACGATACTTCCTGTGTTGATTTTCTCCTTCCAGATCAATACTGAAATCACCGTTGTAGCAACAGCACCCACCCCTGACCAGATGGCATAGGTCATATTAAGAGGAAGTGTCTTGAGGGTTAGTGAAATAAAGAAGAAAGAGATTACAAACGCGACAATCGTGAATAGAGTCGGATACAGTCTCGTAAAACCTTCAGAAGCTTTTAGCATTGAAGTACCAATAAGCTCACTAGCAATAGAGATTGCCAAGAAAAAATAAGCCATCATTCATTCTCCTTTATATATGTCTTTAATTCTTCTATAATTTTTTGCTTCAATTCTTCATTGGGAAGAGCAAGTCCAAACATTTCGGCAAACCACAAACCGTCTATAGCTAATCGGACGATCGTAGAACGGACCGGGTCCAATTCGTCGTTTTCGATTTTATTTTGGATATTCGCATACTCATCCTGAAGCAGCTTGAGCATGTGAGGGTTCGTAAATTGTGCTGCCGAGAGAGCGGTATACAGGTCACTTGCATCCTGATCCCCGGAAAATGACGTATTCATATAAGCGCGAGTCCATCTACCTTGGGAATGTGTATCGTTTTCTGCCCTTTCATTAAATTCAGTGATAAAGCTGGTCGATAGCTGTTCAACCATTCCCAGAATCAATTCATCTTTATTCGGAAAATGGTAAAGCAATCCTCCCTTACTTACTCCCGCTTTCTTAGCCACCGCTTCTAACGTTAATTTTTCTACTCCTTCTTCTTGTACAATTATAGAAGCCGCTTTAAGGATTAATTCTCTTTTTAATGTTTTTTTAGTTGTATTCATTCTGATCACCACCTATTTTACTATACCGTCCAGACGGTTTTATTTCAATCAAAAGATACGTTTAAGCTAAATAAAAAGAAGCCTTGGGCGTGTAACATTTCAGCCAAGACTTCTTCAAATAAACAACTACCCAGCCCGGATATTTAGCAAAAGTCCGCATCTGTTGGGTTTTAAGTGCCACCTATAGCTTATCTCTTCAGATACTGTCTCAGCCATTGGAGCGCAGGGCGTTCCGTGCCGTTAGAGTTCAGCAGATGTGTACCATCTTTCCAAGTTTGTCCTTGGATATACCCCCAAAGCGTAACTCCCTTCACTGAGGGGTTTTGCCAAAGGACTGGAAACTTCTCTTTGTATCTGGCAAGTTGGGTGTTATCATCCCCAGTTATATCCAGTTCCGACACATAGATCGGTAACCCGGTCGCCGACAGCTTATTTAGTACAGTATTCATCGTGTTGACTGAGACGTTGTCCATACTGAAATGGTGGCATTGAATGCCAATACCGTCAATCAGACCTCTACTCTTGAGCTGATTAATAATATTGACATATTGGTCGGCTAAAGAAGGGTCGTTGATAATACCATAATCATTTATATGCAGTTTGGCATTCGGGAAAGCTTGTCTAGCCTGTTGAAACGACCATATGACCCAATCCCATCCGGTCGACCCGTCACCACCAATGGCATTGCGGTAGGACGGCTTCTGATGCAACGGCTCATTCACCACATCTACAAACGCCGCATTCGGATAGCGCTGACCTGCTGCTTTAATCCACTGAGTCACTTCCGCTTTCTGATCAGCAGCCGACAGTCCTTTAACCCATCCTGGCTCCTGGGCACCCCATACCAACGTATGGAACTTGAACGGGAAACCATTGCTACGGGCATAATTGTAGGCGGTATCCGCCTGCGACCAGTTCATGTTGTTACGACTGCCTTCAACCGATTCCCACTTAGTCGAGTTCTCCGGCGTCACTTGATTCCAGTATGTCCCGTAACTAGGAGGGACACTGCCCGCAATGATATTCCCCAGAAATTTGCTTCCATTTGCCAGGCCAGCATCAGCCTGGTTGACCAGAACAGATGATAACAACACACCCGCCAACGCCAAACTGCTCACCAGCTTGCCCACTTTAGTTCTTAACATAAAATCTCCTCCTCACACGTATAATTTGATAATACTCTTCCTCAATAATTTAAGCGCTTACATTTCCAATTATAAGAATGAATAGTTGTTTTCTGCTACATGTGAAAGTATAGATTTTACCCGAAAAATCTTACATCATTGCAGAACAGCCACAACACGAATCCCAAACAACTCTGAAACGATAACAAAAGGCTGCTGCGAAAAGTGATATACTCCCTTCACAGTAGTAGGTTTTATTATTCAACCTGTCTATCTTCTTGGGAGCATATCACCTGAAGACCGCTCCTTAATTATTTAAGGATTAAGCGCTCTTGCAATCGCGTCTACATAACTTTGGCTGGCGCGTTGACTTACTTCTGCTTGAGGAACCATCCCTTCAAAATTGTGGAATGTGCCGGGATACAGATGAAATTCGACGTCAACGCCCGCTTGGGCAAGGCGTGCCACATATTCGATCGTCTCATCTCGGAATAGATCGAGCTGCCCTACGCACGTGTAGGTCGGCGGCAGACCAGCCAAGCTTTCTGCTCTCGACGGCACCGCATATGGGGAAACCTCGCTATCTTCGGTACGATTACCCAAGTACATGTTCCAGGCCGTCAAGTTGTTCTTCCGGCTCCATGGTGCATTATCGGCCGTAATTTCATGACTTGATGCCGTAACATTGCGGTCGTCGATCATCGGATATAGCGGCATTTGGAAGATAAGGGCTGGTCCGCCTTTGTCACGAGCCATTAAAGCAAGTGCTGCGGTTAGACCGCCACCCCCGCTTGCACCAGCAATTGCAACCCGGTCCAAGTCGATGCCCAGCAGCTCAGCTTCATCGGTCATCCACGTCAAAGCGGCATAACAGTCATCGATGGCAGCTGGGTAGGGGTGCTCGGGAGCAAGTCGATAATCGACCGATACGACGACGCAATTAGCCGCCTGCACGAAGCGTTCGCACAAAGCATCGTCCATATCAGGATGCCCCATTACATAGCCTCCCCCGTGAATCCACAGCATGGCCGGAAGCTTAACATCAGTTCGCTGGGCAGGTTCGTAGATTTTGACTAATATCTCGCCTGCAACGCTCGGAATCATCCGGCTTGTCGTGCGTACGTGTTCCGACTGCTCAATAGGCGGACTCGACAAATAACTTCTGCTCAGTTCTAAATTCTCCTCCAGTTGGAAACCGGGGAATTGTGCAATTACTGACCTTAGTTCTGGTAATAAACGATTTTCAAAATCCATGCGAATCACTCCTATGTTAGGTTATTTTATAGTCTTTTTTCCGTCTCCGCTTCCCACTTGGCTATTTCCTTCCGCACTCGGGGTGCTACCTCTGTTCCAAGTAGCTCAATGGCTCTCATCACCTCGGCATGCGGCATCGTGCTTAACGGAACATACAGCATAAAGCGTGTAACACCTACATGCTTGCGAAGATGAATGATCTTCTGGGCAACCGTCTCGGGATCGCCAACATACAGCGCACCTTCAAAGCTGCGCGCGGCATCGTAGCTGGAACGATCATAATGCGCCCAGCCTCGCTCCCTACCCAATCTATTCATACCTGCCATCGTAGAAGGGAAATATGTATCTGCCGCTTGCTCATTATTCTCTCCGACAAATCCTATCGAGTGCGACCCAACCCTAAGCTGCGATTCATCATGACCAGCGTGCGCTGCTGCTTTCTTATAAAGCTGGACAAGCGGTGCAAAATTTATCGGGTTTCCTCCAATGATCGCCAGCATCAAGGGCAGTCCTAACAGACCTGCACGAATAGCAGAATCCTGCCTTCCCCCGCTGCCTACCCATATTGGTAAAGGGTTCTGAACTGGCCGTGGATACACGCCCAAATTGTTAATGGCTGGCCGATGACCGCCCTTCCAGATTACCTTTTCGGACTCCCGTATTTTAAGGAGAAGTTCCAAATGTTGTTCAAACAGCTCATCATAGTCATCCAAGTCATAGCCGAACAGAGGAAAAGATTCAATAAAAGAACCCCGACCCGCTATAATCTCGGCACGTCCATTTGAAATACCATCCAGCGTAGCAAAGTCTTGAAAAACGCGCACCGGATCAGCTGAAGAAAGCACCGTCACTGCACTGGTTAGCCGAATCCGTTGCGTCTGCGCTGCAGCCGCGGACAGCACCATTGCTGGTGAAGATGCCGAATAATCCTTTCGATGATGCTCACCTATACCAAACACATCAAGTCCCACTTGATCAGCAAGGATAATTTCCTCGACAACTTCACGCAACCGCTGTGCGTGACTTATCACTTCGCCTGTCTGAACATCAGGCTTTGTCTCTACAAACGAGGTAATACCTATCTCCATGGTCCATCTCTCCCGTTCTAATAGCTTTCTTTGTGTACCAATTGAATAACAATAAAATATCGTACCAATCGGTAAGTTATTTTTCCCAGTAAATATAACTCACAAAAAAGAATACTGTCAACAATCATAGTAAATCCACTTTGATTTTCTTTCATATTTACCTCCCCTTTTCGGGAAAGACCAACCTTCATTTGACAATTCCAAGGACTAATTATAAGATAATAACGTACCAATTGGTAATCAAATAAATGTCACTGAACATTATAATCAGATACATGGAGCCATTAAGAATAAAATCATGAGTAACGAGAGGTATTGTTATGGGACGAACCCGCGAATTTGACGAAGAGAAAGTTTTAGATGCAGCTATGCAAATATTTTGGGAAAAGGGATATGAAGCCACCTCATTAAGTGATTTAACTTCCAGAATGGAAATTCAACGCCCCAGTATATATTCCACTTTTGGGGGCAAAAAAGAATTGTTCGAAGCCGCGCTACGCAAATACACGATGTCCCGTGCTTCTCTGATCCGAACCAAACTTCAAAGCATTCCATCTGTAAAAGAAGCATTTCGTACTTTTTTTGAGGGTGTGGTTGAAGAGGAGTATGCGGAAAATCCTAGAAAAGGATGCTTTTGCATTAATACAATGGTTGAACTTGCGCCCCATGATGAGAAGTTTGAAATTCTTACAAGGGAGCATCAAATGTACCTAGCAGTCATTTTTCAAGAAACCATTGAACGAGGGATACAATTAGGTGAGCTTGAGATCGGACTAGATGCGAAGGCTGTATCACAGGCATTAGTTGTATCGTTAATTGGTCTGACCGTCATGATAAAGTCTCGTCCAGAACGATCATTTATTGATAATACAATAGAAGTAACACTGACATTGCTTAAGTAATTTGGAATGGATTCATTTTAGCGGATAAATCTCTATACAACAGTTTAAAGGGCACCCAGTCGGGTGCCCTTTGTGTGTAACACATGTTTTCACATATGCCGAGATAAAACATGCGTTACAATTGCGGATAAGTATGGAGGTTTTATTAATGTCCGCGATGTTTTTCTTTCGCTTTTTTCTCCTTTAATTCCCTTATCCGTGCCTTCATAGATTCCTTTTGTTGTTTGGAGTAAGTACGTTTCTCCAACTTACGCTTCTCATACTCTAACTTTAAGGCCTCTTGTGCGTTGGAGGAGACTCCCTTTCGCCTTAATTCATACGCTGCCTGCCTTGCTAGCCGCTTTGGATTGACCCTCTTCGTTTCAGACCCCTTTACAGCCACCTCTTGTGACAGCCGACTAACAAGTTCACACATTTCCTCTCGGATAAAATGGAGAATTTCTTCGTCTTTAGGCTCTGTACCAAAAATGTACCTGGCTGCCTTCAATTTCCCTTGGTCCTGCTCCTCCACGACTCCAACCCAATACTGTCCATCATGATAAATCGTAAGCTTCATTTGAATCCCCCTCATTTTAAATCGAAACGATGGACATCCCGAGGGGGGAAGGTTACTGACATGGCACTCTTGCTAATATAGAGTCGTCCATGCGTCTGGACTACCAACCAGACTGTGTTTTTTCGTCTCAGAAAAAGTATAGTTGCCTTACTGGAAAACAGCAAGTTAATCGCTGATATGTATTAGAGTGAACCTGGATATAGAGTATACTAGATGAGTATAAGTTCGGTACACGATGACATGATATATGTAATGGTACTTAAATATAGCGCAGAAGAGGTTGAGAATGAGTCAGAAGCATTTTGCAGATTATCCATTAAGTGAAGAAATTGTGAGGGCTCTGAATAGCTTGGGCTATGAGACGCCAACAGAGATTCAAACGGAGGTTATTCCCGTTGCGCTTGCGAAGAAGGATCTTGTGGCCAAATCGCAAACAGGCAGCGGCAAAACAGCAGCATATGGTATTCCACTTTGTGAGCTAGTAGATTGGAATGAGAATAAGCCCCAAGCTTTAATCCTGACACCAACTCGTGAACTCGCATTACAGGTTACTGAAGACATCACGAATATTGGACGCTTTAAGCGGATCAAAGCAACGCCCCTTTATGGGAAACATCCTTTTCATATACAAAAGGCCGAGCTAAAACAAAGAACACATGTGGCTGTAGGTACGCCCGGACGTGTACTGGATCATATTGAACGAGGCACACTTTCCTTAAATCGAATTGCCTATCTCGTGATTGATGAAGCTGACGAGATGCTGAATATGGGCTTTATCGAGCAGGTTCAGTCGATTATTCAGGCGTTGCCTAGTGACCGGGTTACGATGTTGTTTTCCGCTACTTATCCCGAGGATGTAGCCAAACTATCACGTAAATATATGAACGATCCTGTGGGAATTGAGATTAAGGCGACGGGTGTAACCACAGCCACGATTGATCACTCTCTTATTCAGGTGCGGGAGGCGGATAAGCTGGCTCTGCTACAGGATCTGCTCATTGTTGAGAACCCTGACAGTTGCATCATTTTCTGCCGTACGCAGGAGCATGTAGATACACTATTCAGAGCACTGGCTGACCTCGAATATCCATGTGATCGCATTCATGGCGGCATGGAGCAGGATGAGCGCTTTGAGGTAATGAACGCATTCAGAAGGGGACAATTTCGTTACTTGATCGCAACGGATGTAGCCGCCAGAGGGATTGATATCACGAATATCACCCATGTCATCAACTACGATATTCCCCTTGAAAAGGAAAGCTATGTTCATCGTACAGGGCGTACAGGACGTGCTGGCAAAACGGGGAAAGCCATTACTCTAATCACTCCTAAAGATAGCAACCGATTAGCTGATATTGAAGCATATATTGGATTTGCAATTCCACAAGTAAAAGCCCCCTCAGAAGAGGCTGTAGATCTCCGCAGAGAAGATTTTGAGCGGAACCTACATGTGAGAACTGTACTCAAAAATGACAAGCGAGAGCAATTAAACCAACAGATTATGAAGCTCAATTTTAACGGCGGTAAGAAGAAAAAACTTAGAGCTGTCGACTTTGTGGGTACCATCGCTAAGCTTGACGGGGTAACAGCAGATGATATCGGGATCATTACGATTCTGGATAATGTGACAGATGTTGAGATTCTGAATGGCAAGGGCCCACTTGTGCTTGAAATTATGAAGAATACGACCGTAAAGGGCAAGCTGTTAAAGGTACGCAAAGGGCATAAGTAGAAGGTACGCTGCATAAAAAGAGTGAGGCCATCCCGTCCAGAACAGCCGAAGGTTTTCGTAAGCTATACAGGCGGGATGGCCGAGTTCATCTCTTGCTCCTCTAATTCATCTTTCCATTTAGCGATATTATAAATGACTTTGAATTTCTCTTTTAACTGAGTAACACCTTCAACTGGCACATAGCTGTCCAATTCTATATGGAAGTCCGAAATATCTTTTTTATGGTTATACATCTCTTCTAGAATATCAATGATTGTGGAAAGTCTAGATTTAAACGATAACTTATAATCATCTTCGTCCTTGAGTATACATAGATTTTCTACCCCTCTAAAAAAGGAGTTTCCTTCAAAATATAGCTTGTTACAGGTCATATGGACCTGCATCAATGGTTCGCATATTTGCCAATCTGCTTGCTGCATGGCGGTTTTGAGTGATATATGTGCTCCACTAATGTAATAATAATCTCGATAAAAACACATTGAACAAGAGGCCTTCATTATTTTAATTTTAGAATCTACAGCAGGATACCCTAATACAAATCCTTCAGCTAATAATTTCTTGGAAAAGTAATCTAACGATTTTACGAATAATTGGTATCCAAGCTCCTTACCTTCCTCATCATCTTTATGACAGCAATAGTGAATAATATCTTCATTTACTTGTTTATTTTCATATTGATATCCCATTCCAGCCTCTAAACGATCAATATGAATTTCGACTCCTGCAAATAAGTCATTCAAACTTGTTATTCTGGAATGATTGCCTTTTAAATTTATGTTTAAGTCAGCAGTACATTCTCTATAAAGTATGCAGGTGTTATTTTCTCATATTCAATAGCCCCAGCAGCAGATTGATTAAAATGAACAGCAATACAAACGTCCTCATCGTGTGCTATCAATGTCTCAATACTCTCAATCATCCTATTCCGTAGTGCAGCTTGTCGAGGAAATGGCATGGTTAATCCAATGTATTTTGATTCTAGGTTAGGCAGCAGCTTCATTTGATCATGAAGGTAAAGCATCACATGGTCTTCCACAATATACCTTTAACTCTATAAAACTAACTACGTGGGTGATAATTGTTCTGCTTTATCGTATTCTCTTAAAGAGTTGATAGCACACTAAAAAAAATTTTAGGCAAGGTGTCCCTTTTGGTCATCTTCGTTTGTTATACAGATATAGTTTGCTTTTTGATCAGAGGGGGTGCCTAAATCTTTGAATGAGGACATCGAATACAGAATCAAACGAGTTCAAGCCGGCGAAATCCAGGATTACGCCTACATTGTAAAGGAGTATCAGCGTCAGATTTTTGTGTACTGCTGGAGGCTATTAGGAAGTGAGCAGGAGGCAGAAGAGGCTGTGCAGGATATTTTCGTCAATGCTTTTGAGCAAATCAGCAGGTACAAGCCGACAGTGGGCTTCTCCTCCTGGCTGTATAAAATGGCCTATCATCACTGCCTGAACCTAATTCGCAGGAAGAATCTACAGCGCAAATTTAAACTTACCCTGTTCACCTCAACTAACATGACTTCAGACAGTCCAGCGCAAGTTATGGAACGTCAGCTTTTCAGTGAACCGCTGAGCCGGGCGTTGGACCAACTGAACGCGGAGGAGCGTAACCTGCTGGTGCTGCGCATTTTTGAAGAAAAAACGTTTGGAGAAATCGGGGAAATCATGAACAAAAGCGAGGACGCTATCAAGAAAAAATACGGCAGGACAAAAACAAAGCTCAAAAAAATAATGGAGCCCCTAAAGGAGGACCAAAAATGCGTGAGTTACAAGACAGAATTCAAAAACAAAGCCTGAAATACACCGATCTGCAAGACAGGGGGTTCAAAAACATGGACAAGCTGACCGAGCCAGAGAACGCTTTGAAAATTCAGGCTTTTGACGTCTCTGACAAAGTGATGGAACAGGTCTACCAAAAGGCGATGCCCAAAAAAGGAAATATCGGAAAAATCCATTTTCAGCCTCGCTCGACTGTCCCCATCATGATTTTGCTTTTTGTAGTAGGGGCCTCTGTGACCGGATACGCAGCTTCACAATATCTGGAATTCCGTAACAGCACGGGTAATGTCGTATTAAATACCGCCAAAACCCCTACCGAAACGGACGCCTCCAAAGCATATACCTCGACCTACGCACAGTGGGACAAAGAGGTGAAAGGCCGTTTGCAGCCAGGAGAGTATGCTGCCTATTACGTCAAGGACGATTCTATGAATCAAAAAAAACTATCTAATCCGGCCCTGTTTGCGTACAAACCGGCTGAACTTTCAAGTTTCAACAGCTTACAAGATGAAATCAAGCGGACTGAGGCTCCTTTATTCAACAACCCCACTCACCTACCGGATGGCTATCAGTTTGAATTTGGATACGTCTATCCAGTCGCTGCATATCCTGGAATGATGGATAAAAAGGAATATCGCGCTTTAACCGATCAACTGATGCAACAGGCCAAAGCTGCACCGGAGGGTGAAAATCTGTTTATTCAAAAGCTAAGCTGGGACAAGTCAGACTCCTCCTTTGCCCGGTATGTGAGAGGAAAAGACTATGTAAACATTACCGTCACCAAATACACTCCTGAAGTCACGAAGACGACCATCATGCAAAATGAACAGGATTCGGCAGAGCAATTGACAATCAAAGGAACCAAGGCCTATTACATCAGGGCAAGTGAAGCAAGCAAGCCCTTGGAAGCAGGAAAAAACCGACTGGGATGGCTCGATGAAAAAAGACATTTACACTACAACATATCCGATAACCAAGACAGCCCGCTGACCAAAGAAGATTTGGTTAAAATAGCCGAAGATTTGCTTAATGGTTCACCACAATAGCTGCAACGGTAAGATTTAAAAAGAGACTGCCCTTCGCCAAGGGCAGTCTCTTTTTAAAGAATAGTCCCTATACCATTTCCTCACAAACCACTACCGCATACACCATAATCAATGCTTTACCACGGAAGCTGATCATCCATGTAATAGAATCCGCCTGTTGGACCATCCTCTGGCAGGGTCGCCAGTCGGACCGCCGTTTTTGCTCCATCCTCCACCGACAGTTCCGCCTTTTCCCCACCCATCTGCGTTTTGACCAAGCCGGGGTGTACGGAGTTAACCTTCAGATGCGTCCCACTGTTTTTTTGTGCCCAGTAGGCCGTCAGCATATTCAAAGCTGCTTTGGAGGCTGCATAAGCCGGGGTAGCAAGCCGCTGCACCCGTTCATTGGAAAGTTGGAACTGAATCGAGCCTATAGCGCTGCTTTGGTTGACGACTCTGCCTGCTTCGCTCTTTAACAGTAATGGCAACAGTGCTTCTGTAATCAAATAGGGTGCGAACGTGTTCACCTCAAAAGTATCTCTGAAGGCATCCCCGTCATAACCCGCTTTCTCTGCCAAAATGCCTGCATTGTTGACCAAAATGTCCAACCGTCCATAAGTGTTCTCGATGAATTGGGCCAATTCCGTGATATGTGCAGAATTCGTAACTTCCAGCTTCACGCCGACTGCCTGAATGCCTTCTTGCAACAGCCCCGCTGCTGCTTCATCTGCTGCTGTTTTCGTACGCGCAGCAACCAATACCGTTATCCCTTGCCGCCCCAACTGTCTGGCAACCTCCAGTCCGATTCCTTTGCTTGCTCCGGTGATTAACGCGATTTTGTTTGTCATGATTTATTTTCCCCTCATTTTTATATAATTGAGAATGATCGTTCTAAAAACATGAAAAAAAATTGTTTTTGTGTATCGTCTATGTCTCTAAAATACGTAGGTTTAACTCGGCTATCCGTTGCAGCTTTTCTTTCGGAACGGAAGTCCGCACCATCACCCTCAGTCCCGCTAAGGCATTTTGCAGATACTCAGCCAATTCCTTCGCTTCGTACTGCTGTGTGAATTCGCCGTTTTGCTGTCCCCACGTTACGATTTCTGCAAGTAGTTCCTCCGACTTTGCAAAGGCCTTCGTCGCTATCGCATCAATCTCCTCATCCCGAACTGCTAATTCGACAGCCGAATTTACGAACATGCAGCCGGGCGGTACGTCCTCTTCACCATTAATGATAAAGTCGAAAATGAACTGAAGCGCCTGCTTAGCCGTCTGGGACCGCTTGATCACTGCCGCCCATCTACCGCTAACTCGCTCTCCGAATCGGTCCATCACTTTGAGAAACAGGGTGTGCTTGTCGGTAAAAGTATCATAGATACTTCTTCGATGGATCCCCATGTGCTCGACAAGATCATTCATCGAGGTTTTCTCATACCCCTGCTCCCAGAACAGCTTCATAGCCTTTTCCAGAACAACGTTTTCCTCAAATTCTTTGCTTCTGGCCATTGTAGCTACCCCCTGACCATTTAGAATATGTTTGGATTAATTTGCATGACCTTTTGGAAACGATCGTTCTACATTGGTCGCTGATATGTCTTTCTTCTCTGTCTGGCTTTATCCTAACATATTGGGAACGATCGGTAAAGAATTACTTCACCAATCTTATATCTTCTATTCTGGATACATGCCTAAGAAATCCCTATAATTGACTTTTTGTTACCTAGAAAACTTACTAAATAGCTTCTCAATGTTCACCTGAATTCTCCAAGACAGCCTCAAATGTGGGGTTAATTATCATGAATCATTTACGATGAGTACGGACAAGTATATTTAGTGAGAAATAGTTTAATCACGTCAAGTCATAAAAGGATCATGGAGAAAAAAAGCATCAGAAGAGAAGATGCTTCCTTTATTTCTTTAGAAAACGGCTTCCCAAAATTCAAAGTATTCATTAAAAATTAATTTATAACATCCTATCGGTCGAAAATTGTTCTCGTAAACGGATGATTTCAAACTCTAGCAATTCTTCTTTCTGTATTTTACTATTACTTGTGATTTATTCAATTGAATATCAAATGGTCTTTTTGCAAAAACTCAGGAAATCTTCAAAGGAGCATATATTAACTTCATTCTCATTATCATAAGTTCCATCTAAGAAATGTGGAAATTTATGAGTTAAAAATATATGAATCTCATTAAATTCTCCACCAAGAACTTCTTCCATTAGTTTCTTATTTTGATTAATAATATCTCTAAGCTTATTTAAGCCAATTAAATGTTTTTTTGTTTTTTGGAATGCTCTACTAATTTCGTGTAAATTTCTCTGGAAATCTCTATTTTTCAATTCCATAATGTACAACTTTTTATTTTTTATAAAATAGCAGTCTATTTCTTGAGGAATCCCCTTTTTGTTCTCAAATAAATGCTTACATTTTAATTGCTGATTCAGTGGATAATTAATTTCATAATGAACGTCTCTCTTTTCAAAATTTCCCTTTAGTTCTTTTATATCTATTTCATCAAACTTTTCTTTCACCAAATTCTTTGTCTTTTTATCTAGTTTTTCATCTAATTCATTTTTGAGAATTCTATACCTAAAGTAGATTGCAGACTCTATAAGAACAAAAAACGAAATCAGAAAATAATTAGAGACTTTTATTAATGGCGTACGAAAAAGTCTATTATCATTTCTAAAAATTATAGTATAAATATTGTTTTCATCAGTGGGTTTTAAAGTTAAATCCCCCAACATATTACTTATTTCTAGTTTAGATTGCTTAGTCTTTGAATATATATCTTCAATTAGAGCATCCTCTTCAATTAGTGTCGCCAATGTTCTTGTTTCTAAAACTTTGTATCATAGTTATACAAATACTCTTCTAATAAAAATGGAGAATACCCTCTTTTTTCCTCAAATTCCTTATAAATTTCTCTTAATTCCTCACTTTGTATGTTAATTATTTTTTCTTTATTAATATTTAGATAACTATGAATCTTATCATTTAGCGATCCTTCAACTAATATTTGATTATTCTCTAATTTTACTGACCCACCTATTTCGTATATATACGAAAGGTTTTTTCGTAATTGTTCTGTACTAATAAGTAACCTAGTAATTTTTAATATTTCTCTTATTTCAATCGTTTCATTATTTCTTTTTGCAAAATCCACTTGGCTATTTAAGATAAAATGAATTAAATACTCGAAAGATTTTTTTCACTACCAAAAAAATTACTTACTATATTTTTATTTTTTTCGTATATAGTGGAGAATGTTTCCGAAATCAAGTTTATATAACTGATATCCGTCCTTGCTTCTATATTAATATCTCGTTTCCAATTATAAGCTTGGGCAGAGATATAACTCACAATACTAGCATTCATATAAAAGCTTTTTAAAAGATTTTCTCTAGAATGAAAAGAAAGTAAGTTTACTAATGTTGTTTTATATTTATTGCAGAGACTATTTAAAATAGCATACAAATTTTCTTCCATAGAGCAATTTATATGTCCAGGAATAGATAAAGATTCAATCGTTTTTGATTCTATCAAATTAATCTCATCTTGAAGATCAATCATATTTAATGAATGACTACAAGTACTATATTTTTCAGCAATAAAAAATATCTGAAACAAAAGCTCACTATTTTCTCCAGAAAAAAACAACGCATTTGAATATAAATAATCAAAGAATCTATCTACATTGATTTTCATTGTTGGATTATATTGATCATAATTATTTTTATGGTTAGACCATTTAATAAGCCCATCCTGAAGTTTATCAATCGATATTATAGAAGAAAAGTCCATTTTAGTTCATCCTTTTGGCTAAATAATTATAATAAAAATTTAATTTTTATATATAAGGAATTACTAATAACCTCTATATTCATAAGCAAGTAATTTAGCGGTGGGGAGACTCTCCACCGCTCATGGAACAGTATTTTAAACTCAAGAAACTTTTCAATCGTATAGATTCATTTACAATCGGTTTTTAGGAAAAATAGTCATCTTTGAAAGGCAAGGTAATAATGTTATCGAATAAAATTTAAAATCCGTATCTGCAGCCAATAATTAACGATGCAGCGGTTCTTTTTCGCCCAGACCCAGCACCTCTGTAGTGGTATTATGGATCTGTTGGTAAAGCTCTGGGTTTTCCGCTAACGACAATCCATAAGAAGGAATCATCTCTTTTATTTTTGGCTCCCATTCTTCCATATGTTGTGGGAAGCATTTCTCTAATACCTCCAGCATAACGTGAACAGCAGTAGAAGCCCCCGGAGAAGCACCGAGCAATGCAGCCACCGAGCCGTCAGCGGAACTAACCACTTCCGTACCAAATTGAAGGGTTCCTTTACCGCCCTCTGTATCTTTGATCACCTGCACACGCTGACCTGCTACCACGATATCCCAGTCCTCAATTTTGGCGTTGGGAATAAACTCGCGTAATTCCTCCAGGCGCTTTTCATTCGATAACATCACTTGCTGAATCAGGTATTTGGTCAATGCCATCTCTTTTGCCCCTGCCGCCAACATCGTGATGAGGTTATTGGGTTTTACGGAACCAATCAGGTCCAGATTTGAACCCGTTTTCAGGAACTTTGGTGAGAAGCCGGCAAACGGTCCAAACAGCAGCGCTTTTTGGTTACCGATGTATCTAGTATCCAGATGCGGGACAGACATAGGAGGAGCACCGACCTTCGCTTTACCGTATACTTTTGCATGATGCTGGGCGACCACTTTAGAATTGTTACATACCATAAATAGTCCACTTACCGGGAATCCCCCGATATATTTGGACTCAGGAATGCCGGTTCTTTGGAGTAAAGGTAGACTTCCGCCCCCACCACCGATAAAAACGAATTTGGCAGTATGATATTCGATTTTTCCGTTATCCAGATTATGCACTTTGACTTTCCACGAGCCATCGCTCGCACGTTTAATATCCTTTACACTATGCTTGTATTTAATCTCGACGTTTTTGCTTTTTAAATGGTCAAACAACATGCGTGTTAAAGCACCAAAGTTGACATCTGTTCCAGAGTCGATTTTGGTTGCCGCAATCGGTTCATTCAATGTACGACCTTCCATAATTAGCGGAATCCATTCCTTCAGCTTTTCAGGGTCATCGGAAAATTCCATGCCTTGAAATAGCGAAACACTTGAAAGCGCTTTAAAGCGCTTTTTTAAAAAAGATACGTTTTTTTCACCCATTACCAAACTCATATGGGGTATGGGCCTGATAAAGTCCTGTGGATTACGAATCAAATTACTGTTGACAAGAAAAGACCAAAACTGTCTTGAGAGCTGAAACTGTTCGTTGATATTAACCGCTTTACGAATATCTATAGATCCGTCCGCTTTTTCGGATGTGTAGTTCAGCTCGCACAGTGCAGCATGACCCGTGCCTGCATTATTCCATTCGTTAGAGCTTTCTTCTCCTGCACTTGCCAGTTTCTCAAACACTTTAATTTCCCATTCCGGTGCTAACTCTTTCAGCAATGATCCCAGAGTCGCGCTCATGACTCCGGCACCAATTAAGATAACGTCTGTATTTTTCTGAATACTATTCATAAAAACCTTCCTTATCTCTTATATTTGCAAAAAAGAGCAGGCCCTCCTGCTTAACTGACTCAAGAAGCAAGGCTCCACTCAGGAACATACCTTTTCTATCTCCATTATAACTTAAATATAATCATTTAAAAATTATATCTACTTTTATCTGATAATTATAAATCATTTCTGCTAAAAAGTGAGAATTTTCTTGCGAAAATAAAAATTGAACTCAGCTTTTTATAAGAAACATAGCTGATTTTGTTACTCTCATGAAATACAGCTTCCCAATAATTAAATCAACAGTTTATGTATATGAATAACCAGGAATTGTTATGTAGGATTTCAAGAATTAATGCGCGATCCATCTTGGGACTGTACGCAAACTGTACAATGCATAGAAATCAAGTAAAATAAGGGACATAAGGCGAAGATCCCCCATGACCTGGGCTATTGTTGGAATATTTTCTTTTGTCAGGGAAGAACGGTTTTCGAACTGAAATGCTGAAGAAGCAGAATCTGTAATGATTCTGTAAACCTTGTAGGAATGGGGACTAGAGTGCTATGAGGAAAATAGTAGTTAGTGGGAATACGTACTTGTGGAGTTATAAAACAGTCAGAGATATTTACTGTAGATCCAAGTTGACTATTATTTCAGAAAATAAAGATATAAAATTTATAATTCAGTTTACTACTAAAGATACAATTGTCACTGGTAGCCCTTTGAATGAGGGATTAGGGGTGATGAAAGAGGGTAAACAATATTCTATTAATCTGAACCAACCTAAGTATGTTGCTGAAGTGTTGCAGTATATACTTGATATGGAGTTAGATGTGACAGTGAAGAAAGTGCATGAGCTAAATGGTAATGAATTGTTGGTTAGTATGGGGTATCAGGATGTGACTGGACTTTTGATATGAACTAAGCCTGTTCCACATTCTAAATCAAGCAAAAGGCCTTCCCCGAAGGAATGGCCTATTTGTTATGGAAAGACACCTCATTTTTCATGCCTCACTCTTAGTCACTTTATAGAGAACTTGCTGTTATTTAGGATAAGTTACGTATACACCAACTGCTTTCCCTCTGAATCCCAACGCCATGCCAAATCACCTTGCAGCCATAAACCACCATAGCACTCGTCTATTCCCTTTATCTTCACCCAGTCATGTACTCCCGCCACTGTATTCCTCCCTACTTCCGTTAATGCAACAACGCATTGGTCAAAGAATGGGGTTGTTTTCTTTTGATGATCAGAAAATGAGTGGCGACCTTGAATCTCCAATAGTGCATGTGGTTGCTCCGACATATTCCTCAAACGATACCAAAATTCCAAATCACCCATGCCCAAACCACTTATTCGGTTCCCGATCTGCTTAAACAATTCTTGTGGAGTATTTACTCCTTGCTGGATGAGTTCCAAAGTTGTCTGCTCTACGATGCCCAGCCCATTGGCGGTAGAAGGTAGACGAGATAGGTGCAGTTCAAGTGCCGCATGAGCAAAAGGCAGGGCAGATGTGTCTTCGTGCAAAATATCAATATGCCGCGTTATATCCGGGGAGGTATATGCTTCCCAGATTCTTTTGCCCATCTCAAGCTCCTGCTGGCCAATCTGCTGCCACGTGCCTGACAATTTTTCTAACTGCTTCGTTGTAAGCTGTCCCAAGCCCCTAAACGGTTCAATACCTGGGTAGTTGCCGATACACAGCAAGCTCAGTTTGGTTTGGCCTAGAGTTTGCATTGAAAACCAGTACAACAAGTAACTTAGCATCAGCTGGTCGAACAAATCGTGCTCAAACCATAGCACGACTTCGTCGTACTTATGAAAGTTATGCAGAGTCTGCTCCTGAGCCTTGCAATTGGATACATATTCTTCTGCTGGAATCCCGAGAGTTCTCTCCAAATATTCCACTCTTGCTGCTCTAGATGAGGGCTCGCCCATTTCAAGGAAAACCGGACCTACCGGATACACCTCTCTCCAGACCAGGATATCTCCGCGAATGTTCCCTTTCCTCAGCTTGTCACCAACATGGTCTCCGTTGACTATATGTAGCACCGATTCTCCTCCTTCGTAAATATCGTTAAACATGGATACAAAGTCGCTGACAAGCAGCGAGGCTCTCAGCTTATTGCGGGCATCGAACAATCGTTTTTTCAGCACGGATGGAGATACACATAGATAGCTTGATATTTCACCGATTGAATACCCTTGAAAATAGTACAGCTGAACCGCCAGTTTTAACTTGTCAGATAAACCCTCGACGGATTGATGAAGCTTTTGGTGCCATTCCCTTCTTTCAGCGATAAGCTCCACATCAAATTTTCCTACATCCATGACTATAGTTTCGTCCAACGGCATCATCGTCGGCTTCTTGCGGCGCAGAAGACGATGACATTGGCGTTCGACAATGATCTTGAACCATCCAGGGAACGCCTCTGCTTCCTGTAACTTATGGAGATTGGCAAAAGCCTCAGTGAACGCTTCCTGAACTGCATCCTCAACTATGCTCCAGTCACCCAGCTTGGTAAATGCTACTGAAAAGGCCATCCCACTAAAATGCTGCACGATCTGCTCCCATGCGATTTGGTCGCCTAGCCGAGCTTCCTCAATCCATCGCTGCACCTCTTGCACCTCCTCTGTATGTAAATTCTATATATAAGTGCCGGTAAGGCTGCAAATGGTTACTTTGTCTAATTAAACTATCGTTTCCCGAGATTATAAATACTTCATCATGATGTTCGAAACAGTCCGCTGTTGATTCTCCCAATCATAATCGGAGTTATCCATTATAAAAGTTTGAAAAGGAAGCTGCTCAATAATGTGAAATTCTAGCTCTCGTCGATGTTCAAGGAACTGTATATATCCATCGTACCCGTGCAACCCCTTATTCTTTCCATAATCCTGCTCCGTATGGTACCAAATCACAAAATCTAGCCACTCTTGAGGCCTCATCGTTTTCACTCGCTCAATCGTCTCACGGACACTAGGTTGCTCCAAATAAAACAAAATTGGATTAAGGTCCTGAATTTGCTCCGCAATCTGTAATACGTGCTGAACAAATCGATCATCTCCAGCATCATGTCGAGCGAGTAATGCACACCCTGGGTTCTGTAAAAAACAGCATTCGAGTATGACCAGCTTATCCTTTTCTCGCTGATTCTTAGCAAAAGAACTCCAACGTTGAACCATCAACTCGCAATATTTTTCTACAGGTATTCCATCGTAGATTTCATAGCGCCGGATTTCCTCATACAAACTAGAAGGAATTTCATTTTGAGCTGATTGCTGCGCAAGCGCGTATGCGATTAATGAGTCGTTACCGCTTAGCGATACAAATGGATCAATATCATGAAATACATCGGCATAGCTAGACCGGAGCCTATCAAGTTCCTCATTCGGCACACATGCAACCGATTCATAATCAGCGGGATGTCGTAAGTTCCCTTCTAAAAATAGCTCCGATTCTATTCGATGCGTGTTTAAGGTGTCCTGTATATATTGGGATAATGTAGATTTTCCAGAGCCAGGTATCCCTTCAACCATAACCAATTTTGTTGCCGCAGATGGTAAATTCGCCATAGTATCACATCCTTAAGAATTAAAATCCTCTGAGAAACAATAAAAAGCATTGGGTCCTGAGGACTGACCCAATGCTGTTATAGATGATCTATAATTATTTAATAATTACGTATTCCAGGTTAACCAGTTTTGCATAAGCAACAATTTGGTCTGTAGTTAGATTCAAGGAAACTACAGTATGGTGACCGCCGCCGTTCTCAATCCATGCTTTAACTCCATCTTGGAAGTTCGGCTTCACGTTCCACAGTACACGGGCCACTGGAAGTTTGGGAGCAGGAACTGTTGGTTCAAATGCAGTAACCTCATTGATCAGCAGTTTATAATGTGTGCCAAAGTCAGCCATGGAAACAACCACACCGTCTCCTGCCTTACCGTCAAACACCAGACGGGCTGGGTCTTCACGATCGCCGATACCTAACGGAGAAACGATAATTTTAGGCTTGTTGCTTGCCAACGTTGGATCAACTTCAAGCATATGCGATTGAAGGATCGATTCCTGACCAGCTGCTAATTCATAGGTGTAGTCTTCCATAAAGCCAGTGGATTGGTTATGGCTCATGACTTTAAGCAGACGGTCCAGCGCTGCAGTCTTCCAATCTCCTTCACCAGCGAAGCCATATCCTTGTGCCATCAAACGTTGAACGGCAAGACCAGGAAGCTGTTTCATACCGTAGAGATCTTCAAAGTTTGTAGTGAAGGCAGTATAACCACCATCATCCAGGAATCGTTTAATAGCAATTTCATAGCTTGCTTGCACTCTTACGCTGGATTCCCAAGCTTCCTTGCTGTAAGTACCATAATCAAATTCATAGAGTTCGGAGTATTCTGCGAACAAAGCATCAATTTCTTCTTCCTTCACAGCATTGACGTACTGAACAAGGTCGCCAATTCCGAAGTAGTCAACGGTCCATCCAAATTGGATTTGGGCCTCGACTTTATCCCCTTCCGTAACACCAACGTTACGCATGTTGTCGCCAAAACGGGCAACTTTGATATTGAAGCTTTCGTTATAAGCAACCGCTACATCCATCCATTCTGCGATTTGCTTTTGCACTTCCGCACGTTCCCAATATCCTACAACCACTTTATTCTGTTTCTTCAGACGGGCATTGATAAATCCATATTCACGGTCACCATGAGCTGCCTGGTTGAGGTTCATAAAGTCCATGTCAATTGTAGCCCAAGGAATGCTTTCATTATACTGAGTAGCCAAATGAAGCAGCGGTTTTTGCAACAATTTAGTACCGCGAATCCACATTTTTGCAGGTGAGAAAGTATGCATCCAAGTGATGACACCAGCAACCTCGTCACGATAGTTGACTTCTTTCATGAGGCTGGTGATTTTGTCTGCACTAACTGCCAGATCCTGCAATACGAGCGGATAAGGCAACACACCGCTTTTATTTAAGGCATCGGTCATTTCTTGTGCGTGTGCTTTCACTTCTGCTAATGCTTCTTCCCCATACAGATGTTGTGAACCTACGACAAACCAGAACTGTTTTGTACCTACTGTTGACATAACATTCATCCTCTTTTCTTCGTTTGTTAGTATAGTTGTCTTATTTTTGCCCGTAGTAAGCGTCTTTCCCATGTTTGCGCAAATAGTGTTTATCTAGAATACGCTGCGGCAATTCTTCAGCAAAATGATTCAATTCCCGTGCGAATAGGTTCATTTTCGAAACTTCTTCCAACACGACGCTATTCATAACTGCAGATTTCGCATCTTTTCCCCAAGTGAAGGGAGCATGACCTTTAAGCAGGACACCTGGCACTGCTAAAATATCCAGCCCACGCTGCTCAAAAGTTTCGATGATGACACGGCCTGTTTCGGCTTCGTAACCACGATCAATCTCGTCTTGTGTCAAGAAACGGGCACAAGGAACAGAACCATAGAAGGTGTCTGCATGAGTAGTCCCCATTACAGGTACGTCCAGGCCGGCTTGAGCCCAAACGGTCGCCCAGGTCGAATGCGTGTGCACAATACCGCCGATTTCTGCATAGTGCTTGTAAAGTACGGCATGAGTCGGTGTATCCGATGAAGGTCTCATCTCTCCTTCAACAACATTGCCGTCAAAATCAACAACTACCATATCGCTAGGTTTCATCGTGTCATAGCTAACACCACTCGGTTTGATAACGAATAAGCTGCGCTCACGATCAACAGCACTTACGTTACCCCAGGTGTATTTCACGAGTCCATGTTTAGGCAAATCCAGATTGGCTTGAAATACTTCTTCTTTCAGCTGCTCTAACACGTCAATTCCTCCAGTTTTCCACTAGATTATCTACAGCAGCCTGCTCAATCGCCAGGCCTTGTGTGTAGCGTTCCAAGAATGTTTCGAATCCCTTAACATCGGAACCGTCGGGATGAATTTCTTGTCCCTCAACATCTCTGAATACTTTTTGGTCGAGGAATTCTTCCAGACTTTCTTGCTGATCCTTGTTCATCATGTAAGAAGCCAGAATAGCCATACCCCACGCTCCGCCTTCTCCAGCTGTTGCCATCACGGATACCGGAACATCCATAGCTGCCGCGACAATTTTTTGTCCAACGATAGGGGTTTTGAATAAACCGCCGTGAGCCAGAATGCTGTCAATTGCGACATTTTCTTTCTTCGTCAAAATATCCATCCCGATTTTCAAAGCAGCAAATGCAGTGAACAGATGAGTGCGCATGAAATTAGCCAAATTGAAACGGCTCTCAGGGGAGCGGACAAACAATGGCCGGCCTTTCTCTATTCCGGTGATGTTTTCTCCTGACAAATAGCCGTAGCTAAGTAAGCCGCCGCCATCTAGATCTGCTTCCAGGGCCTTATTCAGCAACACGCTGAATAATTGATTCGGGTCCGCCTTTTGCCCCATGGCCTCATAGAATTCACGGAACAAGCCCAGCCAAGCATTGAGATCACTTGAACAGTTGTTAGCATGAACCATTCCGACCGGATTACCATTCGGTGTGGTCACCAGATCAATTTCCGGATATACCGCCGAAAGATCCTTCTCTAATACGATCATGGCAAAAACTGAGGTTCCCACAGAGACGTTGCCCGTACGTTTTCTCACACTATTCGTAGCGACCATTCCTGTTCCCGCATCACCTTCTGGAGGACAAAGCGGAATACCTGGTTGTAAATCTCCGGATTTATCTAAGATTTTGGCTCCCGCTGCGGTTAGTACACCTGCCTGCTCGCCTGAGATATGAACTTTAGGAATAATGTCTTGTAATTTCCAATCGTAGCCTTTGGCTGCAATGAGTTCATCAAATTGCTTAACCATCGACTCGTTATAATCATGTGTAGTCTCATCAATTGGGAAGATCCCCGAAGCGTCTCCGATGCCAATGGCTTTGTTGCCAGTCAGCAGCCAGTGAATATATCCAGCCAACGTCGTAATAAAATTAATATGAGGAACATGTTGTTCTTCGTTCAATATCGCTTGATACAAGTGAGCAATACTCCATCGCTCAGGAATGTTGAATTGGAATTTATCAGTTAAAGCTTTTGCTGCAGCACCGGTCGTCGCATTCCGCCAAGTCCGGAACGGAACAAGTAATTCACCTTTGCTGTCAAAAGCCATATAGCCGTGCATCATTGCAGAGAATCCTATAGAACCAACCGTATGAAGGGTGATTCCGTATTTTTGTTCAACCTCTTGTTTCATTTCACGATAAGCCTCTTGTAGACCTGTAATAATGCTCTCTAAGTTGTACGTCCAATATCCATCTACCAAGAGGTTTTCCCACTCATAGCTTCCAGATGCGATTGTTTCAAAACGATGATCAATCAGCACTGCCTTGATACGTGTGGATCCAAATTCGATACCAAGTGAGGTTTCTCCCTTAGTAATCGCTTGTTTAATGTCTTGATCCATGCTCACGTTACTCCTCTCTCTGAACAACTGTTATAATCGCAATAATTGAAAGAAGGCGCTTTCTTTTGTTTACAGCCTTAGTATATTTTTTGTGCGTACATTTGTCAACACAAAACCATAGTTATACTTACAAATACTTTGACGAATCGAGTGTTTTTCTATTTTAACTTTAGTATTTATACAGATAGGACAATAGATTATAATAAACTCATAATTATGCTAAAATATGTACATACAAATATTATAGATACATTAATTAGTATTAGAACAACTTGGAAAGAAGGAATAAAGTGAAACCAAAGTATCAGGTCATCCTTGAGGATATAAAAAGCAACATTCTTTCAGGGGCATACAGCGTAGGAGAACAAATTCCAACGGAATTCGCTTTGCAGGATAAGTATAAAGTTAGTCGCCAGACGGTTCGAAAGGCTATTTTGGAACTATCTAACGAAGGTTTTTTAAGAAGTGAAAAAGGATCTGGCACCTATGTCAGCAACCAATTTCGGTCAAAAACCGGTGGCAATTCCAGCAATAAAACCATCGGAGTCATCACAACCTACATCTCTGATTACATCTTTCCCTCTATTATTCGCGGGATTGAAGCCAGATTGAACGAAGATAATTATTCATTACTATTAGCCAGTACCAATAATGATGTCGCACAGGAAAAGAAAGCTTTGGAGATGATGCTGTCCTTTGGTGTCGATGGTTTGATCATTGAGCCTACGAAGAGCAATCTATATAATCCCAATATCGCTTACTATCTGACGTTCAAGGAACAGGATGTTCCATTCATCATGATTAATGCCTATTATGAAGAGTTGGAGGTTCCTTACTTCTGTCTCGATGACGTACAATCCAGCTATCTGGCAACCAAAGAATTGATCGCTAACGGACACACACAGATTGGCATCATTGCCAAAATGGATGATTTACAAGGGAAGTATCGAATGAAGGGTTATATCAAAGCGCTTGGAGAAGCCAAATTACGCTTTCACCCCGAGCAAGTGCTCTCATTCTATACAGAAACGAAGCAGGATCTGTCCACCAATTTGAAGAAATTCTTGACCGAACAAAGAGACGATTTAACCGCAATTGTCTGCTATAACGACGAGGTCGGACTAGAAGTTGTACATGTATGCAGACAACTTGGTATATCCGTTCCCGAAGATTTGTCCATTATTGGCCAAGACAATTCCTATATTTCCAAAAATGCAAACATCAAACTAACAACATTGACACACCCACAGGAACAAATGGGCCGTGATGCCGCCGACTGGGTTATTAAGAAACTACAAGGGAAGAAGGATCTAAGCAACCAAACCTATTATCAGCCCGTGTTAATTGAGGGAGAGACGGTAAAGAAGAAATTGAAGTAAAGGGGTTCATTGAAAAAGAAAAACAAAAATACATGGCCCATATCGTCACCAGAATATTTTCATATGAATCTTGCACAGATCGAAAGATTTGGGAAGGCGATGGTCCTAATCCACTCCCCAATTGAAATTGCTCACAATTAAATTCCACCTCTATGATAAGATTTCGAGAAAGGTCGCCTATCTCCAAAGCACTGCGATATTCGCATACTCGTAATATACAAAAACGCTACCGACAACGAGATGTCAGTAGCGTTTTAGCTTTTTTCGGCTTCCTCGACAGATGAGAAGCGAAATAACTTATCGACCATTATTCATTTAATTCACTACGCATTTCATGGAAATCAACGACGTAATTATATTATCCTATCTTTAAATTAATACTTCTATATTTTCCAACGAGGCAATAGAACTCTAATTCTGCTAGAAACTAATGTCCTCTTTATTATTGTATATGGCACACTCGCACTGATTCCATTAACTAAACTCATCAAACGCAGACCATTTTAAACAACATATAGTGGGGAGAGAAAATAATGAAAAGCCAATTAAGAAATATTACGGTCGACGGGTATGCATTCGTTTATTGGTATTCAGGCGGGTCTCGCTTTATCTTAAATTTATCTCCCAAAGAGAACAAAAACATCAAAATCACGCTCATCTTCCAGGCAGATTCTCCCGATGAAGAGCCTCGTACTTATTGGGCCTTTTATGACATTTCAGCACAAAATAATGAAATGGAAACTGTCATCCATCTGGGTAAACCCAAGCATATCGCTGAAATCATCTCTTACTTGATGGCCAAACGACAAGAGCTTTGGAGCCAGGGGAAGCCTAAAGTTCTGTATAATGCCTGGGATTTACTAAAAGAAATGGGCTATTCCGATTTCAAACCAATTTGGATTAGACAGTGGTAGTCGTAATGGTTTGTGGGTTAGCCCCCTTTGACTACTCAAAGGGGGCTTAAAACAGGTATACGATTATTCGTTATCCGGCGTGGCCGGACTGGCTGAAGGCATTAAGCCTTTAACGGCACCGAGAAACGGGCGAATGGACTTGATCATGCCGTAGCCCATTTTCACGACCGGGACAAATTTCTGGATCATGCCGAACAACCGCAGACCGCCGCCGAGCATACCGCCAAGCCCTCCTGCACCTGCAGTGGCACCACCAAGTCCGCCCAACAGCGAGCCCATCATCGGCAGGAATGCCGACACCTTGGCATCCGGCTTGCGGGAGCGCGAACGGCCAGACGGTTTGCGTGCACCGCTTCTCCGTTTGCCCAGACGAACGCTCGGGATATGCGCACGAGCTCTGCGTTTGAGAGGTCGGGAGTCTGGCTTCCCGGAAGAAGCACGTGGGGGAGCTTCAGCACTGGCAAGTACCAATCCGCCACGATTAACGTCGGTGATGTAGCCGACGTAAGTCTCTCCGCTGTGCAGGGTGACACAGACCGGACGGCCTTGAAACTTCTTAGCCCGTGCACGCATCTCTTTCGATTGTGCCATGGAAGTTCACCTCGCTCACTGATTATAATTCAGTTTACGCCAGGGGCGGGTTACCTGCTTGTGCGAATGGGGCATAAGCACGCTAAATCAAGAGAATTGCCAAAAACCTGCTACTGGATGGTGTATCTTAGTCGTCCCCATTTTGGCGAAAATATATAGTGATCCAAAACTAAAAGGATAATTGTAATCCTTTTGAAGCAACGTTTCGGGGTAACCATCTTCATCTACCTGCAATAAAAAGGAAAAGAACTCCTCTTTCAGCTTCGTAAAATAATAGTCTTCATTTTGAATAAGTCTCGGGTTTCCGCCTACTTTGATCAAAAAAGGCTGATCCATCGATTTTTTGTCATGGATTAATTTCCCATCTGAAATTGCATGCTTTACAAGCCCTGGGTTAGTAAACATATCTTTGACACTTTCAGTTGAAGTGGGATGCTCAATCACCTTGACCGAGCAATTAGGATAAATGTTGTTTTCTAAATACTCCTGATAGTCTTCAGGGATGAAGATCGAAATCATGCTCTCCGGTTTAAAGGGATGGACGAGGCTCAAGTAAAAAACATATTTTTGGTTATCTTCGTGGATGAGGTCCGATTGATTATCAAAAAATTCGGGCGCATTCCCGCCGATCCAGCCCGCACTATGCTCGTTCGATAGGATCGACCCCGCATAATAAAGAATACATTCCGTTCTCTCAGCTAAAATATTCATTTGATATTCATTAGGCATTTTACAACTCTCCCTCAAGAAATGCGAAACCCCTTACTCCGCTGCTTCCACCAGCCATGCTTGCATAGCTGGTGAATCGGCAATCTCCGCTGCCAGCGCTTCTATCTCTTGCGTCGGTTTCATGACATTCACCCCTTAGCCCTATAAAATATATATCTTATTTCTATTAGAGGTATGGGTTATCGCTCTCCTACCCGGAGTTTCATCTACATTAGAATGCTCATCAAGGTTCTAATTCAAGGTGCATCTTGGCTTCCGCCTCATCCCATGGCACCGAGTAACCCGCCCCTTTGGCGCAAAAGATAGAGGAGGATGTATACAGTGGGTCTGCCCCTTTGCGGTAGCCCATCCGCTCTATGACTTCCTCCGTATTATGGCAGCGGTCGTAGCCGCTGAACACGCAGCGGATACTGCCTCGTCCATGCGTAAAGGATGCAAATTCGGCACTGTAGTTCATGAAAGTCGATACAGGCACCCTGCCTGTGACCACCGCTTGCGTTCCGGTTGTCTGCGGCGGATTAAAAGTACCTGAAGCACGCTGAATATCGGACAGCACCCTGCCCATTTCATCGATAGCGGCCTTGATTTTGAAATCGTAATAGGGCTCCAGCAGCACGTTGTCCGTCTTCTCCAGGCCTTGCCGTAGTGCTCGAAAGGCAGCCTCACGAAAATCGCCGCCATGGGTATGTTCTTTATGCGCGCGGCCCCTCAGCAGCGTAATGTTCACGTCGGTGACCGGCATGCCGGTCAGCAGTCCGTGATGCTCCCGTTCATAGAGATGATTCCGAATCAGATTCTGATAGCTGACATTCAGATCATCGGCATGACATCTGCTATCGAACATAATGCCGCTGCCCCTTTCTCCCGGTTCAATCAGCAGATGCACTTCCGCATAATGCCTGAGCGGTTCGAAGTGGCCGTACCCTTTCACAGCCGATTGAATCGTTTCCTTATACAAGATTTCCGGTTGTCCAAAAGAGATAGCAAGGCCAAACCGCTCTCTAACAAGCTGCTCCAGCACTTCCAGTTGAATCAATCCCATGACGCGGATAGAAATCTCCTGCAATTTTTCATCCCAAACGACGTTCAGAGACGGCTCCTCCGCCTCCAGCGTGCGAAAAGCACCAAGCACCTTCTGTACATGTATTGAGTTGTCGAATAATACCTTCGATTGTAACGTCGGCTCCGAATCGTAAGCTAACTTGTCCGATATCGACCCCAGACCTTGTCCGGCCTCGGCGGCGGTCAATCCGGCAACTGCAAACAAATCGCCGGCCTCCACTTGTTCCACCGGCTGCGATTTAAGGCCGTTAAACATGAAGAGCCGCGTAACTTTTTCGTCATATTGAACGCCGCCACTCTCGTAGCTAAGCTGTTCTCTCACCTTCAGTTGACCACCCAGCGCCTTAATGAACGTGAGTCTCGCTCCGCCCGCATCGTGCCGAATTTTATAAACCCGTCCCTGGAACGAAGCATTCTCGTCATAAGTGGATGTCGTCAGCAGATGCAGCTGATCCAGAAATTCAATGACGCCTGTATCCTGAAGCGCAGAGCCGTAAGCACAGGGGAAGAGAAGACCCACCGCTATCATCCTCTGCAAGGCCTCCAGCCAGAAGCCGGAATCCTCTCTCCCCTCCAGGAATGCTTCCAGCAATGCTTCGTCTCGCTCCGCCATGGCCTCCCGCAACGGCTCACCGACTATGCCGTCAGCCAAGCTCTGTGTAATGCAGCATACTTCCCCAGTCAACTGCTGTCGGATATCTGCCTCGGTTCTGTCTACATCCGCGCCGATCCGATCCGTCTTGTTGATAAAGAAGAACGTCGGAATCCGATGCTTACGCAGTAGCTGCCAGACCGTCTCCGTATGGCCCTGGACACCTTCAACTGCGCTTACAATCAGGATGGCATAATCAATGACCTGAATCGCCCGCTCCATCTCTGGAGAGAAATCGACGTGTCCGGGCGTGTCTATTAAATAATAATTGTCTCCTTTATATTCCATTATTGCCTGATCTGCGAACACCGTAATGCCCCTTGCCCGCTCGATGTCGTGGCTGTCCAGAAACGCATCCTGATGATCCACCCGCCCCCGCGACCGGATACTGTTCGTATGGTACAGCAGCTGTTCGGCAAAAGTCGTCTTACCTGCATCCACATGGGCGAACAGGCCAATCGTTAGTCGCTTCATAGAATCCCACTTTCAACGCTTCTTGTTGATACTGCTCATTTTATTAAAGCATAGAAATTGGGAGCGTGGGTAGGTAGTTGATTTTGAAAGAGGTCATTTTCCCATAAATTGAAAAATAAGGGTAACCGTTTAATGAATCTGTAAAAAAATTATGGCCTCTTTGAAAATAGTGCTTACATAAACGGTTTAGGATGCCCTCAATTGTATCATTTCCATCCTCCAAATCCCCCACCATTACTTATGATACGGTACAGTCTTTCAAGTAAGCCTTGTACTGTATACTTTGTTAACGAGCACTTAACATCTAGTTGTTGATTCTTTAAATCAATCTGTTCGAACATGTTTTCATCGCCTTAATAATTGTAGATGAATATTTATGGGTCTTCGGCGCCTCATTATCTCTTTTGAATAAAGGAAATAATATCGATATATAATGCGGTCATTTCTTGAGGGGTTTTATCTAATCCATTTTGAACCCATTGTTCTATTAATCCTAAAAAAGCAGACGTTATAAAAGATAAAAAGTATTCCATGGGCACCTTTAAATTTGCATTGAAACTTTCATTTTTCTCTAAATTAAAACGCACCTTTTCTGAAAAGGCATCTCTAAATCGAAGATGAAAACCCGTTCTGCCATGATCACTTAAAAATATCTTTAATATTGGCGAATGCATTTTAAGAGAGCTAAATAATGTAGCAGCTAATTGCTCTTGTCCTTTTTCAAACGTATGAGTAGACGAATAGCGAGATTGCAATTCATCAATATGATTTCCTAAATCCTCAAACAACTGCTGTTCTATTTGCTCTAGCAAATCGAATTTATCTTTATAGTGCAAATAAAATGTCCCGCGATTAATTTGTGCTGTTTTCGTAATGTCCCCTACCGTAATCAATTCAAATGACTTTTTTTGTAAAATTTGTATAAATGACGTTTGAATGAGTTGTTTTGTTTTTCGATTTTTCTCTGCATAAATGCTCACAAGGATCACCCCCGCTTTAAAATTCAACAATCTGTTCAGTTTTGTTCATTGCTTATACACTCTTAAAAATTATAAGATAAATGCATGCTACTGAACAACATGTTGAAAATTGAGAAAGGGTGAAATCCATTGAGATTATTTAAAGAAAAATTAGCATGGGCTGCTCCCGTCGCTGTTATATTAATTATTGCTCTGTTCTCATTAAACTTATTTGCTCAAGGAGATCCACAAGTAAAAAATCTGCCAGTTGCACTTATTACGAGTGATGAGGGAGATCACGTTGACACTGTAAAAGCAGCAATCGAACAAATGAATAAAGGTATTGCCGGTGAAGAACCGATGTTAGCTTTTACAAATGAAAAAGAAGCAGATATCGAAGAATTATTTGCTGATAAAGAGTATTATGCAGCATTAGTTATTCCTGAGGGTTATAATGATGCCGTACAAAATGCCATGACAAGCAACACGCCAGCAACCTTAAAAGTATATATTAACCAAGGCTTTAACATGACAGGTGCAAACTTCGCAAAAACTGCCTTAAATGGTCTAATTACGCAAATCAGCAGCAAGTATTCAACAAATTTTGTAGCACAAATGGGCGATCAACAAATCGATGCTAATCAAGCATCCGTGCTTGTACACCCCATTGTTTCTGAAGAAAAAGTATTCAATGCCATCACTACTGCTACAGCAAATGGTAGTGCACCAACATTAATGGCCGTACCTGCTTGGGTAGGTGCATTAATCGGTGGTTTCATTGTATTCCTAGCATCATCAAGCATTCTTAAAAAGGAAATGTTAACACGTAAACAAACATTACGCCTAATAGGTGGTCAAGTTTTATTCGGTCTTATTATTGCCCTATTTTCAGGCTTTACTGTTGCAACACTTGCACAAATGGCTGGTATTAACATGCCAAGCTACTTCTTAATTGCTTTCTTTGTAACGTTTGCAGCATTCTGTTTCTTCTTATTAGTATCAGCTATTACTGCATGGATTGGAAAACCAGCCATTACATTATTCATGGTAGTTATGATGTTAGGTATGGGTGTTCTAATGACACCACAAGAGATGCTTCCAAGTTTCTTCGTAAACTTTATTCGTCCATGGGTGCCGATTCGCTTTGCATCTGAGGGGTTACGTGAAATTTTCTACTTTGGTAGTGGCTTCTACACTGGCCAGTCCTTCAACATCATTTTAGGAATTGGTATTGCCGGTTTAGTCATTTTCCTACTGTCTATTTTTAAACCAGCACGTGTACAAGCAACTAAAGCTGAATAAAAGCATTGATAATCATGTGCACCACCCACCCCACCTTGAGGTGAGACGATACGCACGCTTTTCATCAACGAGGGCAGAAAAGGAGCCATCCCTAGTGGGATAGCTCCTTTTCTTATTCTCAGTACGAATTATTCTTGTACAATTCGAAATCTGCTAATCATTTCGCTCACTTGTTGGCTTGATTGTTTCAATTGTTCAGCTGCATTATGCAGATGGGAATACGCTTGACTCTGATCGTTAGAAGCCGAACTTATCTCTTCTGTGGCAGAAGCTGCGTCTCGAGCTACATCGGATATCTTGATAATGGATGAGATGACCTGTTCCCTGCTAACATTCATCTGCCCTATATCCCCATCCATCTCTTGAATCGAACTGATGATTTCCTTTAGCATATCCATAATCGATTCAAATACCGTTCCCGACTCCTGAACAATAAGAGATTGTTCGGAGATAATTACCTCTGTCTGATTCATGACCTGCAACGTTTGAGAAACTTCTGCCTTGAGGCGTGCAATAGTTGTGTTAATTCTCTCTGTTGATTCATAAGTCATGGTCGACAGCTTGCGAATTTCTGTAGCGACGACTGCAAATCCTTTTCCGGAATCGCCGGCACGCGCCGCTTCTATGCTCGCATTTAATGCGAGGAGCTTCGTTTGCTCGGATACTTCATTAATCGTTTGCACGATTGTGGAAATCGTAAGCATCTGTTCTGCCAGGCCTTCAATATGTTGTACGACCAGTTGGTTTGCTTCTGTCGTTTGGAGATTGTGATCCTGTAATTTCTTTACTTTATCCATGCCGCCTCTTAAGACGATTTCTGCCTCCGAAGACAAGCTGGTCATTTTCTTGTTCCTTACATTTACCTTTTCAATCGTGTCTGAAAGCGCCATCGTTTCACGGCTCGTTGCCTCTGTCAAGGACGCTTGCTCGGAAGCACCAACTGCAATTTCATTAATGCCTGACGTCATTTCCTCGCCGGTTGCCGTTGTTTGTTCCGCGATAAAGGTAAGTTCATGAGCGGAAGTATTTACACGGCCAATCGATTGGCTTACTGTCGAAATGAGTTCTTTCATACGAGATACCATTATATTAAAATCGGCAGTTAATTCCCCAAGCTCATCCTGGGAGAAGGTACGTATATCGACGGCCAGATTGCCCTCCGCAATCTCTCGGACACGTCCACGCAAATAACGGATCGGATGATGGATGGATCGGATGATCAAATAGCCAAGCGACGATGAAGCGATCAAGCCTGCCAATGTTAAGAGGATACTGATCAATCGCAGGAAGCTGTATTGTTTTTGTGTGCTGTCTAACATGATTTGATTATCATCGTAGTACAGATCGCCTATGTGATCCAAAGCGTCTTCCATCTGGTCAAACTTTTCGCTCCCCTCCTGATAAGAAAGAAGATTCGCCCTTTGACGGACAGTTGAATCCTTTGACGATAATCCGTCAATCACTTTCTTGGAGACCAATTCATACGCTGCAACCGTTGCTTCGTAGTCTTGAATTAACTTTTCCTCATTATCAAAAATTGTTCCAAATGACTTATACTTATTAAGTTTCTTCTTTGCTGACTCCTTTTGTTTTTCGTAATCCTCCAGTTGTTTCGAAAATTGCTCCGACCCTGGTTCATAACTGTACAGCGATCGTTCTGCCAACAGCATCTGATATAGGTCGACATCCGCTGTACGAATGAGATCAATGACTTCCGCCCTAATACTAAGGCTCTCCTCAAGCGAGGATTGTACCCGCTTCAGATTGTAAATCCCAACGCCTCCGATCACTAGGCTAGTGATTACAGTAACGACGATCGTTAGAATTACCTTGTTCCTGATCGTCATCGTGAACTTCCTACCTCTCATTATGCCTCACTCCCATCTAGTCCCTCTCGAGGTAACATGAAATAATATTCGACATCGTTTGCCAAACACCTTTCTATACAGCAGAGTTATGGCGAAATCGTGAAATTGTTAGAAACCAAGAGTCACGCACATGGGATTACGCTTCCAAATCCCATTCTCCCTAGGGAAGGAATGCTTAATTTTTAAATCACAATCGAAGTACTCTGCCCCTTAATCCTTCACTTCATTTTGACAGCAAAGGACCCCTCTGCATGGATTGCAGAAGGGTCAGTGGTTAAAAAATGGTGTACTGTATTAGATTCTCAAACCAATGAGGCTTATAGATTTAATAAGTTTAGCCAAAAATTCAGCCATCACTTGTGATACGGTTCACCCCGATTAATCTTTACCGCCCGATAAATCTGTTCCACCAGCACCAATCGCATAAGCTGATGTGGCAAGGTCATCCTTCCGAAGCTGAGCTTCTGCTGGGCGCGGCGGAGGACTTCGTCAGAGAGTCCGTGGCTTCCGCCAATGACGAAGACAACATGGCTTGTACCGTAGGTGCCGAGCTTGTCCAATTCCTCTGCGAGTTCCTCCGAGCTCCACAGTTTGCCGTTGATGGCAAGCACAATGACATGTGCTTCACTCTTCACATGAGCAAGGATGCGCTCTCCTTCCCGTTCCTTAACCTGTCGAACTTCCGCCTCGCTTAGTGTATCAGGAGCCTTTTCATCCGCTACCTCGATCATTTGGAACTTGATGTATGGTCCTAGCCGTTTAGCGTATTCCTGAATGCCCATGACCAAATATTTCTCTTTTAACTTGCCCACACCTATAAGCTGAATAAACAAATTCCATACCCCTATCTATGTCGAATAATAATGTAAAATCGTATTTACGATCCTAAACTTAAAAACATACCTGTAACATAGTTATTTTAGCATCTGAAACGTCTCTTACCTATCTATTTCCTCTCCATTATGAGCCTATTCCCTGTTCAGATCATAGCGGATCATTCATTTACGTTCTTCACAATGAAATGCCATCCGTTTCGTATTCATCAAGACACTGCATCAACATCTTTCGATATTTGCTGATTTGCTCCGCTGTCGCTGACTCGCGTATTGATTCGAACAATGCTGTACATTTCTTGAAATTTCGATCGTTACCCGACTGATCAGCTAATTGCATCGCCTGCACAGTAAGTCCCACTGCATCCTGTAATCTGCCGCACTTCCGATAGTACAAAGCCAAGTGATAGCAGTAGCTATAATAGTAAGATATGTTCTCTGCGTCTTCATAACTCTCGAATTCATTAATCTGCTCTGCAAACGTATGTAAAATATCTGCCACATCCAAATGATACATAAGCGCTGCCTGTAATATGGTATTAAGCCCCGGTAATATTTCCTCTAGATTATCCTGCAAAAAGGCTACGTACTCCTCGATCAGCCCTATATTGCCAGACAAAATATCCACTGCATATAAATTAGTTTTGGCTAAAAACCTGAATTCCTCGACAACTTGATTGTCTTCTTCCTCTAAATCCTCCATCCACCCTAGCTCAGCATACTTATAGATGCACTCCCTTTCCTGTTCATATGCACCCTGATTCTGGTGAGCCATTCCGCACATCAGGTGACTGAGCCCAAAATAATATACCAACGGACGTTCTAAATTGACATGCGGAAGGGGTAATTCCATTGCTTTATGATACTGTCGTTCTTCATAGATACGCTGTACACATTGGTACAAAATATCCGCCGTCTCCATCACCTTTTTCCAATTTTCAAAAGCCACAGCCATCTCCAACATTTCAACAATGATATCCGGTTTGAGTGATTTCAGGATGGAAGTTTCCAAGAATAGCCTCTCCTCATATTCCCATGTACAGCCAATTGTATAGAAATTGGAATAGGAGGTCAATACAAAAAGTACTTAAGAGTACAATTTTATGTGTTTTTATTTTGCATAAGATGGTCTGTAACGATATTCTCTCCTCTTCTAACCTTAAGTGGAGGTGATCACATGAGTTTACCAGAAAGTGTCGGAAACCGGATACGGGAGCTAAGAAAGGCTAAAGGATGGACACAGGAACAACTGGCAGAAGCCGCAGGACTTCATTACAGTTATATTGGCGGAGTTGAACGTGGAGACCGAAATATTTCATTGGAGACGTTGGAAAAAATTATTTTAGCGCTAAAAGTTCCAGCCTTTGAACTTTTTCAATTCGATGAACCTACGGATCGAAAACAAATCATAAATGAACTTATGTTACTCATAAATTCAAGAGAAACAACAGAACTCGAAATTCTTACTACTATTACTAAAAACATTGTTGGTTTAGTTGAGTTACAGCATAAAAAGATTTGAACTATTCCCTTCTACCTGACTTTTACACTTCATCTTCCATAAGCTTGTTATGAGGTGGTAATATGGCTGAATTACGCAAGCAAATCGGTACAAGAATCCGGGCTATTCGAAATGCAAAGGGACTTACACAGCAAAAGCTAGCTGACATCGCAAGCTTGGACTATAGATATATTGGTGCATTAGAAAGAGGAGAAAGAAACTTTTCGATTGATACCTTGGAGAAGGTGTTAACCGCCTTAAACGTGTCTATCAGCGAGTTGATGTTTTCCGAAGAACATATGACTGCAGACGAAATGATTCGGCAAGAGGCCATAGATGAGTTTGTTGCGTTGACCAGCAGATTGAACGAAGAACAAATCAGGATTCTTAGTCGTGTTAGTAAAGAAGTTTCACGTGCGTTCGACTAAGCCATTCCACCCTGAAAAGTCTTAAATAAAACCAAAAAGAGCACCCCACAGGTGCCCTCAAACCTTTTTATATAAAAAACTTAAGCATACAACATAAAAAAGTTCACTTCATGTCCCAGTTGCTTCAGATAATTGTAGATCTGCGAACGATGATGGAATACGTGGGTCACGGTCTCAATCTGCCATTGAACCTGTAAATGCCCATGCTCCATATAAAAGGCCTTCGTCGAACGATTCAGATAATCATCTTCGCTAAGCGAAAGAATGTAAGCCTTATAAGCCTCAAAATTCTGCTTGAAGGTCGCAGCCAAGCGCTCGGGATCTTCCATTCCGGACAGGCTATTTTCGATGCTTCCCACTTCTGCCTCGGACTTCTCCTGCATAATCGCAAGATCCGAAGCCGGAATAAGCACAAAATGATGCACTAACTCCAGCAACGAGCGGAAATTGTCCTGTGGGCGAAAGCTCCAATCCTCTGGGCGTATTTTACGAATCAAGGCTTCCCCCGTCCGTACTCCGGTCTCCAGTTCATTCAGCAGATGATCGCGAACTTGCAGTGTTCCACTCATATTCTCATCTCTCCTTTGCTATTCTTCTTCATATTTTGAGTATAGCCGAGGGCTCCGAACATGTATTGTAAAAAACGGACAACTTCCGAAAGTCTTTAGCCGCAGTAAGCGGAGAAGCTCCATAAAATCTACGAAAATCACGGATCAGATGCGCTTGGTCAAAAAAGCTGTGCTTCAATGCAAGCTCCATTGAATCGACAGAACCACCACTCTGAATACTGTGCAGAACGCTCTGGAAGCGGACGACTTCACTGAACTTCTTGGGGCTAATCCCGATCCATTGCCCAAATTTGCGGTTGAGTTGTCTTTCACTGATCGCCTCACGCTCCGCAAGCTCCTTAACCCCCACACTCCCACCGCTCACAAAGATGTGATGCAGCAGGTTTTTCATCAGGTCACAATCGCTTTTCCTACGACTCAGTAGCAGCTGGTTGAGATACTGATCCATTATGCGCACCCGTTCATTAAAGTCTCGTGCCTCCAAAATACGCTCACCTATGATCTCGACATTTTCAGGCCATATCTCTTCCAAGCGATAATTACCACCTGTAAACAAATAAGTCGGCATCCCATGAAAATAATGTGCTCCACCGGGGAAAAATCTCACTGCAAAAATACGTGTCTCGGACCCTGCTTGTCTGGTAGACACGAACGGATGCGTAAATGTCCCGCAGTATGAGAGTTCCTGATGCTTACTCACCGGGTCGTATTCTAATAGAATATCCGTACAACCGTCAGGTAATACTCGGTCCACTGCCTCTCTACCCGATACTCTCATATTCCCTTCAGGGACTTCTTTAGTAACCGGGCCAGACTCCCAATAACAGGCTACGTAAGCTCTCAGCGCAGCAGACGGTTTTTGCTCAATATAATATGTATAGGGGTCACTTCCATTGACTTGAAGCGGACGAAACAGTGAATGTAGTAAAGGGTCCATCCATCGTTCACTCCTGTCTCAGATGTGGTAGGAATAAATACAAAAAGGACGTTTCTCCCCGAAACGCCCGTGCTTGTTTTTTAGACGACCAAAAACTCTGCTTTCTTCTCACATTCCTTGCACTTCACTGGAGGGTCCCAATCCGAAAATTTCGTTTCTTTGAGATCGACGACATCCGGTGCATCCTCGTATTCATCGACGAACATATCAATTGCCAGTTCCACATGCTCTTTACATACCACGTACATTCCAGTTGCATCCCTTTCCGTTTGAAGCTCTTCCTGTTGTAGGTGTGTCAAAACCGCCTTCTTTTGTTCTACCACACTTGACGCGGAAAGGAAAGGGCTTGCCCACTATCCCTGACGTTTGGTCTTAAAAATGAGGAAATTACTGACGTTCAGGTCTTCACGGAAATGGGGATATTTCTCCAGCATACCAGCAGACGGCTTCGGTTCGATCATCCCTTCCAACAACAAACCCGCCTCCACAATGGTCTGTACATAGCTGCCCAGCGTACGGTGAAAATACAAAAGCTTTTCCTCCTGATCATAAGGAATCGCTTGCTCCAGGGGACCTTCGTTGAAATACTGATCCACTTTCCAATACAGCTTTTTCCCTGTCTCATCCTTCACCCATCCACTCTGCGGTGTCAGAAAGCACGGATGCAGAATAGAAAAAATAAAGCTGCCCCCTGGAACTAATAACCGCCGCATTTCGGCAATCGCCAGCTCATAATGAGCCAAATCCTGAATGACCATATTGGATACGATCAGATCAAAACTCTGGTCTTCGAACATCTCCAGCCTCTCCAGATTGCCGTGGTGATATGTAATTCCCATTGCTGACGGTGTCCGCTCTCTTGCAAGCTTCAGCATCTCTGTCGAGTAATCGACAGCTTCCACCAACGCGCCCTCCTGAACCATTTTCCGGCTCAGGTAACCTTCGCCACACCCGGCATCAAGCACTTTTTTACCTGCGATCAATCCCATACACTCTTGCAAAGCAGGATTTAGCAACACTTCACGAGACCGATCCCCTTCTTCGGTGTACTTGGCAGTAAAGTTTTCTGCATGCATGTTCCAGCGTCGAATGGCCTCTTCGGTGTTCCACTTATTCATATTCATCTCCTTCTTTCTTTTGGTATTTGAGGGGGCCATAGATTCTACACTCATTTCTGTATTTTTTCAATAATAACGCTTACAAAATTAAAATATCTAATTAGCACATGATTTTTACATGAATTATACAGGTATTCCATATTAAAATAATATGATAGTGTTTAATGGAAAGCGCTTTCAAAAATAACTTTGTAAAGGGGCCTGTTATGTTAAAACGAAGACCCATTTCATTGCTGTCGTTGACGCTTGCCATTACCTTATTGTTATCCACGTTCGCATCCGTTGCTGCTGCTGAAACGGACGGACAAGCACAGCCAGCCGCTGCCATCGGCAATATGCAGTCATATGTGGAAGCCATGCAGCCCGGATGGAATTTGGGAAATTCGCTGGATGCTGTCGGGGCGGATGAGACAGCCTGGGGCAATCCGCGCATTACCCAAGCTTTGATTCAGCAAATTGCTGCACAAGGGTACAAAAGTATTCGCATTCCCGTCACCTGGGATAAGCATATTGGAGCCGCACCCAATTATACCGTTGAATCTACCTATATGAACCGTGTAGAAGAGGTCGTTCGCTGGGCACTGGATGCCAATCTGTATGTCATGATTAATGTCCATCATGATTCATGGACGTGGGTAAGCAGTATGGAGCCCAAGCATGATGAAGTGTTAGCTCGCTATAAGGCATTATGGACACAGATTGCCGACCGCTTTAAAGATCAGCCTCACAAGTTGATGTTTGAAAGTATTAATGAGCCCCGGTTTTCTGAAGGGGGAACAACGGATGAAGCGAAAATGAATCAGATGCTTCATGAGCTAAATGTATCCTTCCACAAAATCGTTCGCGCCTCCGGTGGTAAGAATGCCACTCGTCCTCTTGTTCTATCCGGTCTGGATGCTTCACCTGCCCAAGCCAAGATCAGCCAGCTTTACAACACAATTACTGGGCTGAACGATCCCAATCTGATTGCGACCGTTCACTATTATGGCTTTTGGCCTTTCAGTGTAAACATTGCCGGGAATACAACATTTGATAAAGTTGCCCAAGATGATATTATTCAAACGTTTGATAATGTCTATAACACCTTTGTAGCCAAGGGAATTCCGGTTATTGTCGGTGAATATGGCCTGCTCGGCTTCGATAAGCATACAGGTGTTATTGAACAGGGCGAAAAGCTGAAATTTTTTGAGTTTGTGACCTATTATATGAAAAAGAAGAAAGTAACAGGTATGCTCTGGGATAACGGCCAGCACCTGAACCGGACAACGTACAAGTGGTCTGATCCTGAACTCTTTAATGTTATTAAGGCCAGCCTGAAAGGACGTTCCTCCAATGCAGCTAGTGATCTCATTCATTTGAAAAAAGGCTCTCCTGTTCAGGAAACCAAGGTCACTCTAAACCTGAACGGCAACCAGTTGAAATCACTCCATGCCAACAGCAAGCAACTGAAACAGGGGACCGACTACACGCTGAGTGGAGACACATTAACCTTCAAAGCCAGCTTGCTCACCGGCCTAATAACTTCCGGTAAATATGGTGAGAATGCCGTAATGACCGCCAAGTTTAATAAGGGGGCGGATTGGAATTTTAGAGTCGTTGTGTATGATACACCAAAATTAAGTGCTGTCGAAGGGACTACTCAAGCCTTTACCATTCCAACAGACTTCCGTGGTAGCCAGCTTGCGACGATGGAAGCCGTGTATACGAATGGTGGCAATGCCGGTCCACAGGATTGGACACCTTATAAAGAGTTTGGCAATACTTTTGCCCCTGCCTATGATGCCAACGATATCAAGCTGCTGCCTGAATTTTTCAACAGTGTGAAGGATGGCGAAGTCACGTTGAAGTTCCACTTCTGGAGCGGAGATGTGGTGACATACAAAATCACCAAGAGCGGAACCCGTGTGACGGGCGTGACGTCTTAATCTAAGGCACAGCAGAAAACGAAAAAAGGCGTTCCCGGAAATAAGCCGGAGAGCGCCTTCTTTATAGTTAAGCCTATCCTTCAACCTTAGCCTTCCGGCTTATCTGTTAATTTTAACGTCACCGACTCTTCCTTGCCTGCCCGGTAAAAGGTAACTTTCAGCTCATCGCCAATCTTCTTGTTATCGTACAGGTAGCGACGCAAATCAAGCGTAGAGTTAATCGGTTCGCCATCAAACGCCGTAATGACATCGTTCAGCTTCAAGCCGCCCTCCTTGGCAGGACCATGGGCCTCCAGAACAACGGCCCCATCTTTCACGCTGTCAGGCAGCTTGAGTTCCTTGCGCTGAGTTTCATCCAGCGGTGCATATTCATTATTAAGATCCACCGTGTACACCCCCAGATAAGGGCGGGTGATCTTGCCGTCCTCAACCAGTTCATTCACCGTCTTCATTACTTCATTGGCGGGAATGGCAAAGCCCAATCCTTCCACACCTGTATCGGCGATTTTCATCGTATTGATGCCAATCACGCGTCCGTCCAGATCGACCAGCGCTCCACCGCTGTTTCCTTCATTAATCGCTGCATCGGTCTGAATCACATGCTGCTCCCAGTCATATACACCATCCTGATTGATGGAAATCGGAATAATCCGATTCGTATAGCTCACAATGCCAGAGGTCAGCGTGTCTCCCAATCCGAGTGGATTGCCAATCGCAATGACCGTCTCGCCCAGACGAAGTTTGCTGGAGTCCCCGATATCCGCTACTGTGCTAATGCCTTTATCATCAACGGCCAGTACAGCGATATCACTAATGCGATCCTTTCCGACCAGCTTCGCTTCTTTTCTGACACCGTCTACGGTTACAATATCCAGATCATCCGATCCCTCGATGACATGGTTGTTCGTCATAATAAAGGCTTTGCCTGAGCTCACACGGAAAATGACGCCCGATCCAAGCGCTGATTGTTCCGTACTGTTACCGTCTTCCCCTTTCAGGTTTACGATGCTGACGACAGCTGGGCGTATCTTGGCTGCCGCTTGCACAATCCGGTCATACGGATCGCCCGCTGCTTGCCGCAAGGGATAATGACTTGCTCCGGTTACTGCTGTAGTGGAGGGGAGACCTGTAATAAAGCTGAACAGCAGCACGGCAACCACTGCACTAACCGCACCGCTGATGACAGCAGCCTGCACCGGACTTACCCGGCGATTCCTGTGCGGCCAACGTCCCCGTCCTCCGCGACGTGCTTTAAATGCTGTTTTTTTAGCCGCACGTGTGGACACCTTCGTTGAATAAAAATCATCTTCAAACAAGCCCATGCTAATCCTCTCCCCTTCGTTGTCATGCACCGACACTCACTAAAAAATTAGGGCTATTCGGGCTTGCGCCAACCTATGCTACAGAGAACCTGCTCCGTTGAACATCACAAATGGATTGAATATCCCCCACCATCGGAATTCAGCAACTAATCGTTTCGGTCTACTTATTAATCACCACAAATAGCACTTTCCTAAGCAACCAAATCTCATAAATTAGCATACACGCCAAATTTGACCCCGAATAGAGGGAAAAAGAGGAATGATTTCCAAACCAATGGACTACAATAGTAACAAGTCTTCTATTCTATTACAAAATGATCGTCTCATAGAGACGTTCTGGCTTGTTCCCGTCCGCTTAAAGCAGCCTATACTTTCGATGAGAGCCTTCCTTCAGAAAGCTTTCTGTTGTTAGCTTTATTGTATCACAGCACCTGGCAAAACCACAGGCAGAACCAAGCTTATTGCACGCCATTTTAAAAATATTTTTACAGGAGGAATATAAGATGAATTCCCATCGTTCCGCTATGGATGAAGTTCGCATGGCTGCCAAGCTTGCGGATTTGAAAGACGAGCACTACCGGAATACACTGGCACTAAGTACATTGATTGAACTACTGGTAGACAAAGGCATAGTGACCCGTGAAGAGGTCGAGCGCAAAGCCGCCGAGCTGGACAGCTTTATGGCTCACTTACCTTATCCCAAGGTGTAGGACGATCATAATACGTATCACACAATCGAAACTCACTATCCCTGTAAAAACAGCCGCGGTCTTCCATCGCATCGCGTACAGTCATCTTCGCAAGTTCCATCATATTGTGGTCGCGGCTCAAGTGTGCCAGATACGTTCGCTTTGTCCGTCCGGTCAACAGCTCGCTAAGAATCGCTCCTGCCATCTCATTGGATAAATGGCCGATATCACTGAGAATACGGCGCTTGATGTTCCAAGGATAACGACCCATACGCAGCATTTCTACATCATGATTAGCCTCCAGCACCAATACATCTGCATCTGATATCGCTTGTTTTACCTTATCACTGACATAGCCGAGATCGGTTGCTACGCTAAGCTTCTCTGCCCCATCATAAAAGCTGTACCCTACGGGCTCAACCGCATCATGGGAGATGCCAAAAGACTCTACACGCAATGACTCAAATTCCCGTGTCGCGCCTGTCTCCAATATTCTACGGTTATCATCCGCGATTTGCCCAACAGCGTTGCTGATGGCAAACCATGTCTTCTCGTTAGCATATATAGGCAAATTATATTTACGCGCCATGGCGCCTAGTCCTTTAACATGATCGGAATGCTCATGCGTGACCAAAATACCATCCAAATCTTCTCCGCTCAGATCGCGTTCTTTCAGCAATTCGTCAATACGCTTTGCGCTGAGACCTGCATCGATGAGCAATGTCGTGTCTTCGTTCCGTACAACGGTAGCGTTGCCGGTCGAACCGCTCGACAGCACGGTAAAAGAAATACCCATATCTGTTCAAGACCCTTCTGTATGTTCTGTCTTTGGACTAATGACATCTCCGTTCATCTGCACATAATACACGCCTTTTCCGTTATCCAGCATAAACCGCCACACCGGCGCAGCCACCTGGCTATCGGAGTTAAAGGTCTGTCCGTAATATCCGAGCCGGATATCCTTCACTACGGAGTCACGCGGCAAATAGCCGTCGATCAGCCTCGCCAAGGCTTTGGACGCAGGCAGCATTTTCTTTGCCTCATCCGAGGGCTGGAGCTCTACTTGAATTTTGCGATACCCTGTAATCTTCTGATTGCTGTAAAACAGAGCCAGCTTCACATTAAAGAGCGGCCACTTGCCCTGTACCAACGGATGCATTACAAAAGCATCTGCCTGTCCAGATACAAGCTCCTCCTGGACATCCAGCGGATCATACTGATAGCTATCGATATCCTTGATTTGCGGCTCCAATGCCTCCACTAGCGCATCATGAGTGAATACCAGCCTGCTGTCCACCGGTCTCAGCAGCTGTACAAGTTCATCCTTCTCTCCACTATGGACATAGGTGTAAGACAGCTTGGGCAGCTGTGGGGTATCCCCGGGAATCGGAGCCAACACCTGAATGCTTTTCTCTTCCATTAAACGCTGCGTGTTTTCATCCAGTGAAGTAAAATCCAGATTCGGCCCGGCCGTTTCCTGCGCATCATGCCACAGTTGATAACCCAATACCACATTGAGCAGCAAAAATGTACAGATCAGTACGTTTTTAGCGCGGCTCCAATCCATTCCCGTTCCCCCTTCCTATTATCACTTTGTCTCTTGGTCTGACTTCGTTGGAGTTGTATTGGATGCTGACGTTACAGGAACAGCATGAATTTCTGCAACAGAACCATCGCCGAACGTAACACGCCATTCAGGGACAAGCTTTAATCCGTCATTGATCAGCTCTGGCTGATATACAGGAGTCAGATCTCTAATCGACTTGCCGTCGCCGACCGTTTGCAGTTGCTTCTCCAAGCTCTCACCGCCTGGCAGCATCACTTTCTTCGATGATTGCTCCCCACCCTTGAGATACAGCAACGAACGATCATAGACAGATGCCGTTTCCTGCTGGATTTGCAAGGAGATCGTACCAAAGCGGAACGATGGCGTGTCCAGCACCGGATAAGCGCCATAATACTGCTGGAATATCACACTCGTGCGATTTTCATCGCTGCTTCTCAATTTCATCTGATATGAAGCATCCCAGCCGCCATGCTGATTTACAAAATCAACTGCGGCCAACACGTCCCTAATTGGGCTGCTTCCATCCGCTCCCGGTGCACTAGGATCGGTATAGCTCATCCAACGTTGATCCTGCTTGATCTGTAAGCTACGCTTGCTATCTGTATAAATTTGCGAACCGTCTTTTTCCTGAATATTGCGTGTAATGCCCGGATCGAAAAATAAATTCCGCTGCATCTGTTCCGTCGTAAACAACCCAGCATATACCACAGGCTGTACAGTCTCCAGGTCATTCACGGGAATGTAATACTGATTATTCACCAGCTTGTACAACGGGGCATTTTTCCCAAAATTCACATGCTGCCGAATGTCCTCTACGGTCATATCAAACTGGTTCGCCTCATACACCACATCGCCTCTGGCACTAAAAAAAAGCGCGTGCGGCTTGGCATTCTCTTCGTCGATATAGATCCAGATGCGGTTAATCGTCTCCCCCTGAAATACTGAATCCGGCGTCAGACGCATGACCCGCTCCAGCAATGAAACCGGAACCCCGCCGGAAAATGATAATTCGATCCCCTCATTCTCACTGCGAATCCGTGCCCAATCTGCTGACTGGATACTCCGGCGTTGGAAATTGTTAAAGCTTCGGCTTTCCAGCCGTGTATAAATTAAATCGTAAAAAGTAACCCCCGGATAAAAAACGGTATGTTTCTTCTCCCCTTGATGAATTAGCATCCTATCAGGGAATACAAGATTTTCAATCTTTTTCTCCTGCCCCATGCTCTCGGTTTTGACATAGTTCGTTTCTGAAGTGAGTACAGAATCACTGCCCGGAAGACGGTAGATCAAAAAATAAGTCTGAACCAGGCTGGAAGCTACCAGCAAAACAAGCGTCCAGGACTTCAAACGTTCCTTCACTGTGCTTCCCTCCCTTCACCCGACATAGGCAGCGTAAAAGTCGTACAAGTTCCCTGACCATATTCGGACTCCAGGAAAATCTGACCTCCATGGGCCTTTACAATTTCCCGGGCAATCGACAGCCCCAGTCCCGTGCCACCCATATTGCGCGATCTCGCCTTGTCCACACGATAAAACCGTTCAAAAATCCGGTCCAGATCTTTTTTGGGAATACCAATTCCAGTATCCTGCACCGAAATAGCCAGCATGCCCTCATTGTTGCGGCGAGCCTCGATCCGAATACTTCCACCTTCTGGCGTATATTTCAATGCATTGGACATCAGATTGTCCAGCACCTGATCAATCTGATCGCGGTCGATTACGACCTTGCCAATCCCCTGCTCTACGAACATGCCTGAGCGAATGTGATTTTCCTTCATCTGAAAAGAAAACCGATCCGCGACCTCGTCCAGCATCTCCATCACATCGGCAGGCTGCATCCGCAAAGGCGCTTCATTGGAATCGAGCCGCGACAGATGCAGCAAATCTGTAACCAACCGGATCATACGCTCCGTCTCATTGCGTATAACACCCACAAAACGCTCTGCGAGCTGCGGCTCAGCCATCGCGCCGTCATCCAGCGCTTCAGCGTAGCTGCGGATCGTCGTCAGCGGTGTGCGTAGCTCATGGGATACATTAGCTACGAATTCCCGTCGCGTCGTCTCCATTTCCTCCTGCTCTGTCACGTCCTGGAGCACGGCAATCGTACCCGTAATGCCAAATTCCCGCCGATGAATTGGCGTAAAGGTCACGCGGATGACGATGGGCTCATCCTGACCGACCGGCTCCAGCTGCAAGAGCGTAGAAGCCGACGATCCGCTGTACAGAGCCTCGGTTTCCTCGGGGTCGATCCCCAGCAGTACCGCGATATGTCTACCGGTCATTTCATTCTCGTTCACGCCCAGCATGGCGCTGGCCCGGCGGTTGACCAGAATGACCCGGCCATGATCGTCGGTAGCGACCACACCGTCGCTCATATTGGTCAAGATGGAGGAGAGCTTTTCCTTCTCCTCCTCATTCTGCGACAGGGCCTCACGTAGACGTCCTGTCATATAGTTAAAGGCCACACTCAGCCTACCGATTTCATCTTCGCCAAACACTGGCATCTGCTGGTCAAACTTGCCTTCAGCGACCTCCGTCGCATGCCGTGTCATTACTTTGATTGGATGCGTAATCGTGTGGGCCAACACCACGCCCAGCACAGCCGTCAACGCAAGCGCAATCAGCATACCTGAGAGAAACACATTGTTAATGCGTTTCATCGTATCGTACAACTCAGCCATCGAAGCAGCGATGTACACTGCACCGACGATTTTGCCTTGGCTGATGACAGGCTTGGCGACGACCTTCTTGCGGACGTTATCCTCGTCCACCATATATTCCTCGTTATCACGAATTCCTTGGAGTGCGCGGCTAACCACTGTCTGTGTATTTTTACGTCCGACATAGTCAGCATGAGAGCCTTGAGAAGTAATCAGTACTTTGCCACTGGCATCCAGCACCTGAATTTCCGCGCCGCTGAAATCAAACAAGTTATTCACGCGTGCACGCAGACTTTCGACGCTATCTTCCTCCATTTTGCCATCACTGCCGCTCAGATCCTGCTCCGCCAGCACGGACAGCATCTCCGCCCGTGCTTGCAAATCCTGCGTAAAATTACTCGTCAACGAGTTCTTCATCGAGCTGACAAAATAGACTCCAATCAACTGCATGGCCACCAAGATTAGCAGCACATAGATAATAATCAGCTTGGCATGAATGGTGCGAAAGAAGGACAGCCATCTCATGCCCGCAGGCCACCTTTTCCCCCGCTAACGATATATCCGAGGCCGCGGCGTGTCAGGATGGTCTCCGGCTTGCTCGGGTTTTCCTCAATCTTCTCGCGCAGCCGCCGGATCGTCACGTCTACCGTCCGCACATCCCCGTAGTATTCAAACCCCCATACCGCTTGAAGCAAATGCTCGCGAGTCATGACCTTGCCTGCATTTTTCGCCATATAATACAGAAGTTCATACTCGCGGTGCGTCAGGTCAAGTGGAGTTCCATTTTTATAGGCTGTATACATATCCGCATCAAAAAAGAGATCGCCTACACGCAGCCCCTGCTTTTCCTCCTGTGGGCGGTTTTCCGGCGTGCCCGCCATACCACGTTGCTGTCTGCGCATCTGTGCCTTTACCCGTGCCAGCAATTCCCGTGTGCTGAACGGCTTCGTCACATAATCGTCCGCCCCCAGCTCCAGCCCTAGCACTTTGTCGATTTCCCCGTCCTTGGCAGTCAGCATAATAATTGGCGTTTGAAGCTGATGTCCGCGCACCTCGCGGCATACGTCCATACCATCCATGCCCGGTAACATCAGGTCCAGCAAAATCAGGTCTGGCTGTTGCTTAACTGCGATATCCACCGCACTGATTCCATCGAAGGCGCAAATCACCTCGTAGCCCTCTTTTTCCAAATTAAATTTCAAAATATCAGCGATAGGTTGTTCATCATCCACTACTAGAATCGTCCCCTGCATACAGCATTCACCTCTTCTCACGGATCATCATCTATCATTAACTTTCGTTTGTCAGCGCCCATAAGATGCTGATTCTATTCTATCATACCCGTACGCTATTCCATTACTTTTCCAGACCCTTTTCTTTACGCAGAAAAAACCATGCCTGCACCTGGCTGTTAAGCATGCAGAAAACATGGTCTTTCTTCTTGATCTTCATCAATCATGTAGCTAACGATATAAGCGTCAAATCTATCTTAAATACGTCATGGGATTGCGTGGCGTATTATCTTTGCGAATTTCAAAATGCAGATGCGTTCCTGTCGAGCGTCCTGTGCTCCCCATGACTCCGATCGACTCGCCCTGTTGAACGACCTGACCTACATGAACGCCAATGCTGCTCAAATGACCGTACACCGTCTGGTATCCGTTGCCATGATCGATCATAATGACTTTGCCGTATCCATTCTGCTGACCTGCAAATGACACCACGCCTTCATCAGATGCGTGAATGTCAGGACTGCCGACCAAGTCGACCCCTTCGTGCATACGTCCCCAACGTGCGCCAAAGCTGCTCGACATTGTAGCGCCAGACACCGGCCAAGCGAACTGTCCGGAGCCTTCCCCCACGACCTTCGTTCCTCTCAGAACTACCTCGGTAACGGAGGGCTTCAGCACCTTTTGACCAAGCCATTCCTCTTGTATAACTTCACCGTTCTCTTTGGTCAAACGGTAGTCCATCTCTTTAAGACCTGCTTGTCCCGGTCTGACGACTTTCGTAACTCCTGCCTTCAATTCATCGCTCTGGCGAATCTCTATTTCAGGCTCGATGGCGATCTGCTCGACGACCTTTTCTACCGTTCGTACCGTAACAGGTACCTTGGGAGCTGTGACCTTTAACTCGTCCCCAATTTGCAAATACAACTCACGCAGACCGGGATTGTTTTGCTTAATCTCCCAAGCCGTCGTATTGAACTTGGTGGCAATCGACGACAATGAATCACCTTCCTGCACCGTATAGGTTGTAGGAGCTTCACGTCCCTCGGTCAATACTTTAACCGCTTCTTCCTCCGTCAGCACCTTGTTCGGATCTGCTTTCACAGGCTCATACGCAATCTTTTCACGGATACCAGCAGACTCCAGCCATGCTTTAGGCGCCTTCGTGCTTGCGCTAGCATGACTACTCCCCACGGATGTTTTGCGAACTAGCCCCTTGATGCCAGAAGCCGTACCTTCACCCGCAGGTGTGTACTTCTTCTGCACTTGCTTTAAAGCTGCTTGTGCCGTCGCTTTATCCTTTACAATGCCAACCATCTGTCCGTTGACCTTCACTTCTACTCCTTTGGCATAGGCAGTCAGCATGCCGTCCAGCTTCTTCAGCGTGGCTGCGCTATCGATATCCGCCTTATATGCCTTTTCTGTGCTCGTCGTGACCGCGCTCGTATTGAGCACCATTTCCACGTCAGGATACTTGTCTTTATACTGCTTGCTCTTCGTTGAATACAACTGCTTAAGCTGCTGCTCATTCAGGATACTGCCAACCTCAACGCCTTTAACATACACTTTATAATAAGGAACTGTATTGGCTCCAACATACTGATTGCTAGCAAAAATAAGACCGCCCACAATCACAATGCCGCCTGCCGTCCAACTTAACCATCTTTTCCGTCCGCTCCACCATGTTGCTATTTTCCCTGCTTTATCAGCAGAATTGCCTTCAACACTTGAATTTCCATTCCTGTCTGGTGATAACTTCCCCTTAGAAACCTCCATGGTTCTCTCCTTTTCAGCATATCCTATCTCTATTAAATGCGTTCATTATTGTCCTTTTACATGATAAAAGTAGCCGTTTTACAAGCTTATCTATGATAATAGTCTCTATCTAGCATTGCATAGTTACGTAAAAGGTTTCAAAAATTTAACCTTTTCACAACACAGTTTACTTTAACATAGCTTTTACAAAGAATTCAACTGCACTCCAATTACTTCCTAGCACGCAAAAAAATCCGCGCTCGGCGCGGATTCTATAGTCCTGTTTTGAGCATGAACATTGCCCATACATTCATGCGTTTTATTTATGCATTATTTAAGCATACCCATCAATTTATTATATTCCTCTTTGGTCAAATACTTCGCTAGCACCTGCTGAATATCTTGAAGTTCCTGCTCGGTGAGACCGCCTTCCATCGCGGCTGATATTTTCTGCATCTCTTCCGGCGGTAGTTTATTCATGAGAATCGTAAAAATCTCTTGCTTCTGAGCCGCCGGTAAATTGTTCTTTTTCTCTGTCAGATGGTCGGGCGTAATGACCAAGTCATGGCCTTCGATACTCGTTTCAGGTGTAGCTGTGCCTTCTGCCTGCTGACGCGACTCGCTGCCTGGTGTTCCCGCCGACGTGGCCCCTTCCTGAGATCCCTTGTCATCGGATGCACCACCTGTCTTATTTCCGCTTTCTTCTAAGCCCTGTCCCATGACAGGCAAAGCATTATCAGGCGGTGTTACACTTCCAGAGTCGCTCCCTGTCGTCTTGCTCTTCCCTGTGCCTGTACTTTGATCAGTACCAGCGCTGCCTTTTAGCCAGCCCCATCCCCATATCGGCTGATGATCAAGCTGAATGTTGAATTGCCGTAGCAGCGATTGAACATAAGCATTCACGACCACACCGGTCACTGCCAGTGTCAGCGCGCTGACCAGCACCACCGTCATTCCTTTTTTAAGCAGCCATCCAAGCCACCTCATATCCCGTTACCTCCTTATACGCATCTTGCCATGTGTACATCATGAAGTGCATATAGACCAGTATTGACGAGATATGACGATTTTTAACCCTTGGAATATGTAAAACTAGCATAAACACATCTACACAGAAAAAGGAGAGAAAGGCATTAACCGCCTCTCTCTCCTTGATCGTACAGAAATAGCTATATTTACGAACAGGCATGATGCCTTCATAGAATCATACGGATGTCTTACAAATAAATCGGAAGCACTTGGTTCGTTTGATCGCGGTTACGACCAACCGAGAAAATAGCGATTGGAATGCCTGTCAGCTCGGATACGCGTTGTACATAATTACGTGTATTTTCTGGCAGTTCCTCCAGTGTTTTCACGCCAGTAATATCTTCGCTCCAACCTGGCAATTCCTCATATACCGCTTCGCATTCTGCCAACATTTTCAAGCTAGCTGGATAATGCGTGATGATCTCGCCGCGGTATTTGTAGCCTGTACAGATTTTAACTGTTTTCAGGCCTGTCAAAACGTCCAGCGAGTTCAGAGAAAGACCTGTTAGTCCGCTAACACGACGAGCATGACGCACAACGACGCTGTCAAACCAGCCAACACGACGAGCACGACCTGTAACCGTACCGTACTCATGACCTGTTTCACGAATGAAATCGCCGACCTCATCGTTCAATTCCGTTGGGAAGGGTCCATCACCTACACGGGTTGTGTACGATTTAGCTACACCGATCACTTGTTGAATTTTGGATGGGCCTACACCGGAACCGATACATACACCGCCAGCCGATGGGTTAGAGGACGTAACGTATGGATACGTACCTTGGTCGATATCGAGCATAACGCCTTGTGCACCCTCAAACAACACCTTACGATTGGCGTCGATTGCATCGTTCAGTACAACAGACGTATCCGCTACATAAGGACGGATAAACTCAGCATATTCCAGATACTGTTTCAATATTTCTTCAACATCCAGCGGCTCGCCGCCGTATACTTGCTCAATCACTTGGTTTTTTTCTTTCGTTTGATGGCGCAGTTTCTTTTCAAATTCCTCTGCATCCAGCAAATCAGCAATACGAATACCGTTACGTGCAGCTTTATCCATATAAGCAGGACCGATCCCTTTACGGGTAGTACCAATTTTGTTAGGACCTTTGCGGTCTTCTTCCAGCACATCCAGCGTCATATGGTACGGCATAATGACATGCGCACGGTCACTAATGACCAAATTTTTCGTGGAAAATCCATTATCATGAATATAAGTAATTTCTTCAATAAGAGCGGCTGGATTCACTACCATGCCGTTGCCAATAACACACTTTTTATCTTCATAAAAAACGCCGGATGGAATCAGGCTCAGCTTATACTTTTTACCGTCAATGAGAATCGTATGACCAGCATTGTTTCCGCCTTGGTAACGGGCCACCACTTCAGCGCTTTCCGCCAGATAGTCCGTGATTTTACCTTTGCCTTCGTCTCCCCATTGTGTTCCCACAACGACTACAGTTGACATGTTTCATTCCTCCGTGGAGTGCCCACAGACACTCTGATTTTGAGCTGACACGCTAACACATATCTGGCTTCAACCGCCTCAGCGGGCAGACATGGAGCGTTCTCGGACAGCAGGAAAAAACGTCCGTCGCAGGCATTCCGCAAGTTCGGAAAGCCCCGGGCGTAATGATCTCCCACTGCGTTGAAGCAGCACTATAAGTGTACCAGTACCATTTTTCAAAGTCAAATAAAAAGCGAACATTATATTACATGAAAATAGTATTGTTCGTAATTGAGAGTTTCAATCGCTCTATGAAAATATATGAATTTTATAAAAAAGACTCTCTCGAAATCGCGATATCCGCGTCGAAAGAGCCTTTTCTAATTGTCGTAATATATTAACCGGCGAACGCATCCGAATGGGCACGCTCGTAATTAGCGAATTTATTATAATTTTTGAGAAATACCAGCTCTACCGTACCAACCGGGCCGTTACGCTGCTTGGCAATGATAATTTCAATAATATTCTTCTTTTCTGTTTCCTGATTATAATAATCATCCCGGTACAGAAACGCAACGATGTCGGCGTCCTGCTCAATGGAACCCGATTCCCGCAAGTCACTCATCATAGGCCGCTTATCTTGACGCTGCTCCACACCCCGGCTCAGCTGGGAAAGGGCAATGACAGGCACTTCAAGCTCACGGGCGATTTGCTTCAATGTCCGTGAAATTTCGGATACTTCCTGCTGTCGGTTCTCGCCCGCTTTACCGCGTCCGTGAATGAGCTGCAAGTAGTCAATTACGATCATACCCAGTCCCTTTTCCGTCTTGAGACGGCGGCATTTGGCACGGATATCAGCCACGGTGACACCAGGCGTATCGTCAATATAGATTTCTGCCTCCGACAGGGCTGCAATGCCCATCGTCAGCTTCGCCCAATCGTCATCGCCTTTAAATTCACCGGTCCGCATAACGTTCGCGTCCAAGTTAGCCTCGGCACAGATCATCCGCTGCACGAGCTGAGCGGCTGACATTTCCAGACTGAAAATGGCAACCGTCTCTTTTGCCCGTACGGCAACGTTTTGGGCAATATTCAGGGCGAATGCCGTTTTACCTACAGATGGACGGGCAGCTACAATGATCAGGTCATTGCGCTGGAAACCTGCTGTCATCTTGTCTAGGTCGACGAATCCGGATGGAATTCCGGTTGTATTTCCCTTGTTCTGATGCAGCATTTCGACACGGTCGAACACTTCCATCACGACATCGCGGATGGCGATAAAACCACTGCCAGAGCGACCATTGGAGATTTCCATGATCTTGCGCTCGGCATCGCTCAGCATACCGGCCACATCCTCGCCGTTGCTATAGCCTTCACTCACAATTTGCGTAGCTGTGCGAATCAAGCGACGAAGCATCGCTTTTTCTTCAATAATCTGGGCATAGTAGTCCACGTTAGCCGCTGTCGGCACCCCGTGAGCTAGCTTCGCCAGATAACTGACACCGCCGATATCCTCCAGCTGACCTTTGTCCTGAATTTTCGAGGTCAGCGTAACCAAGTCAATCGGCTGCCCGGATTCACCCAGCTCAATCATTGCTTCGTATATCATCTGATGAGCCTTATCGTAAAAGTCCTCGGTCTGTACCCGCTCCATTGCGGTAATCAGTGCTTCAGACTGGAGCAAAATAGACCCGATAACCGCCTGTTCAGCCTCCAGATTTTGCGGAGGAATCCGATCAAAAAATTCGCCGCCCATAATTATTCTTCTATCACCTGTACTTTCAGCGTAGCTTTGACCTCAGGATGAAGCTTGACGGTCATTTGAGTCACGCCCAACGTACGAATCGGTTCTTCCAGCTCGATTTTACGTTTATCCAGTTTGATGCCCGTTTTGGCAACCGCCTCTGCGATTTGCTTGCTTGTAATCGCACCGAACAGCCGTCCGCCTTCTCCAGCCTTCGCTTTGAGCTGAATTGTAGTCTCTTCCAGCTTTTTGCCGAGTACTTGCGCCTCTTCCTTTTCCTCTTGCTTGCGTTTTTCCTCAGCAGCGTTTTGGTTTTCCAGCGTCTTCATATTTCCTTCCGTTGCTGGACGGGCAATCCCACGCGGCAACAGAAAATTCGCTGCATAACCGTCGGATACTTCCTTAACCTGCCCCTTCTTACCTTGGCCCTTCATATCTTTAATGAATATTACTTTCATTCAAATAACCCCTCTTCCCCATCAATTTCGGCCAGTACGTCGACCACTCTGCGCTTAGCTTCCTCCAGCGAGCAATCCAGCTGAACCGCCGCATTCGTCAGATGTCCTCCGCCGCCTAGCCGTTCCATGACGACCTGTACGTTCATGCGTCCGAGTGATCGGGCGCTGATCCCCACCAGGCCGTCAGGACGTTCACTGACCACAAAGGAGGCCAGTACATCCGTCATATTGAGTAATGAATCCGCCACCTGAGCAATCAGGAGCTGCGGTATTTTTTGTCCGGGCTCGGTCACCGCAATTGCGATATGCCCATATATCATTTTAGCATGCTTAATAATTTCCGCCTTAGCAATATATTCATCCAGGTCCTCTTTTAACATGCGCTGGATCATCACTGTATCTGCTCCACTACGTCTTAAGAAGCCAGCTGCCTCAAACGTGCGTGAGCCTGTATGCAGGGAGAAATGCTTGGTATCCACCGTAATCCCCGCCAGCAGTGATGTTGCCTCCAGCGGTGTCAGCTGGACCTTTTCATGGATATATTGCAGCAGCTCAGTCACCAGTTCACAGGCCGATGACGCGTATGGCTCCAAATAGATCAGAACAGAATCATTAATAAATTCCTCGCCCCGACGGTGATGATCCACAACCACCACCCGGCTGGCCGTCTGCACCAGACGCGGCTCAATCGTCATTGACGCCTTGTGCGTATCCACCACAACCAGCAGGCTGTGCTCGGTCATCACCTGAAGCGACTGCTCCGGTGTCATGAGCGCTTGCGACAGCTTCTCATCCTTGTTTACCTGCTCCATCATTCGGTCAATAGACGGATTGGATTTGTCCAGTACGATATGGGCCTCTACATTGTAAAGTGCCGCAGCCTTCCACACACCGATAGCTGCTCCTATTGCATCCATGTCCGGTATTTTGTGTCCCATAATCAGCACACGGTCGCTCTCCTGCATCAGATCACGCAACGCATGCGCAATGACTCGGGCACGCACCCTGGTACGCTTCTCGACAGCATTGGACTTGCCTCCGTAAAAGGACAGGCGCTGTCCCGCTTTCACTGCTGCCTGATCTCCCCCACGTCCAAGCGCCATATCTAGACTGGATTGAGCTAGCTCGCCCAGCTCCTTGATACTCTCTGCGCCGAAAGACAAGCCAATGCTCAATGTCATCGGTACTTTCAAATCTGCTGTCATTTCCCGCACGGTATCCAAAATGACGAATCGGCTTTGCTCCAGCTCCTGGAGTGCTTTATGATTCAGCATAATAAGATAACGCTCAGATGACAACCGGCGCAAATAAATATTGTATTGATTGGCCCAAGACGTAATCTCGCTGGAAACCTTCGCAATAAGCGCGGTACGCTGCTGATCGTCCATTCCCTGAGCAGCCTCGTCCATATTATCAAGCATGACAATACCAAGCGCTAACCGCTCGTTCTCATACTGCTTGCGCAGTACCGCGAGCTCCGTCACTTCATACAAATATATCAGACGCTCATCAGGCACGATTAGAAACTGATAATGACGCTCATCATGCTGTAATTCCACCTTTAGTTCACGAGCAGACTCTTTCGTTTCCTTTTTAGTGCTTAGAGCGTTTGCGAGTTGAGGAAACAAATCTTGAAGGGGCTCTCCAATCAACGATTGCTCCTCGAACATCTCACTGGCAAAGCGATTGTGCCATTCTACCGTCCGATTTTCACTGTATAAAATGATACCGAACGGCAGTGTACTGATCGCTTCTCCCTCCACCCGCTTGATCCGGAAGGAAAGGCCACTGATATATTGATTCAGTTCCCGACGGAAATCCAGCTCAGTCTTCAGCATCAATCCGCCGAGCAAGAATGATAGCAGCAGTCCTATCACACCCAGTTCCCAGTTGTACATGGAAATACATATGACAAGCACCAGCAGCAGTAAAAACGCCCAGACCGTCTGATAGCCGTGCCAGCGTTTTTGTAGAAATTTAGGCATGACTGTTCACCCTATTTCTTTGATCTTGTAATAGCTTCACGCAGCGGAAAGGCCAAATCAATAATACCTATAATGCGGAGCGGCTGGAACACCAGAACGACGAGCGACAGCAGCAACGCAATCACTGGGCTCATTTTACGGCTATGCGTCCAGAAGTATACAAAACCAATTGTCTGGATAATAAAACATGCATGGATCAGCGGTAGCATACTAATGGAAACCGTTTGAATCCAGCTGCTATCGGAGGAATCCGCTATCCATCCAATTACAATTGCCAGCAGATAGTACCAGATCAGCGTGCGTGGTAGCATCCACTCGCGGGCAGGCTTCATTTTACGTACCGGCACATCGAGACTGCTCAATGCTGGACGTGCCAAAGCATGTGTGATCACTGCCAGTATAAACGAGCTGACGATCATCACATATGGAACTTTACCAATCAGCATTGTACCGAGTTTCTGCGTATCTTCAGCTGTCCAGCTCATATTCGCAAACATCGGATTCGCACTTAAAATCTGCTGTACAATACTGGCCGATATCTCAGCCTGATCCCGAAGGGACTGCGAAAGATCAAACCCGAAGGAATACGTAGCGATAAACAGTACAAACAACAATTCGGCTAAAATAATGCCCGTTCCGGTCATCAACGCCTGAAAAGCAGATCCTCCCTTTTTATATATCCGTCCCATCAATATAGAAGGAATCAGAAAGTAAATCGCAGGAAGCAGCGAATACACATCGAGTAGCGCTATAATTAAAAGCACCGGTATGACGTGAACCAGAAATCCTTTGAAAGGCAGCGATGAAAACAATACAGCGCCAGGCACAATCAGAAAAAATACGGTAATAATTCTAAATGGTGTCAATAGAGTCAGCAGCAGAAGCAAATAAATAACGCTCCATGCTACAGTGGCCAAGCGGAATTTCAACGTTTTCACCTCTTACGCATATGTTCTTCCAGTGCGGAAATGTCCTGATACCAATCCTCCAGCTGGTGTCCTTCTTTTCTGTGCTTTCTTAGCTTGTCGATGAGTAGATCATCCAATTCACGGTAAGACACCCCAAGACGCCTTCCCAGAATATAACTGCTCATCACCAGGCTGGCCAAACAATCACCAATACGGACTGTACTGCCTTCCCACATCGCCTTAAACAGACGGGAGACTTGGTCAAGCACCTCTGTTTTAAGCCATTCAATAACCTTGGCTCGTTTAACTACATCCATTTCTTTAGGCATATGATGAAGAGTCACACCCCTCTGAAAAAGCTTTATTCTCCATTATAGCATATCCTATTTTGAAAATAACTGTTACCCCATAGGGTAAATCGTTATTTTCAGAGCAGCTTTGCTGCTTATTATAAGCCCATGTCAACACTGTTAGCCCCTAGGGTAATAGTAATCTTCAGTGCGGCTTTGTTGCTTATTTTAGCTTGAAGTATTAAGCGATTCCTTAGACACAAATTTCTCACAATACTCAATAATTTGGCTGCGGCGCACGATACCGATGAACCGTTCCATATCATCGACGACAGGCACAAAGTTCTGTACCTTCGCCAAATTAATCAAATCCTCCATATTGGCATCAATGGATACAGGTTTCATCGAAACCCGCAGCGGAACGTCCTTAAGCATAAACTTAGAAGCGTTTTCAAAGGTGATTTTTCCCTCAGACTCTTTCATATGCCACAATAAGTCACCCTCTGTAACCGTACCCGTATATCTACCTTCCTTATCCAAAATAGGAACCGCTGTGAACCGGTGGTATTCCATTCGTTCCAATGTTTGCCGTAGAGTAGCATCCGCCGTTACACAAGCGACCTCTTGTTTGGGAAGCAAGAAAAAAGCAATATTCATGAGAAACGAATCCCCCTCAAAATCAAATATAAATCCATTGATTACTCACTGAATGTCCTGTTTGTCGGGAAGCCTCAGCGTCTGCGGGGTTGTATCAGAGTCTAGCCAGTTCGCAATCATAAGTCTGGCATATTCAAGTTCCTGTTCATTAGCCCGGTCATAGTACAGGCCCTTCTTTTTGAACCCTTCCCCCGTAATCGTAAAACTTGAGATTTGTGGATTCCCTTGTGAAATAGCTTGCTTGCCAAGCCCAGTAATAAAGGCAGGCTCCATATCCGTTGTGAAATTGGCCCCCATGATATCGAGCAACTCCGGGATCTTGGTGATTCCGTCGATATTCAGCAGCCTATCCGCCATTGCGTTCAAAAAAATTTGCTGACGTTTTGTGCGGTTGAAGTCGCTATCTTCCCGATACCTAACATAATACATGGCTTCTTCACCATTATAAAGCGGCTTGCCCGCCTCAATACGGAACTTGATATGCAGCGGGTTTTTATTCTCGATGGGCTGATCGATAGGAAGCACTACTCCACCCACTGCATTCACGGCATCCTGAATACCCTGGAAATTAATCGTAGCATAATAATCGACCTTATGCTCCATCAGCTTCTCTACGGTGGCCATGGACATATCCTCGCCTCCGAACGCATAAGCATGCCCTAACTTATCAAAATCATCCTCGCCATCTCGATTCGAATCATGTCCGGCAATCTGTACATATGTATCCCTTGGAATGGAAACCAAGAGTACACGCGATTCTGCGGGCCGTACAGCAGCATATATCACCGTATCTGAGCGACCACGTGCCTTTTCATTCGGCCTTTGATCCGTTCCCAGTAACAACACCGAAAAAGGCTCCTTCTGGTAAGCTACTGTCTCTTGGGGCTGCTGTTCCTTGGATTGACGAGGCTGGTAGGATTTCTCCAGCTTACTTTCCAGCGTCGGTGATACAAACCAGTCAAAAGCCACGAGCGTCAACTGTTTGCGGAATAAATAGCCTCCCACTGCACACAAAAACAAGACAATACATGAAATATATAGAGCGGTAAACCTCTTTTTCTTTTTGGTCTTTCCACGAGTCCTTCTCTTATGTCTTCTCTCCATCATGGCTTCCTTCCTTCTTTCGTCCACAAATCCCATCTCTTCATTAAACCGGATTAGTCCCTCATGAAGCGAAAACTTCCCCTCAAAGCATAAAAGGTCTGCTACCTTGTTGTCAAAAGTGCCATGGCATGGTCAGTTCCTCAAATTCAAGACAAAAAAGGCTTCGCCCTCACGGTCAAAGCCCTCATTTACGTGTATATAAGTATCCTATGTAGCTTTCAAAGTTTTCTTTTATCTTAATGCAGAGACAGTTTCACCAAATTTTGCAATCGTACCGGAAAAGAGGTGGACAGAGAAAAACCATAATCAAACAGCTTCCGTGTCTGTGCGAAACGCTCTTCCTTGCTCGGTGCACCCAGCACTACAGCAACTAATCGTTTGCCATGCTGCTCAGCTGTACCAGTAAAACAGTATCCAGCATCGCTTGTGTACCCTGCTTTTAATCCGTCCGTCCCTGCATAAGAATATGGTCCAGCCAAGGAAGGCAGCATCCAGTTCGTATTACTGATGTAAATGCCCTTATCCTTCAATTCCATCTGTGTACGGCTGGATGTTCTGAGAATCTCAGGATGTGACGTAATCAAGTAAGAGGCCAACTTTGCAGTGTCGCTTGCCGTCATTTTCGTTTCTCCACGAATATCCTTAGGATGGTTCGGCCCCAATTCACTCTGACCAGCCCCAGAGGCATTACTAAAACGACTACCGGGTGACAACCCAATTTGAGCAGCCTTTTCATTCATGCGCTTCACAAAAGCGGACTCATTCCCTGATGAACGCTCTGCCAGCGCTACAGCGGCGTCATTCGCTGAATACACAACCATACTTTGGAACAGTTCCGAAACGGTCATTCTTTCGCCATACCGGAGAGAGAGATTAACGCCACCTACCGTACTGGCATAACGACTAATTCGCACCTCATCATTCCAGCCTAACCGTCCGGTCCGAATATCCTCCAGTACCAGTAGCTCGGTCATGAGCTTGGACATATTTGCCGAGGGCATAGGCTTATCACCATTCACATCCATCAGTAATTCCCCGGTGTGCATGTCCATCAGCACTGCAGCGTCTGCATCCACATTCGGCTTTCCGATCAACAAACGGGGTCCAAGTGTAATAAAAATCAATATAATAAGTACAGGGACGACAATAGCCCAACGTAACCAATGTTTTTTCATCATCGCAATAACCTCCATACCTTATTAGACGATGAAAAATCCATTTTGTCTGCAATTTTTCGAAAAAAAGATACAATTTTTTTACCTTTTTTTATTTCACGACAAAATATCCGCCAATCCTTGTTACAGGATGGCGGATATTTTGCTTCTTCAGTATCTCGTATCAGGCAAAGTGACAGGCTACAAAATGCTGGTCGCCTGCATCTCGGTATACCGGAGCCTCTGTTCTACAGCGCGCTTCCGCCATAGGACAGCGTGTATGAAACTTACATCCAGACGGCGGATTAGCCGGAGACGGGATGTCCCCTTTTAACACAATCCGCTGTCTTTTGATCGTCGGATCTGGAATCGGTACTGCTGATAGCAACGCCTTGGTGTACGGGTGAAGCGGATTCCTGAACAGTTCCTCCTTGGAGGCCAACTCTACCATTGAGCCCAGATACATCACACCGATCCGGCTACACAGATGCTCGACTACACTCAGATCATGCGAGATGAACAGGTACGTCAGTTGGCGTTCCTGCTGCAAATCGCTTAACAAGTTAATGATTTGGGCCTGAATCGATACATCCAGAGCCGATACCGGCTCGTCAGCCACAATAAAATCAGGATTCAAAATCAAGGCCCGGGCAATCCCGATCCGCTGCCGTTGACCGCCAGAGAACTCATGCGGATACCGATCATAGTGATACGAGGACAGCCCGCAAATGTTCAGCGTTTCGTTGACCTTCTGCCGCAGCTCATTACGATCAATCAACCCGTGATCCAGCAAAGCCTCTCCGATCGCCTCACCCACCTTGATTCTCGGGTTCAGTGAGCTAAAGGGGTCCTGGAAGACGATTTGCAGTTTCGGACGAAGCGCACGAATCTGCTCCTTGTTTAATGCGTGCAAGTCTTCACCCTTGTACCGTACTGATCCCTCTGTCTTATCCATCAATCTGAGAATCGTGCGTCCAATCGTACTTTTACCGCAGCCCGATTCTCCTACCAGACCAAAGGACTCACCCTTATGAATATGAAAGGATACATCATCGACCGCCTTGACATGTCCGACCGTACGCTGAAAAACCCCACCTGTGATTGGGAAATACTTTTTCAGTCCTTCCACTTGAATCAAAGGCTCACTCATATCCGTTGCCCTCCTTCTTTCTCATATAGCCAGCAGGCAACCTTATGGCCATTCTCCTTTTCATTCAAGGGAGGGACCTGATCCTTGCATATTTGCATACAATGTGCGCACCGATCATGGAAATGGCAATTTTCGCCCAGCTCAATGGGGTTTGGCACCTGTCCTGGGATGGAATACAGCCGATCCATTTTCTGATTAATGACAGGTTTAGCCTTTAATAGCCCTTGAGTATATGGATGCTGCGGATTTTTGAACAGCTCAATGACAGGAGCCTCTTCAATAACGTTCCCAGCATACATAACGACCACATAATCCGCCATTTCTGCCACGACACCCAAGTCGTGTGTTATCAGCATAATGGACGTTTTAAGCTTATCCTTCAAATCCCGCATTAAATCGAGAATCTGGGCCTGGATCGTTACATCCAGTGCCGTTGTTGGTTCATCCGCAATCAACAGCTTCGGATTACAGCTTAAAGCAATAGCAATCATAATCCGCTGGCGCATACCGCCACTCAACTCATGAGGATAGGAATTGAATATTTCCTCCGATCGCGAAATGCCCACCAAATTAATTAGTTCAATTGCCCGGGCGCGTGCTTCCCTTTTACTCATTAATGTATGCATCAGCAACGGCTCCGTAATCTGTTCCCCGATCGTAAGCACCGGATTCAGAGAAGACATTGGTTCCTGAAAAATAATCGAAATGTCATTGCCGCGAATTTGCTGCATTTGACCTTTACTAAGTTTTAGGAGGTCTTTGCCCTCAAACCAGATTTGTCCGTCCGAGGTGTGAGGAGAATCAATCAACCGCATCATTGTCATCGCAGTTACACTCTTACCACAGCCAGATTCTCCTACCACACAGAGCGTTTCACCCTCACGAATTTTAAAACTGACGTCATTGACCGCTTTGACAGTTCCGTTAGAGGTATGAAAGTGGGTTTTCAGGTTACGAAATTCAATCAAAGCATTTTCCATAAACGTTCGTCTCCTACTTCTTCATTTTAGGGTCCAGTGCGTCACGCAAACCGTCTCCAATCAGATTAATCGCTACAACGGTAATTAGAATACACATTCCCGGTGGTACCCATATCCAAGGCCGTTTGCGGAAGTCAATCAGGTTATTCGCAGCCGATATCATGTTCCCCCACGAAGGTGTGGGCGGCACGACGCCAATCCCCAAGTAACTGAGCGCAGATTCTGTAATAATCGCACCAGCTACTCCAAGTGTGGCCGTAACAATAATAGTAGGAATCGTGTTCGGCAGCAGATGTCGGAATATTTTGCGTCGGTCTCTCAACCCCAGCGCTTCCGTCGCCTGCATGAACTCCTGTTCACGCAGCGTAAGAATCTGCCCTCTGACCAGACGGGACAAGCTCGTCCAGCTCAGGACCCCAATAATAAGCATCAGAAAATAAATACGGTTCGACGGATCAACTTTCAAATCCGATAGAACAGCACCTAAAATAATAAGCAGCGGCAATGTAGGCAGCGCCATAAAAATATCGGCAATCCGCATAATAACCGTATCCACGCCTTTACGATAAAATCCTGCCAGCGCACCCAACGTCGCCCCGATCATGACCGAAATAAACGTAGCGACCAGCCCCACCGTCAAAGAAATACGGCCAGCCAGCATCGTACGCAGTAAAATATCTCTACCAAACTTATCCGTACCGAGCCAGTACTTCGCATTAGGGGATAAGTTTTTGTCAGAGAGCTTGTAATCATCTAAATGATAAGGTGAAACCATGGGTCCAAATACACAAATGACAACCATCAGAATTAATATAACGAGACCTGCCAAAGCCAGACGGTTTTGGTTAAAACGGCGAACGGCGATTCTCCATGGAGACGCTTCAGGACGGATCGCCGCCTTTTGATTCGTTTCAATCGTGACTGTTTCTGCGGACAATAGTATCCCTCCTACTTCAAGCGAATTCTTGGATCTGCCATGCCATATAATACATCAGAAAGTAGATTGCCGATGAGCGTGAGAACAGCTAGGAAAATGGTGAAGCCCAACATAAACGGATAATCCCGCATACTAATCGACTCCAGATAGACCTGCCCCACACCTGGCCATACAAATACCTTTTCCAGAATCATCGCCCCACCAAATAAGGCCGGAAGCTCGAATCCGAGTAGTGTGATTGCTGGAATCAAGGCATTGCGCAGTGCATGTTTGAAAATAACCGTCCGTTCCTTCAAGCCCTTGGCGCGTGCGGTACGGATATAATCCTGACGGATGACCTCCAACATGCCTGTACGGAAATAACGAGTCAGGCTTCCTGTACTTAGCATCGTAAGTACGAGTGTCGGCAGGAACATATGCTTGAGGACATCCACCATATAAGCCCACGAGCCTGCTTCCATCCCTGCTGTGGTCATACCTCCAACCGGGAGAATTCCCCATTCCAGGGCAAATATCTTGATGACCAATAGACCAATAAAAAATGAAGGCAGCGACATACATAAGAAAATGAATAACGTCACAAACTTATCGAATAACGAATATTGAAACTTAGCTGAAAATACCCCTGCAACAACTGCAATGAGCCAGCTAAAAATAAGACTAAAAAAAGCGATAATAAAAGAGTTCCATACATAATTGCCAATGACCTTCGTTACCGGCTGCTTATGCTGTAATGAATCCCCCATATTTCCCTTTAACATATTACCGGCCCATATAAAATATCGTTGGTATTCCGGTTTATCCAGCCCGTAGATATGTCGTAGCTGTTGCGCCTTCTCGGCGGTCATATTCGGGTTCTGCTTGGCTGTAATATAATCACCCGGCACCATGGCTGAAATCGCAAAAACGATAATAGATATGCCAATAAGTGTGGGGATGAGTTGCAGCAGTCTTCGAATAATATACTGCTTCATATTCATTCCTCCAGACGAATAAAGTGATATGCCCAGCTCGTGAGAGCTGAGCATACGGTTGGCACCCCTTATTGAGCGATTTGAGCGTTATGAAGAGTGAACTCAAAATCTTTGTATGGCGTAATTTCTAGGCCGGATACACGTCCATTCACTGGCCACATATCTCTACGTTGGTACATAAAGATAGTTGGCAGATCTTTGTTCAGCTCTTGATAGAGCTGTTTGTAAATCTGTTTGCGTTTCTCTTGATCCAGTTCATGCTTACCAGCAATCGTTAATTCATCGACCTTTTTATTAGAGTAGCCGATATCGTTTTGTGCACCATTCGTAATAAAAGTCGTTGTATCCGGGTCTGGAGTTAAGCCCCAAGCCGCGAAGAACATATCAAACTTGCCTGTATCCTTTTTATCCATAATGGCGTTAAAATCTAAAGTTTCAGAAGTCAGCTTGATGCCTAGCTCCTTATAGTTATTGGACATGATTGGTAGCAAGGCCTCTACTACTGGATTATCAGCAGTCGCAGAGAAGTTAATGGTCAGCTTTTCGCCGTCCTTTTCGCGAATCCCGTCAGCGCCAACCTTCCAGCCTGCCTCATCCAGCAAAGCCTTCGCCTTCGCTGTATCAAATTCATATTTGTTGATGCCTTCATCCGTATAAGACCAAGATTCTGTAGATTGTGGAATGTTAATGACATTCGCATATGGGCCATACACGCCCTGTACAATCTCTTTACGGTTTAAACCAATAGTTAAAGCCTGACGTACTTTAGGGTCCTGGAACTTCTTTTCCTTGTGATTAAATGCAATATATCCATAGCCATTGGTCGGCATAATATTCACGTCCAAGAAGCCTAGAGCCTTTAATTCCTCTACATTGTCTTCCGTAACTGTGATGTTGTCCATGTCCGTTTCGCCTGTTTGGAGCATAGACAGGTTTGTTTCATCTGTTGTCGTTTTGAAAATTACTGATTTTACCTTTGGTGCGCCCTTGAAGTAGTTTGGATTCGCTTCAAGTACGACTTGCTGACCCGGGGAAAAGCTCTTCAGCACATACTGCCCGGAGCCGATTGGTTTATTATTAAGCGCCTTGATGCTGTCCAGGTTACCCTTCTTGAACCCTTTTCCGTAATAAGCTTCTGGCATGAAGTATTGTTCACCCAGATAATCCTTCGTATAAGCTGTTGCTTCTGTAACGGTTACCTCTACTGTATTATCATCGATGACCTTGATACCCGAGATATCATTCGCCTTACCATCGTGGTATTCCTTACCGCCTTTAATCTTAAAAGATAATATATCGCTTTCTCCATCATAATTCGGATCATGCAGCACTTTGAGAACAAAAGCATAATCCTTTACGGTTACTGGAGTGCCGTCACTATACTTCACACCTGGTTTCAGATGGAAGGTGTATTTTAGACCATCCGGCGATACATCAACCTTCTCAGCCAAACTATTTTCATATGTACCATCTGCCTTCACCTGTAAGAAGGAATCAAATACTGTTCTGACTACATATAAATCATAAGTTGTTTGCCAGAATAGCGGGTTAAATACCCCTTTAGGTGATGTCATACCTACTACAATGTTATCTTTCCGATTTGTTGCTCCCGGAGGATTTTGTGACAAATCCGTCGCTTTAATTACACCCTCTGTAACTGGTGCGCTGCCTTCATTTCCCTCTGTTTTCTTATCCGCATTGCCTTGCTGCGGCTGTGCCTCATTAGCACCTCCACTACATCCTGCAAACAGAACACCAACGATCGTAAGCACCATAAGCAAAGAAACCCATTTCTTCGTTTGCACCATCCTGTTAATCCCCCTTAGTCGGTCTTTATTTAACAGCCTGTCTCATTCCTGCGGTGATTCGTTAAAGCTTGAGGTTTGAAAATGAAGTTTGCACATCCTCCTTACTGTTCCTAATGATAGCGTAGAACACATGTTTTAGACCCTTGGTCAATTTTGTGCACCGACAACCATTACATTTTTATTAAGGTTTATCTTAAGTGTAAAATAATATCACGTCAATATCTTTTTTTATGTAATATGCAATTGCAAAAAAACTATTTTTGTAAAGTTTATGAAATTTACTTGTGGAAAATGACAAAAAACTGAGTGTTATGTAATATAAAATAACATTTCGAATGGTTGAAATGTGTACTCTGGCGAGTTGGGGAGCTTGTAATTTCCTAAGCCACTAAAAGGTAAATTATACTTAATGGGTAAACATGGATTGTATTATTAGTAAGTTACAATAGATGGCACTTGTTGTCAATAAAAAAAATCATAAAAAAAGATGTCCCCACAATTGGGGACATCTCTTCTTTCCAACCACTACTATTCAGTAGTGTAAGGAAGCAATGCGATTTGACGGGAACGTTTAACAGCGATTGTCAACATACGTTGATATTTCGCGCTTGTTCCAGTCACACGACGAGGAAGAATTTTTCCACGCTCGCTGATGAATTTTTTAAGCAGGTCTGTATCTTTATAGTCAATGTGAGTAATTTTGTTCACAGTGAAGAAACATACTTTACGACGTTTGTTGCGACCACCACGACGAGCTGGTCTTTTGTTATCGTCTCCGCCTTCTCTTTGTCTGAAGCCCATTCTTTGTCAGTCCTTTCCCAATTAAAATGGTAGATCATCATCCGAAATATCGATCGGTTTTCCGTCATCGGAAAAAGGATCCTGATTGTTTCGCGAGTTATTATTCCCACGCCCACTATTGCTGTTACCGCCTCCGAAAGGAGACTCCTCACGCATACCTCCACCGCTATTGCCGCCACCGTTGCCGCTATCGCGGTTAGATTCCAAGAAACGTACATTATCAGCAACAATTTCAGTCACGTATACACGTTTTCCTTCATTGTTCTCATAATTACGCACTTGTACACGGCCTTCAACAGCCGTCAAACGACCTTTACGAAGATAGTTAGCGCATGTTTCAGCAAGCTGACGCCAGGTTACGATCGGCAAGAAATCCGCTTCCCGTTCGCCGCCTTGACTTGTAAACGGACGGTCTACAGCCAGGGTGAACTGGGTTACTGCTACACCAGACGGTGTATAGCGCAGTTCTGGATCTTTGGTCAAACGACCGATCAGAATGACACGGTTCAACAATCCAATCCCCTCCTTTGAGCGTTGTTCATTACATAATCACGTACAATAATTAAGCTACGTCGTTCGTAATGAGATAACGAATTACTTCGTCAGAAATTTTCATGATACGCTCAAGCTCAGTAACAACAGCAGGTTCTGCTGTGAAGTTTACCAGAACGAAAGAACCATCACGGAATTTCTTGATCTCATACGCAAGACGGCGTTTAGTTACATCGTGATTCGTAATTTCGCCACCGCCGTTAGAGATGATACCTTGGAATTTGTCGACTGTCGCTTGAACAGCTTCTTGTTCAATGTCAGGACGAATAATGTACATCACTTCATATTTGCGCATTCTTTACACCTCCTTGTGGACATAAGGCCCTCAATCTCAGTTGAGAGCAAGGAACGAGCCTAAACTCGCACTAAAACAGTTTACCAAATCGAGCATCCGAATGCAACCTGCAATTTCAAGCATAAGGCTAAAAGCTGCTCACACACATCATAATCACTGATTTTATACAATTTTATATCATGCCACAAATTTTGCATATATAAAGGAAATCATTTTTGATTAACTACTATCTGTGTGCCCTGCTTTCGCATGTTTCTGCTTAAGACAGCGCACAATAACCGTTGCAGTCCAAATTCATTTCTAAGGAGGCACAACCGTATGGGTGAAAAGACTGAGTTCGTACCCGGGGATAAGGTCCCAAACGACGGCGTATATATGGAGGTTGGAGAAAAAAGCTTTCATACTGAAATCCAAGACCCGCAGCAAATAACGTTGGAAAGAGGCGATTCTTTTCCGAAGACCACCAACCATAATCGCAAGTGGAAGAAAAAAACGAAAGCTCGTGTCCACTAATGTATATCTCTTCGAAATCCTGGCCATATTATGATTAGGCGATACAACAGAGAGGTGTGGTTCCGTTGGACGACGTAGCCTTACAAACTGTTAGGAGATCCATTCCAGGCATTAGAAGCGTTAGGTTTGTGTAAAAGGACACTGTCTTTTCAACACGGTATTGATAGTCAGTACACCGAGTTTCATGATGTGATTGGACAGATCGTATCCTGTTAAAAATGTATCGCCTACGATGGAGGACCTTTGTGGTCCTCCTTTGTTGCATTATCGGACTTTTTGCATATGCTGGTAAAATGCAGATTAATTCAGCTCCTTCTGCTAGAATATATCCAAGTACAAAGACCTACTATCTACGGAGGTTTAAAGATGAGCTATTCTCGAATATTAAAGTGGATATCAGGTATATTCGAATTGGTGCTGGCTGTACCAATTGTGGGAGGAGCTATTGTCATGGGGACTGGATACTCAGCCCTGGGGTTTATGCTTGTCCTGCATGCAGTAACACTTGTCCTGTCGTTACGCAATCAGGAAGCGATCTACGGTTCTGTATGGGGAGTACTCACTTCCTTGCTAGCCTGGATTCCTTTTGTTGGCTGGGCACTCCATTTGATCGCTGCCATCCTTCTGATGATCTCTGGCTCAAAGAGAACAAAACGCTATCATTACCCGCCTAACCAGCTATAACAAAAGAAGGCTCCTAACAGCAATTATTTCGAACGCTGTTAGGAGCTTTCTTTTGCTCTAACGCCTTATTCAATTCACCAAAAGACTCTTAATCACTTTTTCGATATCGTTCAATTCCTTTTTCGCAATCTTATAGTTGTTTATGTCAAACAAACCAAAAAATCTCTTACGTCAGCAGACGTAAGAGATTGATCAAGTTCATGAAGTTAGTGGCGGAAAGAGTGGGATTCGAACCCACGCACGCCTTGCGACGCCTAACTGATTTCGAGTCAGCCCCCTTGGACCTCTTGGGTACCTTTCCGCAGCAAGGATAATTATATCATCATTGCTATCATGACGCAAGCTGATTCTTGTCCACCATGATCCACTTTCTCTGCTCAAATGGTTTCCGCATTTTGCCCATCAGTACCGGACTTTGAGCGCAGCACTTTTTTCATATTCTTTTCGAACTTGGCACGCGGAATCAGTACACTATGCTGGCATCCGACGCATTTGATTCGAATATCCATCCCCATCCGAATAATTTCCATCTCGTTCGTTCCACACGGATGAGGCTTCTTCATCTGCACAATATCCCCTAGTTCAAACGACTTACGCTCCACCCTTCTCTCCCCCTTTTCTTCCTGACTCATCTTCTTTTTCAAGGGTGATTGCCGTCTCCAGTGCGGCCTGACGATGTTCCTCGTCCTCTAGAGCCCTCTTGATATTATTCTGAATATCACGCTCTACCAAGGCCCCTGTGTTCGGCATACATTCCGCCACAACCCGTACGATATATTCTGATGTAGTCATGGACTGAACGCCTAATACATCCGGCATATTAAGTATCTGCGCATTGGACTCTTCGATGCCTTGAATCGCCTGTTTGACCAAGCTAACGGCTTCCTCCAGACTACGCTCCGCCTTCATCGGCACATCTACTACCGCCAACGCGTTGGACATGGAGAAGTTCGTTACCGTCGTAATGGAGCCGTTCGGTAAAATATACACCTCACCTTTCCAGCTCACCAGCCTGGTTGTACGCAGCCCAATCATTTCTACCGTCCCCTTGAAAGTTCCCGTCTGAATGACGTCTCCTACGGCAAACTGATCCTCAAATATAATAAAGAATCCGGTAATTACATCCTTAACCAAGCTCTGTGCCCCAAAACCTACAGCCAACCCAAGCACTCCAGCTCCAGCAATCAGAGGGCCTAGATTTATACCCATTTGTGATAGCACCAGCATAATCAAGATGAAATTGAACACAATATTTGTTACATTTTTTAGCAGTTCTCCCACAGTCGTTAATCGTCTGGTATTCAATCGGAATCTTCCGTTATCTCCCTTTTGCTCCATCGACTTATCTATAATTTTATTAATAACTCGAATAAAGATACGTGTAATGATGAAAATAATTACGATTTTCAAAACCACAAACAAAAAGGTCGACCACATCGTACTATCTGTAAGCCATTTCCATACAGCATCCTTCCAATGAATAGCACCTTGCACTACGTCATCCGTGTCTAAATTACCGGCCAACCAATGTATAAAGGTCAAGCTGTACTCCTCCTCAAACCAGGGAACTACTCTTTCTATTTCCCACATTCTATTTCCTAACTATATAAGCATATCTCCCGACTTCAAACATACGACTATGAATAATCTACTTTTCCCGAGTATAAAAACGCAAGTTTATCCATATACTAGCTACTATCTTGAGAATAATTGTTACCCGCAGGCCAAGTGAAATCTTGAGGGTAGGCGCACAACCTACATACTCCATTACAGGACGAAAGGAAGATTCCATGACTCATCCATCTGACTTCATTCCGGGGCAAGAACCCCTAAGCTTAAAAATATCACACACTGATCCCGGGATCCAATCAGCCATCATCCATCGTTTGCTGTTCCATCTGCATCAGGCGCGGAGTCTTCAAAATATCGTCATCATTTGCATCGGCACTGATCGTTCTACTGGAGATTGCCTTGGCCCGCTTGTGGGTACCCATTTGTCACGCTATAAAAGCTCCCTATTTAACCTGTATGGAACATTAGATGAGCCTGTACATGCTATGAACCTCCAAACCACGCTGAATGGCATACATGACCGATACGAACAGCCTTATATCATCGGCATAGACGCATGTCTTGGACAAACCTCCAGTGTTGGATACATTCAGGTTGCAGAGGGTCCTCTCAAGCCGGGAGCAGGTGTAAATAAAGAATTACCGCCGGTCGGCGATATCCATTTGACTGGTATCGTTAACGTCGGCGGCTTCATGGAATACTTTGTGTTGCAAAATACGAGACTAAATTTGGTCATGAAATTATCAGATATCATAGCTAGTAGCTTATACTCCGCAATTAAGGAGTGGCATTACCGATCTGTCCTACTTGCTGCGCAAGAGTAATAGCTTCTTTCTCTTCAGGTGATAAGGAATATGAAGATTGTCCCGCTTCCAGAGGCTTGGCATACACATATGAGCCATCCCGATTATAAATACCGGTCAATACTATTCCGTCCTGATTATCGTCTACAATAGCCAGAGAGAAGCTTAGATCGCTCCCTCTCTCACCAAAGGCATTATAGCGTTTGATGCCTATATGTCCCTTCAAGCCAGTCAGTTTGCTGCGTAGTGATTTCATACTTGCACGGTGGGCTTCCTGCTCATCTTCAATCGTATCCATCTGTACCTTTAAATCAATCAGCAGCGTTTCCAAATTCTCTACCCCGCTGCCTGCCATCATGGTTTCATACTTTCGCCGCATCTTCTTCAGCTTTGATCCCTGTACAATAACAACAATCAACAGGATAAGCAAAACAAGTACGATCCCTGCAACAATTCCAGCAAGCTGCTCCATGATTAGTCCATTCAATTCAGCCATATGTTTGTTTCTACCCCTCTACCTCAAAAATCATGTTACTGCTTTGCTTACCTTTTATTTTAAACGTTTGAGAACAGCGAGACAAATAACACAAGGCTATTAGTTTATCCATCAAAACCATTCTAATTCCTGCAATTCCAGACAAAGCAAAGACATATCTCACTTTCCATTTCACTCAAGGAGACATGTCCATATTTTTACAGACTACTGTAATAGCTCCAGTAATCTTTCCAAATCCTGCTGGCTGTAATAATTCAATTCGATTTTGCCTTTATCCTTATTGTGCTTGATCTTCACAGTTGTTTTAAAACGCTCGCGCAGGGACTCTTCCATATGGTCAATATAGGGGTCCTTTTTTCGCACCTTTGCTTTAGCTTTTGTTTCTCCAGGCTTATGATCCAACTGTTGTACGGCTTCCTCAAGTTCACGAACACTCCACTGTTGCTCAATGCATTGCATGGCCAGCTGTTTTACCATGTCTGGATCTTTAAGCCCGACAATTGCTCTAGCATGCCCCATAGACAATGTTCCACGTGAAACATGATCTTTAACCTCTTCAGGCAATGCGAGCAAGCGAAGAAAATTAGCAATGTGTGAACGTGATTTTCCCACTTTCATGGACAACTCTTCCTGAGTTAAAGAAAACTGATCCATTAACCCCTGATAAGCCACTGCCACTTCCATTGCATTTAAGTTTTCACGCTGCAAGTTCTCAATCAGGGCAATCTCCATTACCTGCTGATCTGTAAAATTGCGAACAACCACAGGTATGGTCGGGTTCCCGCAAAATTGAGAGGCCCGAAACCGTCTTTCCCCGGCTATAATCTCATAACCTCTCAAGACACTACGCGCAATAATAGGTTGGATAACACCGTGCTGACGAATGGATTCCGCTAATTCCTTAATGGACTCCTCATCAAACGTTTTCCGAGGCTGGTATGGGTTCGCCCGCAACTGACTGAGCGGAATGTCAACAACCTTATCCTCGTCACTGACTGTAAGGGAGGGAATAAGTGCGTCCAGTCCCTTTCCCAACCGTTTACTCATAAGATACCACTTCCTTTGCCAACTCAATATATACCTCTGCCCCACGAGACCGGGGATCATACGTAATAATGGACTGGCCATGTGATGGTGCTTCGCTGAGTCTCACGTTGCGTGGAATAATCGTTTGATAAACTTTGCTTTGAAAATACTTTTTCACTTCTTCAATCACCTGAATACCCAAGTTCGTGCGGGCGTCAAACATGGTTAGCAACACACCCTCAATTTGCAATGAGGTGTTTAGATGTTTTTGCACTAATCGCACGGTATTCAACAATTGGCTTAATCCTTCCAGGGCGTAATATTCACATTGGATCGGAATAATGACTGAATCGGAAGCCGTCAAGGAATTGAGCGTCAAAATACCCAGCGATGGGGGACAATCTATTAATATAAAATCGTAATTATGCTTGACGAGTTGAAGTGATCTTTTTAATCTCAATTCACGAGAAATAGTAGGTACCAGCTCAATTTCAGCACCTGCTAATTGAATGGTTGCCGGAATAATATCCAATCCCTCGACCTGTGTACTGATAATCGCCTCGCTAGGGTCAACCTCGTTAATGAGTACATCATAAATACAATTTGCCACATCCGCCTTATTGATACCCACACCGCTGGTTGTATTACCTTGCGGGTCGATATCCACGAGCAATACCCTTTTGCCGAGGGAAGCAAGTCCGGCGCCCAAATTCACGGAAGTAGTCGTTTTGCCTACTCCGCCTTTTTGATTGGCTACGGCTATTATTTTTGACACTTCATTCACCTCATAATTTAATCGGAATCCTGCTACGTTCCATGATTGCAAAAGCCCTATGAAGACGTTACTTAGTCCTTAACTTACGGATAACGGCAATTTCAAAATAGAATACGAGTATGCTGCGGTTTTATGTTGGCGTTAGACAGAAAAAGCGGCAATTGCTGCCGCTGTACGCTTCATCCCTTACTTACGTTTGGGAATTTGAATGACAATCTCATAGTGATCCTCATGATCAGATTCCTTTGTTTTGATATCCAACCCTGAGCCAGACACCATATCAATGGATTGACGAATCGTATTCAGCGCAAGCCGGACATCCTTGGTAAAGGAAATCCGCTTTGATTTTTTAGTCGTGGATACTTGTTTATAGAAGGCAACTCGTGCCTCTGTCTGCTTCACATTGAGTTCCTTAGAAATCACTTCATCTAAAACCTTGTACTGTAGTTCTTCGGTCTCTAACGACAATAATGCACGAGCGTGACGCTCGGACACCTTCCGTTCCATTAGAGCTTCTTTCACTCTCTCCGGCAAATGAAGCAGCCGTATTTTATTAGCAATAGTGGATTGGCTTTTGCCAAGTCGCTGAGCGAGGCTTTCCTGGGTAAGTTGATGCAGGTCAATCAGCTTTTGATAAGCTACAGCCTCTTCAATCGCAGTTAGTCCCTCCCGCTGAAGATTCTCAATCAACGCGATGGATGCAGCTTGTGAATCATTAAACTCACGAACAATGGCTGGAATCGTCTCCATACCCAGCTTGGTGACAGCTCTCCAACGACGTTCCCCTGCTATAATTTCATATTGTCCATTACGGAAACGGACGACAATCGGTTGAATTACACCATGCGTCTTAATAGTCTGACATAGCTCATCAATCTTCTCGTCGTCAAATATGGTGCGGGGCTGATAAGGACTGCTGACAATATCCCGAACTGGAATTTGTTTTATTTCATCCCCATTGGATCGCTCCGTCAAACCAAATAGCTTGGAAAATTGTTCTTTCATTCCGTATAATACCACCTAATTTCATAATAGCACCATACAAACAGCGCTTCGTGAAAAACAGTTCCTTGTGGGGATTGTAGACCCTTCTATATGAAACAGCGCCGTAAGCGGGTACACTCCACGTACTCCCCTGACATTTGTTGTCCCACTTCCCTATATGTATATATGAAATCATGAGTACGGGAAGCAGCCAACTTATACTAAAACGATTATCTCTATTCTATCACTTTTCCAGTCATAATCCTATCGTCTCTATCAGCTTTTCGGAAGGATAAAAGAATAAATTATGTAGAGGGCATTCGGCAAGGAACCTTCTTAAGCAAGGAATCTATAAACCATAAAAAAAGTGAATGTTTCACGTGAAACATTCACTTTCTTTCAAACATTTACACTAAAGGTGTCTTCAAAGGAGTACCTGGCTTGCGCGGGTATTTCCGTGGTGTAGTTGCTCTTTTTTCAATTATAATCATATGTCTGGCTGCATCCTCAACAGGTAGTTGGAACGCCTGAACATGCTTGATTTTTCCCTTTAGCTCTTTCAAGCTGTAGGAGGCTTCCCTGATTTCTTCGGTTGGGTCGCTACCCTTCATCGCTGCAAAGTGGCCTCCCTCACGGACAAAAGGCAAACAAAATTCATTTAGTACCGCGAGACGGGCAACAGCTCGGGCTGTGACCAGATCATAGCTATCACGATATCCTGCTTTGCGCCCCAATTCCTCTGCCCTGCTGTGAATCAGCTCAACATTTTCCAGTCCCAACTGCTCTACAACATGCGCTAAGAATTGTATGCGTTTGTTCAAGGAGTCTACAATGGTCAATTGAATATGTGGAAAGCATATCTTCAAGGGGATACCTGGAAAACCAGCGCCTGACCCAATGTCAGCCAGGCTCCCCACATCATTTAACGGAACATAAAAGGCAAGTGAAAGAGAATCGTAGAAATGCTTGGTGTACACTGCATCTCGCTCAGTAATGCCCGTCAGGTTCATTTTTTCATTCCATTCGACCAGCACACGGTAATACGTTTCAAACTGCTCTAACTGACCGTCATTAATCACAATGCTATGCTCTGCCAGCCGCTGCTTAAACTGCTGTTGTATCGCGTCCATTAAGATCCCCTCGCTGCCGTTACACGGTTATAGTGCTCCAGATAAACCAACAAAATGGAAATATCCGCAGGAGTTACACCGGAGATACGGGATGCCTGACCAATGGACATCGGACGGATCTTTTCAAGCTTCTGCTTAGCTTCAATGGCCAAGCCTTGAACTTCATTGTATACGATATCCTCAGGGAGCTTCTTCTTCTCCATCTTTTGCAGGCGTTCTACATGCATCAACTGCTTTTCAATGTAGCCCGCATACTTAATTTGGATTTCCACCTGTTCTTGCTCTTCCTCAGTAAGGGCTACAGGTGAAGGTGAAATTTGTGCCACTTGTGCATAGCTGATCTCAGGTCGACGCAGCACTGTTAACAAATTACTGCCATCCTGTATCGGTGCAGATCCGCCTTGCTCCAGCATCTCATTTACATCAACCGGGCGAACTTTAGCTAAGCGTAAACGCTCAATTTCTTGCTCTACCTTTTGTTTTTTATCCAAAAAGCGCTCGTATCGTTCGTCTGTAATCAGGCCAATATCATGCCCGATCGGAGTCAATCGCAGATCCGCGTTATCATGCCGCAACAACAGACGGTATTCTGCACGGGATGTCAGCAAACGATAGGGCTCATTTGTACCCTTTGTCACCAGATCGTCGATCAGAACCCCAATGTAGCCTTGAGAACGATCCAGTACAACGGGCTCTTTGCCCTGCACCTTGCGAGCTGCATTAATCCCAGCCATAATTCCTTGACCCGCAGCTTCTTCATAACCAGATGTCCCGTTAATCTGACCTGCTGTGAACAAGCCAGGTACTTTTTTCGTTTCCAAAGTAGGCCACAACTGAGTAGGTACCATCGCATCATATTCAATAGCGTAACCGTTACGCATCATTTCTACCTTTTCCATCCCTGGAATGGTACGCAGTACTGCTAGTTGCACATCCTCTGGCAAGCTTGTTGACAAGCCTTGAACATAGTATTCAGATGTGTTTTTACCCTCAGGCTCCAAAAAGATTTGGTGCTTCGGCTTATCACTGAAACGTACAACTTTATCTTCAATAGAGGGGCAATAACGTGGTCCCGTTCCTTCGATCAGACCAGAGAACATCGGTGCACGATGCAAATTATCATTAATAATCTGATGTGTTTCCACTGAAGTATACGTCAGCCAGCAAGGCAACTGCTCATTATCCGAGGACTTCGTTTCATAGGAGAAGAACTTCGGCTGATCATCGCCTGGCTGTATTTCTGTTTTGCTAAAATCAATGGTATCCTTATGCACACGTGGTGGCGTTCCTGTTTTAAACCGAACCAGATCAAAACCAAGCTCTCTCAAATGTTCAGAAAGTCTCAACGAAGGCTGCTGATTGTTCGGGCCACTCTCATACATCAGCTCACCCATAATGATTTTCCCGCGCAGGTAGGTGCCAGTCGTCAGGACAACTGCTTTACTACGATACTCTGTGCCCGTCTTCGTAATCACACCCACGCATTGGCCGTCTTCTATAATCAGCTCTTCAACCATACCTTGACGTAAGGTCAGATTCGGTTCCTTCTCCATCGTTTCCTTCATCGCATGCTGATAAGAGAACTTGTCTGCTTGCGCGCGCAAGGCATGCACAGCAGGTCCCTTACCAGTATTTAACATTCTCATTTGGATAAATGTCTTGTCGATATTTCGACCCATTTCGCCGCCCAATGCATCAATTTCCCGTACTACATGACCCTTTGCGGGACCACCAATAGACGGGTTGCAGGGCATGAATGCGACCATATCCAGGTTAATTGTAATCATCAATGTACGACAGCCCATCCGTGCTGCTGCCAAGGCGGATTCTACGCCCGCATGGCCTGCACCGACGATGATCACATCATAGTCGCCTCCTTGATATCCCATACCTCTCTTGCCTCCTTATACATTCGAGTCTTCACCCCGAATATGTTCTTGTGTATCTATGACGATAGCAGGCCTAAAACAGCCATGCTTGAATGTTCTACTTACCCAGACAGAATTGTGAAAATATTTGATCTATTAACGCATCATGCGCAGTGTCGCCTATAATCTCACCCAAATGCTCCCATGCCAGCCTTACATCAATCTGGATCATGTCAATCGGAACAAATTGATCAGCGGCTTCATAGGCATCTACCAGTGATTGGCGCGCTTTCTTCAGCAAAGCAATATGCCGCACATTGCTGACATACGTCATATCTGCCGATTCCAGCTTGCCGCTAAAGAATAAATTCGATATAGCCTGCTCCAGCCGATCTGCCCCCTCATTTTCCTTCACAGACATTGGCACAATAAGCTCTTCAGGAACATAGCGCAGCAACAAATCCCGGTCTATTTGGGCCGGTAAGTCCATTTTATTCATAATAACAATCGCTTGTCTACCGCGGATTTGTTCCATTAATGCCATTTCATCCTCGTGCAGTGGTTCGTTGGCATTCATAACGATGAGCAACAGATCCGCTTCACTAACTGCCGTCCTCGAACGCTCTACCCCAATCCGTTCCACGACGTCCATCGTTTCCCGAATTCCAGCTGTATCCAGCAGCTTGAGCGGAATATTATTAATCGTCACATACTCCTCAATAACGTCACGGGTCGTACCCGGAATATCGGTCACAATCGCCCGTTCGCCCTGAGCCAACGTGTTTAGCAGTGACGATTTGCCTACATTCGGCCTTCCGACAATCGCTGTAGTCAGCCCTTCACGCAAAATTTTCCCCTGCTCCGCTGTATGCAACAGCCGATCAATTTCCGCTATGACCTGGCTGCTTTTATCCTTGATTAACTCAGACGTAAAGGATTCTACATCATGCTCAGGGTAATCAATGTTTACTTCAATGTGAGCAAGTGTCTCCACCAACACATGACGCAAACGACGAATATTCTGGGACAGCTGTCCATCCACCTGTTTCAAAGCCATCGAAAAGGCTTTATCCGATTTGGAACGAATTAAGTCAATGACGCCCTCCGCCTGACTCAGATCAATACGACCATTCAAAAAAGCGCGTTTCGTAAATTCACCTGGCTCAGCCAGACGTATATTTTGCAGCAGTAACAAATCCATCACCCGTTTAACGGCTACCACCCCGCCATGAGTGCTGATCTCTACCACATCTTCTGTTGTAAAAGAGCGTGGTGCCCGCATCACGGTAACTAAAACTTCCTCCACCTTCTCTTGGCTTTGAGGGTCTATAATATGTCCATAGTGAACCGTGTGCGTTGGAGCCTTACTTAAGGGCGTTTTGCTACGGAACAAAGTCTCCACTTCCGTGACCGCTTCTGGACCGCTGACCCGCACAACTGCAATGCCACCCTCGCCGACAGCCGTTGCAATGGCAGCTATGGTATCGCTCAGCATATCGTTTCTACCTCCTATCAAGTAAAAACGGCATTGCCGTCCTTCATCAAGGACGGCACCCGTTTAAGTGTGAAATATAAGAAAAAAAGCAATGGCTTCTGCAGCTTGCAGAGAGCCATTGCGTTGGATTATTTCTTGGCAATGACAACGCGCCGATTAGGCTCGTCCCCCTTGCTGTATGTTCTAACCAGCGCATGCTGCTGGAGCTTGGCATGAATCAGCTTTCGCTCCTGGGACGGCATTGGCTCCAGTACCACTTCCTTGCCGTAACGAACAGCCTGGTTTGCTAATCGTTCCGCCAGATCCTCCAGCGTTTTCCGCCGACGTGCGCGAAATTGCTCGGCATCCAGCACAATTCTGATAAATTTATCAGAATTACGGTTAGCAACAATATTCGTCAGGTACTGCAATGCATCTAATGTCTGTCCTCTGCGGCCAATCAGCATACCGAGCGATGGACCGGAGATATCCAGTGTACTTTCATCCTTGCGATGACGGACATCAACTTCGACGTCCAATCCCATCCCTGCAGCTGTTTCACGGATGAAACGCATCGCCTCCTCATAAGGATCTATATGTCCCCTGGATACTTCCATGTTCATCTGTGCTTCCTGCGCAACAGACCCAGCTTGTGATACAGCCTGTCCCACGTCAGAAGGTGCTTGAGCCGATACATGAGGTTCAGCCGTGTGTGTGGTTTCAGGAGACGGCTCAGAAAGCAGCGTAAGCTCCACCTTCGCCTTTTTGACCCCTAGCCACCCCAGGAATCCTTTTGACGGCTGTTCCAACACGTTTACGGTCACCCGTTCACGGCTTACTCCCAGCTGGGAGAGTCCTTGTCTTACAGCATCTTCAACGGTTTTTCCTGATGTCACGACTTTGGTCATCTCGACTTTTTAGCCCCCTTCGTGTTTTTTCCACTTTTTTTCTTACTATTAGAGGAACCTGTTTTCGTGAGACTAGCTGTTTTCACATTAGCTAATGCTGCGTCTTTATCATTATTCCGATAAAGGAAATAGTTTTGAACAATCGTGTAAATATTACTGAAGAACCAGTACAACGGCAAAGCAGACGGGAAGTTATACGACATGAATAGAATCAGAACCGGATAGACATACAGCAAAAATTGCATGGGTCCCTGCTGCGGCGTCGGATTCATTTTCATCATCATCCAGGTTTGGACAAAAGTCGTAATCGCTGCTAGAATCGGCAGGATAAACAAGTGATCCGGTTTACCTAACTGGAGCCACAAAAAGTCATGATCCCGCAATGCCGAGTTATAATAAATGGCATTATAAAGCGCGATAAAGATGGGCATCTGTACTAGCAAAGGCAGACAGCCCGCCATTGGGTTAACCTTGTTTTCTTGAAACAATTTCATCGTTTCTTGCTGGACTCGCTCAGGTGTATCCTTGTATTTCGCTTGAATTTCTTTTAATTGCGGCTGTATAGCCTGCATTGCTCTGGAACTGCGTACTTGCTTGAGTGTAAGCGGCAAAATAATGGTACGTACAATGATCACCAGAATCAGTACGGCCAGGCCATATTCTCCAGAGAACCATTGGGCAAATGTATCCAGCGCATACGAAAACCAGTAAACGACATATCTTTGCCACCAAGATCCATTGGCCAAGTCTGCCGTCGTGTAAGAACTGTGAGCCGCCTGGGTACATCCGGACAGCACAGCAACAAGTGCTAATAAGGCAATCAGGAGGAACCATTTTCCTCGTTGAGTCTTCAAACGCGACACTTCATAACCCCTTTCTTAACCAATCCATTCCAACGTAAATCATACCATATCCTGTAGGACAAAGATACTGACTATCGGCGCGTAGACTTGAGCAGCGAGGCTTTGCGCAAAACGTGCAGCACGCTTTTCTCCAGCTCTTGATACGACTTTGTAACCGCACCCTTACGAACGATAAAAATCAGGTCAATCTGCTCCACCAATTCCTGTTCATGATGGCGCACGATTTCCTTAACGATCCTGCGCATCCGGTTGCGGACAACTGCATTGCCGATCTTCTTGCTAGCCGAAATTCCGACGCGGAACTGCTCTACCTCTCTGCGGCGGAACCAGTACACCACAAACTGATGGTTGGCAAATGATTTGCCATGGCGGTATACGCGCCCAAAGTCCGCCCGGTTTCGTAGACGCAATTTTTTTTGCACGGCGCTTCTCCTTGCTCATCTCTTTTACACATATCGGTAAGCAACCCTTACCTCTTATATAGTAAGAAGTATGGACAATATTCCAACATGGTAATCTCGCTTATTTTATATCCGTTTTCAAAAACTTCATCTAATATAGAGCAGGATGCAGGACCTGTCCTTCTTTTTACACTACATTTCTACATTTAGATGAAGCAATCCGATCCACAAATACTTCAATTATGAAAAAAAAGACCACCGTAGTGGTCTTTATGCACGCATTACGCACTCAATACTTTTCTACCTTTTTGGCGACGAGCTGCCAAAACTTTACGGCCATTCTTCGTGCTCATTCTTTTACGGAAGCCGTGAACTTTTTTACGTTTGCTGACATTCGGTCTGAAAGTCGGTCTCATTGTGCTGCACCTCCTTACAAGGAATACGTTTTATATGGAATATACCTAACATAGCAATCTCCACAAAAAACACCTTTGTACATTTAACCACAAATAGCGCCCAAAGTCAATGTACTTCTGAATTCTCTCCCTCTTTTTCACATTCATAATCCCTCTCCGTCTCTCCCCACCACTCACTCTACTCCTTTCTTCTCCTTTATTCTCGATTTTTTCGCTTCTTCTCCCAGATCAACATTCATCAACATTTTACTGTAGCCTTCGTTCCTAATCTAAAACGCTCTTTTTTCTCATCTATTCATTTACGACTTAATCCGCGACGTTTCAGATGCCCGCCATCAAGTTCGTCATCAAAAATATTGTCGGAAACGTTACCGGAAATTTTCAACATAAAAACAACCCACTGTAACCAAAAGGCAACAGAGGTTATACACAGATCCACAAAAAGAATGGAATTGTGATTTAAATGGTCATAACCTGTGCATAACATTTTAGAGCGAAAAAGAGTTATTGTCGAAAACTGAACAAATTATAAACAATATCTTGTGTTGTGAATAAAAATTGTACACAACAGATTGAATTTGTGGATAAATAACCACGAGTCATTGAAATACAAGGCTTCTTTTGCTATGATGATATTACTTTTGAATGTGAATATGTTGTTTTACCCTCCATATTATCAACACCCTGTGGATAAAGTTGTGAACAAGTTCAATTTATCCATCTTTTTATTTTTGTGCGGATTCGGGATTCTGGGGATATATTCTACATTTTTCATTTGATTTCGACATATTGCAGTCCCGTTTTGGCCTGCGGGATCAAGAGAACGGATCGTGCCGCACATTCCCTCCTGAGAAATATCGCCTTTCTTCTGCTGATCAGCAGTGGAATTTTCCATTACTATTTTTCAGGGCATTTTGTGCTGCGTTCTCTCACTACACTGCCGCATGATTTAGGCGGCGGTATGTCTTTTTATGGCCTTCAACAATATTTTTGTGATTTTAGGCGTTTTGCCGAAGCGCCGAGAGCAGCTCTCTGCAGCTTAATTCGGTAAAATGTCAGGATTTAAAAGGAGTGACGTCTGTGGACAGCCATACCTCTGAACTATGGCAGCAAATTCTATCCATCATACAAACCAAGCTGAGTAAGCCGAGTTACGACACTTGGTTTAAGGCTACCAAGGCAGCGAAACTAAATGACCACTCCCTTGTGATTTCTGCACCGACAACTTTTGCCGTGGAATGGCTTGAAAGCCGCTATACCAAGTTAGTCGGAGCAACGGTTTATGAGATTTTGGGCAAACATTTAGAGGTCAAGTTCGTTATTGAAGAGAACAAGCCGGCCGAGGTCGACCTTCAGCAACAACCTCAGCAACAGCCTGTCGTTCAAGAAGAAGCTGTGTCCCATATGCTGAATCCCAAATATACTTTCGATACATTTGTCATCGGATCGGGGAACCGTTTTGCCCACGCGGCATCGCTGGCCGTCGCCGAGGCGCCGGCCAAAGCTTACAATCCGCTGTTTCTATACGGTGGTGTAGGTCTGGGGAAAACGCATCTGATGCATGCTATCGGTCACTATATTTTGGAGCATAATCCGACCAGCAAGGTCGTTTATTTATCGTCGGAGAAGTTTACGAACGAGTTCATTAATGCCATCCGGGACAACCGCGGGGAGAGTTTCCGGAATAAATATCGCAACATTGATATTTTGCTCATTGATGATATTCAATTCATTGCGGGCAAGGAATCGACGCAAGAGGAATTTTTCCATACGTTCAACGCGCTTCATGAGGAACGCAAGCAGATTATAATCTCAAGCGATCGACCGCCTAAAGAAATTCCAACGCTGGAAGAACGGCTGCGCTCTCGCTTCGAGTGGGGACTTATTACGGACATTCAACCGCCGGATTTGGAGACAAGAATTGCTATTCTTCGGAAAAAGGCGCGGGCGGAAAACCTGGATATTCCTAATGAGGCCATGATGTATATCGCGAATCAAATTGATACAAACATCCGTGAGCTGGAGGGAGCGCTCATTCGTGTTGTCGCTTATTCTTCCTTAACCAATCAGGATGTATCAAGCCATCTCGCGGCTGAAGCGTTAAAGGATATAATCCCATCCAGCCGTCCAAAAATGATCACGATTCAGGATATACAGCACCAAGTCGGGGAATTTTATAATCTACGGCTAGAGGATTTTAAAGCGCGTAAGCGGACGAAGGCTGTAGCTTTTCCACGGCAGATTGCCATGTATCTTTCCCGTGAGCTAACCGACTATTCTTTACCGAAAATCGGCGAAGCTTTTGGTGGACGTGATCATACGACTGTCATTCATGCGCACGAAAAAATCTCCAAATCCATTCAAGTGGATCAGGATCTATTTAAAGTTATCAACAACCTAATAGAAAAAATCAAAAATCCAACCTGAACAAGTTCAGAGCCTATACACAATTTATACACATGTGGATAGGCTTGATTTTATTAGGGTTACAGATAGTTATCCACATATTCAGTGCGCCTATTACTATTACTAATATATTTTAAAGATATACATCACCTATATAAGGCCCGCGTCAACGCGTGCTTGCAGGATTAAAACCCGTAGGAGGAACTTATGAAGATTAGCATTCTGAAAAACGTTTTGAACGAGGCTATACAACATGTATCCAAAGCGATATCTAGTCGGACTACCATTCCAATTCTGAGTGGTATTAAGCTGGATGTGAATCACCAGGGAGTCACACTGACCGCCAGCGATACAGACATCTCTATTCAATCCTTTATTCCAATGGAGGATGGTGACCAAACGGTCGTTCAGATCGAACAACCCGGCAGTGTAGTGCTGCCCGCTAAATTCTTTGTCGAAATTATCAAAAAGTTGCCGTCTCAGGAGATCCGCATGGAGGTAAAAGACCAATTCCAAACCTTTATCTCATCCGGTGCTACTGAAATTCAGATCGTTGGTTTGGACCCTGAGGAATTCCCGGTGCTTCCCAACATTGAGGAAAACCAAGTCATCTCTGTGCCAGGTGATTTGCTTAAAAATATGATTAAACAGACGGTATTCTCCATCTCTACCCATGAAACGACCCCTATTTTGACTGGTGTATTGTGGAATCTGGCTGAGGGTGAATTGAAATTTGTCGCCACGGACCGCCACCGCCTTGCCACCCGCAGCGCTCATTTGGAGACCTCTGAAGGCTTGCGTTTTAGCAATGTTGTCATTGCAGGCAAAACGCTCAATGAGCTCAGCAGAATTATTCCGGATCAAAATATGCTTGTGGATATCGTCGTAGCGGACAATCAGGTATTATTTAAGGTGGATCGGGTGTTATTTTATTCTCGCATCTTGGACGGCACCTATCCTGATACTTCTAGAATTATTCCGACTTCCTACAAAACAGAACTGGTTGTGGACACAAAAAGTTTGAGCGAGTCTATTGACCGTGCTTATTTGTTGTCCCGTGAGGAAAAAACGAATATTGTAAAAATGCAATCGTTGGAAAACGGTGATCTTGAGATTTCCTCCAGCTCATCTGAGCTTGGTAAAGTGCGTGAGGAAGTAAATGTGTCTAAATTTGAGGGAGAGCCACTCAAAATCTCGTTCAACTCCAAATATATGCTCGACGTGCTGAAGGTGATTGACAGTGAGCAGCTGACGATTGCTTTTACTGGCATTATGAGCCCCATTATTTTAAAACCGGCAGATTCCAGCAATGCGCTGTACATCATCCTGCCATATCGCACAACCAACTAGCGCCACCCAACCGAACAAGCGAAAGGATGAACAGGCCTTGAAACCAATATCTATACAGACCGAATACATCAAGCTCGATCAATTTTTGAAATTAGCCGATTGTGTATCCACAGGAGGCATGGCTAAAGCCCTGCTGCAGGAGGGACAAGTCCGCGTTAATGGTGAGCCAGAAGAACGTCGTGGAAGAAAATTGTACCCAGGCGATACCGTAGAAGTAGAGGACATTGGACGTTTCGAGGTTACGGCAGGAGCATGATCGCCTGAACGGCAAGGACTCCTTTTAGGTGCGGAATAACAAGGGGGACCCTATGTGTTTGTGAACAACATTGTTTTGCAGCAGTACCGGAACTATCAACAGCTGGAGCTGAATGAATTCGGGCCCGTTAATTTGCTGATCGGACAAAATGCGCAAGGCAAAACGAATCTGGTTGAGGCGATTTTTGTATTGGCTTTGACTAAAAGTCACCGAACGTCCCGCGACAAGGAATTAATTTCTTTCGGGGCTACTTCCACCCATCTAGCTGCCGATGTGGATAAAAAATACGGGAAAATCAGATTGGATCTCTCGTTATCCACACAAGGCAAAAAAGCAAAAATCAACGGGCTAGAGCAGCGAAAGCTGAGCGATTTTATCGGTTCGTTAAACGTGGTCATGTTTGCGCCCGAGGATCTGGAAATTGTCAAAGGAACACCGGGGGTTCGCCGCCGGTTTCTTGACATGGAAATCGGACAGGTTGCGCCAGGGTATTTATATCATTTGCAGCAATATCAGAAAGTGCTGGTTCAGCGAAATAACCTGCTCAAGCAAGCTTGGGGTAAAGATATGGCGTCCGTGCAGCTGATGCTGGAGGTATGGAATGAGCAACTTGTTGAGCATGGTGTTAAAATTGTAAAAAAGCGGAAACAATTTATAACAAAGCTACAAAAGTGGGCCCAGGCCATTCATGAAGGGATTGCAGGTGGGACAGAAGAGTTAAAATTAACCTATGTTCCCTCCTTCGGTGAGCCAGAGGAAGAAGATGAAGCTGTCTTATTGGAGCGATTTATGATAAAGTTATCCCAAATGAGGGAACAGGAAATCCGCCGTGGCATGACTTTGGCGGGACCCCATCGTGATGATTTGGCCTTTGCCATTAACGGCAGAGAAGTGCATACGTATGGCTCTCAGGGGCAGCAGCGGACGACGGCCCTGTCTTTGAAGCTGGCCGAAATTGAATTAATTCATGAGGAAATTGGAGAGTATCCTATCCTGCTGCTGGATGATGTGTTGTCCGAGCTGGACCCCTATCGTCAGACTCAGCTGATCGAGACTTTCCAAAGCAAGGTACAGACCTTTATCACGGCAACCGGGATTGAGACGTTGAACGCAGAACGACTTAAGGGTGCCCATATTTATCACGTCCACGACGGGCATGTGGAACACTAAGGAGTGAGTGATCGCTATGTATATTCATCTGGGTGGAGAAAAGATCATCCGCTCATCAGAGCTTGTGGCTATTTTCGATATCTCGATTGAAAAATCCTCTAAAATCTCCAAACAATACGTGAACCACGCCCAACAGCAAAAGCATGTCGAGATGATTGGCGAAGAGGAAGCCAAGTCCATCGTAGTGACTCAGAATACGGTGTATTATTCCCCCATCTCCTCAACAACACTCAAAAAGCGGGCAAACCAGTTTGTTGCCAATGCTTAACCATAGAAATCTATAGAAGTAGGTGAAAGGCATGTCTATGAATCAACCGTCTTATGATGCGGGCGAGATTCAGGTCCTCGAAGGCCTGGAAGCGGTTCGGAAACGTCCCGGGATGTATATTGGCTCCACAAGCGCCAAGGGTCTCCATCATCTGGTCTGGGAAGTTGTGGACAACAGTATTGACGAAGCGCTGGCGGGTTATTGTAACAGCATTCAAGTTGTCGTTCACAAAGATAATAGCATTACCGTTACAGATAACGGCCGTGGTATTCCGGTAAGTGAACACGCCAAAATGAAAAAATCGGCGCTGGAAGTCGTAATGACCGTACTTCACGCAGGTGGTAAATTCGGAGGCGGAGGGTACAAGGTGTCTGGTGGTCTGCACGGGGTTGGTGTATCCGTGGTGAACGCACTATCCAGCAAAATGATCGTTCATGTTAAACGGGACGGACATGTATATGAGCAGGAATACCATCGCGGTGCTCCCCAGTATGATGTCAGAGTCATCGGTGACACCGAAGAGACAGGTACCCAAACGACCTTCTATCCGGACGAACAAATCTTTACCGAAACGACCGTATATGACTATGATACGCTGCAGACGCGGATTCGTGAGCTGGCTTTCCTGAACAAAGGCATTGCAATTAGCTTGACCGATGAACGGACAGGCGCCAGCGATACATTCCACTATGAGGGTGGAATCAGTGAATATGTGCAGTTTCTGAATCAAAAAAGAGAAGCCCTGCATGAACAGCCGATTTATGTCGAAGGCTCTCGCGACATGATTCAAGTCGAAGTTGCACTGCAATATAACGACAGCTATACCGAGAATATTTATTCTTTCGCCAACAATATCAATACCCATGAGGGCGGAACTCATGAATCAGGTTTCAAGAGTGCATTAACCCGGATTATTAACGATTATGCACGCAAAAATGGCTTGATTAAGGACAACAACGCCAATTTGACCGGTGACGATGTACGCGAAGGTTTGACAGCGATTATCTCCGTCAAAATTCCAGAACCACAGTTTGAGGGTCAGACTAAAACAAAGCTCGGCAACAGTGAAGTGCGAGGAATTGTCGAGTCTCTGTTCGCAGAGAAACTCCAGGAATTCCTGGAGGAGAACCCGTCCGTCTCCCGCCGTGTGGTTGATAAATCATTACAAGCAGCTCGTGCCCGGGAAGCAGCACGCAAAGCGCGTGAACTTACCCGTCGCAAAAGTGCGCTGGAAATCAGTTCGCTCCCAGGTAAGCTGGCGGATTGCTCCTCTAAGGACGCTTCGATTAGTGAACTGTACATCGTCGAAGGTGACTCAGCAGGAGGATCAGCCAAGCAGGGACGTGATCGTCACTTTCAAGCGATTTTGCCAATTCGCGGTAAGATCCTGAATGTTGAAAAGGCACGCTTGGACCGTATTTTGTCCAGTGATGAAATACGGTCGATGGTAACAGCAATGGGTACAGGGATCGGAGATGATTTTGACATCACCAAAGCCCGTTACCACAAAGTTATTATCATGACAGATGCCGATGTCGATGGTGCTCATATTCGCACATTGTTGCTGACGTTCTTCTATCGCTACATGCGCAAAATCATTGATGCGGGCTATATATACATTGCTCAGCCACCACTTTTCAAAGTTGAGCGTAACAAAGTCGTGCGTTATGCGAACTCTGAGGCGGAACGTGACGAGATCATCAAGGAGTTTGGAGAAAATGCGAAGTACAATGTACAGCGCTATAAAGGTTTGGGTGAGATGAATGCGACCCAACTTTGGGAAACCACGATGGACCCAGAGAGCCGTACAATGCTGCAGGTGACTGTCAGTGACGCGATGCTTGCTGATACGCTCTTCAATACCCTAATGGGTGACAATGTAGAACCTCGCCGTGACTTTATCCAAGAACATGCGAAGTACGTGAAAAACCTAGATTTCTAATGTGTGCTATTCCGTCCTGATGGCTATGTTATCTGTTCATTAGGATTGTAGAAGAAAGAGTTCACAAGGGGCGCCCAGATGGGCGTCCCTTTTCTTGTCATTAACCAGCCCGGATGGATTTGAATATTTAATTTCAATGTTTTAGGCTTTTTTCTTAGAGCGTACAGGTTTACCTGTGGATGGCGTATACCGGCCATAACCTACTGCATATCTGAATATTTTATGATACAGGCTTTTATTTGGGAGGGAAGCGAACACTTTGATGGCTGGTCTTGTATTGACCTCCAAAATCCACGGATAGTTTTGCTGATCCAATCCCACATCTAACCCGATTTCCCTTAAACGAGGGTATCTTTTTTGTAGCTGCCAGGCTACTCGCTCGCCCATTTTCGATAATTTTTGCTCCAATTTTACGGCCTCCTTTACATCCATGTATGGAGCCACCAGTTCATTGAAAAAGCGCGTTGTCCCACCGCTGTGATGATTGGTGACGACTTTGTCAGGAGCAGCTACGCGTCCTACAATAAGCGTTGTTTCCCATTGATGCCTCAAGTTCATCTGGGTTAATACCCTCAGATCGAAGGGACGGGCTTCATGCTGAAGAAGGGGGATTCCACGCTGTATTAAATATGGACGTTTCTTTATACGAGAAGAAACCACCCTATGCAGTTCATCCAGACTTTCAAAGGTGAGGATATCTACTTCATAGCGAAGCACATACCAAGTTCTCTCCTCGATGACTCCTTCTTCTGTCGGCGGAAGCTGCTCTGTCTGCCTTTCTGCACGCATAACCCCTTTACCATAAGTACCATTATCCGGCTTAATATAGACAGTTCCATACACCGCCAACATTTCATTCAGATGCTCAAACGTGTACAAACGTGTTTCCGGTATATAAGCGGCCAATGTCGGATGGGGAAGAATGGCATTTGTTTTGGCCCACTTACTGGATACTCGCTGAATAGACAAGTATTCTCATCCCTTTCTTTTCGAAATATGAGTCATGTACCTGGAATTCACACCCTTTAACAAAACAAGGGAAACTAAAGGACAAGCGCGTAAAACAATGATATAATAGAGAAATACGGCGTTTTTCGGAATTTTGCTAAGTAGAACCCTGACCGTATACGTATTGTATGTGGAAAAGGCCCTTAGGGTGGGGGCTAATCCCCAGTTCAGGGGAATTTGTTATAATCAGGGCTTGTAAGTTGTACAAGAAAATAGCAATCTGCTACAGGCAGAAGGGGAATGACGAGGGTTTTACGCTGTAAAGAGGACAAATGCGTTTAATTGTGCTCTTTTTGTGAAAGTAATATAATTATACAGATGAGGATTTCAGCCAAAATCCTGCGCAAGGAGCGGAGTATATAGGCAGTGTCTTGTTAGGCTTTTCACATAGAGAGCGCTGTATTGAAGGATGAGAAGGAGGACCAGCATGGCGGATCAAAATAACTCGCAAATCATCAATAGGGATATCGGAGTGGAAATGCGCGAATCCTTTATGGATTATGCCATGAGTATTATTGTTAGCCGTGCCTTGCCTGATGTGCGGGACGGACTGAAGCCGGTACACCGTCGTATTCTGTACGCGATGTCCGAGCTAGGCATGTCGCCAGATAAGCCTTATAAAAAATCGGCAAGAATCGTCGGTGAAGTTATCGGTAAGTATCACCCCCATGGTGATACGGCCGTGTATGATACGATGGTGCGGATGGCGCAGGATTTTTCCCTGCGTTATATGTTGGTGGATGGACACGGTAACTTTGGCTCCGTGGATGGAGATATGGCAGCAGCCATGCGTTACACTGAAGCACGGCTGTCCAAGATTGCCATGGAAATGCTCCGTGATTTGAACAAAGAGACCGTTGATTTTATGCCTAACTATGATGGCGAAGAGAACGAGCCTGTCGTATTGCCTGCACGTTATCCTAACTTGCTGGTTAACGGTGTCGGCGGGATTGCAGTTGGTATGGCAACCAATATTCCACCGCATAACTTGGGAGAGGTTATCGATGGTGTACAAGCACTGATCGAAAACCCTGACATTACGCCGATGGAACTTATGGATTACATTCAAGGGCCCGATTTCCCGACAGCAGGTTATATCTTAGGTCGCTCAGGCATTCGTCAGGCGTACCAGACTGGCCGCGGATCTGTGACTATGCGTGCGAAGACCACCATAGAGGAGATTGGCAATAAAGCACGGATTATCGTGCATGAGCTGCCTTACCAAGTGAATAAGGCTCGTCTGGTCGAGAAAATTGCTGAATTAGTACGTGATAAGCGTATTGAAGGCATTACGGATCTTCGCGATGAATCCGACCGTACGGGTATGCGTATTGTGATCGAGTTGCGTAGAGATGTGAACCCGAACGTCGTTCTGAATAATTTGTTTAAACATACGGCCATGCAGTCCAATTTCGGTATCAATATGCTTGCGATTGTAAACAATGAGCCGAAGATTTTGAACCTGAAAGATGTCTTGTATTATTATCTCAAGCATCAGGTTGAGGTTATTCGTCGTCGGACAGAATTTGATCTGAAAAAGGCCGAAGCTAGAGCACACATTCTGGAAGGCTTGCGTATTGCTCTTGACCATCTGGACGAAGTTATTTCCTTGATTCGTTCTTCCCAAACTGCAGAAGCAGCTCGTGAAGGACTGATTGAGCGTTTCTCACTGACTCTTGAGCAGGCTCAGGCTATTCTCGATATGCGTCTGCAACGCTTAACCGGTTTGGAACGTGAGAAGATCGAGAACGAATATAACGAGCTAATTCAAAAGATAATGGAATACCGCGAAATTTTGGCGAATGAGCATCTGGTACTCAACATCATTAGCGAAGAGCTGAATGAGTTGAAAGGACGCTTCGCCGATGAACGTCGCACTGAAATTACAGTGGGTGAAGAGAGTATTCTGGATGAGGATCTCATTCCGCGTGAAGACGTTATTATTACTGTAACCCATACTGGATATATCAAACGCCTCCCTGTTACTACGTATCGCAGTCAAAAACGCGGTGGTCGTGGTGTAGTAGGTATGGATACCAAAGATGAGGACTTCGTAGAGCACCTGTTCATTACAAATTCACATCATCATTTGTTATTCTTTACGGACAAGGGCAAGGTATACCGGATTAAGGCCTATGAGATCCCGGATTTAAGCCGGACAGCTCGGGGGACACCGATTATTAACCTGATTCAAATAGAACAGGGTGAGTCGATCAATGCGGTAATTCCAATTGAGGAATTTGTGGAGGACAGTTATCTATTCTTTGCGACCCAACATGGGATTATTAAGAAAACACCTCTTGATGACTATGCGAATATCCGCAAAGGCGGCCTGATCGCCATTAACTTGCGTGAAGATGACGCCCTGATCGAAGTGAAGCTGACTGATGGACAGCAGGAAATGATTATCGGTACAGCACAAGGTATGTCTATCCGTTTCCCTGAAAGTGATGTACGATCTATGGGGCGTAGCGCTACAGGAGTTAAAGGAATTAGCCTTGATGAAAGTGATGCTGTAATTGGCATGGATATCGTCAATACCGACCTGGATATTCTGATCGTAACAGCCAAGGGTTATGGCAAACGTACCCCTGCTGTGGATTATCGTATCCAGAGCCGTGGAGGTAAGGGGATCAAGACGATTAACGTTACCGAGAAAAATGGTCCAGTTGTCGGCCTCAAGGTTGTAAAAGCCGAAGAGGATTTGATGATTATTACAGCTAGTGGTACCTTGATCCGGACTAGCATGGGGGAAATCTCCACGATGGGTCGGAATACGCAAGGTGTAAGGCTGATTAATATTCGCGATGATGATTCGGTTGCAACGGTTTGTCGTGCGAACAAGAATGAGGAGCAAGATGAACTGCTTGAGGATTTATTAGAGGATGGAGGAACGGGTGAGGAGCCAACTCTATCATCTGCTGAACCAACTCTTGAAGTGAATACAGAAGATACGGAAGGTAACGAATCAGAATCTTCTGAAGACGAATAAGACCCGAATATAGAAACAACAAATTTAGATTGAAGAGACTCTCTGGCTATTTGGTCAAGAGAGTCTTTTTTTCTTGTTCAGGCTCACCAATTCAGACCAGTACGTTTTAAATGGCATAAAATGAATGTACAGGATCATTTCCAAGTAATATAATGACATCATAACTGGCAGCTGGAGCAGCTGTTGTGAGAACAGAGAGGTTGGCCATGACAACTGTACCCGTATCCGAATTAAAAGCAGGACTTAAATTGCAAAGCGACGTTTTTACTGAAATGGGCAGCTTGCTGTTACCGAAAGGGCGTATTTTGCTACCACGTGACTTAGAGATTTTAGAGGCGTTCCTGATTCAACAAGTAGAGGTAGGGACGGATGATATTGCAAAGTCCAGTAGCGAGCCTACCACTGTTCGATCTGGAACAGCTGAATCGCAGGGAGCTTCGTTAGATGGGCGAGATGAATCTGAACAATTTCAGGATGAGTATGACAAAATGGTGATGCTTGTTAAGAATGCGTTTCAATCAGTGCTTGTCTCTAATTTATCTATATATGAGTTGCGCGGACAACTGGAGTCCTTGCTGGCGCATATTCAACGTTATAATGTAATGACCTATACTCCGCCTGCTATGATCGAGGTGGACTATATTTTTCACAATGCGGTGCTAACCTCCCTTACCTCTTACTCCATTGCACAATGGATTGGGTTGCCTCAAAAGGATTGGATGCAGGTGGCTTTTGCCGGATTGCTTCATGATATAGGGAATGCTAAGATGGACCCCTCCATTCTGTACAAGCCCTCCCAACTGACGCGAGAAGAGCAAGAAGAAGTACGCCGCCATACATCGCTAGGGTACCAATTGCTTAAAAATGTGAAGGCTATTAACGAAGGTGTACGTTTGGCAGCTCTTCAGCATCATGAGAAAGTGGACGGTACTGGATATCCATTGCGCCTTAAGGGGGAGCAAATCCACATATACGCTAAAATCGTAGGGGTGGCTGATGTATTCCATGCCATGACTCTGGAGAAAACATACCGACCTGCCCAATCACCTTATCTGGTTCTAGAGCAAATCAAATCAGAATCATTTGGAAAGCTGGACCCAAGTGTCGTGCAAGTCTTTATTCAAAAGCTAACCCAATTTAATAATGGGACCAAGGTGCGTCTGAATGATAACCGTACAGGGGAGATTATATTTGCTGATCGAGATCACCCGACTCGTCCGTTGATTCAAGTAGATGGGGAGATCATTAACCTGATGCTTCAAAGAGAGCTATATATCGAGTGTATTGTGCTTAACTAAGCTTTTAAAAAAAACAGTTCCACAGTATAGTGAAAATATGATATATTATTTCTTGTCGCTTCAAGTGTTGAAATAAAGAAGCGGAGAACACTTTTGAAAAAAATGTTGACACAAAATTAGTTAACATGATATACTATAAAAGTTGCTAAGGGGAACGAGAGTGACTCTAAAGCAAGCAAAGAATGTTTGATCTTTGAAAACTGAACAACGAGTGAGTAAATGATTTTGTTCGCAAAATCAAACAATGAGATATTTTATCTCGTCAGTTTCAACATGAGCTTATCGCTCTTTCTATAACCAACCTCGGTTGGTCTTTAATGGAGAGTTTGATCCTGGCTCAGGACGAACGCTGGCGGCGTGCCTAATACATGCAAGTCGAGCGGGGTTAATTAGAAGCTTGCTTCTAATTAACCTAGCGGCGGACGGGTGAGTAACAC
>NZ_JBLZXB010000024.1:0-4144 GCF_056099025.1 Paenibacillus sp. TSM33
GCCCCCCTCAAGATGAGATTTCCCAGTAAGTAAGACCCCTTGAAGACGACGAGGTAGATAGGTTGGGGGTGGAAGTGCAGTAATGCATGGAGCTGACCAATACTAATCGGTCGAGGGCTTATCCTAAGATAAGACGCAAGGAAGTTTCGGGTCCAGTTTTCAGGGTGTAACACCTTGAAGGTATGTAGAAGTACATACGACAAGCGTACGGCTATTCATTCACACAATCTGTGATGACGAATAACCCTACGGAAGAATTTACACCGTAAATTCCTGTTTGGTGGCGATAGCGGAGGGGTTCCACACGTACCCATCCCGAACACGACCGTTAAGCCCTCCAGCGCCGATGGTACTTGGACCGCAGGGTCCTGGGAGAGTAGGACGTTGCCAAGCACAAAAAAGAGCACAGCCTTAATGGCTGTGTTCTTTTTTGTTTTCTTCCAAGTTTGAGTCGGTATTAGAATTGCTATTTGCCCACGTTCTTATTAAAAAGAACAGCCAAATATCCTAGTGACCTACTCCTGTGTTTCTAATCAGACTATTAAATTATTTACCTCTACTTTTTAGGTGAATAATCACTAAGAGGAAAGAAACTGATTGACTGTCTGAGACCAATTCAGTTCGTCAACCGTCTCTCAAAGTTTACGTTTCCTAACGTCTTAGTAAGCGGAGAATTGGATGAACATAGAGTTTATGCGAAAGCGGCTTAGGATGTGTTCGCGGTGGAAAAGAATACATTAAAGGTGTTGCTAAAGAGAAATTATTTTTATATTTGACAATATATTGTATTCAGAGGCTCGAAATGTTATATTTTTTTTGAAATTAATTCATTTAACAAGGAGATTTTAATATGAAAAAAGAGATTTTAGCTTCTTCACTTGCTCTGGCCCTTTTTATACTACCTACAGGAGTAACAGCAGCTCAGTCTCATCATGTACAGGCATCTCCTTCTCTACTATTTGAAAAGTACGCGACAACAGATGAATTTAGTATTTTCGCTACTGGCGACCTGCTTGTCGATAGTGGTGATCAGTATGTTCTAAATAAAGGGTATGATAGTTATAATTTTGATTTTACAGAGGAAGATGGAAATACTCTTCGTATAGGATATGTTAGTAAAAATGCTCCAACTTCCGTGAGACTTTATTACTATCCTGATTATGAAAATAATCCGAATAAGAGAGTAGAAGTGGCAACATATAATGCCACGAAACAAAATAAATTTACATTCACAAAAACTGTTTCTTCACCTAAATATGGACATTACGAGATATTTGTGTATTCAGGGAACGGTGATGGCGGAGAAGAATATAATTTGAGAGTTAGAGGGATGTAATAATGGATTGAACAAGAAGGGAATTGTTCCTGCCCTTCACGCTGTTTAAAAATTACTAATCGTATTTTAATAATTGTCTTTCAAAAAAATATGTACGAACGTGTATTATTCATTGAAGATCAACGTAAAAAGAAAGTCTTCAGGAAGGGACATCCTTTTTACACATCCCCCACACAAGGTATGCAGAACGAAACGAAAAGATTAGCTTACACCGATAACTGAGCGCCTGCGCCGGGAGAAAGAGCCTGCGTAGGCGCTCGCTTACTTTTGAATTTGAAAGTTATTAGGGAAAGTAACAACCTAGGGCTGATCCAAAAGATGCACCTATAAATGCAGATCTTCTTTTGGGCGATATATTAAGTGCTTCATGCTTATGATGAATGATACCTAATCACTAAGGGGGGTTATATGTACATTTTAATAGTTTATATAGCATCATAGGCTGCTTGTTATCCTGAAATTTCTAACTACGCCTCAAAACATATCATAGAACATGAATTTTGTTATTCGTCATCTTCTCTATACAGAAGATGACGAGATTTGATATAATAGAAGAAACGAGGCCGCATTCGACCGTTTCATAAGGCTAAAAAAACTCGTCATCTTCTATAAATAGAAAAAGAGGGATCCTCAAAATGTCTCAACTGTTCGAAAAATTTATTCAGCATCTGCAGGAATCCGGGTTAAACGATCGGACTATTCAAAATTACAAAGCGACCTGGAGTAAATTCTGGAAGTGGATGCTTGAGACGGATACGGATCTCGATGATCCAGGGTTGGCGACTCAAAAAGATATCGCAGATTACAAACGTTACATGCTGGATTTTGGTGGAAGGGGAGGACGGCCGGCAAAGCCAAGTACGATGCAGCTGACCTTTGTTCACTTGAACGCTATCTTCAATTATTTTGCTTCTCAAAATCTGATCCCGGACAATCCGGTCGGTCCAGTGAAAAAACCACCGGTGGCAAGACGGACCCCAAAGTGGCTTTCACGGAATGAACAGAATACTTTTCTGCGGGAAGTACGAAAAGACGGAAGCAAAAGGGACTTTGCCATTGTGGTTACCTTGCTGCGTGCAGGCCTGCGAGTCCATGAATTGTGTGAAATGATGAAAACGGAGCTCTCCATAAATCCGCGGTCAGGAAGCGTGTATATTCGAGGGAAAGGATACAAGGACCGGGAGGTTCCGCTGAACGCGGAAGTTCGCTCTGCTTTGGAGAGTTACCTGGCGGATCGGATCGATGATAGTCCTTATGTATTTGTGTCTCAACGTTCCAAAAGATTGGCCGTCCGTGCGGTTCAGCATTTGGTGGAGAAGTATCGCAGACGTATCAGGATAGAACACTTAACCTGTCACGCCCTAAGACACAGCTTTGGACATGACCTGGTCGTGTCCAAAATTGATCTGCAGCAGGTGGCAACGCTGATGGGACACTTCAAAGAAGATGGTACACCTAATATTCAGATGACCATGATTTACACGACACCAGGCGTTGAGGATTTGACTGCAGCGGTAGAGTCAATTAGTTGGACGTAGTGAAGGTTTAATTTGATATTGGGGATGATCATATGAGCAGAGTAGATGCGGAAAGGCTGCTGACTGATTTAACTCACGGATTATTGTTTAGCGACCAAGGGAAAAGACTGGTTTACTGAGGGGAGCCGATGAGATTATGGAGGCGCAGCTATGTATAAGTTAGATGTCCAAATCTATCTTTTACCGATAACGTTGCCTTATATGAGGGAAATCATAGCGTAATTAATAGAAAAATTATAAAAAAACATTCCACCCATATAGAATTGTATTTTTGTCATCTGAATACATATAAATGCTTTTTTCGATATACGAAGTACTGTACTAGGCAACTATCTATAGTATATAATATAATAGAACTCGGGAATGCTATAAAGCTCCGTTATATGCAGGTCCTCCGTAATTAAACGGAGGGAGGCGAAAATATGGAGACAGTAACAATCGTATCAAGCATAATTATGATAATTTTTACAGGCTTCAATTCTCTATTGGCGCTGTTAACGTATATCTGTTTGATTAAAAAATAGTAAGAGGATTACCCCACCGACCAAAGTTTGGTAACCCTCTTACTCTTCTGTTTTTCTTTTAGTCACCGGATTACTTACATATACAAGCTTATAGTTTCCCGATGATTTAAACCGTAACCATTTCAGGTTGCGGTTTTTTTTTGAGATAATATATAAATACGATTTCGCCTTTACATCTTTATTCTCATATTTTATATAAATAAAGTATAAATATGCGATTTCGTATTATCTCTTTAAAAAGATAGTAGCCAATTTCTGAAACTTATTTAGGTACGACAAAAAAGCTTATAAGCAAAAAAGTTAGAGTAGTTAGAATAAAGGAATATCTTTAGTTTGGAATTCTAGATAAAGATTTAAGTGTATAATTCGGATTCAACTTTAGAAAGAAGACTAGATAAAATTTGTTATTTATTTAGACACGACAAATAGAGTTATAAAACAAAAATAATTAAATAGAGAACTTGTAGCTTCATTGTAACATTAAATACTTTTGTTTTCTACATCATTATTTTTACTTGTTAACATAAAAAAAATTTAAAGAAGTGAAAGTGAGAAGGAGAAGAAAGTTTGAAGATCTGATTCTAAATCAGATTTAGAATTGAGAAACTATCTAAGAAGAAGTGAAGGTTAACAGGAGAAGAAAGTTGAAGATCTGATTCTAAATCAGATTTAGAATTGAGAAACTATCTAAGAAGAAGTGAAGGTTAACAGGAGAAGAAAGTTGAAGATCTGATTCTAAATCAGAT
>NZ_JBLZXB010000025.1:0-1556 GCF_056099025.1 Paenibacillus sp. TSM33
CCTACATGAAGTCGGAATTGCTAGTAATCGCGGATCAGCATGCCGCGGTGAATACGTTCCCGGGTCTTGTACACACCGCCCGTCACACCACGAGAGTTTACAACACCCGAAGTCGGTGAGGTAACCGCAAGGGGCCAGCCGCCGAAGGTGGGGTAGATGATTGGGGTGAAGTCGTAACAAGGTAGCCGTATCGGAAGGTGCGGCTGGATCACCTCCTTTCTATGGAGAATCGTTTCCTGCGATGGAAACATTCAAATATGAAGCATAAGCTTCAAAATTACTCACTCGTTGCTCAGTTTTGAGAGTTCAAACTCTCAAGCGTTTGGTGGCGATAGCGGAGGGGTTCCACACGTACCCATCCCGAACACGACCGTTAAGCCCTCCAGCGCCGATGGTACTTGGACCGCAGGGTCCTGGGAGAGTAGGACGCCGCCAAGCGCAACCACTAAAGAAGGATTTTTTTGGTGGTTTATTATGGGCCCTTAGCTCAGCTGGTTAGAGCGCACCCCTGATAAGGGTGAGGTCGGTGGTTCGAGTCCACTAGGGCCCACCATAAATTTTATATTTTTTTTGGGGCCATAGCTCAGCTGGGAGAGCGCCTGCCTTGCAAGCAGGAGGTCAGCGGTTCGATCCCGCTTGGCTCCACCAAATGATTTATCATTGCACCTTGAAAACTGGATACCGAAACGAAATTGCGTTTTAGAATATTCCTTTAAGCTGATCTTGTGTAAACAAGTGAAATAAAGGTAGCAAATAAGGAAAGATATTTTGCTTTTAGCAAAAATCATTCTTTATTGAACATCGACATTTTCTTTCTGTGAAAGAAAAGTCTAGGTTAAGCTACAAAGAGCACACGGAGGATGCCTAGGCGCCAGGAGCCGACGAAGGACGTGGCGAACAACGATAAAGCCTCGGGGAGCTGTAAGCAAGCTTTGATCCGGGGATGTCCGAATGGGGAAACCCGGCTGTCTTCATCGACAGTCACTACTCACTGAATTCATAGGTGAGTGAGAGGCAGACCAGGGGAACTGAAACATCTAAGTACCCTGAGGAAGAGAAAACAATAGTGATTCCGTCAGTAGCGGCGAGCGAACGCGGATTAGCCCAAACCAAGGAGCTTGCTCCTTGGGGTTGTGGGACGTCTCACATGGAGTTACAAAGGAACCGGTTAGATGAAGAGGTCTGGAAAGGCCCGCCAGAGAAGGTAAAAGCCCTGTAGTTCAAAACCCGTTCCCTCCGAGACGGATCCCGAGTAGTGCGGGGCACGTGAAACCCCGTATGAATCCGGCAGGACCATCTGCCAAGGCTAAATACTCCCTGGCGACCGATAGTGAAGCAGTACCGTGAGGGAAAGGTGAAAAGCACCCCGGAAGGGGAGTGAAATAGATCCTGAAACCGTGTGCTTACAAGAAGTCAGAGCCCATTTTAGGGGTGATGGCGTGCCTTTTGTAGAATGAACCGGCGAGTTACGTTCCCGTGCAAGGTTAAGGTGAAGAGCTGAAGCCGCAGCGAAAGCGAGTCTGAATAGGGCGAATGAGTACGTGGACGTAGACCCG
>NZ_JBLZXB010000026.1:0-1095 GCF_056099025.1 Paenibacillus sp. TSM33
TGCTGGTGGCCGTGCTGGCCGTCTGGAAAGCGGGTGGGGCGTATGTGCCGCTTGACCCGGATTATCCGGCGGACCGCGTGCGGTTCATGCTTGAAGACAGCGGAGCGAAGGTGCTGCTGACGCAAACACTGCTGCGAGAGCGTGCCGAAGCCTGGCTCGGTGAAGAGGAGCTGACGCTGGAGGCGGTGCTGTACCTGGACGACGAAACTTCGTACAGCGAGGAGCGGGCGAATGCCGACAGCTTCCATGAAGCCCGTCCGGAGGATCTGGCTTACGTAATCTACACGTCGGGAACGACGGGCAAGCCGAAGGGCGTGATGATCGAGCACCGCAGCCTGGTGAACACGGCGGGGGGCTACCGGCGGGAATACCGGTTGGATCAGTTCCCGGTGCGGCTGCTGCAGCTCGCAAGCTTCTCGTTCGACGTGTTCGTGGGAGATATCGCGCGGACGCTGTATAACGGAGGCACGATGGTGATTGTGCCGAAGGACGACCGGATCGATCCGTCTCGTCTGCACCACTGGATTGAGCGGGAGCGGGTCACCATCTTCGAATCGACGCCGGCGCTGATCGTGCCGTTCCTGGAGTACGTGCACGAGCAGCAGCTGGATATGAGTGGGATGGAGCTGTTGATCACGAGCTCGGACAGCTGCAGCGTGGCGGATTACCGGACCTTGCAGGAACGCTTCGGCTCGTTGTTCCGAATCATTAACGCATACGGCGTGACGGAAGCGGCGATTGACTCAAGCTTCTATGACGAGCCGCTGGCGAAGCTGCCGCAGACAGGCAATGTGCCGATCGGTAAAGCGTGGCTGAATGCGAAATTCTACATCGTAGACGCGCACCTGAATCCGGTGCCGGTCGGGGTGCTGGGCGAACTGGTCATCGGCGGAGTCGGGGTAGCGCGCGGGTACTTGAACCGTCCGGATTTGACGGAAGAGAAGTTCGTAGACAGCCCGTTCGCCGCAGGCGAGCGGCTGTACCGCACGGGAGACTTGGCGCGGTGGATGGAGGACGGGAACGTGGACTTCATCGGCCGGATCGACAACCAGGTGAAAATCCGGGGGTACCGGATTGAGATGGGTGAAGTCGAAG
>NZ_JBLZXB010000028.1:0-864 GCF_056099025.1 Paenibacillus sp. TSM33
CGGATTACGGTGGTACAGGAATTTCGACCTGTTGTCCTTCGACTACGCCTATCGGCCTCGCCTTAGGTCCCGACTTACCCTGAGCGGACGAACCTTCCTCAGGAACCCTTAGGCTTTCGGCGGATCTGATTCTCACAGATCTTTTCGTTACTCATACCGGCATTCTCACTTGAATGCAGTCCAGCGCTCCTTCCGGTACACCTTCAACCCGCATTCAACGCTCCCCTACCCCTGATGCAAAGCATCAAGCCATAGCTTCGGTGGTGTGTTTAGCCCCGTTACATTTTCGGCGCAGAGTCACTCGACCAGTGAGCTATTACGCACTCTTTCAATGGTGGCTGCTTCTAAGCCAACATCCTGGTTGTCTGTGCAACTCCACATCCTTTCCCACTTAACACACACTTGGGGACCTTAGCTGATGGTCTGGGCTGTTTCCCTTTCGACAATGGATCTTAGCACTCACTGTCTGACTCCCGGAACTAAATCTATGGCATTCGGAGTTTGACTGAGCTTGGTAACCCTTGCGGGCCCCGCACCCAATCAGTGCTCTACCTCCACGATTCTTCTTTCCGAGGCTAGCCCTAAAGCTATTTCGGGGAGAACCAGCTATCTCCGGGTTCGATTGGAATTTCTCCGCTACCCCCACCTCATCCCCGCATTTTTCAACATGCGTGGGTTCGGGCCTCCAGTGCGTGTTACCGCACCTTCACCCTGGACAGGGGTAGATCACCCGGTTTCGGGTCTACGTCCACGTACTCATTCGCCCTATTCAGACTCGCTTTCGCTGCGGCTTCAGCTCTTCACCTTAACCTTGCACGGGAACGTAACTCGCCGGTTCATTCTACAAAAGGCACGCCATCACCC
>NZ_JBLZXB010000029.1:0-793 GCF_056099025.1 Paenibacillus sp. TSM33
ATGGCGCGCCCTGAGAGATTCGAACTCCCGGCCTTTTGATTCGTAGTCAAACGCTCTATCCAGCTGAGCTAAGGGCGCAAATATGGAGCGGACGACGGGAATCGAACCCGCGACCCTCGCCTTGGCAAGGCGATGCTCTACCGCTGAGCCACGTCCGCAATACAATTATATCATGACCTATAAGTGCATGAATGGTGAGCCATGAAGGACTCGAACCTTCGACACCCTGATTAAAAGTCAGGTGCTCTACCAACTGAGCTAATGGCTCCCAACAGGGTAATGTAACTTTGTGAAAATGGCGGAACTGACGGGATTCGAACCCGCGATCTCCTGCGTGACAGGCAGGCATGTTAGGCCTCTACACCACAGTTCCATAATAATTATCATTAAAAAGTTAATTGGTTGCGGGGGCAGGATTTGAACCTGCGACCTTCGGGTTATGAGCCCGACGAGCTACCGAACTGCTCCACCCCGCGATAATAGTAGGGAAATCTATTAAAATAAATGGTGGAGGCTGAGGGGATCGAACCCCCGACCCTCTGCTTGTAAGGCAGATGCTCTCCCAGCTGAGCTAAGCCTCCATACTGCTATGACCCGTAGGGGATTCGAACCCCTGTTACCTCCGTGAAAGGGAGGTGTCTTAACCCCTTGACCAACGGGCCATGCTATAAAATAATTCTGGCGGAGAGAGAGGGATTCGAACCCTCGAGACGCTTTTGGCGCCTACACGATTTCCAATCGTGCTCCTTCGGCCAACTCGGACACCTCTCCACATGGCTCCCCGAACAGGACT
>NZ_JBLZXB010000030.1:0-648 GCF_056099025.1 Paenibacillus sp. TSM33
AAATTCATGTTTGGTGGCGATAGCGGAGGGGTTCCACACGTACCCATCCCGAACACGACCGTTAAGCCCTCCAGCGCCGATGGTACTTGGACCGCAGGGTCCTGGGAGAGTAGGACGCCGCCAAGCGCATTTTATAATTATTATTCCCTGATAGCTCAGTTGGTAGAGCACTCGACTGTTAATCGAGTTGTCACAGGTTCGAGTCCTGTTCGGGGAGCCATTTGCTCTCATAGCTCAGTAGGTAGAGTGCATCCATGGTAAGGATGAGGTCACCGGTTCGATCCCGGTTGAGAGCTTGTTACAGGATGGCCCGTTGGTCAAGGGGTTAAGACACCTCCCTTTCACGGAGGTAACAGGGGTTCGAATCCCCTACGGGTCATAGGATAGTATGGAGGCTTAGCTCAGCTGGGAGAGCATCTGCCTTACAAGCAGAGGGTCGGGGGTTCGATCCCCTCAGCCTCCACCATATTTTATTCTCTTACATGGATGAAATATAGGGGAATTGTGAATCATATGCATATTGGGGATTAGCCAAGCGGTAAGGCAACGGACTTTGACTCCGTCATGCATAGGTTCAAATCCTATATCCCCAGCCATTAAGAGCCATTAGCTCAGTTGGTAGAGCACCTGACTTTTAATCAGGGTGTC
>NZ_JBLZXB010000031.1:0-646 GCF_056099025.1 Paenibacillus sp. TSM33
TTGCACGCAGGAGGTCAGGGGTTCGATCCCCCTTGGCTCCACCAATATTCCCTGATAGCTCAGTTGGTAGAGCACTCGACTGTTAATCGAGTTGTCACAGGTTCGAGTCCTGTTCGGGGAGCCATATTTTTAATATTTCTGGATTTTATATATAAGGTGGCGGCATAGCTCAGCTGGCTAGAGCGTACGGTTCATACCCGTGAGGTCGGGGGTTCGATCCCCTCTGCCGCTACTCGGAGAGATACCCAAGTGGCTATAAGGGGACCCTCTGCTAAGGGGTTAGACTGCGTAAGTGGTGCGAGGGTTCGAATCCCTCTCTCTCCGCCATAAATTTATTAAATCAGAATTCATTTTGCAAGGCCCGTTGGTCAAGGGGTTAAGACACCTCCCTTTCACGGAGGTAACAGGGGTTCGAATCCCCTACGGGTCATAATATGGAGGCTTAGCTCAGCTGGGAGAGCATCTGCCTTACAAGCAGAGGGTCGGGGGTTCGATCCCCTCAGCCTCCACCATATTTTATATCGCGGGGTGGAGCAGTTCGGTAGCTCGTCGGGCTCATAACCCGAAGGTCGTAGGTTCAAATCCTGCCCCCGCAATTACTTTCAATTTAGAAAGTGCCTCTGGAACTGTGGTGTAGAGGCCTAAC
>NZ_JBLZXB010000032.1:0-585 GCF_056099025.1 Paenibacillus sp. TSM33
GAAGTGCAGTAATGCATGGAGCTGACCAATACTAATCGGTCGAGGGCTTATCCTAAAGATAAGACGTAATGAGTTTCGGATCCAGTTTTCAGGGTGTAACACCTTGAAGGTATGTAGAAGTACATACAACAAGCGTATAGCTATTCTTTCACACAATCTGTGATGAACCGAATAAGCTTACGGAAGAATTTGCGGAGCAAATTCACGTTTGGTGGCGATAGCGGAGGGGTTCCACACGTACCCATCCCGAACACGACCGTTAAGCCCTCCAGCGCCGATGGTACTTGGACCGCAGGGTCCTGGGAGAGTAGGACGCCGCCAAGCAAAGTCCTTTAAAGGATGATAAAATTTTATGAATTAGGGCCTTTAGCTCAGCTGGTTAGAGCGCACCCCTGATAAGGGTGAGGTCGGTGGTTCGAGTCCACTAAGGCCCACCATTTCTAGATTGACTAAAAGTTTGGGGCTATAGCTCAGCTGGGAGAGCGCCTGCCTTGCACGCAGGAGGTCAGGGGTTCGATCCCCCTTGGCTCCACCAATATTCCCTGATAGCTCAGTTGGTAGAGCACTCGACTGTTAATCGAGTTG
>NZ_JBLZXB010000034.1:0-558 GCF_056099025.1 Paenibacillus sp. TSM33
CCGCCGAAGGTGGGGTAGATGATTGGGGTGAAGTCGTAACAAGGTAGCCGTATCGGAAGGTGCGGCTGGATCACCTCCTTTCTATGGAGAATCGTTTCCTGCGATGGAAACATTCAAATCAGCAGGTACACGTACCTGCGACCGGATATTCGATTTGGTTCATCACATAGGTGTGAATGAAATGAATATCCCTAAACTACTCACTCGTTGCTCAGTTTTGAGAGTTCAAACTCTCACATATGATTTCCAAGATATACTTGTATTCAAGTATTGAGGAATTTGATATGATGTTCTTCCGGGGTTGAAGCCGGAGATTATTGCACCTTGAAAACTGGATACCGAAACGAAATTGCGTTTTAGAATATTCCTTTAAGCTGATCTTGTGTAAACAAGTGAAATAAAGGTAGCGAATCGTATTTACATTGTAAATACTAGGTTAAGCTACAAAGAGCACACGGAGGATGCCTAGGCGCCAGGAGCCGACGAAGGACGTGGCGAACAACGATAAGGCTTCGGGGAGCTGTAAGCAAGCTTTGATCCGGGGATGTCCGAATGGGG
>NZ_JBLZXB010000035.1:0-544 GCF_056099025.1 Paenibacillus sp. TSM33
ATGAAGTCGGAATTGCTAGTAATCGCGGATCAGCATGCCGCGGTGAATACGTTCCCGGGTCTTGTACACACCGCCCGTCACACCACGAGAGTTTACAACACCCGAAGTCGGTGAGGTAACCGCAAGGAGCCAGCCGCCGAAGGTGGGGTAGATGATTGGGGTGAAGTCGTAACAAGGTAGCCGTATCGGAAGGTGCGGCTGGATCACCTCCTTTCTATGGAGAATCGTTTCCTGCGATGGAAACATTCAAATATGAAGCATAAGCTTCAAAACTCAGGTTTAGGCCTGTTACTCACTCGTTGCTCAGTTTTGAGAGTTCAAACTCTCAATATTGCACCTTGAAAACTGGATACCGAAACGAAATTGCGTTTTAGAATATTCCTTTAAGCTGATCTTGTGTAAACGAGAAAACTTAAAGTAGCAAATCGTATTTACATTGTAGATACTAGGTTAAGCTACAAAGAGCACACGGAGGATGCCTAGGCGCCAGGAGCCGACGAAGGACGTGGCGAACAACGATAAAGCCTCGGGGAGCTGTAAGCAA
>NZ_JBLZXB010000036.1:0-528 GCF_056099025.1 Paenibacillus sp. TSM33
TTGCACGCAGGAGGTCAGGGGTTCGATCCCCCTTGGCTCCACCAATATTCCCTGATAGCTCAGTTGGTAGAGCACTCGACTGTTAATCGAGTTGTCACAGGTTCGAGTCCTGTTCGGGGAGCCATATGGAGAGATGTCCGAGTTGGCCGAAGGAGCACGATTGGAAATCGTGTAGGCGCCAAAAGCGTCTCGAGGGTTCGAATCCCTCTCTCTCCGCCAGCTCTTATAATAGATATGTGGCCCGTTGGTCAAGGGGTTAAGACACCTCCCTTTCACGGAGGTAACAGGGGTTCGAATCCCCTACGGGTCATAGTAGTATGGAGGCTTAGCTCAGCTGGGAGAGCATCTGCCTTACAAGCAGAGGGTCGGGGGTTCGATCCCCTCAGCCTCCACCATATTTTTATCGCGGGGTGGAGCAGTTCGGTAGCTCGTCGGGCTCATAACCCGAAGGTCGTAGGTTCAAATCCTGCCCCCGCAATTACTTTCAATTTAGAAAGTGCCTCTGGAACTGTGGTGTAGAGGCCTAAC
>NZ_JBLZXB010000037.1:0-505 GCF_056099025.1 Paenibacillus sp. TSM33
ACCAGGTGCTCTACCAAGCTGAGCTACATCCCGAAATAGATGCCGGTGAGAGGACTCGAACCTCCACGGTTTCCCTCACGATTTTGAGTCGCGCGCGTCTGCCAATTCCGCCACACCGGCTTATGAAATTAATGGCGCGCCCTGAGAGATTCGAACTCCCGGCCTTTTGATTCGTAGTCAAACGCTCTATCCAGCTGAGCTAAGGGCGCAAATATGGAGCGGACGACGGGAATCGAACCCGCGACCCTCGCCTTGGCAAGGCGATGCTCTACCGCTGAGCCACGTCCGCAAAAACAGGTATGCGCGTGGAGGGACTTGAACCCCCACGTCAAAGACGCTAGATCCTAAGTCTAGTGCGTCTGCCAATTCCGCCACACGCGCATACAATGATAATGGTGAGCCATGAAGGACTCGAACCTTCGACACCCTGATTAAAAGTCAGGTGCTCTACCAACTGAGCTAATGGCTCTTAATGGCTGGGGATATAGGATTTGAACCTATGCAT
>NZ_JBLZXB010000038.1:0-476 GCF_056099025.1 Paenibacillus sp. TSM33
TGATTTTTGCTAAAAGCAAAATATCTTTCCTTATTTGCTACCTTTATTTCACTTGTTTACACAAGATCAGCTTAAAGGAATATTCTAAAACGCAATTTCGTTTCGGTATCCAGTTTTCAAGGTGCAAAGCTGTGTGATTATCAATCAACTCCTGAAGAGTTGATGATCTCCAAACGGTTATAGATGAAATTGTAATTGGTGGAGCCAAGCGGGATCGAACCGCTGACCTCCTGCGTGCAAGGCAGGCGCTCTCCCAGCTGAGCTATGGCCCCTCACAAGTTCCATCAAAACTGAACAAATGGAATGATGATTTATTGAAGCTTATGCTTCATATTTGAATGTTTCCGTTGCAGGAAACGATTCTCCATAGAAAGGAGGTGATCCAGCCGCACCTTCCGATACGGCTACCTTGTTACGACTTCACCCCAATCATCTACCCCACCTTCGGCGGCTGGCCCCTTGCGGTTACCTCACCG
>NZ_JBLZXB010000039.1:0-462 GCF_056099025.1 Paenibacillus sp. TSM33
TGGCGATAGCGGAGGGGTTCCACACGTACCCATCCCGAACACGACCGTTAAGCCCTCCAGCGCCGATGGTACTTGGACCGCAGGGTCCTGGGAGAGTAGGACGCCGCCAAGCGCAACCACTAAAGAAGGATTTTTTTGGTGGTTTATTATGGGCCCTTAGCTCAGCTGGTTAGAGCGCACCCCTGATAAGGGTGAGGTCGGTGGTTCGAGTCCACTAGGGCCCACCATATAACTTTATAATTTCTTTTGGGGCCATAGCTCAGCTGGGAGAGCGCCTGCCTTGCAAGCAGGAGGTCAGCGGTTCGATCCCGCTTGGCTCCACCAAATGATTTATCATTGCACCTTGAAAACTGGATACCGAAACGAAATTGCGTTTTAGAATATTCCTTTAAGCTGATCTTGTGTAAACAAGTGAAATAAAGGTAGCAAATAAGGAAAGATATTTTGCTTTTAGCAAAAATC
>NZ_JBLZXB010000040.1:0-450 GCF_056099025.1 Paenibacillus sp. TSM33
ATCCCCGGATCAAAGCTTGCTTACAGCTCCCCGAGGCCTTATCGTTGTTCGCCACGTCCTTCGTCGGCTCCTGGCGCCTAGGCATCCTCCGTGTGCTCTTTGTAGCTTAACCTAGACTTTTCTTTCATAGAAAGAAAATGTCGATGTTCAATAAAGAATAATTTTTGCTAAAAGCAAAATATCTTTCCTTATTTGCTACCTTTATTTCACTTGTTTACACAAGATCAGCTTAAAGGAATATTCTAAAACGCAATTTCGTTTCGGTATCCAGTTTTCAAGGTGCAATATTGAGAGTTTGAACTCTCAAAACTGAGCAACGAGTGAGTAATTTTGAAGCTATGCTTCATATTTGAATGTTTCCATCGCAGGAAACGATTCTCCATAGAAAGGAGGTGATCCAGCCGCACCTTCCGATACGGCTACCTTGTTACGACTTCACCCCAATCATCT
>NZ_JBLZXB010000041.1:0-433 GCF_056099025.1 Paenibacillus sp. TSM33
CCGCCGAAGGTGGGGTAGATGATTGGGGTGAAGTCGTAACAAGGTAGCCGTATCGGAAGGTGCGGCTGGATCACCTCCTTTCTATGGAGAATCGTTTCCTGCGATGGAAACATTCAAATCAGCAGGTGTATATACCTGCGACCGGATATTCAATTCGGTTCATCACATTCGTGTGAATGAAATGAATATCCTGGACTTACTCACTCGTTGCTCAGTTTTGAGAGTTCAAACTCTCAAGCTTCGACGAATGTTTCATTCACACATCGTGTGGAACCGAAATATTCATCGGGCTTCGCTTCGACGAAGCGAATTGCACCTTGAAAACTGGATACCGAAACGAAATTGCGTTTTAGAATATTCCTTTAAGCTGATCTTGTGTAAACAAGAGAAATAAAGGTAGCATATATCGACATTTTCTTTCTGTGAAAGAAAA
>NZ_JBLZXB010000042.1:0-400 GCF_056099025.1 Paenibacillus sp. TSM33
GTTCAAATCCTGCCCCCGCAATTACTTTCAATTTAGAAAGTGCCTCTGGAACTGTGGTGTAGAGGCCTAACATGCCTGCCTGTCACGCAGGAGATCGCGGGTTCGAATCCCGTCAGTTCCGCCATTTTAACTGTATATAGTACGAACTATATGATGTAGTTGTAAAAAAAAATATGGCTCGGTAGCTCAGTCGGTAGAGCAGAGGACTGAAAATCCTCGTGTCGGCGGTTCGATTCCGTCCCGAGCCACCTTTCAAGTGGGAAATGAGTAATGTGCCGGTGTAGCTCAACTGGTAGAGCAACTGACTTGTAATCAGTAGGTTGGGGGTTCAAGTCCTCTCGCCGGCACCATTTTGGAGGATTAGCGAAGTGGCCAAACGCATCAGACTGTAAATCTGCTC
>NZ_JBLZXB010000043.1:0-387 GCF_056099025.1 Paenibacillus sp. TSM33
GCGGTGGACTTCCCGGTGCAGGAGTTGGTGCGTACCGAGATCGGCTCGGTGTCGCTGGGGGATCAGCGGCCGGGCAGCATCCGGGCGCTCACCCGCAAGGAAGTCGGCGAGCTTTATCAGGCGGTGGGTTTGTGAGCGGAAGTTTGGTTGTTGCGGTGGACGGCCCGGCCGGCACCGGAAAGTCCTCGGTGTCACGGGGGTTGGCCCGCGCGCTCGGCGCCCGGTACCTCGACACCGGCGCGATGTACCGCATCGCGACGCTTGCGGTGCTGCGGGCCGGTGCTGACCTCACCGACCCTGCGGCGATCGAGAAGGCCGCCGCCGACGCCGAGATCGGAGTGGGCTCAGATCCCGATGTCGACGCGGCATTCCTTGCCGGAGAAGATG
>NZ_JBLZXB010000044.1:0-366 GCF_056099025.1 Paenibacillus sp. TSM33
TACTCTCCCAGGACCCTGCGGTCCAAGTACCATCGGCGCTGGAGGGCTTAACGGTCGTGTTCGGGATGGGTACGTGTGGAACCCCTCCGCTATCGCCACCAAACATGAATTTGCTTCGCAAATTCTTCCGTAAGGTTATTCGGTTCATTACAGATTGTGTGAATGAATAACCATACAATTGTCGTATGTACTTCTACATACCTTCAAGGTGTTACACCCTGAAAACTGGATCCGAAACTTCATTGCGTCTTATCTTTAGGATAAGCCCTCGACCGATTAGTATTGGTCAGCTCCATGCATTACTGCACTTCCACCCCCAACCTATCTACCTCGTCGTCTTCAAGGGGTCTTACATACTGGGAAATC
>NZ_JBLZXB010000045.1:0-363 GCF_056099025.1 Paenibacillus sp. TSM33
CCTTTTGCTGCAAAAATATAATGGCACCGATGATGTCGTGTTTGGCAGCGTAGTATCTGGACGTCCGGCAGACATTCCGAATGTGGAGCATATCATTGGTCTGTTTATCAATACGATTCCGGTGCGTATCCGAAGTCAAGTGGACAGCGTATTCTCCGACGTGATGAAGCACATCCAGGAGCAATCGATTGATTCCCATGTCTACGATACGTATCCGCTGTATGAAATTCAGGGATTGTCGGAGCTTAAGCAGGATTTGATTAATCATATTCTTATTTTTGAGAACTATCCGGTCGAGGAGCAAATCGAGCAATTAGGTAGCGGTGAGGAGGCCAGCTTCACCATCACAGGAGCCGAGTCTGT
>NZ_JBLZXB010000046.1:0-359 GCF_056099025.1 Paenibacillus sp. TSM33
GTAGGTTGGGGGTTCAAGTCCTCTCGCCGGCACCATTTTGGAGGATTAGCGAAGTGGCCAAACGCATCAGACTGTAAATCTGCTCCCTTACGGGTTCGGTGGTTCGAATCCATCATCCTCCACCAGTATTTTTATAATCATATGGCGGTCGTGGCGAAGTGGTTAACGCACCGGACTGTGACTCCGGCATTCGTGGGTTCAAGCCCCATCGGCCGCCCTTTGATTCTTAATTTAATGGGGATTAGCCAAGCGGTAAGGCAACGGACTTTGACTCCGTCATGCATAGGTTCAAATCCTATATCCCCAGCCATTAAGAGCCATTAGCTCAGTTGGTAGAGCACCTGACTTTTAATCAGGGT
>NZ_JBLZXB010000047.1:0-354 GCF_056099025.1 Paenibacillus sp. TSM33
AGTACCATCGGCGCTGGAGGGCTTAACGGTCGTGTTCGGGATGGGTACGTGTGGAACCCCTCCGCTATCGCCACCAAACATGAATTTACATCGTAAATTCTTCCGTAAGGTTATTCGGTTCATCACATATCGTGCGAATGAATCGCCATACGCTGGTTGTATGTACTTCTACATACCTTCAAGGTTACACCCTGAAAACTGGATCCGAAACTTCCTTGCGTCTTATCTTAGGATAAGCCCTCGACCGATTAGTATTGGTCAGCTCCATGCATTACTGCACTTCCACCCCCAACCTATCTACCTCGTCGTCTTCAAGGGGTCTTACATACTGGGAAATCTCATCTTGAGGGGGGC
>NZ_JBLZXB010000048.1:0-351 GCF_056099025.1 Paenibacillus sp. TSM33
TTTTGATTCGTAGTCAAACGCTCTATCCAGCTGAGCTAAGGGCGCAAATATGGAGCGGACGACGGGAATCGAACCCGCGACCCTCGCCTTGGCAAGGCGATGCTCTACCGCTGAGCCACGTCCGCAAAAACAGGATGCGCGTGGAGGGACTTGAACCCCCACGTCAAAGACGCTAGATCCTAAGTCTAGTGCGTCTGCCAATTCCGCCACACGCGCATATAATAATAATGGTGAGCCATGAAGGACTCGAACCTTCGACACCCTGATTAAAAGTCAGGTGCTCTACCAACTGAGCTAATGGCTCTTAATGGCTGGGGATATAGGATTTGAACCTATGCATGACGGAGTCAA
>NZ_JBLZXB010000049.1:0-342 GCF_056099025.1 Paenibacillus sp. TSM33
ATGAGATTTCCCAGTAAGTAAGACCCCTTGAAGACGACGAGGTAGATAGGTTGGGGGTGGAAGTGCAGTAATGCATGGAGCTGACCAATACTAATCGGTCGAGGGCTTATCCTAAGATAAGACGCAATAAAGTTTCGGATCCAGTTTTCAGGGTGTAACCTTGAAAGTATGTAGAAATACATACAACCAGCGTATGGCGATTCATTCGCACGATCTGTGATGAACCGAATAACCTTACGGAAGAATTTACGATGTAAATTCATGTTTGGTGGCGATAGCGGAGGGGTTCCACACGTACCCATCCCGAACACGACCGTTAAGCCCTCCAGCGCCGATGGTACT
>NZ_JBLZXB010000050.1:0-335 GCF_056099025.1 Paenibacillus sp. TSM33
GACGACGAGGTAGATAGGTTGGGGGTGGAAGTGCAGTAATGCATGGAGCTGACCAATACTAATCGGTCGAGGGCTTATCCTAAAGATAAGACGCAATGAGTTTCGGATCCAGTTTTCAGGGTGTAAGTTCAGTATATCGTCAGCTCAAGCAGCTGAAGTTACACGAACAAACACACAGCATTTGGCGATGCTGATTCCTGAAAAAGAATTTGCGAAGCAAATTCATGTTTGGTGGCGATAGCGGAGGGGTTCCACACGTACCCATCCCGAACACGACCGTTAAGCCCTCCAGCGCCGATGGTACTTGGACCGCAGGGTCCTGGGAGAGTAGGACG
>NZ_JBLZXB010000051.1:0-333 GCF_056099025.1 Paenibacillus sp. TSM33
CAACTCGATTAACAGTCGAGTGCTCTACCAACTGAGCTATCAGGGAATATTGGTGGAGCCAAGGGGGATCGAACCCCTGACCTCCTGCGTGCAAGGCAGGCGCTCTCCCAGCTGAGCTATAGCCCCATCTTAGAAATAACAATTAATTCTGACTATGTAGAGGTCAGTCTTAAAGGCGAAAAAAAATCCCCCGAGAAGGGGCTTATGCTTGGCGGCGTCCTACTCTCCCAGGACCCTGCGGTCCAAGTACCATCGGCGCTGGAGGGCTTAACGGTCGTGTTCGGGATGGGTACGTGTGGAACCCCTCCGCTATCGCCACCAAACATGAATTTG
>NZ_JBLZXB010000052.1:0-326 GCF_056099025.1 Paenibacillus sp. TSM33
GTTTGCGGTACGGGCACCTTCTCCTGGCTAGAGGCTTTTCTTGGCAGTCTGAGATCATGACCTTCGCTACTGTAATTTTCGCTCCCCATCACAGCCCAGCCTTACGATGTGCGGATTTGCCTACACATCAGCCTCACTGCTTAGACGGACATCCATCAGTCCGCGTCACTACCCTACTGCGTCACCCCATCGCTCATAGCGGATTACGGTGGTACAGGAATTTCGACCTGTTGTCCTTCGACTACGCCTATCGGCCTCGCCTTAGGTCCCGACTTACCCTGAGCGGACGAACCTTCCTCAGGAACCCTTAGGCTTTCGGCGGATCT
>NZ_JBLZXB010000053.1:0-319 GCF_056099025.1 Paenibacillus sp. TSM33
TATCGCGGGGTGGAGCAGTTCGGTAGCTCGTCGGGCTCATAACCCGAAGGTCGTAGGTTCAAATCCTGCCCCCGCAATTACTTTCAATTTAGAAAGTGCCTCTGGAACTGTGGTGTAGAGGCCTAACATGCCTGCCTGTCACGCAGGAGATCGCGGGTTCGAATCCCGTCAGTTCCGCCATTTAACTTAATATGCCGGTGTAGCTCAACTGGTAGAGCAACTGACTTGTAATCAGTAGGTTGGGGGTTCAAGTCCTCTCGCCGGCACCATTTTGGAGGATTAGCGAAGTGGCCAAACGCATCAGACTGTAAATCTGCTC
>NZ_JBLZXB010000054.1:0-317 GCF_056099025.1 Paenibacillus sp. TSM33
TCGCGGAAATTTGTGGACCACAACTGTTTTATAGGTAATTTTCACAGCTTTTCGCCAATGTACGACACTTGTATTCTCACCTCCCGGAAGGCACAGTAAAACGACGAAAACCACCAAATAGTCTGTGATGCGGGGCATTCGGACGGCGCGGTGGAAAACGAACGGCCGGTCGGTACGACATCGTAAAAAATCGCGGAAATTAGTGGACCACAATTGTTTTATAGGTAATTTTCACAGCTTTTCGCCAATGTACGACACTTGTATTCTCACCTCCCGGAAGGCACCGTAAAACGACGAAAAACGCCGAATAGTCTGTG
>NZ_JBLZXB010000055.1:0-304 GCF_056099025.1 Paenibacillus sp. TSM33
TCTCGCCTACCTGTGTCGGTTTGCGGTACGGGCACCTTCTCCTGGCTAGAGGCTTTTCTTGGCAGTCTGAGATCATGACCTTCGCTACTGTAATTTTCGCTCCCCATCACAGCCCAGCCTTCACGATGTGCGGATTTGCCTACACATCAGCCTCACTGCTTAGACGGACATCCATCCGTCCGCGTCACTACCCTACTGCGTCACCCCATCGCTCATAGCGGATTACGGTGGTACAGGAATTTCGACCTGTTGTCCTTCGACTACGCCTATCGGCCTCGCCTTAGGTCCCGACTTACCCTGAGCG
>NZ_JBLZXB010000056.1:0-301 GCF_056099025.1 Paenibacillus sp. TSM33
TCATGATCTGCACGCAGTGCCAAATAGCTGCCGAATACTTCCTGGGTCATAAAGGACAAACACCAGCCATCCATCAAAATGTGATGGAAGCTCCAAACAAAGTGGTACGTTTCATCCCCGGTTTGCAGGATGGAGATACGAAGGAGTGCATCCTCTGCGAGGTTGAATCCTTTTGCTTTATCCTCGAGGACAAAAGCCTTCACCCGAGCTTCTCGTTCCTCTTTTTCTAGTCCGCGCAGGTCTTCATAGTACAACTCTCCGCTGCGATGGCGGAAAACGACCTGCACAGGCTCATCCTTCC
>NZ_JBLZXB010000057.1:0-292 GCF_056099025.1 Paenibacillus sp. TSM33
GGGTAGATGATTGGGGTGAAGTCGTAACAAGGTAGCCGTATCGGAAGGTGCGGCTGGATCACCTCCTTTCTATGGAGAATCGTTTCCTGCGATGGAAACATTCAAATATGAAGCATAAGCTTCAAAATTACTCACTCGTTGCTCAGTTTTGAGAGTTCAAACTCTCGAATTGCACCTTGAAAACTGGATACCGAAACGAAATTGCGTTTTAGAATATTCCTTTAAGCTGATCTTGTGTAAACAAGAGAAATAAAGGTAGCATATATCGACATTTTCTTTCTGTGAAAGAAAA
>NZ_JBLZXB010000058.1:0-291 GCF_056099025.1 Paenibacillus sp. TSM33
TTTCAACATGCGTGGGTTCGGGCCTCCAGTGCGTGTTACCGCACCTTCACCCTGGACAGGGGTAGATCACCCGGTTTCGGGTCTACGTCCACGTACTCATTCGCCCTATTCAGACTCGCTTTCGCTGCGGCTTCAGCTCTTCACCTTAACCTTGCACGGGAACGTAACTCGCCGGTTCATTCTACAAAAGGCACGCCATCACCCCTAAATTGGGCTCTGACTTCTTGTAAGCACACGGTTTCAGGATCTATTTCACTCCCCTTCCGGGGTGCTTTTCACCTTTCCCTCACG
>NZ_JBLZXB010000059.1:0-291 GCF_056099025.1 Paenibacillus sp. TSM33
AGATGATTGGGGTGAAGTCGTAACAAGGTAGCCGTATCGGAAGGTGCGGCTGGATCACCTCCTTTCTATGGAGAATCGTTTCCTGCGATGGAAACATTCAAATATGAAGCATAGCTTCAAACTTACTTACTCGTTGCTCAGTTTTGAGAGTTCAAACTCTCAACATTGCACCTTGAAAACTGGATACCGAAACGAAATTGCGTTTTAGAATATTCCTTTAAGCTGATCTTGTGTAAACAAGTGAAATAAAGGTAGCAAATCGTATTTACATTGTAGATACTAGGTTAAGCT
>NZ_JBLZXB010000060.1:0-284 GCF_056099025.1 Paenibacillus sp. TSM33
CGGAAAGACCCCATGGAGCTTTACTGCAGCTTGATATTGAATTTGGGTACGATCTGTACAGGATAGGTGGGAGCCGTTGAGCCTTGAGCGCCAGCTTGAGGGGAGGCATCCTTGGGATACCACCCTGGTCGTATCTAGGTTCTAACTTGGTACCGTAATCCGGTGCGAGGACAGTGTCAGGTGGGCAGTTTGACTGGGGCGGTCGCCTCCTAAAGAGTAACGGAGGCGCCCCAAGGTTCCCTCAGAAGGGTTGGTAATCAGTCGCAGTGTGCACAGGCAGAAGG
>NZ_JBLZXB010000061.1:0-268 GCF_056099025.1 Paenibacillus sp. TSM33
AGTGCCCAGCTTGACCTGCTGGCAACTAAGCATAAGGGTTGCGCTCGTTGCGGGACTTAACCCAACATCTCACGACACGAGCTGACGACAACCATGCACCACCTGTCTCCTCTGTCCCGAAGGAAAGGTCTATCTCTAGACCGGTCAGAGGGATGTCAAGACCTGGTAAGGTTCTTCGCGTTGCTTCGAATTAAACCACATACTCCACTGCTTGTGCGGGTCCCCGTCAATTCCTTTGAGTTTCAGTCTTGCGACCGTACTCCCCAGG
>NZ_JBLZXB010000062.1:0-265 GCF_056099025.1 Paenibacillus sp. TSM33
CACGATTTCCAATCGTGCTCCTTCGGCCAACTCGGACACCTCTCCACATGGCTCCCCGAACAGGACTCGAACCTGTGACAACTCGATTAACAGTCGAGTGCTCTACCAACTGAGCTATCAGGGAATAATAATTATAAAATTCGCTTGGCGGCGTCCTACTCTCCCAGGACCCTGCGGTCCAAGTACCATCGGCGCTGGAGGGCTTAACGGTCGTGTTCGGGATGGGTACGTGTGGAACCCCTCCGCTATCGCCACCAAACATGAA
>NZ_JBLZXB010000063.1:0-264 GCF_056099025.1 Paenibacillus sp. TSM33
CGCTTCCGCAGCAAAAAGCACAGCCGAAATCGATGCACACCGGGGAATATGTCGCTGAAGATCTGGATTGCGAATTCCAGCCAGAGTTGGTTGCGCAGATCGAACGGGTGGCAAAACAAAATCAGGTGACGATCAATACGCTGATTCAAACCGTATGGGGCGTTCTGTTGCAGAAATATAACAATAGTACGGATGTCGTGTTCGGCAGCGTTGTGTCCGGTCGTCCAGGGGATATTCCAGGCGTGGAGCACATGATCGGGCTAT
>NZ_JBLZXB010000064.1:0-255 GCF_056099025.1 Paenibacillus sp. TSM33
GGGGGGGGGGGGGGGGGGGGGGGGGGGGGGGGGGGGGGGGGGGGGGGGGGGGGGGGGGGGGGGGGGGGGGGGGGGGGGGGGGGGGGGGGGGGGGGGGGGGGGGGGGGGGGGGGGGGGGGGGGGGGGGGGGGGGGGGGGGGGGGGGGGGGGGGGGGGGGGGGGGGGGGGGGGGGGGGGGGGGGGGGGGGGGGGGGGGGGGGGGGGGGGGGGGGGGGGGGGGGGGGGGGGGGGGGGGGGGGGGGGGGGGGGGGGGGG
>NZ_JBLZXB010000065.1:0-255 GCF_056099025.1 Paenibacillus sp. TSM33
GCTTCGCAAATTCTTTTTCAGGAATCAGCATCGCCAAATGCTGTGTGTTTGTTCGTGTAACTTCAGCTGCTTGAGCTGACGATATACTGAACTTACACCCTGAAAACTGGATCCGAAACTCATTGCGTCTTATCTTTAGGATAAGCCCTCGACCGATTAGTATTGGTCAGCTCCATGCATTACTGCACTTCCACCCCCAACCTATCTACCTCGTCGTCTTCAAGGGGTCTTACATACTGGGAAATCTCATCTTGA
>NZ_JBLZXB010000066.1:0-255 GCF_056099025.1 Paenibacillus sp. TSM33
GGACAACAGGTCGAAATTCCTGTACCACCGTAATCCGTGATGAGCGATGGGGTGACGCAGTAGGGTAGTGACGCGGACTGATGGATGTCCGTCTAAGCAGTGAGGCTGATGTGTAGGCAAATCCGCATATCGTGAAGGCTGGGCTGTGATGGGGAGCGAAAATTACAGTAGCGAAGGTCATGATCTCAGACTGCCAAGAAAAGCCTCTAGCCAGGAGAAGGTGCCCGTACCGCAAACCGACACAGGTAGGCGAGA
>NZ_JBLZXB010000067.1:0-255 GCF_056099025.1 Paenibacillus sp. TSM33
GACAACAGGTCGAAATTCCTGTACCACCGTAATCCGCTATGAGCGATGGGGTGACGCAGTAGGGTAGTGACGCGGACTGATGGATGTCCGTCTAAGCAGTGAGGCTGATGTGTAGGCAAATCCGCACGTCGTAAGGCTGGGCTGTGATGGGGAGCGAAAATTACAGTAGCGAAGGTCATGATCTCAGACTGCCAAGAAAAGCCTCTAGCCAGGAGAAGGTGCCCGTACCGCAAACCGACACAGGTAGGCGAGAAG
>NZ_JBLZXB010000068.1:0-255 GCF_056099025.1 Paenibacillus sp. TSM33
GAAACGCCGTCAGATACGATATGATGCGTATCGAACATTAGAATGTGTCGGTCCGGCGCCAGTTCGGCAAGGCCTACCCGCAGAAGTGGCGGCTTCGCTAGATCAAACGGACGAACGAATTGGCGCATCATTTCTTCCGCCTGCTCCTCGCTGATCTGCACATATTCCACCTGGAAGGCGGCTTCTTTGTAAATCCGCTGAACCGCTTCGCCTTTTACCATCTCAAAGCCGGTACGCAGCGTTTCATGACGAGCT
>NZ_JBLZXB010000069.1:0-255 GCF_056099025.1 Paenibacillus sp. TSM33
CCTTTCCCTCACGGTACTGCTTCACTATCGGTCGCCAGGGAGTATTTAGCCTTGGCAGATGGTCCTGCCGGATTCATACGGGGTTTCACGTGCCCCGCACTACTCGGGATCCGTCTCGGAGGGAACAAGTTTTGAACTACAGGGCTTTTACCTTCTCTGGCGGGCCTTTCCAGACCTCTTCATCTAACCGGTTCCTTTGTAACTCCATGTGAGACGTCCCACAACCCCAAGGAGCAAGCTCCTTGGTTTGGGCTA
>NZ_JBLZXB010000070.1:0-255 GCF_056099025.1 Paenibacillus sp. TSM33
TGATATGCTCCACATTCGGAATGTCTGCCGGACGTCCAGATACTACGCTGCCAAACACGACATCATCGGTGCCATTATATTTTTGCAGCAAAAGGCCCCAAACGGTCTGCATCAACGTATTGATGGTCACCTGATAACGCTTGGCTATGCGCTGAATACCAGCGGTTAGCTCCGCGCCCAAATCAAAATCCAGGCGTTCCGCCTGATACCCCGTTTTGCCCTGGATTTTTGCCTGTGGCAAACGAGACTGCTCCT
>NZ_JBLZXB010000071.1:0-255 GCF_056099025.1 Paenibacillus sp. TSM33
TGATCTAGCGAAGCCGCCACTTCTGCGGGTAGGCCTTGCCGAACTGGCGCCGGACCGACACATTCTAATGTTCGATACGCATCATATCGTATCTGACGGCGTTTCGATTGACGTACTGATCGAAGAGTTCGTCCGCTTGTACAGCGGGGAGCAACTGGAGCCGCTTCGCATTCAGTACAAAGATTATGCGGTATGGCAGCAATCGGACGAGCAGAAAGCTCAGCTTGCCAAGCAGGAAGCCTACTGGCTCGACAT
>NZ_JBLZXB010000072.1:0-255 GCF_056099025.1 Paenibacillus sp. TSM33
ATGCAGGAAAAGGATGTATCGGGTATTAGCTACCGTTTCCGGTAGTTATCCCTGTCTTGTGGGCAGGTTGCCTACGTGTTACTCACCCGTCCGCCGCTAGATTAGTTAGAAGCAAGCTTCTAACTAATCCCGCTCGACTTGCATGTATTAGGCACGCCGCCAGCGTTCGTCCTGAGCCAGGATCAAACTCTCCATTAAAGACGTTACAAAGTAACGTCAACCTGTTTCATCTTCATCCACTCCAATGAGAAGAAC
>NZ_JBLZXB010000073.1:0-255 GCF_056099025.1 Paenibacillus sp. TSM33
GAAACGCCGTCAGATACGATATGATGCGTATCGAACATTAGAATGTGTCGGTCCGGCGCCAGTTCGGCAAGGCCTACCCGCAGAAGTGGCGGCTTCGCTAGATCAAACGGACGAACGAATTGGCGCACCATTTCTTCCGCCTGCTCCTCGCTGATCTGCACATATTCCACCTGGAAGGCGGCTTCTTTGTAAATCCGCTGAACCGCTTCGCCTTTTACCATCTCAAAGCCGGTACGCAGCGTTTCATGACGAGCT
>NZ_JBLZXB010000074.1:0-255 GCF_056099025.1 Paenibacillus sp. TSM33
TGGTGCAGCGGCATACGGTACTGCGCACGAACTTCTACAGCGGCTGGAAGGATGAACCGCTTCAGGTCGTGTACCGGAATAAGCGCAGCGAACTGTATGTTGAAGACCTGCGGGACATGGAGGACGAGCAGCAAAACGAGTACATGCTCGAATTTACGCGTAAAGACAAGCAAAGAGGCTTTGATCTGGCAAAAGACGCCTTGATGCGTGTCGCTGTGTTGCGCACAGGTGAGGAATCGTACCGTTTTGTATGGA
>NZ_JBLZXB010000075.1:0-255 GCF_056099025.1 Paenibacillus sp. TSM33
TGATCTAGCGAAGCCGCCACTTCTGCGGGTAGGCCTTGCCGAACTGGCGCCGGACCGACACATTCTAATGTTCGATACGCATCATATCGTATCTGACGGCGTTTCGATTGACGTACTGATCGAAGAGCTCGTCCGCTTGTACAGCGGGGAGCAACTGGAGCCGCTTCGCATTCAGTACAAAGATTATGCGGTATGGCAGCAATCGGACGAGCAGAAAGCTCAGCTTGCCAAGCAGGAAGCCTACTGGCTCGACAT
>NZ_JBLZXB010000076.1:0-255 GCF_056099025.1 Paenibacillus sp. TSM33
GAAATTGCGTTTTAGAATATTCCTTTAAGCTGATCTTGTGTAAACAAGTGAAATAAAGGTAGCAAATCGTATTTACATTGTAGATACTAGGTTAAGCTACAAAGAGCACACGGAGGATGCCTAGGCGCCAGGAGCCGACGAAGGACGTGGCGAACAACGATAAAGCCTCGGGGAGCTGTAAGCAAGCTTTGATCCGGGGATGTCCGAATGGGGAAACCCGGCTGTCTTCATCGACAGTCACTACTCACTGAATTC
>NZ_JBLZXB010000077.1:0-255 GCF_056099025.1 Paenibacillus sp. TSM33
TGAAGGTTAACAGGAGAAGAAAGTTGAAGATCTGATTCTAAATCAGATTTAGAATTGAGAAACTATCTAAGAAGAAGTGAAGGTTAACAGGAGAAGAAAGTTGAAGATCTGATTCTAAATCAGATTTAGAATTGAGAAACTATCTAAGAAGAAGTGAAGGTTAACAGGAGAAGAAAGTTGAAGATCTGATTCTAAATCAGATTTAGAATTGAGAAACTATCTAAGAAGAAGTGAAGGTTAACAGGAGAAGAAAGT
>NZ_JBLZXB010000078.1:0-254 GCF_056099025.1 Paenibacillus sp. TSM33
CCTTTCCATCACGGTACTGCTTCACTATCGGTCGCCAGGGAGTATTTAGCCTTGGCAGATGGTCCTGCCGGATTCATACGGGGTTTCACGTGCCCCGCACTACTCGGGATCCGTCTCGGAGGGAACAGGTTTTGAACTACTGGGCTTTTACCTTCTCTGGCGGGCCTTTCCAGACCTCTTCATCTAACCGGTTCCTTTGTAACTCCATGGGAGACGTCCCACAACCCCAAGGAGCAAGCTCCTTGGTTTGGGCT
>NZ_JBLZXB010000079.1:0-252 GCF_056099025.1 Paenibacillus sp. TSM33
ATTTGAATGTTTCCATCGCAGGAAACGATTCTCCATAGAAAGGAGGTGATCCAGCCGCACCTTCCGATACGGCTACCTTGTTACGACTTCACCCCAATCATCTACCCCACCTTCGGCGGCTGGCTCCTTGCGGTTACCTCACCGACTTCGGGTGTTGTAAACTCTCGTGGTGTGACGGGCGGTGTGTACAAGACCCGGGAACGTATTCACCGCGGCATGCTGATCCGCGATTACTAGCAATTCCGACTTCAT
>NZ_JBLZXB010000080.1:0-252 GCF_056099025.1 Paenibacillus sp. TSM33
ATGAGCGATGGGGTGACGCAGTAGGGTAGTGACGCGGACTGATGGATGTCCGTCTAAGCAGTGAGGCTGATGTGTAGGCAAATCCGCACATCGTAAGGCTGGGCTGTGATGGGGAGCGAAAATTGTAGTAGCGAAGGTCATGATCTCAGACTGCCAAGAAAAGCCTCTAGCCAGGAGAAGGTGCCCGTACCGCAAACCGACACAGGTAGGCGAGAAGAGAATTCTAAGGCGCGCGGAAGAACTCTCGTTAAG
>NZ_JBLZXB010000081.1:0-252 GCF_056099025.1 Paenibacillus sp. TSM33
TATTGCACCTTGAAAACTGGATACCGAAACGAAATTGCGTTTTAGAATATTCCTTTAAGCTGATCTTGTGTAAACAAGTGAAATAAAGGTAGCAAATAAGGAAAGATATTTTGCTTTTAGCAAAAATTATTCTTTATTGAACATCGACATTTTCTTTCTGTGAAAGAAAAGTCTAGGTTAAGCTACAAAGAGCACACGGAGGATGCCTAGGCGCCAGGAGCCGACGAAGGACGTGGCGAACAACGATAAGGC
>NZ_JBLZXB010000082.1:0-252 GCF_056099025.1 Paenibacillus sp. TSM33
GTTGCGCTTGGCGGCGTCCTACTCTCCCAGGACCCTGCGGTCCAAGTACCATCGGCGCTGGAGGGCTTAACGGTCGTGTTCGGGATGGGTACGTGTGGAACCCCTCCGCTATCGCCACCAAACGCTTGAGAGTTTGAACTCTCAAAACTGAGCAACGAGTGAGTAACAGGCCTAAACCTGAGTTTTGAAGCTTATGCTTCATATTTGAATGTTTCCATCGCAGGAAACGATTCTCCATAGAAAGGAGGTGAT
>NZ_JBLZXB010000083.1:0-250 GCF_056099025.1 Paenibacillus sp. TSM33
ATGAAGTCGGAATTGCTAGTAATCGCGGATCAGCATGCCGCGGTGAATACGTTCCCGGGTCTTGTACACACCGCCCGTCACACCACGAGAGTTTACAACACCCGAAGTCGGTGAGGTAACCGTAAGGGGCCAGCCGCCGAAGGTGGGGTAGATGATTGGGGTGAAGTCGTAACAAGGTAGCCGTATCGGAAGGTGCGGCTGGATCACCTCCTTTCTATGGAGAATCGTTTCCTGCGATGGAAACATTCAA
>NZ_JBLZXB010000084.1:0-245 GCF_056099025.1 Paenibacillus sp. TSM33
TGGGGTAGATGATTGGGGTGAAGTCGTAACAAGGTAGCCGTATCGGAAGGTGCGGCTGGATCACCTCCTTTCTATGGAGAATCGTTTCCTGCGATGGAAACATTCAAATATGAAGCATAGCTTCAAAACTCAGGTTTAGGCCTGTTACTCACTCGTTGCTCAGTTTTGAGAGTTCAAACTCTCAATATTGCACCTTGAAAACTGGATACCGAAACGAAATTGCGTTTTAGAATATTCCTTTAAGC
>NZ_JBLZXB010000085.1:0-238 GCF_056099025.1 Paenibacillus sp. TSM33
TCGCCCTATTCAGACTCGCTTTCGCTGCGGCTTCAGCTCTTCACCTTAACCTTGCACGGGAACGTAACTCGCCGGTTCATTCTACAAAAGGCACGCCATCACCCCTAAAATGGGCTCTGACTTCTTGTAAGCACACGGTTTCAGGATCTATTTCACTCCCCTTCCGGGGTGCTTTTCACCTTTCCCTCACGGTACTGCTTCACTATCGGTCGCCAGGGAGTATTTAGCCTTGGCAGAT
>NZ_JBLZXB010000086.1:0-233 GCF_056099025.1 Paenibacillus sp. TSM33
CGGGATGGACGTACCGCTGGTGTACCAGTTGTTCCGCCAGGAGCACCGCTGGGTAGCTATGTACGGAAGGGATAAGCGCTGAAAGCATCTAAGCGTGAAGCCCCCCTCAAGATGAGATTTCCCAGTATGTAAGACCCCTTGAAGACGACGAGGTAGATAGGTTGGGGGTGGAAGTGCAGTAATGCATGGAGCTGACCAATACTAATCGGTCGAGGGCTTATCCTAAAGATAAG
>NZ_JBLZXB010000087.1:0-230 GCF_056099025.1 Paenibacillus sp. TSM33
TTTGCGGTACGGGCACCTTCTCCTGGCTAGAGGCTTTTCTTGGCAGTCTGAGATCATGACCTTCGCTACTATAATTTTCGCTCCCCATCACAGCCCAGCCTTCACGATGTGTGGATTTGCCTACACATCAGCCTCACTGCTTAGACGGACATCCATCAGTCCGCGTCACTACCCTACTGCGTCACCCCATCGCTCATAGCGGATTACGGTGGTACAGGAATTTCGACCTG
>NZ_JBLZXB010000088.1:0-229 GCF_056099025.1 Paenibacillus sp. TSM33
AGCCTTACGATGTGCGGATTTGCCTACACATCAGCCTCACTGCTTAGACGGACATCCATCAGTCCGCGTCACTACCCTACTGCGTCACCCCATCGCTCATCACGGATTACGGTGGTACAGGAATTTCCACCTGTTGTCCTTCGACTACGCCTATCGGCCTCGCCTTAGGTCCCGACTTACCCTGAGCGGACGAACCTTCCTCAGGAACCCTTAGGCTTTCGGCGGATCT
>NZ_JBLZXB010000089.1:0-227 GCF_056099025.1 Paenibacillus sp. TSM33
TTTCAACATGCGTGGGTTCGGGCCTCCAGTGCGTGTTACCGCACCTTCACCCTGGACAGGGGTAGATCACCCGGTTTCGGGTCTACGTCCACGTACTCAGTCGCCCTATTCAGACTCGCTTTCGCTGCGGCTTCAGCTCTTCACCTTAACCTTGCACGGGAACGTAACTCGCCGGTTCATTCTACAAAAGGCACGCCATCACCCCTAAAATGGGCTCTGACTTCTTG
>NZ_JBLZXB010000090.1:0-226 GCF_056099025.1 Paenibacillus sp. TSM33
CGAATTGCACCTTGAAAACTGGATACCGAAACGAAATTGCGTTTTAGAATATTCCTTTAAGCTGATCTTGTGTAAACAAGAGAAATAAAGGTAGCATATATCGACATTTTCTTTCTGTGAAAGAAAAGTCTAGGTTAAGCTACAAAGAGCACACGGAGGATGCCTAGGCGCCAGGAGCCGACGAAGGACGTGGCGAACAACGATAAAGCCTCGGGGAGCTGTAAGC
>NZ_JBLZXB010000091.1:0-222 GCF_056099025.1 Paenibacillus sp. TSM33
TGAAGACGACGAGGTAGATAGGTTGGGGGTGGAAGTGCAGTAATGCATGGAGCTGACCAATACTAATCGGTCGAGGGCTTATCCTAAAGATAAGACGCAATGAGTTTCGGATCCAGTTTTCAGGGTGTAAGTTCAGTATATCGTCAGCTCAAGCAGCTGAAGTTACACGAACAAACACACAGCATTTGGCGATGCTGATTCCTGAAAAAGAATTTGCGAAGC
>NZ_JBLZXB010000092.1:0-220 GCF_056099025.1 Paenibacillus sp. TSM33
GATGGGTACGTGTGGAACCCCTCCGCTATCGCCACCAAACATGAATTTGCTTCGCAAATTCTTTTTCAGGAATCAGCATCGCCAAATGCTGTGTGTTTGTTCGTGTAACTTCAGCTGCTTGAGCTGATGATATACTGAACTTACACCCTGAAAACTGGATCCGAAACTCATTGCGCCTTATCTTTAGGATAAGCCCTCGACCGATTAGTATTGGTCAGCT
>NZ_JBLZXB010000093.1:0-211 GCF_056099025.1 Paenibacillus sp. TSM33
CCTTGAGCGCCAGCTTGAGGGGAGGCATCCTTGGGATACCACCCTGATCGTATCTAGGTTCTAACTTGGTACCGTGATCCGGTACGAGGACAGTGTCAGGTGGGCAGTTTGACTGGGGCGGTCGCCTCCTAAAGAGTAACTGAGGCGCGCCAAGGTTCCCTCAGAATGGTTGGAAATCATTCGAAGAGTGCAAAGGCAGAAGGGAGCTTGA
>NZ_JBLZXB010000094.1:0-209 GCF_056099025.1 Paenibacillus sp. TSM33
ATGGAGTTACAAAGGAACCGGTTAGATGAAGAGGTCAGGAAAGGCCCGCCAGAGAAGGTAAAAGCCCTGTAGTTCAAAACCGGTTCCCTCCGAGACGGATCCCGAGTAGTGCGGGGCACGTGAAACCCCGTATGAATCCGGCAGGACCATCTGCCAAGGCTAAATACTCCCTGGCGACCGATAGTGAAGCAGTACCGTGAGGGAAAGGT
>NZ_JBLZXB010000095.1:0-209 GCF_056099025.1 Paenibacillus sp. TSM33
GGTTTTGAACTACAGGGCTTTTACCTTCTCTGGCGGGCCTTTCCAGACATCTTCATCTAACCGGTTCCTTTGTAACTCCATATGAGACGTCCCACAACCCCAAGGAGCAAGCTCCTTGGTTTGGGCTAATCCGCGTTCGCTCGCCGCTACTGACGGAATCACTATTGTTTTCTCTTCCTCAGGGTACTTAGATGTTTCAGTTCCCCTGG
>NZ_JBLZXB010000096.1:0-208 GCF_056099025.1 Paenibacillus sp. TSM33
CGGCAAGACCCCATGGAGCTTTACTGCAGCATGATATTGAATTTGGGTACGATCTGTACAGGATAGGTGGGAGCCGTTGAGCCTTGAGCGCCAGCTTGAGGGGAGGCATCCTTGGGATACCACCCTGATCGTATCTAGGTTCTACCTGGGTACCGTGATCCGGTACGAGGACAGTGTCAGGTGGGCAGTTTGACTGGGGCGGTCGCCT
>NZ_JBLZXB010000097.1:0-208 GCF_056099025.1 Paenibacillus sp. TSM33
GATGTTTCAGTTCCCCTGGTCTGCCTCTCACTCACCTATGAATTCAGTGAGTAGTGACTGTCGATGAAGACAGCCGGGTTTCCCCATTCGGACATCCCCGGATCAAAGCTTGCTTACAGCTCCCCGAAGCCTTATCGTTGTTCGCCACGTCCTTCGTCGGCTCCTGGCGCCTAGGCATCCTCCGTGTGCTCTTTGTAGCTTAACCTAG
>NZ_JBLZXB010000098.1:0-205 GCF_056099025.1 Paenibacillus sp. TSM33
CTAGGTTAAGCTACAAAGAGCACACGGAGGATGCCTAGGCGCCAGGAGCCGACGAAGGACGTGGCGAACAACGATAAAGCCTCGGGGAGCTGTAAGCAAGCTTTGATCCGGGGATGTCCGAATGGGGAAACCCGGCTGTCTTCATCGACAGTCACTACTCACTGAATTCATAGGTGAGTGAGAGGCAGACCAGGGGAACTGAAAC
>NZ_JBLZXB010000099.1:0-205 GCF_056099025.1 Paenibacillus sp. TSM33
CAGGAGCCGACGAAGGACGTGGCGAACAACGATAAAGCCTCGGGGAGCTGTAAGCAAGCTTTGATCCGGGGATGTCCAAATGGGGAAACCCGGCTGTCTTCATCGACAGTCACTACTCACTGAATTCATAGGTGAGTGAGAGGCAGACCAGGGGACCTGAAACATCTAAGTACCCTGAGGAAGAGAAAACAATAGTGATTCCGTC